>NZ_AUEH01000001.1 GCF_000425885.1 Schleiferilactobacillus harbinensis DSM 16991
AAAAGGGACTGGGCCAAAACTCCCAATTCCGGCATTGAGACCGAAGCTCGTTTTCATCAATTTGAAGACGAGCTTCGGTCTTTTCATGCCGTCGCTGGTTGGTTTTCATACCGTTTTTGCAGGTACTTGGTGTACTTTCTGAGATCGTAGGCCAGAAGCACTAACCCGGTTTCTCGTCTCACGTGCGGCAGCCAGCGCACGTGGAAACGGCGAAAACCCAGCTCGCGTTTGATCACGCCAAAAGCAGATTCCACTTCGTCCTTGCGCTGCGCGTAGACGCCACGGCCAGGTTCAATGCCTAAGGCCAGCTGTTCTGCGGCCTTCTGCTTTTCCCAGGTGGCGTTGACCCCAATCTGACGCAACCGACCGGTTTGCGTGTGGGCATAGTAGTAGGCTTCCGGTGTTTCACCCGGCAGGGCCCGGTAGTAAGCAAAGTGTCTTGTATAGCCGGTCTGGTGGTCTGTCCGAGTCCCTAAACGCCAGAAGCAGAACTGAACATCATGGTTGTCAACGTAGTAATTACCTTGAGCGTTATAGTGCCAGTTCATGCACTTGCTGGGATCGCGCCGATATTTGCGGGTCTTTTCCTTTTCATACATGGTGTAGGGAATCAGCGGTACATGCTTCTGGGCGGCGATATAACCGTAATTCTGTTCACTGCCATAGCCGGCATCTGCGGCGATATAGTGCACGTGGGCAAAGATCCAGCGGGACTGCTTAAGAAACGGGATCAGCGTCTTTTGGTCGGTCGGCCGCTGGCAGACGTAGTCGGCTAAAATATACTGCTTATCCGTTGCAATCTGCACATTATACGCGGGTTTCAGTTGGCCGTTCTTCATGGGGTCCTCTTTGAGCCGCATGAAGGTCGCATCGCAATCGAACTTAGCCAGACTGTTGCGTTGTTCAAAGCCGCCGAAGTACTTGTCATACTGGCGTTTGCGCGGCAGATAATTAGTCTCAATGACGTGCAGATCATGTTTTAAGGCCCGGCGTCGGCGTTTGTTGGGCGAGCCGCCGCGACCGGTCTTTTCATGGGCAATCACTCGGTTCAGATGACAAATGGCATGGTGCAGCTGTTTAGCGGCGATAGCCAATGCTTTCGCCAAGTTTTCTTTGCCGGCCGGGGCATTGATCTGCACCAAGTGCAGACTCTTTAAGAATGCCTGACCATTGGCGACCAGCCGCTGGTTGCTCTTCGTCACGGTCTTGCGCCAAACAAACGAATATTTCTGGGGAACGGCTTCAATCTTAGTCCCATCAATGAAGACGGCCTGACGATCAATGATGTGCTGGTCCAATAGCAGCTGGTGAAACTTGTCCAGGGCATCGGCGATCAGCTGATCCATCGCCGGATCAACACGGAAACGATCCAAAACCCGATAGCTGGGGACCCGCTGGTCAGGACTGAGAAACCAGAGCAGACAAGGGGTCTCGGCGATCAGCTGATGAAGCTGACGACCAGTGACCGGCAGGTGTTTGGCATACGCATAAAGATAGATCTTCAAAAGGGCCGCCG
The DNA here is from genome assembly GCF_000425885.1 of Schleiferilactobacillus harbinensis DSM 16991. Lineage (GTDB taxonomy): Bacteria > Bacillota > Bacilli > Lactobacillales > Lactobacillaceae > Schleiferilactobacillus > Schleiferilactobacillus harbinensis. The sequence goes on from NZ_AUEH01000001.1 coordinate 1,517, forward strand.
TGGCGAAACGCGGGCGGCCGTATTTATGCTCATTAAGGGTCAGCAGGACATGCGGCATGGCTTCAACGAATTGGTCAATGACATCGGCGAGACTGTATGGAGCAACGGTAAATTTGAATATCAGTGAAACACGGCTTAATTTTCTGGTACACTTAAGTGGCATGGTACTATTTCGATCTCCTTTTTATTGGTTTGGTCACTGATTAGGGTAGCGCGAAAACGGTGCTGTGTTTAGTTCAGAAAAAGAGCTGGGGCAAGATTCTTTCAATCTTGTCTCAGCTCTTTTCATTTGGGTGCTATTCAGGAAGATGGGACTTTTGGCACAGTCCCTTCTTAAACTTAGAAATAACGATTAGTCAGTCATTACCTTGCGGTCAAAGACCTCAATGTTGTCCAAACCACCGTATACTTCGTACCAAGGGGTAGCATACTTGTTCAGGATATCGTTCAATTCCTCAACGTTCTCCTTGCCTTGGCCGTTCAGCCAATCGATCAGTGCTTGCTTGCCGTCCTTAGCGTAAACTTCAACGCCATCCAACCAAGTGGCACGGCCACCCAGGATACCGCTGTAGTTGTTGCCAGCTTCGCCGGCAAACGTCAATTCAGCACGGAATGTTTCGGCCGGTACACCAGCAGACAAGTAGATGAACGGACGGTCAACCAAGCTGTTCATGTCTTGGAAGATCTTCTTTACTTCATCTTGGCTGTAAACAGCCTTGTTGCCGTTCTTGGTGTAGCCTTCAACGAAGTCCCAGTTAACCGGGATTTCAGCCTTGATGACGTCAATGTGGTACTGATCCTTGGAGAATTCCTTCATGGAGTCCAGTACCAATTGCGGCTTCTCCTTAGCAAATTCAGGGCTCTTGGCATCAGGTACGTTGTCGTCGTAAGTAACGATTTCAACAAATACCGGAATGTCAGCAGCCAGTGCTTCGTTGCCTAAGCGCTCTAAGAAGGCATGCTTAACGTCATTGATTTCTTTCTTGTCGTTCGGGTTGTAATAAACCAAAACCTTAGCGGCATCAGCACCCTTGGCCAAGATACGGTCCAGGGATTCGTTGGGCAGCAGTTCAGGGAAGCGGCCGACAGTGTTAACATCGTAACCTGTCTCTTCGTAAGACAAGATCAGGCCAGACTTCGGAGACTTGGACTTCATACCCTTGAAGCCCAGTTCTTCGTCGATCAGGATGGCAGAAGTGAACTTGGTCAATTCTTGGGAAACAAGTTCCTTGAATTCATAAACCATGTCCAAGTTGTATTCCTTACCATACTTTTCGGCAGCGGCCTTCATGATCCGCTTCATCGAACCCCGTTGGTCGATCGCCAGGGCTGCAATAACACCCTTATCGTTGGATAATTGTTGCAGCTTGTCGAACTTGCCGCGGGAAATGCGTTTTTTTGCCATAGAAGTTTATCCCTCCAAAATTTTTGCCTTAAAACCTTCATTAGTATACGGGTTTTCATAGGATGTTTCAAGGGACATGCTTGAAAATGGGTCTAGACCATCAGGGGGCGGGAGTTTGGGAGTGGTTGGCGGACTGGGTGGACTTTCGGCCAAGCCATTGGGGACGGTAGAGGTACCAGTATAGGAAAGAAAAGACGGCGATGCCGGTGATCGCCATGGAGATGGCGTGCTGGCCGGCGAATAACCAATCCTCGGTGACGGCGGGAACGTAAATCGTAAATGCCGCTAAGACCCAAGGCCGCAGTTGGGGAATGAGCAGGTATTGGTGGCTGTTCTCCAGAGAAATGCGGGGGTAGAAGGCGACGCACAAGCCAATAAAGAGAATGGCAAAGAAGAGCCAGAAAGCATAATTAAACCAAGGTGTGCTGGTGATGCGGTCGTAGTTGACGCGGGTATTCATGCCCAACCAGTACATGACATGTATGGAGAACCCGCCCGCGCTGATGCCCAAGAAACCAAGGGTGATCACCAACGGCAGGGGTTGGCCAATCACTATGCCGAACAAACTGCCCGCTGCGAAGGCCGCTATTAATTGAATAATGAAGATTGGCAGATACAGGAACAGCGAACGCCAGTAGAAGATCAGATAATCGTGGGGGACGCCGCTCCGAATGATGGCGTAGCTGATTACCGCACCGAGAAGATAACCAATTAGAAGCACCGGCAGATATAAGCGCACCTTCATGGCCAGAATTTGCCTGCGCCTGGCGCCGCTGCTGAACAGTAGACGGTTGAAACCGGAAAATTGATCCCAAAAAGTCATCAAACATCCCAGCACAATGGCTGTTAAGAAATAGATCATGCTGAAAAATGTGCCGTCTTGGGTGACGTGACCGCGCAGGGGATTGCCGTATTTGAGGGTGCGCTGATCCTTGATAAATTGGGCATAGGTCATGGACTTATGGGCTTTTTTCATCGCCGGTACGTCGTACTTGTTGAAGTCCTTTTCGCTGGTCTGGTATTTTCCCCACTCGTGGAACATATTGACATTGCTGGTTCCTTGCACCACGCCAAAGAAGAGGAGCAGGAACGCAGCCAAGATCAGCCAAACGCGGTGGCGGTGCAGCAGTAATGTCCGTAATGAATGATTGGTCATTTCTCGTATACCTCCTTACCCAACAAGTAATCCGTATCGTGCACCGCCGTGGTCCGGAAGATGTCCGTCAAAGTTAGCGGCAAATCTTCCATGAATACTGGCTGGGCATCCTGCAACGCCGTCTCAATGGTCTCGTCATAATGCAGGAAGACAATCTCCAGGACTTGGCCGGTAACACGAATCAGGGTGCCCTCCTTCTTGATCGCGGCCGGCACTTCGTTATGCCGGAATACGACCTGGATCTTCTTGGCCTCTTCCCGCAACTCTTCCAGCATGTAGTCGTGAAGAATGTGGTGGTCCTTAAGAATCAGGACGCGGTCGCTGATCCCGTCCAGCTCTTCCAGATCATGGGAAGAAATCAGAAACGCCGTGTGGTGCTCTGCCGCCGCGTCGATGATCATCTGGGTGACCTGTTCCCGGGCAATCACGTCCAGCCCGGAGAAAGGTTCATCCAAAATGATGTAAGGCACGTTGCTGGCCAGGGCCAGCGCCATTAGGATGGTCGCCTGCATTCCTTTAGACAGGCCAGACCAGCGGCTTTCCCGAGGAATCTTGAAATGGTCAATTTCCTGCCAGAAACTGTCTAAGCTGAATTGCGGGTACACGAGGGTGAACCAGCTGGCAATTTCGGCCAGCGGACTGTTGCCAAAGAAATTATCTTGGCTGTCGACGAAGAAAATAGATTGGGTAAAGTTGGTATTCGGAGTGACGGTTTGGTCGTTGATCTGGATCGTGCCGCTGTCGGGAATGTATTGCAGCATCATCGTCCGGAAGAGGGTGGTCTTGCCGGCCCCGTTGCGGCCGACCAAACCAGTGATTTCCCCCGGCCGCCAGGTGAAACTGATATCGGTGACCACTTCTTTGCGGCCAATCCGTTTGGTTAAATTGGTAAGCGTGACGGTCATGGATGGGAAACCTCCTTTGGTGAAAAATTGGTATCCAGAAAGACATCGATCTGTTGACGGGTAATGCCGGCTGTGCCGGCGTTGATCAGCCAGGCCGAGAGCTGCTGCCATAGGACGGTTTGCTGGGGGGCGGATGGCGGGCTGTCTTTGATAAAGGTTCCTTTACCCGGCTGCACTTCGATGACGCCATCCGCTTCCAGCTGACGGTAGGCCTTGGCCACGGTATTGGGGTTCAGCCGCTCTTGCTGAGCCATCTCCCGGACTGACGGCAATTTGTCGCCGACTTGCCAAATGCCGGTCAGCACTTGATCTTTAACTTTCAGCGCTAAGCGTTCGTAATAGGCGAGGGAACGGGGATTTTGCATGAATATGGCACCTCCTTTGCTGCATCTGTATTACGTGTACTATTATCCATAGTACACTCGGGATGTCAATTGTTTTGCCCAAGAATTTAGTTTCAGAAAAGATATGTGTTTTTTCGCCCGTTTTCTTGCAATTGATTGCATTCTCCCCGGGAAGCGATTAAAGTGATAAGGGTAATTGGTTATCTATATTTAATGGGAGGTCTATCCATGGCACACATTTCCTTTGATGCATCTGCATTGAGCAAGTTCGTGCACGACAATGAATTAAGTGAGATTCAACCGCTGGTTACAGCCGCAGACAAAGAGCTGCGCGACGGTACTGGCGCAGGCAATGATTTCCGGGGATTCCTGGATCTGCCTGTTGACTACGATAAGGAAGAATTCAGCCGGATCAAGGCGGCTGCTAAGAAGGTTCAGGGCAATTCTGAAGTCTTTGTGGCGATTGGTATCGGCGGGTCTTACCTCGGTGCCCAAGCAGCGATTGATTTCTTGAATCCGAATTTCTACAACCAACAAAAAGACCGGTCTGTACCGGAAGTCTACTTCGCTGGGAATTCTATCAGCGGCAGCTACCTGCATGATCTGGTTCAATTGATTGGCGACCGGGACTTCAGTATCAACGTCATCTCCAAGTCGGGGACGACCACAGAACCTTCTATCGCTTTCCGCGTATTGAAGGCCAAGCTGATTGCTAAGTATGGTGCTGCTGGTGCTAAGGAACGGATCTACGCGACAACTGACCGGGCCAAGGGTGCGCTGAAGACTGAGGCTGACGCTGAGGGCTACGAAGAATTCGTTGTGCCTGATGATATCGGCGGCCGGTTCTCCGTGCTTTCCGCTGTTGGTCTGCTGCCCATCGCCGTTGCCGGCGGGGACATCGATGCCTTGATGCAAGGCGCGGCTGATGCCCGTTCTGAATACACCAACCCGGATGTCACGAAGAACGATGCTTACAAGTATGCCGCTTTGCGGAATATCTTGTACCGCAAGGGCTTTACCACTGAATTGCTGGAAAACTACGAGCCTAACCTGCGTCTGTTCGGCGAATGGTGGAAGCAATTGATGGGCGAGTCTGAAGGCAAGGATCAGAAGGGAATCTATCCTTCTTCTGCTAACTTCACCACGGATCTGCACTCCTTGGGTCAATACATCCAAGAGGGTCTGCGCAATCTGATGGAGACGGTCGTTAAGATCGAGGACGCGCCTAACGACGTCACGATCCCTGAAGACGACAAGAACCTGGACGGTTTAGGTTACTTGGCTGACAAGTCCATGAACTATGTCAACAACAAGGCTTACCAGGGTGTTGTTATGGCCCATACCGATGGCGGCGTTCCGGTCATGACCGTGAATGTGCCTAAGCAGGATGCTTATTCGTTGGGTTATACGATCTACTTCTTTGAGGCCGCTGTTGCCATTTCTGGGTACTTGAACGGGATCAACCCGTTCAACCAGCCTGGGGTTGAGGCTTACAAGAAGAACATGTTCGCTCTGCTGGGCCGGCAAGGCTATGAAGAGTTGACGAAGGAACTGACGGAACGCTTGAATAAGTAAGCGTTCGAGGATTTTACAGGCAGAAAATAAAACAGCTTCAATATCATTGAACAGCCGAATGGCCTTGATTGATGGTGTTGGAGCTGTTTTTTTTGCTACCCAGACACCACGGCAACAGCAGGGGGTGTATTATATGTCTTCCCTCGGCCGTATGTTGTAAAATACTCATGCCATTGTCAATGAGTTTCAGTAGATTTGAACGGGGGATTTCAAAATGATGAAGTTTGAGCATGATGCAGCTCAAATTGTTAAGCAAGCCGATAGGACGTACTGGCAAAGGTTTCACAAGTACCCGCCATATAGTGAATTGCTTGCAATGACCAGGTGTTACGTTTTAACCGAGTTTGCGGCCAAAGAGTATGCAAGTCATCTAGCTTTATTGAATGAACCGCTACCGGACGATCCACCGAACATTATCTACTGAGATTATTCAGCCAAATTATCAAGTGCTTTTGGGTAAATAATATTTTGAATATGGAAAGGAGCGGAGAATCCATGATGCTGGTATTTGATATCATACAGGACACACCGGAAAAACGAGTGTATGAGGTGACCTCTGGTCCTGACACCAAGGGAACCATTACAGTTGATAAAAAAACGTTGATTGCTACTTCTGAGGGTACTTTTTCGAGTCACTTTCCACTTTGGTTTATTGAAAAAATGCCCATTGGACAGGTGAAAAACGGCAAGTCACTGAAGCATTTCGTTTACGGCACAGGATAAATCAAACAAGCCTTTAGACTCAAACGTTGTACTTCCGAAAAAAGTACAAACATAACCGAGTTCTAAAGGCTTTTGTGATTTCTATTCTCTGAAATAACAGTGTGAATAATGACGCCTAGGTCGTGGGCAGGAATCCTAAACAGTCTTGAAGTTCTTCAAACTGGCAAGGTAAAGCGCACCACCGACAATGGCGACGATGCCGCCAACCCAGCCGAGCAGCGGAATAATAGCGACCGCGCCGCCCACGATGAGCAAGATGTGTCCGGCCGTTTTGACTAGGCCTGTGCCGCGGTAATATAACAGCCCAAAAATCCCCAGGGCCAACACGGCAATTTTAATCAGGGTCAAAAAGGCGGAGACGCCGGTGGTGCCGGATAAGGATCGGGTGCCTACGTTGGCGACTGCGCCGCCGACGAGCAGCATGGGGCCAAAAATCAGCATGATACCGCCGGCGAGGCCGGTAATTCCGCCAGCTAAGGCGATGGCTTTCGACTTGGTCGGTACATCCTGAGATTGATGAACTGGGTTGCTGCCTTGATCCCCTCGACGCATGCGTGACGGCGCCTGCGGTGCAGCGGTGGATCTGGTCGGCTGTGACGGATAGGGCTGCTGGGCGTAGCCATTTGCAAATTGCTGTTGATAAAGTGGTTGTTGGTTTTGCCCATTGGCCGATTGCTGTTGATAAGGCTGCTGTTGGTCCTGCCCATTGGCGGGCTGCTGCTGACCATACCCAGTTGGCGAATATTGCTGATTCGGCTGTTGCGCGTACCCATTTTGCGGTTGCTGCGGATGCAGCTGTTGGCCGTAACCGGCTGCTGGATAGGGCGAATTCGGCTGTTGGGCGTAGCCATTGGCAGGCTGCTGATAAGGGCCTTGGCCATATCCATTCGCCGGTTGTTGCGGATTTGGATTTTGGTAGCTGGCATTCGGATTTTGCGGCCCTGGTTGCGGATAGCTGTTTGCTTGTCCGGGACCCGGATATTGGGCTTGCTGATTTGGATAATTACCATAATACGGCTGACCTGATTGCGGATTGGAATTTCCCGGCCAACTTTGATTGTTATTCGGATTAGCATACTGGCCGTTTTGCGGATTGGCCGGCTGCTGCGGTTGCTGCCACGTGTTTTGCTCCGGTGACCCAGACTGCCTGTGTTGCGGTTGCTGCGGATAATTCTCCCTCGTCATGATTAATCCCCCCATGTCAGCTTTTCACGTCATCAGGATTTGGACGATAATGCTCATTGCTATACGAAATATTGTAGTACGTAACGAATTCCCTTTCCACCATTCTGAGAAATGATGTACTTACCGGCACCAAAAAACCGCCCCCGGTCTGGACAGGGACGGTTCCGTATACTGGTGAGGGTTTGGCCCAGTGCCAGAGCACTTAGAGGGTGAGTCAATGGTGTGCTCAGTTGCGCAGCTGGACCAAGTTAGACTCTGGTTGCGTCTGCTGGTGACGTTGCGATTGCTTGAAGCCTTCCGTTTGAGCCACGATATACAGCGGGCGGTCTCGGGAAGCGGTGAACATGCGGCCGATGTAGGTACCGGTGGCGCCGAGAGCAAGGAGGATCAGCGCGCCGGTGAGGGCAACGGTGATGATCAGCCAGGTGGTCCCGGTGACGGTGCCAAGAATCAGGTTGGCCAGCAGAACCAGGACACTGATGAGTCCGAGCGCCCCAGCGGCCCAGTAGCCCAGCATTAGGGGGAGGCGGGAGAAGCTGGTGATGCCGTTCATGGCCAGCCCGAGCATCTTGCGCAGGGGATATTTAGATGACCCAGCGTAGCGCTCTTTTCGGTCGTACAAGACGCCGGTTTGTTTGAAGCCGATCCAGCTGACCATGCCCCGAACAAAAGGGTCGGGTTCATTCATTTGGTCCAAGACATCCACGACTTTGCGATCCATGAGCCGGAAGTCGCCGGTATCGACGGGGATTTGGATGCTGGTGATGCTTTCCAGCAAGCGATAGAAAGTGGCGGCGGTGAATTTCTTAAACCACGTTTCACCGTCCCGATGGCGCCGCTTGCCGTAGACGACGGCATAACCGGCCCGCCATTTGGCGATCATGCTGGGAATGACGCTGGGCGGATCCTGCAGATCGGCGTCCATAACGACCACCGCGTCGCCGGTGGCGTAACGGACACCGGCGGTGATGGCCAATTGATGACCGAAGTTGCGAGAAAATTCAACCAGTTTGATTAAAGCGGACCGCTGCCGGGCAGCGCGCAGTATCTGGACGGTTTTGTCCTGGCTGCCGTCATCGACGAAAATCAATTCATAACGTTCTTGCCGGGCGGCCACATAATGCAGCAGGACGTCCACGGTTTCTTGAATGCCGGCCTCTTCGTTGAAGACTGGGAGCACGATTGAAATAAGCGGGGTACGATTAGTTGCTTGGGCCATAGGAATGAAATCTCCTTTCTCTTGAGACTATTCGGCTTACTTCACGGTCAGCTTATAGAGGGTGCCGTTGCCGCCCATACCACCGAAGCCGCCACGCTGGTTCGTTGATTGCGTGCTGCTGGTCGTTGAGCCGTACTTACTGGCGGCGATCTTCGTCCCATTCTTTTCGACCCAGGCGGCAATCGAGGAATTACCGGAACGGCCGGAACTGTAGTAATACTTCAGCTCGCCTTTCTTCACTAGCGCCTTAAACTGCTTCAAGGTCAAAGTGGGATCAGTGCCGTTGAAGCCGCCGATGGCCATTACTGCCTTGCCGCTCTTGATAATGTACGGCGCAGCGGTGGAGGCGTCGGAGACGGCGAAGAGATACTTGGCCGAGCCTTGGTGGGCTTCGACGTATTTCAGCAGGCCAGAATTAACGCTGCCGCTGCCGATACCGCCGCTCGTATTGCCGCCTTGGCTCAACAGATCAGGACCGGCCGTGGGGATACCTGCCGATTCACCGGCTAATGTCGGGGTGATGGACCAGAAACCAGGGGCGGCGAGGATGGTGACCAGCGTGGCACCGACCATGATTTTGCGGAACCGGTGCAGCCGAGTCGCAAATAACCCAACGATGACGAGGATGCCGGCGATCACCAGGAGCCAAGGCGCAACCGTGTAGTACTGGGTGAGGTACCAGGCTTGCAAAGCAATCGTGATGGCGATCCCCACGGGCAGCAGATACGTTGTCCAGTGTTTCCAGCTCCCTTGGAACTGTTTAAACATGGTGTACAGCCCGATCCCAGCCAAAGCGGCAATAGGCGGGGCCAGCATGATCATGTAGTAGGGGTGGAAGAAGGAGGCAATGGAGAAGAAGCCCATGACGGGGACAAGCCAGGCCAGCCAATAGCCGACATGCTTTTGCTGCAGGGACAGCTGCCACCACTTCCGTTTACGGTCAATGTAGTAAACAAAGGAACTGATGAAACCGATGAGGGCCATGGGCAGGAGCCAGCTGATTTGCGGACCTAACGCAGATTGGAAGACCCGCAGCGGGCCGGCGGTACCGATGTTGAAGGCGCCGCCGCCAGCACCCATGCCGCCGCGACCGCCCCGGCGAGTACCACCGGGAAAGCCGCCTCTGCGGTTACCGCCGGTGGGCGGCGTGAAGTTGCCCTCGCCGCCTTGGGCGGTGAGGGTGGTGTTGCTCTTGCTCTTGGTAGTTGTACCTTGTTTACTGCCGGTCGGCGGGGTGCCGCCCTGATTAGTGCCAGAAGGCGGTGTTCCCCCAGAAGGCGGTGTTCCCCCCTGCTTGCTGCCGGTCGGCGGGGTGCCATTCTGAGTCGTCGTGCCGTTGCTCTTGGTGGTTGTCCCGTTCTTAGTCGTCGCAGCAGACCCCGGCGCACCGCCTGGCATGCCTTCGAAGCCGCCTTTATTCTTACTATTCAGGCCGCCGAAGGTGCCGCCCAGACCAGAAGTCTGCCCGAGCAGCCGTTCAGATCCGTTGTAGCCAAAAGCCAAGTCCATCACGGAGTTCTTCTGTGAACTGCCAATGTATGGTCGATCAGCAGCGCTCGTGGAATCAACTTGCAGGGGCCAGGCGAGGGTGAAAATGGCCAAAGCTGCCCCAGCACCAACGAGGGTCACCAGCCGTTTCTTCCACGGCTGACTGCTGGCCAGCCAGTAAAAAAGCAGCAAAGCCGGCAGGATCATGAAGGCTTGGAGCATCTTAATGTTGAAAGAGACCCCAATCAACGCGAAACTGACAAGGACCAGCCAAGGCCGTTTCTTTTGAATCGCAATGAATAGGCAGTCAGTGGCTAATAATAAGAAATAAACCAAAGTCGCATCCATGTTGTTGGTGCGGGAATCTGCCACCACGATGGGCGTCAGCGTCATGATCAGGGCACTGAGCCGTGCAGGCCAAGCGCCGAAGACTCGTTTCACCATGGCGTAGATCAGATAGACAGAGCCGATGCCGAAGAGAATGGATGGCAGGACGACGGACCAGCCGTAGACGCCGAATATTTTCCCGGAAATTGCCATGAACCAGAGGGCGACGGGCGGTTTGTCCACGGTGATGAAGCCGGCGGGATCAAAGGCGCCGTACCAGAAGTTATGCCAGCTCTTAGTCATGCTGACGACGGCAGCGGTATAGTAATCATTGGCACTGCCCGCCTCCCAGATGTTCCAGGCGTAAAGAAAAGCGGCGAGAAGGAGAATCGCCACCAGCCACCAGTCCAGGCGGCGTTTGGGCTTGTCGATCGGCGGATCAGTAGGGCGAGTTTTTGCTTGCATGGATACGAACTCCTTTCTGGGTAAAGACCCAGTATTTACTGAGCAGGAAATTGACCGGGGCGGTGACCGCGAGGCTGAAGAGCGGCGCCCAAGCAGCCGGAAAATGCAGGACATCGACCCAGGTACTGGTCAGGATCAAACTGAGCAGGAAGGTTGTCCCATACGTCGCGTAATACTTGAACGTCATCCAGGACATTTCGCCGCCGCTTTGTTTAAAGACCCACTGCTTGTTTAAAGCCAGCCCCAGCAGGGACGTCAGGCCATAACCGACGGCCATGGCCAGCGTCGGGGAAATATGTTGGTATAATATCAAGTAGATGATGTACGTCAGCACCGTGTTCAAGGCTCCGACGGCACCAAATTGGATGAATTGGGTAATCAATCGCTTCACAGCGGCCATCTCCTTTGCTATGGGGATTACATTAAGGACTGGAGCATAAAATCAGCTTAAAAAAACGCAGAAATTTCTTAAGGGTGCTTAAAGGTGCACGCCGTATACTGGTGAATAATATAGAAAGAAGCGATCAACATGCCTGCGAAACCGTTAATTTTGGTGATTGAAGATGATCATCATTTAAATCAGAGTATTCAAGAATTTTTGGCCCCGCTAGCTGACACCCGCGGCGTCTACGCCGGCGACGAGGGTGAGTACTTGGCCAGTGAGGGAATTTTTGACGCCATCATTCTCGATATCATGCTGCCAGAAATGGACGGGTTTACGGTATTGCATAAACTCCGGGCGGCGCATGTTGGCACCCCGGTACTGATCTTGACTGCTAAAGATGGTCTGAGCGACAAGATGCGGGGCTTTGATCTAGGGACGGATGATTATTTAACCAAACCGTTTCACCGGGAGGAACTGATGGCGCGCATCAAAGTGCTGCTCAAACGCAGCGGTAAATATCGCGATGATTACACCCTAGCGTTCGGTCCGCTCACAGTGCAGTTGAACGATCGCTCAGTCACCGTGAGCGGTGTACCGGTGGCCTTGAGCGGCAAAGAATATGACTTACTCGTGTATTTATTGCAAAATCAGGGCACCATCGTCACAAAGGAGCAGATTTTCGACCGGCTGTGGGGCTTTGATTCCGATACTGGTTTGGCAGTGGTGGAAGTATATATGAGCAATTTGCGCAAGAAACTGAAGGGCACCGCCGTGGCTGACGCCATCCGGACGATTCGCAACGTCGGTTACATTCTCGATGAGGTCGCGGCCAATGCAGGCAAATGAGGGAATCAAACGGCAACAGCGTAAATTGTTTTGGGGTGAGGTGCTCAGCTTCGCGCTGCTTTTTTTCACGCTGGGCGCTGTTGTGTATTTTCTTTACCAGCAAGCAGTCTATAACGGTGTGGACACGACGCTGGCTCGGCAGGAGCGCAGTCTCAAAGATGGGCCGGCTGCTGCACCAGGGCCGTTGACTCCTGGTCAGCGGCCGAATAGTCAAAATGGCGCTTCGTTCCGGACTAACATGGTGGTGTTCAATGCTGCCGGTCAAATCATTAATGCGGCCGACTTGGGTCAGCGATACTATGCGTATTTCCAGAATCTGGAATTGGATAAAAGTGCAGTGGGCAAGAAACAGGTTTTGACGACTACGGCGGGTACTTTCCGTACCCTACTGGTGCATGTCCCTAAGAGCAATTTGAATCCAATGTACGCCGGACACTATGTGCTGATTCTGCAAAATATTGATGCCCAGCTGGACGGGATGAACAGCTTTCTGCGGGTGCTGGTGGCCACCATGATTTTCTTCTGGCTGCTGGCTTTACTATTTGCGTCGGTTTTAGCCCGGCGCGCCATGCGGCCCATCGTCAAATCTTGGCAGCGCCAGCAGGACTTCGTCGCGGATGCCGCCCATGAATTGCGGGCACCGCTGGCAGTGATTCAAAGCCAGCAGGAGCATTTACTGACCAAGCCTCACGATACGGTTTTGAATCAAAGCGAGGCGATCGCTACGACATTGGCGGAATCCACCCGCTTGCAGCACCTCACGACGGATCTGCTGACGATGGCCAAGGCGGACAGTAATGCCTTAACGACCGATTTGCAGCACTACGATTTACAAATCTGGCCAGTGTCGGTGCTGGCCCCGTATAAAGAAATTGCTGCCGCTCAGGACCGGGCCTTTGATACGACCCTGCAGGCTACTGGCGAGGCAGTTTTTGACGGTGACCAGCTGCATCAGCTGCTGGTAATTTTGTTGGACAATGCCTTCAAATATACGGCTGCTGGGGATTCAATCTGGGTGACGACGGAACGTCAGACGAAGACTTGGACGCTGACGGTGGGTAATTCTGGGCCAAGTATTCCGGACGCGGACAAAAAGCGGATCTTCGATCGATTTTATCGAATGGATCCGTCTCGGAACCGCGAGACCGGGGGCAGCGGGTTAGGCTTAGCGATTGCTGACTGGATTGTAACCAATCACCGCGGGCATATTCGGGTAATGGATATTCACCCCCAGGGGGCGGCCTTCGTAGTCACGCTGCCATTAAGCGGGAAGTAGTATTTCCCCCTGCCTTTGCCTGGGCAAGTATGGTAAGCTGTTTCCTGAAAGCAATTAGTTAATGATGAAAGTGGTGGGCGTAATGGCGTATGATCCGCAGTTTATGGCGTTGGCCGCCAAACAGGCCGATTTGAATAACACGTTGCACGAGGGCGGGCCGTTTGGCTGCCTGATCGTTAAGAATGGCAAGATCGTGGCCCAGGGTCACAATCAGGTCCTGTTCCAGCATGATCCGACCGCCCATGGCGAAATCGTGGCGATTCGGCGGGCCTGTGACATTTTGGATACGTACGACCTGACCGGTTGCGAGCTGTATACGTCGGCGTATCCGTGCCCGATGTGCCTCGGCGCGATCATTTGGGCCAACATCAAGACCGTTTATTACGGCAATGCGCCGGAGGATGCGGCCAAGATTGGGTTCCGCGATAACTTCATGTATCAGTATTTAGCCGGGGATCGCCAAGACCCCACGGTACTGACCATTGAACAGCACGATCGGGATAAGACGATGCCTGCCTTTGATCATTTTGCAGCGGATCAAAGTGCGCAATTATATTAGGAGAGAAAGGATTTTCACCCATGTCTGCTTACGCCGAAATATTGGATTTTGTTACCAGCCATCGGGACGATATCGTCCGGGAACCGCGGCAATACGTGAATATGCTGACCTTTGCCTTTGACCAGCAGTTGTTTCCGTTTGCCGATTACCCGGAGTTCTTTGTGCCCATGCGCTTGCATGTTTTTCGCCTGCCTAAAGACTTCGTCCAGGCGCGGCACGACCAATTGCAGGAATTGTACCGGGAAACCTTGGCCCCAGCCAATCAGGGCTATCAGGATGTGTGGATGACCACCACCTGGTTGAAGAGTCAGCACTTGCTAATGGTGGAGCTGTCCTACGAATGAAGTCCGCCTTTGAGTCGATACGCACCCGTCTAGTCGAATTCGTGATCATGACCTTGATGTTTTGGGTCTGCTGGCAATTGTTCCATTGGCCGGCCTTTCACTACGCCTTCTACATCAGTCTGTTTTTGTGCCTGTTTATTTTGGTTGCTTTAGCGGTCGTTTTTGCATTGAGTTTACGTCAGAAAAAAAGGCCTTGACTTTCGATTGAAATCTAGTAAACTATAAAAGTGCTCATTTTTGTTGCCATTGCCCGTTGGTCAAATGGTTAAGACGTCGCCCTCTCAAGGCGGAGTTACGGGTTCAATTCCCGTACGGGCTATCGCACGCCGGCAATCGTTGATTGCCGGCTTTTTTTTACTATTCAGGAGGTTTTTCACGTGGCAGAGGATCAAATTCATTATTTAAATGCGCAGCAGTTAGCGATTACGCAACCAATGACGTTTCACGCGCCCACACCGGAAGCCATCAAGCGCCTGCAGGTGGGGGACAAGGTCCAATTGGGATTCGTTGATCCGGAAATTCAAGGCGAGTTTCTGCCCGTGGTGATCACGGTCATCCAGCCAGATGGGCTCCAGGGCCGGTTGGCAGCTGCGCCAAAGCGGCTGCCTTACTTGCGGGCGGACCAAGTCGTCAGTTTTGACTGGGTTAACATCTTAAAGATCTTTGCTTGAACAATTTTTTTCGGCTCAAGCCCTTGACAATACCGGGTAAAAATTTATATACTATTACTCGTTGTTAAGAGCACTGGGTAATAGCCAAATTGGTAAGGCAACGGACTCTGAATCCGTAATGTCTAGGTTCGAGTCCTAGTTACCCAATCATCACCAAATCGTTATCAGTAGCCGCTGTCTTTCGAGACAGCGGCTTTTTTGTTCGCTGTTTAGCCGTTGCCAAACCCTGGTGGCGGCCATTTTTGTGGAAAGAATATCCGTTTCACGCAACTCCCAAAAATATTCAATGTGCACCGAAGAATATTCTATGGTGGCGCTTGCCGGCATTGGTTAAACTTAGGATAAAGTAAGCGCATTCATTCATTCAAGCCATCAAGGAGGAAGCATTCATTATGAAGAAGACAAAAACACTAGGCATGGTGTTAATGCTGGGGGCTGCGTTGCTGCTGGGGGCCTGCGGTTCTGGCTCTGGCTCCAGTTCAAGCGGCGGTGCGGACAAGACCGTGGCCAACAAGGACAAACCGGTGGTGTGGTACAACCGCCAGCCGTCGAACTCCACTGACGGCAAGCTGGACATGGCCGCATTGACATTCAACAAGGATACCTATTACGTTGGTTTCGATGCCAACCAAGGGGCCAAGGTCCAAGGCGAGATGATCAAGTCCTATATCGAAAAGAATATCGCCACCGTCGATCGCAACGGCGACGGTACCATCGGTTACGTGCTGGCCATCGGGGACGTTGGCCATAACGACTCGATCGCCCGTACTCGCGGGGTTCGGGCCGCGTTGGGCACGGCTGTTAAAAAGGGCGGCAATGTCGATTCCACTCCGACTGGGATGAACTCTGACGGCAAGTCCAAAGTCGTCAAGGACGGCAGCCTGTCTGTTGGCGGCAAGACCTACAAGATCCGCGAACTGGCCAGCCAGGAAATGAAGAACAACTCCGGGGCGACCTGGGACGCGGCGACCGCCGGTAATACGATCGGCACTTGGTCGTCCAGCCTGGGCAAGCAGATCGACATCGTCGCTTCCAATAACGACGGCATGGGCATGGCGATGTTCAACGCCTGGTCCAAGGAAAACAAAGTACCGACTTTCGGCTACGACGCGAACTCCGATGCAGTGGCAGCCATTGCGGAAGGATACGGCGGGACCATCAGCCAGCACGCCGACGTGCAAGCTTACCTGACTTTGCGGGTTCTGCGCAATGCGCTGGACGGCGTCAAGAAGGGCACCGGGATCGATACTAAGGACAGTGCCGGCAATGTGCTGGCTAAGGACACCTACGTTTACAACGAGAAGCAGCGTTCCTACTACGCCATGAACGTGGCAGTGACGGCCGATAATTACAAAGACTTCACGGATTCGACCAAGATTTACGCTGACGCTTCCCACCAGCTGGATAAGTCCAAGTCTCCAGAAAAGAAAGTATGGCTGGATATCTATAATTCCTCCGACAACTTCCTGGGATCCACTTACCAGCCGCTGCTGAAGAAGTATGCGAAGCTGATGAACCTGAACGTTGAATTCATCGGCGGTGACGGGCAGACGGAGTCTAACATCACCAACCGATTGGGCAACCCGAGCGAATATGACGCGTTTGCTATCAACATGGTGAAAACCGATAACGGCTCCTCGTACACCTCTATCCTGAAACAGTAATCCGCCTCTGCACAATGCAATTCCAGGGAAACGGGATCGCCGAAATGACGCGCTTTCGGGGTCGCTCACCCTGGAGTTGTTTTTTTCCACAAGCAGACGAGAAAGGAGCCAGACATGCAAGAAGCATCAGCAGTAAATACGCAGCCGCAACCTGCATCGGACGTGATGCTGTCGATTCGCGGCTTAAGCAAGTCGTTCGGGCGCAACCGGGTGCTCGATCACATTGATATGGACGTTAAAAAAGGCTCCGTCATGGGGCTGATGGGTGAAAACGGCGCCGGCAAGTCGACCATGATGAAGTGCCTGTTCGGCATCAAGACCCGGGATGAGGGTGAATTTTTCTTGGACGGCAGGGAGGTCTCCTTCCAAGGTCCCAAGGACGCCCTGGAAAACGGCATCGCCATGGTACACCAAGAGCTCAACCAAGCGCTGGACCGGAGCGTAGTCGATAACTTATTCCTCGGCCGCTATCCCATTACCCCGCTGGGCGTAGTCGACGAGCGGCAGATGCGGCGTGAAGCCACCGAGCTGTTCCGCCGCCTCGGGATGACGGTCAACTTGACCCAGCCGATGCGCAAGATGAGCGTGTCCCAGCGGCAGATGGTAGAAATTGCCAAAGCTATTTCTTACAACTCCAAGGTGATCGTTCTCGACGAGCCGACCAGTTCGCTGATGGCTCAGGAAGTTGAGAAACTCTTCGACATGGTCCGCATGCTCAAAAAGCAGGGTATTTCAATTATCTTCATTTCGCACAAAATGGATGAAGTCTTCGAGATTTGTGACGAGGTCTCGGTGCTGCGCGACGGCCACCTGGTAATGACCAAAAAAGTCGCTGATACAAATATGAACGAGCTGGTCAAGGCCATGGTTGGCCGGCCGCTGGATAACCGGTTCCCGCCGGTTGACAACGTGGTGGGCAAGACAATTCTGCAGGTCAGCCACCTGTCGACGAAGTTCTCACCGTACCTGCAGGACGTCACGTTTGATGTTGGGCAGGGGGAAATTTTCGGCCTTTACGGACTTGTCGGGGCTGGCCGCACAGAGCTGCTTGAAACGATTTTCGGAGTGCGCACGCGGGCCGGCGGACGGGTGTATTTCAACGGCAAACTGGCCAACTTCAACTCCGCCAAGGAGGCGATGGACCATGGCTTCGCGATGATCACCGAGGAACGCAAGGCCAATGGGCTGTTCCTCAAAGGCAATCTGACGTTCAACACGACCATCACTAACCTGAATGCTTACAAACGCGGGCCGGCCTTGTCCGATCCGAAGATGACGAAGGCGACGCTTCAGGAAATCAAAGTGATGAACACCAAGACTATGGGCCCGGACGAGCTGATTGCCAGCCTGAGCGGGGGCAACCAGCAGAAGGTGATCATCGGTAAATGGCTCGAACGTCAGCCGCAACTGTTCATGATGGACGAACCGACCCGCGGCATTGACGTCGGGGCGAAGTACGAGATCTACGAGCTGATCATCCAGATGGCCAAGCAGGGCAAAACGATCCTCGTGGTGTCGTCGGAAATGCCGGAGATCTTGGGGATTACCAACCGCATCGGCGTGATGAGCAACGGTCGTCTAGCGGGCATCGTGAACACCAAACAGACCAACCAAGAAGAGCTGTTACGGCTCAGCGCAAAATATCTATAAGGAGGACGATATTCATGGCAGATACCAACATTCTCACCGCTGAGGCCGAACAGCAGCTGCGCCAGCCCATTGATGACGCTATTGGCAAAATTCAAGACCAGATCAACGTACTGCGTCAGGATGGGACCGACCAAGTGATCATTCTCAGCGGTCATATCGAAGCTACTAAACGGGACAAGAGTCTGAGCAAAGCCGAACGTGAGGCGGCCATCAAGGCTGATAAAGAGGCACTGGTCGGCGCCCGGGCTGTGGAAAGTCAAAACAAGGATCAAGTCGCCCAATTGATTGGGGAGGCAGAACGCTACCTCAAAGCGCATTACCGTACCGATTACTACGAATACGTGGTCAAGAGCTGTGCCGAAGAGAAGGTCGCGGCTAAAAAGGCCTATGACGAGCAGCTGGCCAGCCTGCGGGCAGATCACAAGCAGGCCCTGGCCGAACTCTCCGACCGCGCCGAAATCAAGGAACAAAATTACGTCTACAAGAACAAGCTGTTTGACGCGAAGATGACCTATCAAGCCCGGCAGCGGCAAATCAAGGACCGCCAGCATGCCGCGTTTGTCTATGAATATCATTTACTGGACATGCTGCGGATGTCGAAGTTCTCGGTGCAAGAGAATATCCGCCAGAAGTGGGAAAACTACAAGTACACCTTCAATCGCCGTGATTTCCTGCTGCGCAACGGGTTGTACTTTGCCATCATCATTATCTTCATCATTCTGGCGATCATGACGCCCATCATCAAAGGCACGTCGCTGCTGACGTATAACAACATCTTGAACATTCTCCAGCAGGCTTCTCCGCAAATGTTTCTGGCTCTGGGAGTGGCCGGGTTGATCCTGTTGACAGGGACTGACCTGTCGATTGGCCGGATGGTCGGGATGGGTATGACCGCCGCGACGATCATCATGCACCAGGGCATCAACACCGGTTCCGTGTTTGGGGTTATCTTCGACTTCTCAAAAATGAATCTGTGGGTGCGGGTGATTTTCGCACTGGCGGCCTGTATTGTGCTGTCGACCGTGTTCACCACCATTGCCGGGTTCTTCACCGCACGGTTCCAGATGCACCCATTCATCTCGACAATGGCCAACACCTTGATTATCTTTGGGCTGGTCACCTACGCCACCAAAGGCGTGTCGTTTGGGGCGATTGACCCCGCCATTCCGAACATGATCATTCCCAAGATCGGCGGCTTCCCGTCAATCATTATCTGGGCCATTGCCGCCATCGTCATCACCTGGTTTGTTTGGAACAAAACACGGTTCGGCAAGAATCTCTACGCAGTTGGCGGCAATCCAGAAGCCGCCGCCGTGTCCGGGATTTCCGTCTTCGCGGTGACACTGGGCGCATTCGTCTTCGCCGGTATTCTTTACGGCTTCGGCTCCTGGCTGGAATGTGCGCGGATGGTCGGTTCCGGCTCTGCTGCATACGGCCAAGGGTGGGAAATGAACGCCATCGCGGCCTGTGTGGTCGGCGGCGTCTCCTTCACTGGTGGTATCGGGAAAATCTCCGGCGTTGTCGTTGGGGTCACTATCTTCACTGCCTTGACTTACGCCTTGACCATTCTGGGTATCGATACGAATCTGCAGTTCGTTTTCTCTGGGATCATTATCCTCATTGCGGTAACGCTGGATTCCTTGAAGTACGTCCAGAAGAAATGAGTGTCTGACCCGATTACAGTGATTACTAACTTCCTCGACCTGCTGATCCAACACGGACCAGCAGGTCATTTTGGTGCCTAGGGATAAGTGCTTTTGCTTGAAATAAACCGTTTCCATTGTTACGCTTAACACTCAGCCAATAGTTTATGCACAGCAAACATTCGGGGGAGTCGATGAGCCGATGGAAGCATATCGCATTTTGTTTGTAGAAAAGGCGCCCGCAGAGTCTAGCATGCGTACGCTGCTCGACTGGGGCGCGCTGGGATTTGACTTGATGGGCACAGTGGCCACCGAAGCCCAGGCGCTGGCAATGATTGCGGAGAGCCGCCCGGACGTCGTCGTCACTGAGCTGGCGTTGGCCGCGGGTACTGGCCTGGCTTTGATTCATCAGGCCAAGACTGCTGCTCCGGAAACAGCGTTTGTGATTTTGGCCGCAGAAGCAGATTTCGAGACCGCCCAAGCGGCCATTGCACTGGGCGTCGCTGCATTTTTAAAGCGGTCAGAAAAACCAGCCGTGCTGCGCGGCGCCTTCAGCCAACTGCGCCAGACACTGAATCAAAAGCGCGCTCAAACAGCGAACTGGACAGTGCTGCAACAGTACTACAAACAGTCTCTGCCAGTGATGCAAGCGAGTTTTTACGCCGCGCTGATTGATGGGCAAATCAATGAAGCCGCCATTGATGCTTATCGCCGCGACTACCAGATCGCCTTGAACGGGTCTTTTTACACCTGTCTCGTTATCCACACATCGACCACGCTGCTGCCGGCTAGGGTCGATCCGATGCTGCTGCGCACGCAGGTGCTGCAGCAGGCCCGTGCATTCTTTGAGCCCCTGTGGCCGCTGGCAGCATTTTCTTATCTGGGCAACACCGTTATGGCGGTTCAGCTGGCCGCCGCGACCGATGTGCGGGCCCTCACTGACGACGCCGACCGTTTCTGTCAGGAGGCGAAAAGCAAACTTGCTGCGGCGGTGACCATTGGTGTCGGCGCCGCGGTGAGCAGGCTGCTCGATTTGCCCCGGGCATACCGGGGAGCCCGCACTGCGGTATCCTACCGCAGTCTCTATGGAGCGGGTAAAGTGATCAACATCAAAGAAATTGCTCCCCATGAGCTGGCTGATTTCAGTCCTTTGACTGATACTGCGCTGTCGGCGCTATTCAGACAGATTCATGTCGGGCCGGAAGAGGCCATTGAAGAAGCAGTGGCAGCGTACCTGACGCATCTAGGGCAGACGGCCCAGCACATGCCCCAGCACACTGTGGTCGTCAATGAGCTGATCAGCGCACTTTACCGGTTTGCGGCCAACAACCGGCTGCACGTCCCTGCCTTGACCGATAACCTTAAGACCCTTTATCAGACACTGCCAGAGTCGTCGCCGGCGTCTTTGCATCAGTGGCTGTCAGCGACTTGTCTGGCATTGAATAGTCAGTTGGCCCTGGCTCGCGATACCACGTCAGCGGTGATGATTCATGACGCCCAAGAGTATGTTCGAGTGCATTATCAGGAAGAATCGCTGGGGTTGAAAGATGTCTGCGCGAGTCTCGGCGTGTCGCATTCCTATTTTTCCACGCTGTTCAAACGCGAAACCGGCGTGTCGTTCATCACCTACCTGACCGAGTTCCGCATGGACCGGGCCGCCCGGCTGCTGCTGGAGACCACCGAGCAGAGTCAAGTGATCGGCCGCCTTTGCGGCTACACCGATCCAAATTACTTCAGCTTGGTCTTCAAAAAACATTTTGGCAACTCACCGACGGTTTACCGCAGCGGGATGGCGGTGGCATCTTATTAACCAATGCCTCGGTCTTTAGACCGAAAGCTGGCCCTGGTCCGCAAACCCGCGGCAGAATATGGTAAAATTCAGTAAACAGCCACAGTCGTAGAAAAGAGTGACACTATGCCGAAGCAGCTACTATTCCTCGTCCGCCATGGGCAGACTGAGTTGAATGCGCAGGACAAGATGCAGGGGTGGATCGATTCCCCATTGACCGCTGACGGGATGCGTTCGGCCCGTCAGCTCAGTCATATGCTGCGCAAGGTGGACTTTGTATCCGCCTATACGAGTGATTTGGAGCGCCAGCAGGTGACCTGCCGGTTGATTCTGGACAAACACCCGCAGACGCCGATGCACGTCACCACCGGCCTCCGGGAGATGTATTTCGGGGCACTGGAGGGCGAGTCCGCCCGCCGAATCTTTATTGAGGTCGTGCGCCGGTACGGGCTGAAGACTGCCCGGCGGATGTATTCCGGTGACGGCAGTATCGTCGCCATGACTAATTCCTTCGCGGCCCTGGATGACACGGATCAAGCCGAAGATTACCAGGCGCTGCAGCAGCGGATCCAGACCACGATGCGCCGCATCACCGATGAGAACGGCGACGGCAATATTTTGGTCGTCTCTTCCGGCTTGGCGTTGAGCAATTATATTTACGGTCTGGATCACAACGCCATTGACGGGCATTTGCTGGACAACACGAGCGTCAGTTTGGTCAGCGTCGAAGACGGCCAAACCGAGGTACTGGCGGTGAATTTGACCAGTGCCCGGGATCTGAACAAATTCCTCAAAGAGACTGAGCAAATTCCTGATTGATTTTTTCTGAGAAGAGTCTATAATGACACATTGTCATATGACAGTGTGTCATTTTTATTAGATAATGTCACAAAGGAGGCTGCTGGGCGTGCCCACGCAAACATTTTTTAACCTGCCCGGAACAAAACGGCAGCGCTTGATTGACGCCGGCTTCACTGTTTTTTCCCATGCCAGTCTGGCGGATGCATCCGTGAGCGAAATCGTCCGGTTAGCCAAGATTTCCCGGGGCAGTTTTTATCAGTATTTTTCGGATAAGACGGATCTGTATTTTTATCTGTTGGGTCAGTTGCGGGAAGCTTGGGCGGCCGATACGATCGGCACCTTGCGCCGCCACGAGGGCGATCTGTTTGCGACGGTGCGGGAACTAGCGGAAGCGGCTTTTACCGATCTTAGTCAGGGGCCGTACCGCGAGTTTTATCGCATGCTGTTTCTCAGTTTCAGCTATCGCGGGTCGGTCCAGGTAGATGATGAGTGGACGGCACACTACCGGGCTCAGCATCGGATTCGGACTAACTGGTCGCAGATGGTGGATACCAAGCGGCTCAACGTGAATAGTGATGATCAGCTGCATACTTTGGTGCACATGCTCTTTGGCGTGTTTGCCCAGAATGTGGCCCGCTATTTCAATGAAGCCGCTGATGCGACTGACACCGCAGTGGCTGATCGTTACCGGCAGAACATGCTGACGATGATCGATTGGCTGCAGCACGGTGTTGAAAAAGAAACGCAGGAGGAAAGGTAATGTTCAAATTAATGAAAGCCCGCATGTCCGGGTGGCAGGTCTTGGGCGCGCTGCTCTTCATGGTCGCCCAGGTCACCGCTCAGCTCTACCTGCCCAACTTGACGGCGGACATCGTCAATAAAGGGATCGCCACCGGCAATGTCGGTTACATTTGGGAAACCGGCGGGCGGATGCTGCTGGTCACGGGGCTGTTTATTCTGGCTGCCGTCGGCAACGTCTTCCTCGCTTCCCGGGCGTCCCAAAAATTGGGCCAGAATTTGCGGAGTGATTTATTCCACAAAATCTTGTTCTATTCCAATGACCAGTTCGATGCCATCGGCACCAGTTCTTTGATCACCCGGACCACCAACGATGTCATGCAGATTCAGAACGTGACCATGATGATGTTGCGGATGATGATCATGGCGCCAATTACCTTGGTGGGGGCGAGTTTCCTGGCCTACCAGAAGGACGCCTATTTGACCCGGATTTTCGTCGTCGTCATTCCGATTCTGGTAATCGTGATGGGTGTGGTGATGTTCTTTGCCGTGCCGCTGTTCCGCAAGATGCAAACAAAGACCGACCGCCTGAACCTGGTATTCCGGGAAGGGCTGACCGGGGTGCGGGTCATCCGCGCTTTTCGCCGGGATAAGTTTGAACAGAATCGGTTTGATGTGGCCAACAAGGATTACACTCACAATGCCCGGATGGTTTTCTCCATTATGGCCGTGATGTTTCCTTTGGTGACCATGATCATGTCTGGTACGAACGTCGGCATTGTCTACTTTGGGGCCCAGCGGATTGCTTCCCAGTCCCTGGAAACTGGTAATATGATTGCGTTTCTTACATACGCGATGCAGATCTTGATGAGTTTCATGATGCTCTCCATGGTCTTCTTCTTCGTGCCCCGAGCCCAAGCGTCCGCAACGCGGATCAATCAGGTCTTGGATGCGGAAACGACTGTCAAGTCGCCAGCCGCACCGACCGCACCGGCCCAACCCGAAGCGTCTTTGCAATTTGACAATGTCCAATTCCGCTATGCCCAAGCGGAAGATCCCGCATTGACGGGGGTGGACTTCAAAATGCATAAGGGGCAAACAGTGGCGGTGATCGGCGGGACTGGTTCCGGCAAGACGACGCTGGTCAATCTGATTCCGCGGTTCTATGATGTGGAAAAAGGCAGTGTCAACGTTGACGGGACGGATGTCCGCCAGTGGGATTTGGCAGATCTGCATGAGCATGTCGCCTTTGTACCCCAGAAGTCTGTTCTTTTCCGAGGGACGATCCGTTCGAACATGCAATATGGGAACGAGAACGCCACTGATGACGAAATGTGGCATGCCTTGGATATCGCGCAGGCAACTGAGTTCGTGAAGGGCCTGCCGGATGGCTTGGATGCTGTGGTCGAGCAGGGCGGGAATAATTTCTCTGGCGGTCAAAAGCAACGGCTGGCGATTGCCCGGGCGCTGGTCAAGAAAGCCAGCATCTACGTCTTTGATGATTCCCTATCTGCGTTGGACTTCAAGACCGAAGCTGATTTGCGGCATGCCCTGCATGAAGATCCGCAAATGCAGGAGAGTGTGACGGTCATTGTCGGGCAGCGGGTGTCCAGCGTCGCCGACGCAGATACGATCATCGTGCTGGATAGCGGTAAGATGGTCGGCCGCGGCACACACCAGGAGTTGCTGGCTAACAACGAAACCTACCAAGAAATCGTTTCTTCACAAATCCGGAAAGGGGACACGCATCATGAGTGATAATAAATCGAGTCGGCGCCCAAGCGGCGGCGGTCCCCGCGGACCAATGGGCGGGATGGCCGGCGTTAAGCAGAAGCCGAAGAACTTCTGGGGCACCACCCGGCGGTTAATGGGCTACATGAAACCCCATGCTGTAGCTTTCAGTGCCGTGATGATCTTGGCCATTGTCTCCCAAGTCTTCCAGATTCGGACGCCAAAGATCCTTGGGGAAGCGACGACCGAAATCTTCAAGGGTGTGATGAAGGGGACGGCAGAACAAAAGGCGGGGATCAATATCGCCAACTTCCCCATCGACTTTGGCAAGATTCAGCAGATCATCATTACCGTGATCCTGATGTATCTGGCGTCTGCCCTGTTCAGCTTCCTGCAGCAGTTCATTATGACTCAGGTCTCCCAGGATACCGTTTATCGGCTGCGTCGGGACTTGAAGGATAAGATGGCCCGGGTGCCGGTCCAGTATTACGATACCCATCCTAACGGGGACATTATGTCTCGGGCGATCAACGATATGGATAATATCGCCGGCACCTTGCAGCAAAACATCACTCAGGCCATCACCAGTACGGTGATGTTCATTGGGACACTGTGGATGATGATTACGATCAGCTGGACGTTGACGGGGATCGCTCTGTTGACCATTCCCCTGAGTTTGATCGTCGTCGGCATTGTCGCGCCAAAGTCCCAGAAGTTCTTTGCTGCCCAGCAGAAGTCGTTGGGGTTATTGAACGACCAGATTGAAGAAAATTACAGCGGCCACGTGGTGAACAAATCTTTCAACCATGAAGCCGAAAGTATTGTCCAGTTCGAGAAAGAAAACTCTAAGCTGTACAATGCCTCCTGGAAAGCCCAAATGATTTCCGGGATCATTATGCCGTTGATGAACTTCGTCAATAACCTGGGCTACGTGTTTATCGCCATCTTCGGCGGGATCCGTGTTGCCAACGGAGAAGTCAGCTTAGGGGATGTGCAGGCCTTTCTGCAATATACCCAGCAGTTCTCCCAGCCGATTTCGCAACTGGCCAACCTCGCCAACACGATTCAATCCACGATCGCTTCGGCGGAACGGATCTTCGAAGTGTTGGATGAACCGGAAATGCAGGATCAGCCGTCTGGCGTGGCCCCGATTCCCGATGACAAGCGCAAGATTGCGCTGGAACACGTCCAATTCGGTTATGTCGGCAAGCCGCAATTGATGAGCGACTTCAACCTGAACGTCTATCCGGGACAGATGATTGCCATCGTGGGCCCCACCGGCGCTGGGAAGACGACTATCATTAACTTGCTGGAACGTTTCTACGACATCAATGGCGGGTCGATCCGCTTAGCCGGGACCGATACTCGGGATATCAAGCGAGAAGCCCTGCGCGCTCACTTTGCGATGGTCTTGCAGGACACGTGGCTGTTTACCGGGACCATTATGGACAACCTGCGGTACGGCCGGGAAGATGCGACGGATGAACAGATCTTCGCTTCTGCCAAAGCAGCCCATGCGGACAGCTTTATCCGGCAGCTGCCCAAGGGCTACGACACGATCCTGAATGAAGAGGCCAGCAATATTTCCCAGGGTCAGCGGCAATTGTTGACGATTGCTCGGGCGTTTGTGGCCGATCCGGACATTCTGATTCTGGATGAAGCGACCAGTTCCGTGGATACCCGGACAGAATTGCACATTCAGCATGCGATGGAGCGTCTGCTGAAAGGTCGGACCAGCTTCGTGGTGGCTCACCGGCTGTCCACGATTCAAGACGCTGACAACATCATTGTCATGAACCACGGGAGCGTGGTCGAAACTGGCACGCACAACAGTCTGCTGGCGGCCCATGGCTTCTATGCCGATCTTTACAACAGTCAGTTCACTGGCAATTTGACCATGGCGGAACCGTCTTAAGCGGGTTCGCCCAAGAAAGTTTGCATAAGGCACCAAGCCCTCTGCCATAGGGGACTTGGTGTCTTTTTAGCTGAGCATGATGCTTGAATTTTATACTTTTTTCACTCACAATTACCATGTCACGCAAACGTTACAGGAAGGGATTGGGTTTAATGTCCGGTTATATTATCGCAGATGAGACCCGCATTCGGTATGTTGCCCTGAAGGTCAAGGATCTACAGGCCATGGTGGACTTTTATACGCAAATCGCGGGATTGGCTTTATTAAAACGTTCGGAAGAAGTGGCCTATTTAGGCACCCGGCAAAACCAGGAAGTGCTGGTGACCCTGCACAAGATTGCCGGGCACACGCCGAAGGCCCCCACAGCTGGCTTGGAGCACATGGCCATCCTGCTGCCGGATCGCAATACCCTGGGTTCTGCTTTGCAGCATATGGTCGATAACGGTATTGCCATTGACGGGGTGTTTGAAAACTCCTATTCGCAAACGTTCATTATTCATGATCCCGAGGGGAATGGTGTAGAATTTGCCGACGACAAATCAGCGTCGGAGTGGCGCACGCCTAATGCCATTGACTGGCACAACGAGCGGACCGAGACGATCGCCCAAGATGTGTTGTTGAAACACCAGGGAGATAAGTATGCCGCCGCCCCGGCAGGAATTTCCATCGGCCATGTCCAGCTGCGGGTGAACAACTTAGCGGATACGGCGAAGTTCTATGAAGCAGGGCTTGGCTTTTCAGTGAATAACGATGCGGATCCCAAGCAGCTCTTTCTGGCGGCGGGGGATTATCACCACCACATTGGCATTAATTTGACGAACGACGAGCACTTGGCTAAGCCGGTGTTTGATGAATACGGCTTGGATTATGTCAATTTGATCCTGCCTAACGAGTCGGCCATGGATCTGCTCCGGACGAATTTGGACGCCCAGGGGTTCAAGGACTACGACTACAACAGCCAGTTCCATTATTTACAAGTCACAGATCCTAACGGTATTAACCTCTGGTTTGCCATCGCATGAGGAAATCGGAAAAACAGATTCAACGGTTAGTGACAGCCCGTGTCGTGCCTGGTGTGTCTTATGCGTATGTTCATTCGTTCAGTACAGACACCCGCGTCTTAGGCGATCTCGTTTGGTACCCCCAGACAACCCCGCTGGGCCCCAATGCGCAATATGACCTGGCGTCGCTGACGAAAGTCGTGGGCACCCTGACAGTATTTTTGCAGGCAGTGGCGGAGGGCCGGTTAACACCAGATACACCTGTGGCGGACTTTTTACCCACTGTGCAGGATCAGCGGGTCACGTTTCGTCATTTGCTCACCCACACGTCCGGGATCGCCGGCTATATTCCGCACCGTAATGCCCTGCCGGCACCGCAGTTAAAAGAGGCATTGCTCCGGTTGCCGGTGACTGATGCTTTTGCCCAGAAGCCGGTATACAGCGACACTAATCTGCTCTTCGTCGGGTTCGTGCTGGAGCAGCTTTACGGTGCGCCGATTCATGATCTGATCACCAACCGGGTGCTGCGTCCCTTGGGTTTGAGCGGGGCCGCCTTTCATCCGGCACGAGCAGTTCCGACGCTCTATAATGCTGCCGCCGGCACCAATTTCGCCGGTGTTGTCCATGACCCGAAGAGTCGGATACTGGGCGACCACAGCGGTTCAGCGGGATTGTTCAGCGACTTGCCGAGTTTGGTGCGCTTCGTGCAGTGGTACTTGGGCCAATGGGCGCCGGTGCCGGCGCCGCTGGATCAATCAGTTTTGTTGCCGTTGTGGCAGGACTGGGCCCCCCATCACGGTCAGCGGTCCCTTGGCTGGGATCTGCGGACGACCCCGGCCGGCACGCCGGTGCTGTACCATACCGGTTTTACTGGGACCTTCATGGCCCTGGACCGGAAGCATCAAGAGGGGCTGATCGTATTGACTAATCGGATTTATCCCAATGGGCAAAACGACCGCTTCTTGGCAGATCGGGAGATCATTCTCAATACGTGGCTGGCGGAATGCGATCGCCGGTAGCAAAATAGCACCCCGCCAGCGGGGTGCTATTTATATGGACCAATCAATGATTAACCAGTTGCTGACTGACGTAGTTTTTGTCGGCCAGGGCTTTGCGCAGCTCCAGCATCGCGGTGTACGTAGCCAAAACATAAATCCGGTCATTGGGGATTTGCTGGATCAGCGGAATTGCGTCGGTGACGTTTTCCGCGGTCTGCAGATGATCGTCGGCGACGCCGGCGACCTTGAGCCGCAAGGCAATATCCTTATACCGGTGGCCGCCGGCAATCACTGCCGGCATGGCGGCATAATCCAAGTCCTCAAACCGCCCGTCCCAGATCCAGCTGGTATCGATCCCATCCGCGTAGTTGGAATTCAGCAGGACGGCCAGCGAATAAGGTTGGGGATCATTGTGGATCATGGTCAGGACCTGGTTCAGGCCCACCGGATTTTTGACCAAAATAATAGTCACTTTTTTACCATCCACATTGATCACTTCCTGGCGGCCAAAGACAGTCTCATCGCCGGAGAGGGCCTGGACGACCTGATCCCCGGTGACGCCGAATTCCCGGGCAACGGTATAAGCCGCCAAGGTGTTGTAAATATTGTACAAGCCGCCGATATTGATCGACGCCTGGTGACCATCCAGGTCAAAGGTGGACCGGGTCGGCAGGAGGGTGGCAACACTGTTGACAGTATACTTCAACGCGGGTCGGTGGAAACCGCAATTGGGGCAGAAATAATTACCTAAATTGGCATAGGTATTGAAGTGATAATGCAGAATGTGATCGCACACCGGACACAGCACGCCGTCGGTATTCACATCGGCCCGGGTGTCGCCCTCGTCCGGCAGGTTGAAGCCGTAGTAGACCTTGGGGTTGGGCAAGTCTTTTGAATTAAAAATTGGAGCATCCCCATTAGCAACAATCGTGGCCTCGGGACATAACTTCACGCCGGCCAAAATTTTCTCATAGGTGGTATAAATCTCACCGTAGCGGTCCATCTGGTCCCGAAAAATATTGGTTAGGACAAACATCTTCGGGTGCAGCTGTTCGGCGACGTGAGCGACGTTGGCTTCGTCCACTTCCAGTACCGCCAGCCCCTTTTCGCCTTTCCGGCGGGAATTGGCCATGAATACCGTCATGATGCCCTGGAACATGTTGGAGCCGGTGGGGTTGGTCAGGACCTGGTCGTATTTTTGACGCAGGGCTTTCACCGTCAAGGCGGTGGTTAGTGTTTTCCCATTGGTCCCCGTGATAATAATCGTATCGTAATCTTTGCCCAGTGCGGCCAGGGCGTTGGGGGCGATCCGCTCCACCAGTTGACCAGGGAATGAACTGCCGCCGTTGCGAAAGGTGTGTAAGAACCAATAGGCACTTTTCCCTACTGTGATTGCGAATTTGTCCCGGATGCTCATCTGTCAGCCACCTATCCTTTTTCTCGAATGTTTCTTGACTATTCTAGCAGATTCCGCGCTTTAGGGCGATGCTGACTGTTTGCTGCGGCGGTTAGTCTTCACTGCTGGTGCGGATTCCGTTATACTAGATAAGATTTAGACGATACGTTGAAAATGGGGGTGGCCTGGTTGGCCCAATTATTTTTCCGTTATGGTGCCATGAATAGCGGCAAGTCCATCGAAATTTTGAAGGTGGCCCACAATTATGAAGAGCAGAATAAGCCGGTGGTGCTGATGACGAGCCATCTGGACACGCGCAGCGGCGAGGGCGTCATCGCCAGCCGGATTGGGCTGCATCGGCCCGCACTGCCGATCCTGGAGGATACCGACATTTTTGCCATTACGGACGCCCAGCCGATCAAACCGGCCTGTATCCTGATCGATGAAGCCCAGTTTCTGAAAAAGGCGCAGGTGCTGCAAGCATGCAAGATCGTGGATAATCTGGGTATTCCGGTGATGACCTTCGGCTTGAAGAACGACTTTCGCAATGAATTGTTCGAAGGCTCCAAGTATTTACTGCTGTATGCCGACAAGATCGAAGAAATGAAGACCATTTGCTGGTTCTGCCAGCATAAGGCCACAATGAATCTGCGGGTGCACGATAATCGGCCCGTTTACGAGGGTGAACAAATTATGATTGGCGGCAACGAATCTTATTATCCAGTGTGCCGGTATCATTATTTCCACCCTGATTTAGCTAAAATAGAAGGGAAAGAAGAAATCGATGGATAAAATCATTGCCCAGCTCGAAGGCGTCTTGCAACGTTACGACGAGTTGGAAGAAATGATGGCTGATCCAGAAGTGATCAACGATACGCAACGCTATCTGCAGGTGACCAAAGAAGAGGGCAGTCTGCGGGAAGTGGTGCAGAAATACAAGCATTATAAACAGGTCCAGCATGACATCAAGGAAAGTGAAGAGGTTCTCTCAGATTCCGATGATGCCGAGTTGGAAGAATTAGCTAAGGAAGACTTGGCTAATCTGAAGGCAGAAAAGGAACAGTTGGACCACGAGATCTTGGTATTGATGCTGCCTAAGGACCCTAATGATGACAAGAACATCATCATGGAGATCCGCGGGGCGGCTGGCGGAGACGAAGCCAGTCTGTTTGCGGCGGATTTGCTGTCCATGTATCAGAAATACGCCGAGCGCCAGGGCTGGACGTTTGAAATTATCGATGAAAACCGCACGGATGTCGGCGGCTTCAAGGAAGTTGCGGTGATGATCACCGGGACGCAGGTATATTCCAAACTAAAGTATGAAAACGGCGCGCACCGGGTGCAGCGGGTGCCGGTGACGGAATCCGCTGGCCGGGTGCATACCTCAACGGCCACTGTCGCAGTCATGCCGGAATACGATGACATTGACTTCAAGCTGGATCCCAAGGATATTCGGGTAGACGTGTACCGTTCCTCCGGAGCTGGCGGCCAGCATATCAACAAGACGTCTTCAGCGGTGCGGATGACGCATATTCCCACTGGCATCGTCGTGGCCATGCAGGATCAACGGTCCCAGCAGCAGAACCGGGAACGGGCAATGCAGATCCTGCGTACTCGGGTTTATGATTTCTATGAAACCGAAAACCGAAGCAAGTACGATGAAAAGCGGAAGAGTGCGGTGGGGACGGGTGACCGGTCCGAACGGATCCGCACGTACAACTATCCGCAAAACCGAGTGACTGACCACCGGATCGGTTTGACGCTGAACAAGCTGGACCGGATCATGAACGGTGATCTTGGCGAGATCATTGATGCCTTGATCGTCCATGACCAGACCGACAAACTGGAGCACTTGCAGGATGTCGGCGCCTGAGACGTATAACACCTGGCTGCAGACCCTGCATCAGCAGTTAACCGCCCAGGGGCTGGATCCAGATGGTGCCGAGTACGTCTTAACGACTCGGCAGGGCTGGACAAACACGGATCTGCTCCTGCATCTGCGGACAGTTATCCCGGCTGATTTGCAGCAGCAGCTGGTCAGTGACGCCAAACGCTTGCTGGCGGCGGAGCCGGCGCAGTATATCGTTGGGCAGGCCTGGTTTTATGGCCTGCCGCTGCAGGTTGCGCCCGGGGTACTGATTCCTCGTCCAGAGACCGAAGAGTTGGTGGCCTGGCTGCTGGCCTCATTGCCAGCAGATCGGCCAGTGTCTGTTCTGGATATTGGGACCGGGTCCGGCGCCATTGCCATCGCGGTGGCCCATGAACGGCCCCGGTGGTCAGTGACCGCCACCGATATTTCGCCCCGAGCCTTGGAAGTGGCGACGGCGAATGCCCAGCGTTTGGTGCCCGGGCGAATTCGGTTCATCCAGGGTGACCTGTTTAGGCCAGTGGCTCAGGATCGCTTCACGGCCATTATCAGCAATCCGCCCTACATTGCTTGGGGCGAGGCAGCCGTGATGGATCAGTCAGTGAAGCAGTACGAGCCGAGTACGGCGCTGTTCGCGCCGGACAATGGGCATGCCCTCTATGCCCAGTTGATTGACCAGGCTCCGGACCATTTAGCCGCGGGCGGCCAGCTCTTTTTAGAGCATGGCTATCACCAGCGACCGGCGCTCGCCGCGCTGTTGGCCCGTCAACCTGGGCTGGTCCCGGAATTCAGAGCCGATATGGCCGGCCATCCCCGGATGGTGCGGGCGGTGTATCGGCCGCAAGTTTGAAAGAAAAGAAGGGTTTTTATTTTGGAAACATTACGTTTGAAGCCGGATCAAGTGGCCCAAGCGGCGGCGTTTATCAAAGCCGGCCAGCTGGTCGCTTTCCCCACCGAAACAGTGTATGGCCTAGGCGCCGACGCTACCAATCCGACCGCGGTGAAGCAGGTTTACGCTGCCAAGGGGCGGCCCAGCGACAATCCGCTGATCGTCACGGTCTCCGGGCCGGAGCAGGTCGCCCAATACGCGGCAGGGATCACCCCCAAGGTGCAGGCCTTGTTTGACCGGTTCTGGCCGGGTCCGCTGACCCTGGTACTGCCGGTGAAACCGGGCACACTGCCGAAGGAAGTCACTGGCGGTCTGCGCACGGCGGCTTTTCGCAACCCGGCAGATAAACTGACCCGGGAATTGATTGAACAGGCGGGAGTCCCCATGGTCGGTCCCAGCGCCAATACCTCGGGCAAACCAAGTCCCACCACTGCCGACCACGTACTCCACGACTTAACCGGTAAAATCGCTGCCGTGCTGGACGACGGCCAGACTAAAGTCGGTGTGGAATCCACGATCGTCGATATGTCCGTAGTCCCGCCGGTTATCTTGCGCCCCGGCGCAGTGTCCATCCATGACTTGGAACCGATCATTGGCAAAGTTTTGATCAACAGCCATAAGGTCGGGGCCAATGAAGTACCGAAAGCCCCAGGGATGAAGTACAAACACTACGCGCCCAATGCCCAGGTCGTCATTGTTCGGGATCCGGCAGACTTTGCCAAAGCCATTGACTGGGCTGAAGGCAAGGGCCCTGTTGGTTTGCTGGCGACTGATGCGGTTTTGGAAAAGCAGGACGCGGTCCGTTTCAAGTCCCAATATTCACTGGGGGACGATGTGGACAGTGCGACGCACCGCCTATTTGCCGGATTGCGCTACTTTGATCTGAATCCGGAGATCAAGATCATTTTAGCCCAGGGCTTCACCCCCGATGGCTTAGGCTTAGCCTATATGAATCGGTTGGAGAAGGCCGCAGGACTGCAGTACTTTGATTGATTGCTGACGTCACTCAGGAGATCCGCTGAAGGAGGATTTTGTCATGACCACACCCGCCTATGAAAATGAAGACCGCGCCCTCTGGGCTGCCATTCACCAAGAAGAAGACCGGCAGCAGCACAACATCGAACTGATTGCGTCGGAAAATATCGTGTCCCAGGGTGTTCGCGCAGCCCAAGGCTCAGTCTTGACCAACAAGTATGCCGAAGGATATCCCGGCCACCGCTATTACGGCGGTTGTGAGTATATCGACATTGCGGAGAACTTGGCCATCGACCGGGCGAAGGAACTTTTCCATGCCGAATATGCCAATGTCCAGCCCCATTCCGGTTCCCAAGCCAATGAAGCGGCTTATCGGGCATTTTTGCATCCCGGCGACAAAGTCCTGGGTATGGACCTGACTGCCGGCGGTCATTTGACCCATGGGTCGCCAGTGAATTTTTCGGGGAAGACGTATACTTTCCACAGTTATGGGGTCGATCCCGTGACGGAGCGGATCGACTATGAGGCGGTCCGGGCATTGGCCGAAGAGATCCACCCGCGGATGATCGTGGCGGGCGCCTCAGCGTATTCCCGGACGATCGACTTTGCTAAATTCCGAGAGATTGCTGATGCAGTTGGTGCGTATTTGATGGTCGACATGGCCCACATTGCGGGGCTCGTGGCGACTGGCGCGCACCCCAGTCCAGTACCCTATGCGGACGTCGTGACGACGACGACCCATAAGACTCTGCGCGGCCCCCGGGGCGGCCTGATTTTAGCAAAAGCCGACTATGGCCGGGCCATCAACTCGGCGGTCTTCCCGGGTACCCAGGGCGGTCCGCTGGAGCACGTGATCGCCGCTAAAGCCATTGCCTTCCACGAAGCGATGCAGCCGGAATTCAAGGCGTATATTGCTCAGGTAATCAAGAACACTGCTGTCATGGCGGACTACTGCAACGCCCAACCGGGACTGCGAGTTATTTCCGGTGGTACGGATAACCACTTGTTCCTGCTGGATGTGACCGGCATGGGTGTGACGGGGCGGGAAGTACAAGACTTGTGCGACAGTATTGCCATTACCCTGAATAAGAACACCATTCCAGGCGAAAAGAATGGTCCGTTCAAGACCAGCGGAGTACGGATCGGTGCCGCGGCGATCACCAGCCGCGGGTTCAAGGAACAGGAATCGCTGCAAGTGGCCAAATGGATCGTCCAGGCGATCCAGCAGCGGCATGATCAAGCGGCTTTGGCCGATATCCGCCAGCAAGTCTATGCGTTGACGGATCAATTACCAATTACCCGGTAATATTCAGCTTTTCTTATTTCCCCGTGGTAGAATGAATACAACTGGAATAGGAGGATTAGAGCATTGAGCAAGTTTACTGTACTTAATCACCCGTTGATTCAGCACAAGCTGACGATCATTCGGGACAAGCACACCGGCACCAAGGAGTTTCGCGAAGTAGCCAACGAAATCGCGGAATTAATGGTGTACGAAATCACCCGCGATCTGCCGCTGGAGGACGTTGAAATCGAAACGCCCATGGGTAAGACAATCCAAAAACAGTTATCCGGCAAGAAGCTCGCGGTGATTCCCATCTTGCGGGCCGGGCTGGGCATGGTGGACGGCGTTTTGGAACTGATCCCGGCAGCTAAAGTCGGCCATATCGGCATGTACCGGGACGAGAAGACCCTGAAACCGCACGAATATTTCGTGAAGATGCCTGAAGATATCGGTCAGCGGGAACTCTTCATCGTCGACCCGATGCTGGCTACCGGCGGCTCGGCCAATATGGCGATTGACGCGCTGAAGAAGCGCGGCGCGACCCATATGCGTTTAGTTGTTCTGGTGGCGGCTCCCGAGGGTGTGAAGGCAGTTCAAGCGGCCCATCCAGACGTTGACATTTATGCCGCCGCTTTGGATGATCATCTGAACCAGGACGGGTACATCGTACCGGGTCTGGGCGATGCCGGAGATCGGCTTTTCGGTACAAAGTAAGATGGCGCTTCCAAAATCACCCATTTTCTGCTTGAAAATTTCATTATTATTTTTGGGCAATAGGGCTGATCTGTTGGATTCGTAACCGTTATCTTCCGGCTTGCCGCTTTGTGTTTTCATTTATCTGGTGTTATCATACCGAGTGTGTTTTGGAGACCGCTGAATGTTTTTCAGCGGCGTACCAACAACCATTATGGAAAGGAGGTCACAACGTGAACGAGAAATATCCGATCGTGGAATTTATGGGCATGCGGATGAACTTGGCCAATGATTTATCCGCTCTTGTTGCAGCCGTATTAGTTTTTGTATTGGCTTATTGGTTTGCTCGCAAGCCCCAATTCCGACCCACAAAGAAGCAGAACATGCTGGAATGGATGATCGATTTCACTGATGGTATCGTACATAGTGCGATGCCTGGGGCAACCGGTGAGCCATTCCGTTTATTTGCCTTTGTGCTGTTCTTGTTCATTTGGATGTCTAACCAATTAGGCCTCGCCATCGAAGTAAATGTCGGTGGGACGACGTGGATCAAGTCGCCGACGAGTGACCCCATGGTGACCATGTCTTTGGCATTCATGGCCTTGTTGCTGACGCACTATTTCTCGGTGCGCAAGTTTGGCTTCGGCGGGTATTTGTACAACTATACCCGGCCGATGGTAATGCTTTTGCCAATCAATATATTGGAGGAGTTCACGAACTTCTTAACGTTGGCCCTCCGGCTTTACGGCAATATCTTTGCCGGTGAAGTATTACTAACATTATTGGGCTCTGTTGCCCAGAGCTTCGGTGTTGTGAGCGTTGTTCTGGCTGCACCGTTAGAGCTCATCTGGCAAGGCTTCTCCGTGTTCATTGGATCTATTCAGGCATACGTGTTCGTTACCCTGGCTATGGTCTATATGTCACGGAAATTGGAAACAGAATAAACATAAATTAGGAGGAACTTACATGCAATATCTTGCCGCTTCTCTCGCCGCGGGCTTAGCTGCCCTGGCTGCTTCATTTGGTAACGGGTTGGTTATTTCCCGGACGGTCGAGAGTATCTCTCGTCAGCCGGAAGTCGCTGGTACGTTACGTACTCTGATGTTCATCGGGGTTGGCTTGATCGAAGCCGTGCCGATTCTTTCCGTCGCCGTGGCTTTCGTTATCCTGTTTCTGTAATCAGTCAGTGACAACGAAAAAAACACAGCGAAGGGAAGTGTGTGTAATTGGCTAGCGAAGTGATTTTAGCCAGCAAAGCCACCGGCGGTTTGTATGTCTTCGACTTGCTGTTTTACCTCGTTCTCTTCATGATCTTGATGTGGGCGGTTGGGCATTTTGCCTGGGGCCCGGTCAATAAAATGATGGAAACCCGGCGCAACAAGGTCAATGATGATATTGATCACGCCCAGAGCGCCCGCGAAACTGCGGAAGCCCAGCAGAAGCAAACCGCTGCCGCGTTGGCTGACTCGAAGAATCAGGCCGTTGCGATCATTGCCAAAGCCCAACAACAAGGTTCTGCGCAACAGGATCAAATTGTGGCCGAGGCGCATTCCCAAGCCGATGTGTTGCGTAAACAGGCGGAAAAGGATGCGGCTCAAGCCAAGCAGGATGCTTTGGCTCAGGCGAAGGATGATATCGCCGATCTGTCGGTGCAAATTGCCAGCAAGTTGATCAACAAAGAGTTGGATGCCAGTGCCCACCAACAATTGATCGATACTTACATTAAAGGATTGAATACCCATGGCCAAGCTTGATCGCGGCACGGTTGGTACGCGTTACGCCACTGCCTTGTTGGCATTGGCGAAAGAGCGTGGTAATGCAGCGGAGACGTTAGATGAATTACGGGAACTGGCACAAGTCTTCGCCGCTCAACCGGATTTGGGTCAAATTCTGACAGATAATCGGCTTTCATTACAAGAAAAACAGCCGATTTTGGCTGAGCTGAAGAAGCCATTTTCAGAGCAAACGCAAACCTTGCTGCAAATGGTCTATGACTATAAGCGGATGGTGGACATGCCTGATATTGTGAAGGCCTATGAGCACTTATATGATGCGGATCAGCACATCATTGAAGCGCACGTCACCAGCGTAGTGCCGTTGACTGCGGACCAGCAGACGGCGTTGAAACAGGCGCTTGCCGCCCGGTTCGGCGCTAAAACAGTATATTTGCACCTGCACCAGGATCCGGCCTTGATCGGCGGGGTGGTTGTGCGGGTACATGATACGGTGCTGGATGGCAGCATGGCCCGGCGGCTGGCCGACATCAGGGCGGCTTTAACAGCAGCATCGTAATGGTCGCAAGAGAGGTGAATTGAATGAGCATCAAAGCTGAGGAAATCAGTGCTCTGATCAAAAAACAACTAGAGAGTTACAAAGATGATTTACAAGTCGATGAAGTGGGTACTGTCACTTATGTCGGCGATGGGATCGCCCGTGCGACCGGTTTGGAAAACGCCATGAGTAACGAATTGCTGACATTCAGCAACGGTTCCTATGGTGTCGCCCAAAACTTGGAAACGAATGACGTCGGGATCATTATTCTTGGCGAATTCGATGACATTCGGGAAGGTGACCAGGTGAAACGGACTGGTCGAATCATGGAAGTCCCCGTTGGGGATGCGATGATCGGCCGGGTCGTGAACCCGCTAGGTCAGCCCATCGACGGTCTGGGTGCCATTAAAACGGACAAGACCCGGCCGATTGAATCGCCAGCCCCAGGGGTTATGCAGCGGCAATCCGTTACTGAACCTTTGCAGACTGGGCTTAAAGCCATTGATGCCCTGGTTCCGATTGGCCGTGGTCAGCGGGAGTTGATTATTGGTGACCGGAAGACCGGGAAGACGTCAATTGCTATTGATACGATTTTGAACCAAAAAGGTCAAAACATGATCTGTATTTATGTGGCGATCGGGCAAAAGGAATCAACTGTCCGGGCTCAGGTGGAAACTCTGCGGCGTTTTGGCGCCTTGGATTATACCATCGTCGTCACCGCCGGTCCGTCTGAACCGGCACCGATGCTGTATATCGCACCATATGCCGGCTCGGCTATGGGTGAGGAATTCATGTATAACGGCAAACACGTGCTCATCGTGTTTGATGACCTGTCCAAGCAGGCAGTCGCCTACCGTGAACTTTCCTTGCTGCTTCGTCGTCCGCCTGGTCGTGAAGCCTATCCTGGGGATATCTTCTACCTGCATTCCCGTTTGCTGGAACGCTCGGCGAAGCTCAGTGACAAGTTAGGCGGCGGTTCCATGACTGCCTTGCCGATCATTGAGACCCAGGCTGGGGACATTTCTGCATATATTCCCACCAACGTGATTTCCATCACCGATGGTCAGATCTTCCTGGAGAGCGACTTGTTCTTCTCCGGGACGCGTCCAGCCATTGATGCCGGGGCTTCTGTGTCTCGGGTTGGCGGGGCTGCCCAGATCAAGGCAATGAAGAAAGTCGCTGGGACTCTGCGGACGGACTTGGCTTCCTACCGGGAACTGGAATCCTTCACGCAGTTCGGTTCTGATTTGGATGCGGCTACGCAGGCCAAACTGAATCGGGGCCGACGGACCGTGGAAGTCCTCAAGCAGG
Source organism: Schleiferilactobacillus harbinensis DSM 16991 (assembly GCF_000425885.1). Lineage (GTDB taxonomy): Bacteria > Bacillota > Bacilli > Lactobacillales > Lactobacillaceae > Schleiferilactobacillus > Schleiferilactobacillus harbinensis. The sequence goes on from NZ_AUEH01000001.1 coordinate 41,007, forward strand.
GCTTGCACAAACCGTTAGCGGTTGAAAAACAGGTCGTTATTTTGTACGCCCTGGTTCATGGGTATTTGGATCCGGTGCCCGTTGATGATATTCTGCGGTTCGAATCCGAGCTCTTTGCCTTCTTCGATGGTACCCACGCGGATATCTTGAAGACCATCAAAGAGACCGGTGACTTGCCTAAGGATGATTCTTTGGATAAGGCTGTGAAAGACTTTGCAGATGGGTTCTCGACTCAGAAGCAAACGCCGGATCAAGAAGCTGCTGCCGTTACCGGTGGCAGTCAGGACAACCAGACACCCAGTCAAGCCAAGTAGGAGGGAGCGCTTATGGCAGGTTCCTCAATTGACATCAAACGACGGATCGCCTCCACCAAGAGCACTCGCCAGATCACGAAGGCCATGCAAATGGTCTCCGGGGCGAAACTGAACCGAATTCAGCAGCGCGCTGCCGATTATCAGATTTACGCGGACAAGGTCCGCTCGATCGTGACCCATTTAGCGAATGCTCAATTGTTAGCCCAGGCCGGGGAGGTGGGGAATTCCCCCACGAACCCAATGGCCTCTGAACTTGGGATCACGTTGAATGATCTGATGGTTCAGCGCCCGGTCAAGAAGACTGGTTATCTAGTGATCACCTCTGACCGGGGGTTGGTGGGCGGTTATAACAGCACGATCCTCAAGGGGATGCTGGATATGATTCGCCAAGACCACGAAACCGACTACGCCATTATGGCGGTCGGCGGTGTAGGTGCTGATTTCTTCAAAACCAATAATATGAATCTGATCTACGAATACCGGGGCATCAGTGATATCCCGACATTCGAAGAAATCCGTGAGATTCTTTCCACCGCGGTCACCATGTACGACAATGGGGTGTTTGATGAATTGTATGTGTGCTATAACCACCATATTAATTCACTGAGCAGCGCGTTCCGGGTGGAGAAAATGCTGCCGATCAGTGATATTGAGGCGGAAGAGGATGACACAGAAGCGCCGGTGACGACTGAATATATCGCCGATCCTTCTTTGCCAGTGGTACTCAGTGCCGTTTTGCCGCAGTTTGCCGAAAGCTTGATTTTTGGCGCGATTTTGGATGCCAAGACGGCAGAACATGCCTCGTCCATGACCGCCATGAAGTCGGCGTCCGACAACGCGGATGATTTGATCAATAATTTAACTACCCAATTAAATCGTGCCCGACAGGCACAAATCACAACGGAAATCACCGAAATTGTCGGTGGTGCCGCTGCGCTAGAATAATCATGATGGGAAAGGAGACAAACGAATGAGTGAAGGTACAATCGTCCAAGTCATCGGCCCTGTTGTCGATGTTGCCTTTCCGCTGGATGGGTCATTGCCGGAAATCAACAATGCCCTGGAAGTGGAAAACAACAATAAGCAGACCGTTGTCCTGGAAGTCGCCCTGGAGCTCGGTGACGGTGTCATGCGGACTATCGCGATGGAAGACACTGGCGGTCTGCAGCGCGGTATGAGCGTTAAAGATACCGGCGGCCCCATTTCCGTACCCGTTGGTAAGGAGACACTGGGCCGGGTATTCAATGTCCTGGGTCATCCCATCGATGGCGGTACGCCGTTCCCGGCGGACTTCCGGCGGGATCCGATTCACCGTGAACCACCTAAGTATGATGAACTGAGCACGACTTCTGAAGTGCTTGAAACGGGGATCAAAGTAATCGACTTGCTTGCCCCCTATCTGCGAGGCGGGAAGGTTGGCCTCTTCGGCGGTGCCGGAGTTGGTAAAACGGTTTTGATTCAGGAATTGATCCACAACATTGCCGAAGAGCATAATGGTATTTCTGTCTTCACCGGGGTCGGCGAACGGACCCGGGAAGGGAACGACCTATACTTCGAAATGAAGGGCTCCGGTGTACTGGAGAAAACCGCCTTGGTCTTTGGTCAGATGAACGAGCCGCCTGGTGCCCGGATGCGGGTCGCCTTGACGGGGTTGACGCTGGCCGAATACTTCCGGGATGTTGAAGGGCAGGATGTGCTGCTCTTCATCGATAACATCTTCCGGTTTACCCAGGCCGGTTCTGAAGTTTCTGCCTTGCTGGGCCGGATGCCGTCCGCTGTTGGTTATCAGCCGACGCTGGCGACTGAAATGGGTCAGCTGCAGGAACGGATCACTTCGACCAAGAAGGGCTCCGTAACGTCAATTCAAGCCATTTATGTACCGGCCGATGACTATACTGACCCGGCGCCGGCCACGGCTTTTGCCCACTTGGACGCCACCACGAACCTGGAACGGCGTTTGACCGAGCAGGGGATTTATCCTGCTGTGGATCCGCTGGAGTCGTCTTCGTCTGCACTGGATCCGGAAATTGTCGGTGACGAGCACTATGCTGTAGCGACCGAAGTGCAGCATGTCCTCCAGCGTTATCGGGAATTGCAAGACATCATCTCCATTTTGGGGATGGATGAATTGTCCGATGACGAAAAGCTGATCGTTTCCCGGGCCCGGAAGATTCAATTCTTCTTGTCTCAGAACTTCTTTGTCGCAGAACAGTTCACCGGCGTGCCGGGAGCCTATGTTCCAGTCAAGGATACGGTTCGCGGTTTTAAGGAAATCTTGGACGGCAAGTTCGATGATTACCCTGAAGAAGCTTTCCGGTCTGTCGGCCCAATTGAAGATGTGCCGAAGAAGGCAGCCAAGCTTGGCTTCAAGCCTAAGCAGCCGGCTGCTGACCAGCCAGCTGCGCAAGCCGCTAAAGCATAGTAGGAGGGGACACTCGTGGCGGAAGATTTATCCCATGCAATTACCGTCAAGATCGTTACACCTGACGGGGTTGTCTATGACCACCATGCCCACCTGCTGATCGTCAATGCCATTGACGGTGAACTCGGAATCATGCGGGGGCATGAACCAATCATTGCACCGTTGAAAATCGCCGAAGTGCGGGTCCAACGGGTCGATGGCTCGGATCATGAAAACCACATCGCAGTGAATGGCGGCTTTATGGAGTTTTCGAATAATGTCGCCAGCATTGTTGCCGATTCTGCTGAACGGGAACGGAATATTGATTTGAGTCGGGCACAGCGCGCCAAGGAACGGGCCGAAAAGGCTATCGCTGAGGCGAACGCGAAGCACGATGTTGATTCAGTGCGTCGGGCCCAAGTGGCTTTGCAACGGGCGGTCAATCGGATTTACGTGAAACAACAGTAATGTTGGTTTATGGTATGCTAAAGTCGGTACGCAATGCGTGCCGGCTTTTATTTTTAATTAGTCGTGGCGAAAATATAAATTTTATTGCTATCTAGTGCCAATGCGTAGCAACCGGAGGCGGAATGGGCTCAGTGGTGGAAACCACACGACGGCTTTGCCGTCGATGTGGTTAGGCGACTTTGAGACCGCGGTTTTTGCGGGCTCAAAGCGCCGTCACCACGTTCCAGCCCAATTCCGCCGGAGGTTGCGCAGCTTTGGCACGGCAGGCAAAGACCATTCTTCGCCTTAGGAGGACACTATGAACGGTTTCAAACTGCAAGCGGGGCTGACGATTGCCTCGCATCTTTTCTTCATCTTTCTGACCTTCCGCTCCTTTATCGCGCTGCGTTTCGACCAGATCTTGCAGAAAGATCAAGTCGGTCCGGCCCGGGTTTTCTTGATCCTGCTGGCCTGTGCCATTGGTTTTGGCGTCAGTTCATTCCTGTTAAGCATGATCAACCAGTTTTCCATAATCTTTAGCAAGTAGGCCAAAGCTAGGCGGTGCGCCGGCTGCGGAGGCTTAGGCCGCGTTCAACCGGGTAAAAGTATGGTATAATTTACCAAGCATTTCGCGAGAGGAGTCAGCATTTTGGCAAAGGACATCGGAATTGATTTGGGTACGGCGAACGTACTGATCAATGTAAAAGGAAAAGGCATTGTTTTGAATGAGCCTTCCGTCGTGGCGATTGACGCCCAGAGCGGTAAGGTCTTGGCCGTCGGCACGGAAGCTTATCAAATGGTCGGGCGGACGCCAGGAAATATCCGGGCGATTCGGCCGCTTAAAGAAGGCGTAATTGCTGACTTCAACATTACCGAGGCCATGCTTGCGTATTTCATTAATAAGTTGAACGTTAAGGGCTTCATGTCGAAACCAGTCATTATGATCTGTGCCCCCACGAATACGACGGACATTGAGCGCAAGGCGATCATTGAAGCCGCTGAAAAGACCGGCGGCGGCAAGGTTTATTTGGAACTCGAACCGAAAGTCGCGGCAGTCGGCGCAGGGATGGATATTTTCAAGCCCCAAGGAAATATGGTTGTCGATATCGGCGGCGGGACCAGCGATATTGCTGTGCTGTCCATGGGTGACGTGGTCACATCGCGTTCTTTGCGGCGGGCCGGCGATCGGTTGGACCAGGACATCGTGAACCATATCAAGAAGCAGCATAATCTGTTGATTGGTGAACATACTGCGGAGACGCTGAAGAAAGAAATCGGTTACGCCTTCGAGCCGCCGGCAGATAAGAGTATTGAAGTCCGGGGACGGGATTTGATGACCGGGCTGCCCCGGGAGGTTTCGGTGAATGCCCAAGAAATTACCGAGGCGATTACCCCGACGCTGAACGAAGTGATCGCGGCGACTAAGGAAGTCTTGAATCAGACACCGCCAGAATTGTCGGCCGATATCATTGATCGCGGCGTAATGCTCACCGGCGGCGGGGCGCTGCTGAAGAACATCGACCATTTGTTTGCCGATGCCTTGGATCTGCCTGTCGTAGTGGCGGATGATCCATTGGACTCGGTGGCTCTGGGCACGGGCATTTTACTCGACCACGTCACCGGTAAAAAGAAGCGGTAATTTGGATTTTTGAACAGGAAGTGATGATGTTGAAAACAGATAGTCACCATGCCCGGCGAGTGCTCAAGCATGTGCTGATCGTGCTGATCGTCGCATTCATCGCGTTATTGATTGGCGGGATGGCCGGGATGGCGCTGGGCGGTCAGAATCCGCTGCGCTTTTTTGACCCCGCTACCTGGCAACACGTCTTTTCTTTCTGGCAGTAGCGGCCAACATGGATAGGGAGGAATGACCGATGCGGCGTATTTTGCTGGCTCTGATTCATTTTTATCAACGGTTTATCTCGCCTTTGACTCCGCCCAGCTGCCGTTACTATCCGACTTGTTCCAATTACATGCTGCAAGCGGTGCAAAAGTTCGGCGCGGTCCGGGGGTTCCTGATGGGCACCGCCCGGATTTTGCGCTGCAATCCGTTTGTGAAGGGCGGCTTTGATCCGGTGGGAGATCACTTTTCTCTCCGGCGTAATCCCCATCCGGAACAATACGAAGACGAACTGATTGCCCGTAAATTTCACCCGGAAGTATTTACGAAGAAAGCAGGTACCCATGAGTAGTCATAATAAGAAACAAAACATTCCGTTGGCCCTGGAGGAAATTCCGGATACGCCGAACACGTGGCGGTTGAAGACGGATCATGATGTGCTGGGCATGATCACCCAAGAGGATGATCATTACTTAGCCCGGTCCGGCGAGACGCCCGTCGGCGGCAAGTTTCACACTGCTGACGACGCGGTGGAGGCCTTGATCGCGGAATATAATCTACATCGGCACAACGGTTAAGCGCGGAAGGACGAGTTCGCATGCAAACATTACAGCGCAAGAATAAATCTGAGGGGGACCGCATTGACTATGGCGTGATCTTCTCCGTGATGATGCTCGCGCTTGTCGGGCTGGTCTCGATTTATGTGGCAACGACCCATGATCCTGGCGGTGGCAGCGCGATGAAGATGGTGGGCGTTCAGGCCTTATGGTATGTCTTAGGCGCCATTGCCATCGTGGTCATCATGCAATTTGATTCGGAACAATTGTGGAAGATTGCGCCGTATGCCTATGCTGGCGGCCTGCTCTTGCTGCTGCTGGTCTTGCGGTTTTACAGTACGGCGTACTTTACTCAGACCGGCGCGAAGAGCTGGTTTGCAATCGGTCCATTGACTTTCCAGCCATCAGAATTGATGAAGCCGGCGTTTATCTTAATGCTGGCGATGGTGGTGTCGAAGCATAACGAAAAGTACGCGGTGCATCGGGTATGGAGCGACATGTTCCTGATTGCCAAAATGGTTTTGACCTTTTTACCCGTGGCTGTCCTGCTCAAATTGCAGAACGACTTTGGGACGATGATCGTGTTCTTGGCTATCGTTGGCGGGGTCATGCTGGTGTCGGGGATGACCTGGAAGATTCTGCTGCCGCTAATTGCCTTCGTGGTCGTAGTCGGCGGCGGCGCGGTTCTCCTGGTGACCCAGGATTGGGGGCGGGAGATTCTGCTGCACTTTGGCTTCCACCAATATCAGTTCAACCGCATCGATGCCTGGATGAATCCATCAGTGGATACGTCTTCCACCAGTTACCAGTTGTGGCAGTCGATGAAGGCCATCGGCAGCGGTCAAATGTTTGGCCGAGGCTTCAATAATTCCCAGGTTTACGTACCAGTCCGGGAATCAGATATGATCTTCAGTGTGATTGGTGAGAACTTTGGCTTTGCCGGCAGTTGCGCAGTGATCCTGCTGTACTTCCTGCTCATTTACCAAATGATCCAGGTCACCTTCGACACCAAAAACGAGTTTTATGCCTATGTTTCCACGGGCGTGATCATGATGATTGTGTTCCACGTTTTCGAAAACATTGGTATGAGCATCGGTTTGCTGCCGCTGACCGGGATTCCGCTGCCCTTTATTTCCCAAGGGGGGTCAGCGCTGCTGGGTAATATGATCGGCATCGGTTTTATCATGTCGATGCGGTTCCACTATACGAGCTATATGTTCGGCGGCGAAGAAGAGGATTTCTGATCCTGAAGCATCGAAAAAACAGTCCCGGCGAAATCCAGCGTGACGGATTTTGGCCGGGACTTTTCCGTACCCAGGAATCTAAACGGTTCCGTGGACGCTTACGATTAAACGGGCTACAATTAAACATACAACGAGAGGATGACAAACGGCATGGACACATTAGAAGTTAAAAACCTGCACGTGGCAGTGGATGACGAAGACGGCCATCAAGAAATTCTGAAGGGTGTCAACCTGACGATGCACACCGGTGAGATCCACGCAATCATGGGCCCTAATGGGACCGGTAAATCGACGCTTTCGGAGACCATTATGGGCAACCCGAAATATGAAGTCGGTGAGGGGGACATTCTCCTGAATGGGAAAAGCATTCTCGATTGGCCGGTGGATAAGCGCGCCCGCGCTGGATTGTTCTTAGCCATGCAGTACCCAGCAGAAATTGCCGGGGTAACCAATGCCGAGTTCATGCGGGCGGCAATCAATGCCCGGCGGGATGACGACCATCAGATCAGCGTCCGGGAATTCATCAAGAAACTGGATGATAAGATGGCCTTGCTGGACATGCCGGAAGAAATGGCCGAACGCTACTTGAACCAGGGATTTTCCGGGGGTGAAAAGAAGCGTAATGAGATTCTGCAATTATTAATGATCGAGCCGCCGTTTGCCATCCTTGATGAAATTGATTCTGGTTTGGATATTGATGCGATGAAGGTCGTCGCCAAAGGGGTCAACGCCATGCGCGGCCCGAATTTTGGCACACTCATTATTACCCACTATCAACGTCTGCTGAATTATATCGTGCCGGATGTGGTGCATATCATGATGGACGGCCGGATCGTGAAATCCGGGGACGCTGCCTTGGCAGAAACTCTGGAAAAGGAGGGCTACGTCGGTTTGCGGGACGAACTGGGGCTGGATGTGCCGTTGACAGACGATACCGATATCCCCTCTGGAAAGGGGGAGGCCTAATGGCGTTCGGACCGAAGCAATTAGACGGGGCGGCGCTTGCAGCGGCTTATGCGGACCTGGACCATAGTGCATGGCTGACGGCCCAGCGACAAAGGGCCGCCGAGGCCTATTCAGAAGCGCCCTGGCCGGAGTTTGCCAAGGTCAGCTACCATGCTTGGCCGCTGTTTGGCACCGGCACCGCGGCAGGGGTGACCTATCCTGACGGGCTGCCGACATCGGCGGGAGTGATCGTGCGCTCGTTGCTGACGGCGACGGATGCTGATTTGGCGCCGTTCAAGGACTATTTGTTTAAACAAACCGGCCCGACAGATCGCCTGACGGCCTTCCATATCGCCCATCTCAACAGCGGCGTATTGATTCAGATACCGGATCACTTCCACAGCGATCAACCGGTGGTGTTGAATACCCGTTTGCTTGCCGGCCAAAATGCGCACCACCATGTCCTGGTCGTCGTCGGCAGCGACGCCCAGGTGACGATCGTCGATCGATACACCGGCGAAGACGGCGCAGCCAGTGCCGATTCCGTGGTGACCGAAATCGTGGTGGGAGAAAACAGCCAAGTGAACTTTGCTAATGTCGATGCATTCGGCAGCAACATCACGGCCTTCATCCGGCGGCACGCCACTGTTGCCGCCAACGGGGTCCTGAACTGGACGGCGGGCGTGCTGAACGACGGCAACATGCTGGCCGATACTAGTACCGATCTGGTTGGTACCGGCAGTACGGCCGACGTGAAAGTTGTCGCTCTGGCCACCGGTAAGCAGACCCAAGGGTTGAATACCCGCGTGACCAATATTGGCCGCCAGACCACAGCCAATATTTTGCAGCACGGGGTGATCTTGGAAAAGGCGGCTTTGATTTTCAACGGTATCGGCCACATTGTGAAAGGGGCCCGGGGCGCTGATGCCCAGCAAGAGAACCGTGTGCTGATGCTGTCCCGGGCGGCCCACGGCTACGCCAATCCCATTCTCTTGATTGATGAAAATGATGTGAAAGCCGGCCATGCTGCCTCAGTAGGCCGAGTAGATGCCAGTCAGATGTATTATTTGATGAGTCGCGGTCTGACCAAGGACGTGGCCCAGCGTTTGGTGATTCGCGGTTTTCTCGGCGCGGTCTTGACGGCAATCCCGTTGCCGACTGTGCAGCAGGAATTGATCGATACCATTGAAAGGAAGCTTATCCATGGCCAAACTGTCGCCCATCAACAAAACTGATTTTCCGATGTGGCAAGGGGCCGACGCGGTTCCTGATGCGGTGTATTTAGACTCGGCTGCGACGGCGCAAAAGCCGCAGGCAGTGATCGATGCCCTAGTCCATTACTATACGCGGCAAAATGCCAATGTGCATCGCGGCGTCTATACTCTGGCGGAACAGGCCACAGAAGCATACGAAAATGCCCGCCAGACTGTGGCCGATTTTATCCATGCCGAAGATACCGCCAACATTATTTTTACCCGCGGTACGACGGAAAGCTTAAACTGGATCGCTCAAAGCTGGGGTGGTACCCACATTCAGGCCGGGGACGAGATTATTATTACGATCATGGAACATCACAGCAATCTGGTGCCATGGCAGCAGCTCGCCCTGCGTACCGGCGCCAAGCTGCGGTACGTGGATATTGATGATCAGGGCTTGCTGGACATGCCGGCCTATAGGGCCATGCTGTCCGCGAGAACCAAAATCGTCGCAGTGACCCAAGTGTCAAACGTGCTCGGCACGATCAATCCGATTCAAGAAATCGGCCAACTCGCCCACGCAGCAGGGGCCATTCTGGTGGTTGACGGGGCTCAAAGCGCCCCCCACATGCCGGTGGACGTTCAGGCCTTGGGAGCAGACTTTTTTGCCTTCTCCGGCCACAAAATGCTTGGGCCGACCGGGATCGGGGTACTGTATGGTAAAATGGCGCTGCTTGAAGCCATGCCGCCAATTGAGTTCGGCGGTGAAATGATCAGCAAGGTGGAGAAATTTCAGACCACCTGGGCTGATATTCCGTGGCGCTTTGAGGGCGGTACGCCCAATATTGCCGGCGCCATTGGCCTGGCAGCGGCGATCCGCTATCTGCAAGCCATCGGGTTAGACAAGATTCGCGATCATGAGCGCGCGTTAACGACCTATGCGTTAGACCAGCTCAAAGCCATTCCCGGCCTGACCATTTACGGCCCCCAAGATGCAGCCCGGCGCGGTGGGGTGATTGCCTTTACCCTGAATGGTGTGCATCCCCACGACTTGGCCACGGTGCTGGACACCCAACAAGTCGCCGTCCGGGCTGGCCACCACTGTGCCCAGCCGTTGATGCAGCGCTTAGGCGTGGTGGCTACCGCCCGGGCCAGTTTCTATCTGTATAATGGCCAAGCCGATGTCGATCGGCTGGTGGCCGCGGTGAACGAAGCAAAGGAGTTCTTCCAGCAATGAATGAAGATCAATTACGCTTGCTGTACCGTCAGGTGATTTTAGATCACTCCCAGCATCCCCACCATCACGGTACGCTGGCTGACGGCAGCCATGAGAAAGAAATGGAAAATCCCACCTGTGGCGATGTGATCACGGTGCAGGTCAAGCTCAGTCCAGATGGTCAGCAAATCGCGGACATTGCCTTCAACGGCAGCGGCTGCACGATTTCCCAGGCCAGTGCCAGCATGATGACCGACGTGGTTCAGGGGAAGACGGTCCAGGAAGCGCGGGATGCTGTTTATCTGTTTTCCCAAATGATCACCGGTAAAGAAACCACGAAGGAAATGGACGACGTTTTGGGGGACGCCAGTCTCTTGGCCGGGGTGCGGGCCTTTCCCGCCCGAATCAAGTGTGCCACCTTGGCCTGGAAGGCCTTAGACCAAGCCCTGCCTGGTTTCCCAGAAAAGGAGTGATTCCATGACTGACGCAAAGACCAAAAACACGAAAAACAACGAGGACTTGCTGGATACAGTGCCCACGTTGGATGAAGACTATGATTACGGCTTTTCTGACGACGTTAAGCCGGTGTTCTCCACCGGTCGCGGGTTGACCGAAGATATTGTTCGGACCATCAGCAAAGAAAAGAACGAGCCTCAATGGATGCTGGATTTTCGCTTGAAAGCCTACAAAATCTACCGGCGGATGCCGATGCCGGATTTTGGTCCCGATTTGTCCAGCTTGGACTTAGACGACATGCTCTATTACCAAAAGGCGACGAATAAGAAATATCGCAATTGGGATGACGTGCCGGAAACGATCAAGGATACGTTTGAAAAATTAGGGGTCCCGGAAGCAGAACGCCGGTATTTGGCAGGTTCTGCGGCCCAGTACGAATCGGAAATGGTGTATCACAACATGAAAGACGAGTTTGAAAAACTCGGCATCGTCTTCATGGATACCGACTCGGCGCTGCAACAGTACCCGGAGATCTTTAAAAAGTATTTTGCCACACTGGTCAAACCCACGGACAACAAGTTTGCGGCGTTGAATTCTGCCGTCTGGTCCGGAGGCAGCTTTATCTACGTCCCGGCAGGAGTGAAGACGGACATTCCGATCCAGTCTTATTTCCGAATCAATACCGAGAATTCGGGGCAGTTCGAACGGACTCTGATCGTTGTTGAACCTGGGGCCAGTGTGAACTATGTCGAAGGCTGTACGGCCCCGAATTATTCCTCAGACAGCCTGCACGCCGCTGTGGTCGAAGTTTTTGTCAACGACGACGCATATTGCCGCTACACGACGATTCAGAACTGGTCCAAGAATGTCTATAGCTTGGAGACCAAACGCGCCCAGGCCATGAAGAATGCCACCATGGAGTGGGTCGATGGCAACCTGGGCAGCAAAACAACGATGAAGTACCCCTCTGTTTATCTGGACGGTGAGGGCGCTCGGGGGACGATGCTGAGTATCGCCGTTGCTGGGGCCGGCGTGGATCAGGATAACGGGGCCCGGATGATTCACCACGCCAAGAACACCTCCAGCTCCATTGTGTCGAAGTCCATCGCGAAAGATGGCGGCGCTGTGGACTACCGCGGTACCGTCCGCTTCGACCGGGACAGTGACGGTTCTTTTGCCCATGTCGAGTGTGATACCATTATTATGGATGAGAAATCCCGGTCCGATACCATTCCGTACAACACGATTTTGAACGGGAATGTCTCGATGGAACATGAGGCAAAAGTCTCGAAAATTTCCGAAGCTCAGCTGTATTACTTGATGAGCCGCGGAATTCCCGAGAACAAGGCCACTGAAATGATCATCATGGGCTTCGTTGAGCCGTTCACGAAGGAGTTGCCGATGGAGTATGCGGTGGAATTGAACCGGTTGATCAGTTATGAGATGGTAGGGTCAGTCGGGTAAAAAGAAGGACAACAAAAGGATCGGGCCAAAATTCTGAGTTTCTGGCGCACCGAGTGCCGCAGCTTGCGGAGCATTGGCACGGCGTACCAGAGAACGACTTTGGCTCGATCCTTTTATTGTTATTGCTAGAGTGTTTGAGACTCATCCGCCGCCTTGGTTTGATACAATAGTTGGCGGATATCCCGCCGGCTCATCCCCACTTGGCGCGGATCATGCTGGTACATGGCAATGGCTTGGCCCAGCGTTGGCGCTTGCTGACGCCACAATAAGACGTACAGCCCCGCCACTGCCTGCTGATTACGCAAGTTGGCCGGCAAAGCTTGCAGCGTGGCCATGACGAGCGGTTGCTTGAATAAGTGCTGCTGTTCATTATGAATAGCCCAGTCAGTCTGGGCGAGCCGGGAAAAATGGGCAGTGTGTTTCAAGCGATGAATCGTCCGGCGAAAGCGGGTATTGCGCAGCAGCTGGGGGCGTTTGCTTAAATAAACCCCAGTGGCACTGACCGTCCCGGCAATGATCAGCAAGCCGATGATCAGGGACCAGATCCAGGGCGCACCGCCTAAAATAGCGACGATCATCAAGACCGCCGCCATCCCCGCTGCCCCCGCGGCGGTGATCAGAAATGGCCGGCGGTAGCGGCGGCCGATCATTGCCAGCATGTCGCTCCGGTAATGGGCGGCAATCAGTTGCCGGTGCGTGGCTAATTGGTGATCACGTTCATAGGCGTGCCACGTTTGGGCGAGCGGCGTCAGCCAGTCGCGTCCTGCGTTATCCATTTGTCATCATCCCCCCTTTAATCTAGTATACCGCGCCGCCGCGCAGAAGAGCGAATTGTCAGAAAGGAATCGATTATGGATCAAGCAATACAAGACTTTTATGACCGCTTAGACGTACTACGCCTGCAATTGAATCGGGGCGATATCTACAAAAACTTGCCAACGCTGCTGAGTGCGGCCCGTGATCAAGTGCCGCGCAAGAAACGGCGCAGTGCCTATCATCGGCCGACGACCAGTGCTTTGGACTTAGCCCGTATGCTGGCACTGAATAAACGCTATCGGGACCGGCTGCAAGAAATGAAGCACGACGACCAGGCTGGGCAAGCACCCGCTCAGGATCTGGCCGACGGTGATCTGGATTTTATTTTAGATCAGCTGAGCAATACTGATTTGCGGTTGCGGGACCATGGGGCATTTTACTTGATCAATGATTTGCTGCGGACCCATACCTTGACGGATGAACAGTTCCACTATGCCGTGGCAGTGGTGTCGTCACCGGAGTATCTGTTTGACCACATCATGGAGCCGGAAGCAGACGCTTTGTTTAAGCGCAGCTTTTCGGTGCTGGTGCTGGGGACACTGTTATTTGCCGACCGTACTGATTATCACACCCTGACCGAGGGAGAGGTGCTGGTCATTCTGCACCGGGTAGCGGCCTATGCCCTGCTGGAGCAGGATGGCCGCGGCTATATTGACGGAAAAGGCTGGGGCCATGCCTGGATCCATATTGGCAACGTGGTCGATGAGCTGGGTGAACGTAATCTGACCCGGGCGGACAAGATCTTTTTACTCAGTGCCGTGATGCTGGGCTACCAATCCGTGCGGGATGCCCTGGCTTACGGTGAAGATCAGCGACTAGCCTATTCGTTAAGTACGCTGGCCAACAAGGAGACCTTTTATGCCGATTATCTGCTCCTATTGTTAAAACAGTGGCAGGGACGGCTGATGACGATGCGGCCGCAGGAAAATGTTGCCTTCTGGAATCGCTGGTATAACCGGAACCGGTTATTGGAAGCAATGATATTGCGCAACGATTATCCGGATAGTATCATGAAGTTCTTAGGCGATATTGCCAATAATAATTTAGGCTGAGAGGCGATTCGATGGACGTTACCATACGCAATGCAGTACCAGCAGACGAAGCGGCCGTGATCCGGATGTGGGCGGCTGCCCGGGCCCGGTTAGCCGCCGAAAAAATACCGCAGTGGCAGGATGCCTATCCTGGCGCTGCGGACTTTCAAACTGATTTGATTACCGGGGCCGGGCAAGTGGCTGTACTGGCCACCGGTGAGGTGGTGGGCTATGCCGCCCTCATGCCCAGCCCGGAGCCCACCTATGCCAGGATTGCCGGCCAGTGGCTGACTGCTGGGGCTTACATAACGATCCATCGTTTCGTCGTTTCGAACCAGCACTTGCATCATGGCATCGGCCAGCAGTTCATGACCGGGGTGCTGGCCCATATTCAAACCGCCGGCACCCCGGCGGTGCGCGTGGATACCCACGCTAAGAATACCCCAATGCACCATTTACTGGGCCACTTTGCATTTCAGCATACCGGGACGATTTGGATGACTGATGGTAGTCCGCGGGATGCTTACGAGTTAGTCTTCTAGTTTATCCAGGGCCGCGTGCAGGCCCTTTTTTTGTTCATCTGTGACTTGCGGGAAGTGCAGCGGCAAGGCGCCAATGCGGGCATTGATGATTTTCGAAACGATCAAGCGAGAATACCATTTGTCGTCGGCCGGAATGACATACCAGGGATTTTCTTTGGTGCTTGTATGGCGAATCATCTCTTCGTAGGCCCTTTGGTATTGATCCCAATACTGGCGTTCATTGATGTCGTTTTCCGAAAACTTCCAGTTTTTCTCGGGCACTTCAATACGGGCCAAGAAGCGTTTCTTTTGCTCGCCCTTGGAGAGGTGCAGGAAGAACTTAAGGATGATGATCCCGTTACGGTTAGCAAAGGCTTCCAGCTCTCGAAAATCGCTATACCGCTGCTGCCAGAGCTTATTGTCTACATCTTTGACGCTGGTGATGCCGGGAATGTGTTCCGATAAAACGTTGGCTGGATGGACCTGATCAACGAGGACTTCTTCGTAGTAAGAGCGGTTGAAAATGGCGATTTCGCCGCTGCGGGGAAAAGCCACCCGGGTGCGCCATAAATAATCGTGGGCAAGTTCGTTGGCGGTGGGAACTTTGAACGGCGTAACCGTCGTTCCTTGGGGATTTACGCCACGCATCACGTGTTTGATCATCCCGTCTTTGCCGGCGGCGTCCAAAGCTTGAAAAAGGATTAGGATACCAAATTGGTTTTGCGCATACAGTTTTTCTTGGGCATCCTGCAACACTTTGCGATCCTTTTTAATTTCCTTTTTGATTGCCTTTTCTTGATTCTGATAGTCGGCTGGCGGAGTGGTGGCCTGTTCGCCAATATGAAACTCGCCAGTACCGTTGTACCGATAATCTTTCAAATCCATAACATGACCCGCTTTCCTTCAACTGAGTTAACTCTATTGTAACCACTCACTGGTTAAAACGTACGAACAATGCCTGGGTGACAGCCGGCCTGCGTTATTTTATAATGGAGCCTAGGGTGTTTGGAAGTTCACAAGGAGTCGAGTACATGTTAATTAAAGGTGAGGCCATTCGTACCGCACGTTTACGCAAACGCCTGTCCCAAAGGGAACTTGCCCACGGCATCTGTGCCCAGGCCACGGTCTGTTTGATCGAAAAGTATGATCAAAATGTGGCTTGGGATATCATTAACGGGCTGTGTCAACGCTTAGAGATTCCGGCCGAGAGTGTCATGAGTCAACCAGATGATGTGCTGCGCCGCCAGTTGGACCGTGCTTTGGAAGCGTTTATGGATGAGGATATCGTTGGGTGTCAGCGGCTTTTGATACCGCTAGCCGATTTGATTGAGGCAGATCAACTGCGTGCGCACTACTATACGTTGCAGGGGCTCGTGGCCTTGGCCGACGGGCCGCGGTTGGATGAAGCCCGGTTTCGTTTTTCTCAGGCCCTCAATGAAGGGGCCGCTGGGCCGCATGATCTGTTTCGCTTGCTGGCGCAACTGGGCTTTGGCTATACGTATTTTCGCCAACAGGCGTTGGCGCAGGCCGGTTATTATATTTTGGCCGCTCGGGATGGCATCAGCCAATGGCCCAGCGGTCAGTCCTGGGAGTTGGAAATGCAGCTGTTTGTTTTGCTCGCCCATGCCGAATTGTTATGTGCGCAAGGGTATTGGCGGCAGGCGCGCGTGATCGCGGCCGATGGTTTGGAGCGGTTGAATGCCGGCAATAGCATGTTTATCATGGAGCGGCTAATTTTTGTGCGCGCCCGAGCGGCGCTCGGGGCGGGAGACACCGAACAGGGTCGTTGTGAGCTGGAGTCCGCTTTATTTATCGCGAAAGTTCGGCGGCATCCCCATATGGAAGCCAGAATTAATGCCTTACTGCAAACGCTCGACCAGTCAGATCGCGAAACGGAGTAAATCGGCACGAAGAAAGGGAGACAAAACCATGGTGGTTTTGTCTCCCTTTTGCTAGACTGCCGACTAGTCGTTTTCTGGATTAATATGGCTTTCCGGATGTTTGCTGTCGATCAGTGCTGGCTTATTGTCTAAATCGGTCCGGACGACCAAAACGTCGCAGTTGGCGACGCGGGTCACATATTCCGTTACTGAGCCGATCAATAACCGCTCGACGGCATTCAGGCCGGTGGCGCCGATCATAATTAAGTCAATATCATTGGCTTTCGGATAGTCTCGACCAATCAGTGTTTTGGGTGCGCCGTATTCAATTTCGTAGGACACATCGGTTAGACCGGCGCGTTGAGCAATTTCCACATACTCTTTCATGGTCTGTTTCTGGGTTTCGGTGACTTGTTCCACCATCGCGGAATCAAAGCTTGATACGTTTTGGAAAGCCCGCGTATCGATGACGTGTAACAGGAACAAATGGGCATGGTTCCGTTTCGTCACTTCCACAGCTTTGCGAAAAGCCAATTCTGCTTCGTAGGATCCATCAATCGCAACCAGGACCCGCTTGTATTGTTGCAACATAGTGTCCACCTCATTTCTTCTTTTCTCTTTAATTATACCGTACTACTGAGCGGTGCGCAGAATTGCCCAGTTTTATTTTTTTAACAGGCGCGCTAAGTGAAAAATCAGCGCCAGCATGTAAAGCAGGGTGAGGGCAACGGTAACGAGATTCCACATCAGCGGGGCATTGAGCAAAATCACAGCCCCGATCAGAGCAATAAACAGCAGAATCATGGTGGCCCGCCGCAGAGCGGGGATAATCGCCCGCAGCACGGCGCTGTCTGGAGTGGTGGTCATCAGCCGGACGACGATCAGCCGGGCAATGATGCTCAGCAGAACAAGCAAAATCAATAGGATAATGATGGCAGTTTTAGCTAACACAGACTTAGATCCTTTCGACGGTACCAGAATACATTCATGATAACAAAAAACGCGCAACATTGCTGTTGCGCGCTGGCTCTTAGTGGTGCCGTTGATTTTTCCGTACAGTTGAACCCGCTAATATTAAGCAGGTGGGTCAGTTATTCTTCCGTTCAGGGCTACCAAGTGAAATGGTTATGCACGCGCAGAAGAGATTCGCCGTCCCAATGTGGTGTTACTTGATCGGTCAACCTGATAAGAGGAAAACTCGAACACCTAAGATGACCATACTTAATACTAGCATGTGCAAAGCCGTTTGGCAAGTGGAATGGAAGCCATTTCAAGCGTGGCTATGGGGTCCAGCCTGGCGGAGACGGGCATATTGCTCCGCAAAGGCAGTTTCGTATTTACCGTTATGTTTCGGCTCATAGTATTGAGCTGTTTTAATATCGTCGGGTAAATACTGCTGGGCGACCCAGTCGCCCGGGTAGGCGTGGGGATATTTGTAGGTCGTACCGTGGCCTAATTCTTTGGCCCCCTTGTAGTGGGCATCTTTCAAGGCCGCAGGGATCTTTTGGCCCTTGCCGCTGTTGACATCAGCGAGGGCAGCGTCCACGGCACTGATTCCCGAATTCG
Organism: Schleiferilactobacillus harbinensis DSM 16991; assembly: GCF_000425885.1. Lineage (GTDB taxonomy): Bacteria > Bacillota > Bacilli > Lactobacillales > Lactobacillaceae > Schleiferilactobacillus > Schleiferilactobacillus harbinensis. The sequence continues at coordinate 58,901 of NZ_AUEH01000001.1, forward strand.
ATTTTGGGGACAGACATAATTCAATTACAGCGTCTGCCAAGGGGATGCGGCCTTCGGGCAGGCCGAGACGCTCGGCGGCTTGCACCGCAGCGACGGTGCGGGCTGCGGCTGGCAGATTAGCCATCCCGACATCCTCATAGGCGATCACCAGCAGCCGGCGCATGATTGATGGCAGGTCGCCGCTGGCGGTCAGTACCGCTAGATAGTGCAGGGCGGCATCCGTGTCAGAACCGCGGATGGATTTTTGAAAGGCAGAAATCGTATCGTAATGGGCATCGCCGTTTTTATCCCCGGCAATCGGCGGCCGAGCGCCCGAATCAACGATCACCTGCTCGGTGACATGGATCCGGTGGTCCTGCTTATCCGTTGGGGTGGAGAGGACGGCGAGTTCCAATGTATTCAGTGCTGTGCGCAAATCGCCGTGGGCGCCCTGCGCCAAAACCCTGAGGGTGTCATCGCTGATGGTGACGGGATAGCCGCCCAGCCCCTTTTCTTTGTCGCTCAGTGCCCGATGCAGGGCCTGCTCGATATCGTCAACGGCTAACGGGTGGAGCGCAAAAATCTGAGTGCGGCTGCGAATAGCCGGACTAATATTGATATAAGGATTTTCAGTGGTTGCCCCAATCAGGATAATGCGGCCGCTTTCTAAATGGGGAAGCAGGAAATCCTGCTTGGTTTTGTCCAGCCGGTGAATCTCATCCAGCAGCAGAATAACGGTGCCGCTCATTCGGCCCTCTTCGGCGACTACTTGCAGATCTTTTTTAGTATCCGTGGCTGCATTTAAGATCCGCAAATGGTATTTTGTACTGCCGGCAATGGCTGAAGCAATACTGGTTTTGCCGATGCCAGGCGGGCCGTAGAGGATCATACTGCTCAGCCGTTTGGCTTGAACCATGCGGCGGATGATTTTACCTGGGCCGACTAAATCCTGCTGACCGACCACTTCATCCAAGTTGGTCGGCCGCATCCGGTAAGCAAGCGGTTCTACCATCGATCATTGTCCTTTCTCAAAGAAAAAGACTGGGACAAAACTCCTTTTCTGATACGTCGTGCCAATGCTCCGCAAGCTCCGGCTGAGGGGGGCTGGAACGTGGTGACGGCGCTTGAAGCCCGCGAAAACCGCGGTCTTCAAGTCGCCTAACCACATCGACGGCAAAGCCGTCGTGTGGTTTCCACCACTGAGCCCCCTCAGCCTCCGCTTGCTGCGCATTGGCACTAGGCACGTTTGAAATCAGAGTTTTGTACCAGTCCTGTCATTCACGTAAAGTTAAAATAACGATTCAAAAAAGCCCTTTTTCTTGGGTTTATCCGTCTTTCCCGGGGCGGCCTCAGGATACTTGGCGGTGATGGCCACCGTTTGGCTATTGATGGCCTCTTTCGCCACGATCAGTAAGCCCATAGCGGCATCGTCCCGAGGGGTGGTGGTATCGTTCACTAGGGTGAATGGAATATTCGCACTGCTTAAAGCCCGGATATAGCCGCCAGTGATTGCATTATCAACTGTACCATTGATCAAGGCACTATAGCCTTGATAATCGGTCAGATGCGTCTTGAAAGCTGCTAAAATTTCTGGTTTCGGCAATTCACCCACGGTAATCGCAACAAAGACCCGTTCCCGTAAGGAGCCCATATACTGCCGGCGTTCATCTGGATTCGTCTGCCGACCGCCGACCGCACTTTCTTCAATCCGCTGATTGACATCGTCACTTGCCATATTGTGTCGCCTCCCACAAAGTCTATTACTTTTAGTATACCATAGGGTCCATGGGAGAAAAGCCAGGCGAACAAGTTTCACCGCCGCTGCTAAATGAGTTTCTGCCGACAGAAGCGCGGGTTAGAGTCCTTTCGATAAAAAAACAGCCCAGCCGCTAGCGGCCAGACTGCTTGAAACCAATGACTGTAAAGAATTACAGCTTTTGGTTGTAGAATTCAACGACTAAGGATTCGTCGATTTCCGGTTCCATTTCTTCCCGCTCCGGCTGACGGACATAAGTCCCAGTCAAAGCGTTGTCGTCCCAAGTCACAAACGGGGGACGGGCAACGGTGTTGTCCAAAGCGTCCTTAACGATTTGCAGATCCTTGGACTTTTCCTTCAAGCCAATGACTTGACCCGGCTTAACTTCGTAAGAAGGAATGTCAACGCGCTTGCCGTCCACGGTAATGTGGCCGTGGTTGACCAGCTGACGGGCTTGCGGCCGAGTAGTCGCATAGCCTAAACGGTAAACCAAGTTATCCAAACGGGATTCCAGCAGCACCATGAAGTTAACACCGTGCTTGCCTTCGCGAATCTTGCCGGCACGAACGAACAAGTTCATGAATTGACGTTCGTTCAAACCGTACATTAAACGCAGCTTTTGCTTTTCGAGTAATTGAGAACCGTAATCAGAAACCTTACGGCGATTATTCGCACCGTGTTCACCAGGAGCATAGGGGCGACGAGCGAGTTCTTTACCACTGCCAGACAGTGACAGACCTAAACGCCGGGAAAGTTTCCAGCGGGGACCAGTATAACGAGACATTGAAGTTCCTCCAATTATTTTATTTGGTTTGTAAAATAACCGGGCAAGTTCAGCAATCGTTCAAATGACGTTACAATTTTCACCTTTGCAGCCTGAGGTTACACGATTGAACTATTGTTGGACGTCGTCATTTGTTGACGGCTTTGCCGCTTGCTGCTGCTTATTTTACGCACAACGGCTATTGTACCGAATGAGCAGGGGTGGCGTCAAGCTGTTTCTGGACGGCCCGGCCAAAGGCGGTGAGGACGGTCTCGTCGGCCGCACTGAAGCGATCCGTTAACGGTGAATCAATATCCAAGACACCGAAACCAGGCAGGGGGACAACAATTTCTGAGTTGCTGGCGCTGTCGCAAGCAATGTGCCCTGGAAATTGATGCACATCGGCGACCCGCTGGACTTGGCCAGTAGCGTAGGCGGTACCGCAGACCCCGCGGCCTGGGGCAATGTGCATACAGGCCACTTTTCCTTGGAAGGGACCCAGGTCCAGCTGACGGTTTTCTTCATTATATAAATAGAACCCAGCCCAGTTGATGTTGGCCAACGTATCATTCAGCAGGGCGCTGGCATTGGCCAGAATGGTGACGGGGTTGGTTTCGCCAGCCAGCAAGCTGGTCAGCTGGTCGACTAAAAGATCGGTATCTGCCATGGCAAATTCCTCGTTTCTGATAAAGTTCCGACGGTCGGTGTAGACCCCCGGGTGATTCTGGTATAATTTGTATGTATTGTATGCCGGCGTGCCCGGTGATGCAAGTTGTCAGTAAGCAGTTAAGGATGTGGATAGTGTGCCACTATGGGGGATCATCGTCATTGGCGTATTAATCGTGATCGCAGTGATTGCGGGCGTGGTTTTATTACGTCAATTTCAGAATAGGACAGCGTTAGAAACGTTACAGCAGCGCCAGCGGCAATTGGCCGATCGGCCCTTGGCGGCGCAAGTCGCTAAATTGGCGCAAACTACCCTCAGCGGAGAAAGTCTGCAGTCGTTTCACAAGTGGCAGCATCAATATACCCGCTTGACCCAAGAGCAATTTCCTAAAGCCGCTGCGCAGCTGCATGCTGCCGCAACGGCGAATGACGGCTACCATGTGGTCCAGGCCCGCCAGCACATCGTCGCCGTCACGGAGCTGATCACCGATGAAGAGCGCACGGCCCAAGATATTGCCGAGGCGCTGGATAAAATTGCGGATGTTGCTCATCAAAATCAAGAGGCCAAACAGGCGGCCCAGGAACGATACAAACAATTACGCAAAACGATCCTGGTGCAAAGCTTCTCCTTCGGCAGTGCGATCACCGCGCTGCAAAGCACCCTGACAGCAATCAATGAGGCGTTTCAGCAAGTGGATGTCTTGGCCAGCAACGGGGATCATATCCAAGCCCGGACGGCTTTGGCGGATATTACCAAGCAGTTGGATCAGTTGGAGAAGGCTGTGACGGATATTCCGCCGCGAGTCAATGAATTGACCAATATCTTCCCAGGCCAGCTGGAGGAACTCGTTGCGGGGTATCACCGGCTGCGCACCACCGGGTATCGTTTCTTTGATATTAACATTCCCCAGGAACTGACGAAGCTGGATGATGACATTCATGCGGCGGAGGCGCTGCTGCGTAAAGAAGATGTGCCGGGCCTGCAAGCGGCCAACAAAGCGCTGGCCGCGAACATTGATCACTTATACGATGTGATGCAAAAGGAAATGGATGCCAAAGAGGCGGTTGAAAAGCTGCGCAATGCTCTGCCGGCGTTTTTGACCCATGCCTCGGTTCAGAATAAGACGCTTCAGGATGAAGTACGGCATCTGGACGAGAGTTACGTGCTGACTAATGACGAAGTCCAAACAACGGCGCACTTTGGCCGGCAGATTGCGGAAGCTCAGGAACGGTTTACCCAGGATGAACAGAAAATTCATGATCAGGAAGCCGTCTTTACCTTGGTACACGAAGATTTGACCAAAATCAACGCGCAGCTGGCGGAGATTGAAAAGAAACAGGTCGCGATCGATAAAGACCTCAGCGGCCTGCGTACCGGCGAGGAGATCGCCCGCCAGAACTTAGCCCGCTTCATGATGGAATATCGGGAAACCCGGCGCGAGATGCTGCAGCAGAATTTGCCTGGATTGCCTAAATCATATCGGGAGTTTGCAGAGATCGTACGCCAGGAGATCGGCAAACTGGATCATGACTTGAATCAGGTCAAAATTAATTTGGAAGATATTACTAAACAGTTGATCATGACCCAGGAAGATTTGAAGACGCTGAAACAACGCTCCGCCGATTTGATCGACGCGGCGGCTCTGACTCAGGAAATCCTGCAATACGCCAATGCATTGAAGCAGGATAACGAGACGGTGGCTAAGGCCAGCGTGAGCGCGACGCAGATCTTCAATACGACGTATGATTATCCCCAGGCATTGGATACGATTGCAACGGCCGTGGAAGCGGCAGAACCGGGGGCTTATCAGCGGATCGAGGCGGTTTATAAGGAACGGAAGGGGAAGCTGTAGGGGTCCTTCTTTGCTTAAACGGGCTCAGCCGACCAGAAGCTAGAGCACAAGGACCAGGGACCAGAAACCTAAGTGCGGGTTTATGGTCCCTGGTCCTTGTGCTTACGCTTCTAAGCGGTCGGCTTCGCCCTCTGCCCTCTTGCGTTTTTCTTCATTTTTTTCTATACTCTTGTTACTTACATTTTCCAAGCAATGGCGTAATCGCCACTAGGGTAGTTATATGAGGAGTGTCCATTAATTGATTTATTTTGATAACAGTGCCACGACCAAGATTGATCCGGCGGTCTTGGCCACTTATGATGCCATCAGCAATAATTTCTTCGGCAATCCGTCGTCGCTGCATGCGGTGGGGACGAAGGCTAATGATATGCTGCAATCAGCCCGGGGGCAGATTGCGGAACTGATCGGGGCGGCACCGGATGAAATCTTTTTCACCAGCGGCGGTACCGAAGGCGATAACTGGATCATCAAAGGAACGGCCATTGAGAAGCGAGAATTTGGCAACCACTTGATCACGACGGCCATTGAGCATCCAGCCGTGATCAATACAATGAAGCAGCTGGAAAAGCTGGGCTTCAAAGTGACGTATCTGCCGGTGGACAAGGACGGCTTTATCGATCCGCAAATGCTGGCCAATGCCATCACGGATCAGACGATTCTGGTGTCGACTATGGTCGTGAATAACGAAATCGGTGCGATTCAGCCAATTCATGAGATTGCTAAGGTCTTGGCCGATCATCCGACGATCCACTTCCACGTCGATGCTGTTCAGGCTGTGGGCAAGGGCCTGCGAGATCTGATTCGCGAACCGCGGGTGGACTTCGCAACATTCTCTGGGCATAAGTTCCATGCGCCCCGGGGGACCGGGTTCATCTACGTGAAGCGCGGTCGCAAGATTGCACCGCTGCTGACTGGCGGCGGCCAGGAAAATGATTGGCGGTCCGGGACGGAGAATACACCGGCCATTGGTGCGATGGCCAAGGCACTGCGGTTATTATTAACGAATGAAGACGCCAACGTTGCCAAGCAGGAGGCGGTTCGGGAACGGATCATCACCCATTTGCAGCAGTATCCGGACGTGACGATTTTCTCCCCAATCAGCAATCGTTTTGCACCGCATATTCTGTGCTTTGCATTGCCTGGTGTGCGGGGTGAGACGATCGTCCACGCTTTTGAGGATCATGATATCTACATTTCGACCACGAGTGCCTGCTCGTCGAAGAAGGGGACCGAATCCAGCACGCTGAAGGCCATGCAAGTACCGGAACGGATCGCTACGAGTGCGGTGCGGGTATCCCTCGACGAGCACAACACATTGGCTGAGGCTGATACGTTCAACCAGGTTTTCGACGAGTTATACAAGAAGTTTGCTAAGTTGCGCACCTCAGTGGCCGCCGCTCGTTAAGCAAAATTAAAGGAGATCGCATGCAATATACAGAAATTATGGTCCGCTACGGCGAATTATCTACAAAGGGTAAAAACCGCCGGAACTTCATTGGCCGCTTGACGGGAAACGTCACCAAAGCTTTGAAGAACTTTCCTGAACTCAGCATTCACCCGAAGCGGGATCGGATGCACATTCAATTGAACGGCACGCCAGCGGAACCAGTCATGGCGATTTTGAGCCGCATTTTTGGCATTCAGAACTATAGTCCAGCCATCAAGATTGCTAAAAATATGGACGTGGTCCACCAGACCGCCATTGACCTGGTCCGGGACACGCTGCCGAGTCCCACGGCGAGTTTTAAGGTCAATACCCGGCGCAGCGACCACACTTTTGCGCTGGATACGAACCAAATGAACTTGGATTTAGGCGATTTGATCACTACTGCCTTCCCAGATATTAAAGTACAAATGAAACATCCGGATGTCACCTTGCGGGTGGAAGTACGCCGGGATGGGATTTATCTGTCCACTGAGACGATCAAGGGTGCCGGCGGTTTGCCTGTCGGTTCTGCAGGAAAAGCGGTCTTGATGCTCTCTGGCGGGATCGACAGCCCGGTGGCTGGGTACCTGGCGATGAAACGAGGCGTGGACATTGAAATGGTCCACTTCTTCAGCCCGCCGTATACCAGCGTGGATGCGCTGAATAAGGCGAAGGAGTTAACGGCTAAGTTAGCGCCCTATGCTGGCGCCATCACCTTTATTGAGGTGCCGTTCACGGAAATTCAAGAAGAAGTGAAAGCCCATGTCCCCGAAGGCTATCTGATGACGGTCCAGCGGCGGTTTATGCTGCGGCTGGCCGATCGGATTCGGGCCCAGCGCGGCGGCTTAGCAATTTTTAACGGCGAATCAGTGGGTCAAGTGGCTTCCCAGACGTTGGAGAGTATGACGGCAATCAACGACGTGACGACGACGCCTGTTCTGCGGCCGGTGGTGACGATGGATAAAACAGAAATCATCGCTCTGGCAGAGAAAATTGATACATTCGATCTCTCCATCATGCCTTTTGAAGATTGCTGTACAATATTCGCTCCGCCGCGCCCTAAGACTAAACCCAATCTGGATCGTGCCCGTCAGTATGAGGCGGTGCTGGACGGCGAACCAATGATGGCTCGGGCCATTGCCGGTATCAAAATCACTACGATCCATCCCCAAGATGAATTTATGAATGCCCATCAAGAGGAGACAGCAGCGCTGCTGTAGTCTGTATTGATTGGGAGAGAAACTCTGAAATCCGGTGAACGGATTTTGGGGTTCTTTTTTTTGCTCATCGATTTTTCGGTGTACAGAAGATTGCGGTGAGCGTATCAGAGCACGGTCTGCTCCGCGTAAACGGGCTCAGGCCGACAGAAGCTAGAGCACAAGGCCGGGGAAACGTAAAACCTAAGCCCGGGTTTTACGTTTCCCCGGCCTTGTGCTTACGCTTCTGACCGTTGGCCTTCGCCCTCTGCACTTTTCTTTTGTTCGCCATTGCGCAAACGGTCTCAATCATGGTATATTATTGTGTGAAATGGCAAACAAATAGGACGGTGAAATGTAATGACAGAACAACACGTGGTCACCTTACCCCGGGCGACAGCTAAGCGGATTCCTTTGTACTATCGATACTTATGTATGTATCGGGCGGAGGGGGTCACGCGGATCAAGTCCCATGAACTAAGTAAAAGCATTCACATCCCCGCGGCGACGATCCGCCGAGATTTCTCCTGCTTCGGGGAATTAGGGAAGAGCGGCTATGGTTATGATGTGAGCCACTTGATTGATACCTTTGCCCGGATGCTGCGAGTCGACGAATTGCACAAGATTGCCCTTTTAGGGGTGGGCAATCTGGGCAGAGCGCTGATTCAAAATAATTTTCGGCGGAATGACAACCTCCGCATTACCTGCGGTTTTGATAATCAATGCCCAGAAATTGGCACGATCATCAATGGTGTACCAATCTATCATATGGATCAACTTGCCGAAAAAATACGCGAACAGGGCATCACAACGGCGATTTCCACGGTGCCCAGTGTGCATGCCCAAGAGGCGGTGGCCCAGCTGACTGAAGCCGGGGTACGGTCCATTTTGAACTTTGCGCCTGCTCGCTTGAAGGTGCCCGAAGGCGTCCACGTGAAGTATATTGACCTGACCAGCGAGATTCAGACGCTGATGTATTTTGCCGATGCAGAAAACACACAGAATAATATGGAAGAAGCAATTGCTACCTTTGCGGAGCCGGAGTAAGTAGGCTATAATGCAGATAACACTTTGATCGAGAGCATGACAGGACAGGGAATTTCAGCGAACCGGTGGGTGGTGTGAACCGGGCGAATGTCGGCCATGGTAGCTCGGGAGTGGATACTGCGACACACTGTGAAGTGGTATCCGGAAGCCGCCGTTATCGGTTTTGAGAGGGACTCTGATTTTTGCGTCAGGGCCCAACTTAGGTGGTACCGCGAGCAATCGTCCTAATCTTTAGGGCGATTTTTTAATCCGATCAAATAATTCGTTAGGGAGTGATTTACATGAGTCAATCAGATATGTCGACCAAGTATGATCCGACCGCCGTTGAAACGGGCATGTATAAAAAGTGGCGCGACGCGGGATATTTTAAACCAAGCGGCGATAAAAAGGCTAAACCGTACAGCATTGTTATTCCGCCGCCCAATGTCACGGGCAAGCTGCACATGGGTCATGCCTGGGATACCACATTCCAGGACATGATCATTCGCCAGAAGCGGATGCAGGGCTTTGATACGCTGTGGCTGCCAGGAATGGACCATGCCGGGATCGCGACCCAGGCTAAGGTAGAGGCTAAGTTGCGCGGGCAGGGAATTTCCCGTTACGACTTGGGCCGAAAGAAGTTTATTGACCAAGTCTGGGAATGGAAAGACGAGTACGCCAAGACGATCCACGAACAGTGGGCTAAACTGGGCCTATCGCTGGATTACTCCCGTGAACGCTTCACGCTGGATGACGGCTTGAATAAAGCCGTACGGACCGTCTTTGTCGATCTGTACAAGCAGGGCCTGATTTATCGCGGTCAATACATCATCAACTGGGATCCGGAACTGCGGACAGCACTGTCCGACATTGAAGTTATCCACAAGGATGACCAGGGCGCGTTCTATCACGTGAAATATCCCTACACGGACGGCAGCAGCTATATTGAAATTGCCACGACCCGGCCGGAAACGATGCTGGGTGATACTGCGATCGCAGTCCATCCCAACGATGACCGGTATAAAGACGTGGTGGGTAAAAAGGTGATTCTGCCTTTAGTTGGTCGGGAAATCCCCATCATTGCCGATCATTACGTTGATATGCAGTTTGGGACTGGTGCGGTGAAAATCACTCCGGCCCACGACCCTAACGACTTTGAGGTCGGCAATCGGCATAACCTGGAACGGATCAACATCATGAATGACGATGCTACCATCAATGAAAATGGCGGCAAGTATCAGGGCCTGGACCGTTTCGAGGCGCGCAAGGCGATTGTGGCTGACCTGAAGAAGGAAGGCTACCTGCTGTCGATCGAACCCATCGTCCACAGTGTCGGCCACTCTGAACGTTCCGGCGTTCAGGTCGAACCGCGTCTGTCCACCCAATGGTTTGTCAAGATGAAGCCGTTGGCCGAACAAGTCTTGGCCCAACAGAAGACGGATCAGAAAGTTCATTTCGTACCGGACCGGTTCGAACACAATTTGATCAATTGGATGGAAAACATCCACGACTGGGTCATCTCCCGTCAGCTCTGGTGGGGTCACCGGATTCCGGCCTGGTATCAGAAGGATACCGGTGAAATATACGTTGGCATGGAACCGCCCAAGGATGCCGAAAACTGGACGCAGGATCCTGATGTTTTGGATACCTGGTTCTCCAGTGCGTTGTGGCCGTTTTCGACCCTGGGCTGGCCGAATACGGATGCACCGGATTACAAGCGGTACTTCCCGACCAACACGTTGGTCACCGGTTACGACATTATTCCGTTCTGGGTTGCCCGGATGATTTTCCAGAGCGAACACTTCACTGGTAAACGGCCGTTTGAATTTGCCCTGATCCATGGCTTGATGCGTGATTCCCAAGGCCGAAAGATGTCTAAGTCGCTAGGCAACGGGATCGATCCGATGGACATTATTCAGAAATATGGCGCGGATGCCCTGCGCTGGTATTTATCCACCAGTTCAACCCCGGGACAAGATGCCAACTTCAGTGAACAAAAGCTGGAAGCAGCGTGGAACTTCATTAATAAGATCTGGAACATTTCCCGGTTCGTCCTGATGAACTTGGCTGACACGCCGGCTAGCGACACGCCGCCGGATCCGGCCACGTTTGATTTAGCCGATCGCTGGATTTTCCACGAACTGAATGAAACCATCACCAAAGTCACCCGCTTGTCTGAACGTTTCGAGTTCGGAGAAGCCGGCCGGGCCTTGTACAATTTCACCTGGAACGACTTTGCGGATTGGTACGTGGAAATGAGCAAAGAAGTGCTGTACGGCACGGATGAGGCGAAGAAGGCGGCCAAGCGCAAGAACCTGCTTTGGGTCCTGGATATGACACTGCGCATGCTGCACCCGACGATGCCGTTTGTCACCGAAAAGATTTGGCAGACCATGCCCCACATTGGCGATACCATTATGCTGGCTAAGTATCCGGTGGCCCATGAGGAATTTGCGGACGCGCCAGCCGCGGCAGATATGAACTGGATCATCGCTGTGGTCCGAGCTACGCGGAATATTCGCAGTCAGGCCAACGCGCCGATGAGCAAGCAGATCCATCTGCAAGTCTTCATGGCCGATGCGCACCTGGTACCAGTCTTTGACCACAACAAGCCATTCATTCAACGGTTCGTGAATGCCAGCCGGATGGATGCCTTGACCGGTGAACAGCCAGAGGCGTCGGCTAAGATGATGACGGCCGTCGTACCAGGTGGGGAAGTCATCGTGCCGCTGAATGAATTGGTTGATATGCAGGCGGAACTGGACCGGTTGACTAAGGAACAGACGCGGCTGCAGACCGAGGTTCAACGCGCCGACAAGAAGCTGGCGAATAAGGGCTTTACGGATAAAGCCCCCGCGGCAGTGGTTGCTGAAGTGGAAAAGAAACGGGCCGCGTATCAGGAACAATTAACGACACTGACCAGCCGGCTCGCTGATTTGCAGGACAGCGCCCAATGAATTATGCAGAAGCCCTGACGTTCATCCACAGCCGGCCGCGGCTGCATCGGGGTCATGAACTGACCTGGATCAAGACTTTTCTCGCGGCTATTGGTCATCCCGAACAGCAAGGCCGCTTTATCCATATTACCGGCACCAACGGCAAGGGATCGGTGGCGACCATGGTCACGGACATGCTGCTGGCGGCCGGGTTGCATGTGGGGCGTTTCATTTCACCCTACATCACGCGGTTTAACGAACGCATTCAGGTGGATGGGAAAGATATCAGCGACACCGATCTGGCCGCCGCCACGACCCATCTAGCCGATGTGCTGGCGGGGATGCAGGCCGCGAATCCGGACTTTGCCTTGACGGAGTTTGAATTCGATACGGCCTTAGGTTTCTATTGGTTCGCCCAGCAGCAAGTGGATGTCGCCGTGATCGAAGTGGGGATTGGCGGCGCCCATGATAAAACCAACGTGATTCAGCCCGACGTCAGTGCCATTACCACTGTCGGGGCTGATCACTTGGAATTGATCGGCCCCACCTTGGCCGACGTCGCCCGGGAGAAAGCCGGCGTGATCAAACCGCAAACGCCGGTCGTGCTCGGCGACATTGCCGCTGAGCAAACTCAGATCATTACGACCGCGGCCCAAGCCCAGGCAGCACCGGTGGCCCAACTGGGCCGCGACTTCACAGTGGACCATGCGCACCTGCACCCGGCCGACCATGCCTGGCAGTTTGATTACCATCGGGGCGACCAGGATTGGACCAAGTTGCGCCTACCGAGCATTTCTGCTTATGAAGTACGCAATGCGGCAGTGGCCATCACTGTGGCCCAGCTGTATCTGCACGGCCGGGGTAAAACATTGGATCAAGCTACCGCGCAGGCGGGGTTAATGGCCTTTCGCTGGCCGGCGCGCATGGAGCTGCTCCATGAACAGCCATATCTGATGCTTGACGGCGCGCATAACGTGCCCGCGGCGCAGGCTCTGATCAAGAGCATCAAAGCGGCCTTTCCAGGGGTTACCGTGCACCTGATCGCGGCCTTTCTCAAAGACAAAGATGCCACCGATATGGTGCGCTTGTACCAACGGGCGGGCTGGCTGATCACGGCCACGGAGTTTCCGGATGCCCGTATTCTGCCGGTGACGGACTGGCCGGAGACGACGGTCCCAATCAATCATGTGGCGAATTGGCAAGAGGCCCTGGCAGTTGCGCTGCAGGCCGCTTCAGCCGATGATCTGATCCTGTTTGCCGGGTCGCTGCACTTTGTCTCGACGGTGCGCAATACGTTACTCAAGGAGGATGACCCGTGACTTTTGATGGTGTGATTTTTGACATGGACGGCGTTCTGGTGGATTCGGAACGAATGTATCTGCGGGCTAACATGGTCGCCGGCCGCCAGCAGGGGCTAACATTGACCGCTGAAGATTACGCGCCTTTGGCTGGCGCATCCAATGCCACGGCCAATGCGTTCTTTCAGAAGTATTTTCCAGGTGAAAAAGCGCAGGAATTTCTTAACGACACCTACGCGTTGGTGGATCAATACGTGGCCGCCGGCGAGCTGGCGATTAAGCCGGGGGTCAAGCCGCTGCTGCGAATTCTGCACGAAGTAAATATTCCCATGGCGGTGGGTTCCAGTAATTATGGCCGCACCGTGCATGAGTTTTTGGCGAAGGTCGGAATTGAAGACGAGTTTGCCCATATCATTACCAGTGATGACGTGCATGCGGGCAAACCGGCACCCGATATCTTCCTCGCTGCCGCCCAGGCGCTGGCCATCCCGCCGGCACGGGCATTGGTGGTGGAAGATTCCGCCAACGGCATCCAAGCGGCGTTGACTGCCAAGATGACGCCGGTGTTGGTGCCGGATCTGCGGACGGCTGAGGAAATCTTGATGGATATTCCCCAACCAGTCCTCGTGGCCCCCACCTTGACCCATGTGGCCAATTTGTTTAAGTAATCGACTTGCACCCCGATCCCGCCGGATCGGGGTGTTTTTGCGTAATGTATGAATGAACACAGAAAGGACGATGACCATGATTGAACCGACCGTAACGATGCTCCCCCGGGAAAAAGCCAGTCTCTACGGGGTGGGGGCCCTGACCGATCGAGAACTGCTGGCTCTGCTGATTGGTTCCGGCTCGAAGCAGCTCAGTGTCTTTCAAATTGCCGAATCCGTGATTCAGCAATATCAATTTTTACCCAGCCTGCAACAGGCCAGTGTGGCGGATCTCAGTCAGCACTCGGGAATCGGTCCGGCGCGGGCGCTGCTGATCGCGGCCAGCAGCGAACTGGGCCGGCGGTGCGCCCACCAGTTGGGCCAGCGCTTCGGGACAATCAATTCAGTGACCGAAGCGGCCCATTTCTTGATGGATTATTTTGCGGGGGTGACCCAGGAAGAATTTGTAGCGATTTATTTGGATGCGAAAAATGCGGTGATTGCCCAGGACGTGTTGTTTAAAGGGACCCTGACGGCGTCCATCGCTCACCCCCGGGAAGTGTTTGCCGGGGCCCTGCGCTATGCTGCTGCCAGTGTGCTGGTCGCCCACAATCACCCCAGCGGCGATCCGGATCCGTCGGAGCAAGACCGCCTGCTGACCGAACGGCTAGTCAGTGCGGGCCAGGTCATCGGTATTGCGGTGATCGATCATTTGATCATCGGCCGGGAAGAATTTGTTTCCATTCGCAGCGAAACTCCGTGGTAAGGGCTCTTATACTTTTCTAAAGCCGTCCGTATTTTCCCTGTTCCTAATGGTAGAATGTGTTATGGTGAATATCGATGTTCAGACCATTGGCACGCAAGTCGGGACATGGTCCCGCAAGCATAGTGGCGACAAGGCTTCTATGTTATAATTGTCGATATTAAGTATCCGCGGATGCGCTTTGAAGGAGAGAAACTTTCGTGTTTGGATTTGGTGCGAAAAATATTGGTATTGACCTGGGCACGGCCAATACATTGGTATACGTAGAGGGCAAGGGGATTGTCCTAAATGAACCGTCGGTAGTCGCTAAGGATACCGGCACAGGTGAAGTATTAGCAGTGGGCTCTGAGGCCCGTGACATGATTGGCCGGACGCCAGCCAGCATCAAGGCCATTCGACCCATGAAGGATGGGGTCATTGCTGACTATGACACAACGGTTGCAATGATGAAGTACTTCTTGCAAAAGTCGGGTGCGACGGGTAAACCGTACGTCATGGTTTGTGTTCCTTCCGGCGTTACCGAAGTCGAGAAGCGGGCAGTGACCGATGCTACCCGGGTTGCCGGGGCGAAGGATGCCTACGTGATCGAAGAGCCTTATGCGGCGGCGATTGGGGCCGGTTTACCGGTTATGGATCCCACCGGCAGTATGGTGGTGGATATCGGCGGCGGGACGACGGACGTGGCGACGATTTCGCTGGGCGGGATCGTGTCCGCCCGGTCGATTCGGATGGCCGGCGATAAGATGGACGAGGCAATCATTTCTTATGTGCGCCAAGAGTTCAATCTGCTGATTGGTGAACGGACTGCTGAACAGATCAAGATGGAAATTGGTTCGGCTTCTGTCGAAGGGGCTAAGGACTTAGGTCCGATGTCTGTTCGGGGCCGCGATTTAGTATCCGGATTACCTAAAACGATCGATGTCTCGGGTGAAGATGTGGCCAAAGCGGTCCAAGAAGTAGTCCAAGCCATCATTGAGGCCATCAAGGATACTCTGGAAGAAACGTCACCGGAAATCGCGGCGGACGTAATTGATCGCGGAATTGTCTTGACTGGCGGCGGCGCGTTATTGAAGAATCTCCCCGGGGTCATCTCGGATGCCACCGGGGTACCGGTATTTATTGCGCAGGATCCGTTGGAATGTGTCGCAATCGGTACAGGCGAGTCATTGAAGCATATCGAATTGATGAAGCGGCGTTCTCGGTAATGTCCGCTACGGCTTTGAGACGCCCGCCAGAGCAAGCAGCGGAAGGGTGAAGGACGGGCATGCGCAAATTTTTTGCCAATAAAAAGTTGATCATCGTGATGATCATTTTAATTGCGACGCTCAGCACCGTAGCGCTCTCTTTTCGTGTACGGGAGAATCGTTCAGCGCCGCCTTTTATTCAACGAATGGCGAATGATATCAGCAACGTGGCGGCCCAAGTGATTGCTGCCCCGATGGTGGCGGTCCACTCGGGCTATAACCAAGTGGTTGATTTGGTAAATACTTACAACGAAAATCAGGATCTGAAAAAGAATGTGACCCAGCTGCAGCAGATTCAAGCTACGAATAATACGCTGCGGGCGGAGAACACGCAGTTAAAGAAGCAGCTAAAGCTGAATGCGACGCTGTCTGATTACACCCAGATTCCGGCGAGTGTGGTCTCGCGGCAACCGGCAGACTGGGAAAACATTTTTATGATCAATAAAGGCAGCCGCCAGGGTGTGAAGAAGAACATGCCGGTGGTTTCCGGGGCTGGTTTGATTGGCCGGATTGTGGAGATCCATGATTTTTCGGCGAAGGTCGAATTAATTTCCACCAGTAATACCAATGCGGACCGCACGGCGGTGGAGATCGTCAACAAGAAGTCCCAGCGAATCAATGGGATCATCTCTGGCTACGACAAGGATGATGAAGCCTTGCTCATGACCCAGATCAATACGAAAAACACGATTGAAAAAGGGGACACCGTAGTGACTTCCGGTTTGGGCGGCTTAACGCCGAAGGGCTTGTTTGTTGGCAAGGTGACCCGCGTCAAAGACGACGATTATGGGCGGCCAGCGACGGTATACGTTCAGCCGGCCACCGATCTGAATGATTTCTCTGTGGTCACGGTCATCAGCCGGGCCGTACAGGGGGAATAATATGGATCGACGCATTTTTTGGCGGGTCGCGCTCATTGGGTTAACCGCGTTATTTCTGGACGGAGCACTTTCCTTTGCCCTGCAGGGGGTATTGATCACACCGCGGTGGCAGATTGCGCCGAGCTTGTTGTTATTATGGCTTGTCTACGTGGTGTACGCTTTGCCCACGGATTGGCGGATGCTGGTGCTGGGCCTGGGTCTGGGCTTGTTGTATGACTTGTACTATTCGGGCATCATCGGTTTTTATGCGTTGGCTTTTCCGGCAGTAATCTACGGAATCCGTTGGGTACGGGACTATTTGCCGGTTAACGGACTGTTTGCCGTTCTGTTATACTTTATAAGTATTGTGGTCGTCACGAGCGGGGTATACTTCGGACATCGCTTCTTAGGCGTTGGCGGGGAAGGCTTCGTCGGGTTTGTCAGTCAGGTACTTTGGCCGACGATCCTGGCCAACGTGGTGGTCGCGGGAGCGGTGTATGTACCGTGCGCGCGGCTGCTCGCCGGGTGGCGCAGTGACCAGTAGGCAAGCGGAAAGGGCGAAAAGTTATGGCGAGTGCCACATTAAAAGGACGCAAAGACGGTTACGAAATTCATTTGGACGACGCGGCATCGTTTACTGACAATCTGACTGATTTGACGGCATTGTTTCATCAAGTGCATGATGCTCAGCAGGCGTTGCAGGAAGAGCAGGCTAATTTTGTCATCACCACGGGCAACCGCTTGCTGACAGAAGACCAGGAGACGGCCATCAGGGCGCTTTTGGATGCGTATCCCCATTTTGAAATCGTGGCGTTCCGTGCAGACGTGGTGACTACCGCAGACTTGTCGCCTTTATTGCGCCAGACCCATGTGCCGGTATCCATTGGTGTCATTCGCAGTGGTCAGGAACGAGAATTTGACGGTGATATTCTGTTTATCGGGGCGATTCACCACGGCGGTGTGTTGAAGGCCAGCGGGAGTGTTTTTTGTATCGGTGAAGTTAGCGGAATCGTTTATGCCGGCTATCCGGATGATGCGGAAGCGGTCGTGGTCGGCGACTTGACCGAGGCAACTCAGGTACGGATCGCCGACATGGTCGACATCGTGGACAGCAACAACGCCCATTTGACGCCGCACGCCTTTGCGTACGTGAATGACTTGCACGCGATCGATTATGCAGAATGTATTAATTTGCGCCAAATTCGGCCGCGACTGTATGCCCAGATGGAGGAATGATCCGTGCCAGCAATTTCATTGGTGATTACATCCGGTAAAGGCGGGGTGGGGAAGACCACTGCGACGGCTAATATCGGCACTGCCCTAGCCATGCTGGGGAAGCGGGTTTGTGTCATGGACTTGGATCTGGGGCTGCGTAATTTGGATATTATGATCGGCTTGGGTAATCGGATTCTGTATGATGTGGTGGACGTGGTCCAGGGCCGGGCAACATTGCACCAGGCCCTGGTGAAGGATACCCGCTTTGAAGACCGCTTAGTGCTCCTGCCCGCCGCCCAAAATGCAGACAAAAACGTCCTGACGCCGGCCGCTGTGCGGCAAATTGTGGCGGCTTTGCGCAGTGAGTTTGATTATATCCTGATCGATTGCCCTGCCGGGATCGAACAGGGCTTTCGCAATGCTCTGGCCGGTGCAGATGGGGCTTTGGTGGTGACGACACCAGAGATTTCGGCGATGAGCGATGCAGATCGGGTGATTGGTCTGATTGAAGCGTACAAAATGCCAATCGCGCCGCGCCTGATCGTCAATCGCGTGCAAGCCGCCATGATTGCTGCGGGCACCAGTCTGGATGTCGCCGCGATTGCCCATCGGCTGGCCTTGTCGCTGCTGGGTTACGTGGTAGATGACAACGCGATTATTACTGCCGATAATCGGGGCGAACCGATTGTTTTTGATACGCAATCACCGGCCGGAACGTGTTTTCGGAATATTACGGATCGTCTGGTTGATCCCCACGTGCCACTGTTGCCGCTGGCAATCAAGAAACCCGGTTTTTGGCAAAAACTTTTCCACCGGGGTTGACAAGCACCGGCGCAGTCGTTATGATTGCATTTAATTTCATAGATAGCAAAGTGCGCGAGGAAGAGTAACCCAAGCAAGCAGTTCAGAGAGTTCCCGTTAGGTGCAAGGGAATCTGCTGGTCGGGTGAACCACATCCTTGTTTTCAGACCTCTGAATTTTAGTAGGAGGCTCCGTTCGGTCCCGTTAACGACCAAGCCGGTGATAGCCGGTGAGCAGAGTCTGGAAATTTCTTTTTCCAGAGAAGATAAGGTGGGACAGCGCGCAAAACGCCCTTAAGATCAATTCAATTGAATTGATCTTAAGGGCGTTTTTTTGTTTCCGTGAACGAGCGAAAAGGGAGGATCACATCATGAATTGGCATTATATTGTATCAATTTTACCGGCATTATTATCCGGTACCCAAACGACGTTAATCATTTTCATCACCACACTGGTGCTTTCGATTCCGTTGGGCATCGTTGTCTCGATTGGCCTGCGCAGCGGCTGGCGGCCGTTGCAGTGGGTGTTGAACGCATATGTGTGGCTGATGCGGGGCACACCGCTGCTGCTTCAATTGATTTTTATCTTCTATGGTCTGCCGATGGTCTCGATTTATTTTGATCGGATGAGCGCAGTTTTTCTAGCCTTCGTTCTCAACTATGCGGCCTATTTTGCCGAGATCTTCCGCGGCGGGCTGCAAGGGATTCCGCAAGGGCAATACGATGCCGCCAAGGTCTTAAAGCTGACTCCCCTGCAAACCTTCCGCTTGGTCGTATTACCCCAAGTGGTTAAATCCGTTATTCCCGCCGTCGGCAACGAAGTAATCAATCTAGTCAAGGATTCCTCGCTGGTTTACGTCCTGGGTATTGGTGACCTGCTTCGTGCCGGGAACATCGCGGCGGCCCGGGATGTCACCTTGATTCCGCTCGTGTTGGTGGGCATCGTGTACTTGGCGCTGACAGCCCTGCTGACCTGGGGGTTGCGGTCCTTGGAAAAGCACTATGCCTATTATCGTTAAGACGAAGGAGGAAAAGCGTATGCTGGAATTGAAAAATATCAACAAAGCATTTGGCAACCGGGTGATCTACCGAAACTTTAATTTGACCATTCAGGATGGCGACACACTGGGTATTGTCGGACCTAGCGGGGCAGGCAAAACGACCCTGCTGCGGATGATTACCGGTTTAGAACCAATCGACAGCGGCGAACTGCTGTTGAATGGGACACCCATTGACCCGTTTCGTAATCGCGCTGATGCCGGTAAAGTCGGCGTCGTCTTCCAAGATTTCCAATTGTTTCCGCACTTGGATGTTTTGGCTAACGTCCTGATTGGACCGGTTTACGCCCAGCATACCGATCGGGCTGCAGCGACCCAAGCGGCTGAAAAATTGCTGACGCAGTTAGGCCTAGCCGACCACGCCCGGGACTATCCGTATCAACTATCCGGTGGTCAGCAGCAGCGGGTGGCCATTGCCCGCGCGCTGGCCCTGCAGCCGGCCGTGCTGGCCTACGATGAGCCGACTTCCGCCCTGGATCCGGCGATGACTGCCGATGTTGCCCAACTGATTAAGGGATTTGCCCGGCAAGGGATGACCCAGTTGATCGTGACCCACGACATGCCGTTCATTGATCAGATTCAACCGCGGGTGATCACAGTGGGGAGGGATGACGATGCCCAAGTTTCTGCGTAATTGGTTGCTGGTTTTACTGACGGGCGGGATGCTGCTGGGGACTCTCAGCGGCTGCGCCCGACGCATTCCTAAGGGAGACGCTACCCAGCAGATCGAGCAGCGGGGTACCGTCGTTGTGGGCATGGATGAAACGTTTGTTCCCATGGGGTTTCGGGCCAAGGATGGCCAGCTGACCGGTTTTGATATTGATTTGGCCAAGGCGGTGGGTAAAAAAATTAATTTGCGGATGGTGTTCCAACCGATTGATTGGGATATGAAAGAAACTGAGCTGCGCAACCACACGATCGACCTCATCTGGAACGGCTATACCGAAACGGCTCAGCGAAAACAGCACGTGGCCTTTTCGTTGCCGTATCTCGTGAATCAGCAGGTGGTGGCAGTGACTAAAAAGAGCGGCATTCGCTCGATTGCCCAGCTGAAGGGGCAGGTCGTCGGGGCCCAAACCGGCTCATCAGCTGCCCAAGATATTGACGATCAGCCGAAGATACTAAAAAACAGGATCAAGGGCAATGCCCCCATCCTGTACGACAGCTATAATGATGCATTTATTGACTTACGAGCAAACCGTATTCAGGGACTCGTCTTAGACTCCGTCTTTGGCGAGTATACCATTGCCCATTCGGCGGATCCCAAGGCTTACCGGGTCCTGACCAGCGGCTTTCCCAGCGAAGAATTCGCTGTGGGGATGCGCAAACAGGATACCCAATTGCGGCGCAAAATCAATGCCGCCTTGCGGGCCACGGCGGCTGATGGCACGATCACCAGGCTAGCCAAGAAGTGGTTTGGCGATACCGCGGTCGTCGCGCCTACCTTGGCGCGTTAGCCAAATAGTAGACAGCTCCGATGACGACTGAGCCGACGGAGAAAAGCAGCATCAACCAAATAAATACGCGTAAAATCTTGTCAAACGTGCTGCGTTCTTTTTTCAACTTATATCCCACCTTGTTTTTCTTGCTGGGCTTAGTTTACTATTGATTGAAAGAACTTTCAATTCAATTTCGGAGGGCACGTCATGGGTAATTGGGTCAGCCTTGGTTTTTTGCCGGTGCTGCTGGTCGTCGGCGGAGGCGGTTATAACTATCTTTCAGCACGGTGGCAGGGGCGGCCCGTGCATTTAGTCAATTGGCTGGTGCTGCCCCAATTTCTCGGTGTTTTTATATTGACTTATCCCACCGGTGGCATCGGGATGAGTTTGTTACCGATTTGTGTCTTGACCGGGGTGGCTTTTGGCTTGATTTATTTGGTCATTCGCATCATCCGTGATCGGGATCTGCTGCTGGGCGAGTATTTCCGCGGTTTGTGGCGCTATCTGGCGCTGCTCAGTGCGGTGTGGTATGTTTTTGCGCTGGTGTTGTGGATCATTGACCGTATCTAGAACGTTTTTTGCCAGTCGGCTGAGCAATCAGCTGGCTGGCTTTTTTTGTCACTGGGGCAGCATTCTTTTCGGATACAGGGGTATCAAGAAGTCATAGTTTTCTCCCAGGCCATTGCTTCGAATCGGCGCAGCACAGGGAGTGAAAAAAATCCGTCATCGTTCGGGAAACGACCATATGTGCGCATGTTCACACGAATGAACGGTAAAATGTTCCGAAATTGGAAAAAAAGCCTGATTTTATGGGGGATTGTGGTGGCAAGTGGGGGATTGTGGTAAACTGAAAACATCGGGTTATCTGGGGGTGATGTGCGTGCTGATGGGTGAATATCACCACACAATTGACACCAAAGGACGATTGATCGTGCCGGCCAAATTCCGAACGGAACTCGGCGCGTCTTTCGTTGTCACCCGGGGCTTAGACCAATGTGTGTTCGGCTATCCGCTGGCCCAATGGCAGCGAATCCAAGAGCAGCTTGCTCATTTGCCCACGAATAAAAAGGACGCCCGCGCATTTACCCGTTTCTTTTATTCCGCCGCGACGGAAGTCACGCTGGATAAACAAGGCCGGATCAATGTGCCGGATACCCTGCGGGGGTTCGCCAAATTAACGAAAGAGTGTGTTTTCGTTGGCGTCTCCAGCCGAATCGAAATTTGGGATGCGCCGACTTGGACCGCGTACATGGCCCAATCGGCGGACAATTTTGATACATTAGCCGAAGACCTGATGGATATTGATCTTTGAGAAAGGAGCCACGGACTGTGACTTTTGTGCATCACACCGTATTACGGCAGGAAGCGGTCGACGGCTTGGCCGTCCAGGCAGGCGGCACTTACGTGGACGCGACCTTCGGCCGGGGCGGACATACCGCACTGCTGTTAGCCACTCTTGCCGGCACCGGCCAAGTCATTGCCTTTGACGCAGACGAAGCCGCTATTGCGGCAGGCAAAGATCGATTTGCCAAAGAAATCGCGGCGAACCAGCTCGTACTGGTGCATGATAATTTTCGTCATCTTGCCCGGGTGCTCCATCAAGTGACCACGGCCCCGATTGCTGGCGTACTTTATGATTTGGGGGTTTCATCGCCCCAGTTCGACGATCCCAGCCGCGGCTTCAGCTACCGCTTCGACAGTCCGCTGGATATGCGGATGGATCAGGGTCAGGCACTATCGGCTCAAACCATTGTCAACGAATGGTCGCAGCGGGAATTGAGCCGCATCATTCATCGGTATGGTGAGGAACGTTTCGCCGGGGCGATTGCCAAACGCATCGTCGCCCGGCGAGAGAGTGCGCCGATCACGACCACCGGGGAATTAGTGGACGTGATCAAGGAAGCTATTCCGGCAGCTGCCCGGCGAACGGGCGGCAATCCAGCCAAGCGGACCTTCCAAGCGATCCGGATCGCCGTCAATGACGAGCTGGGCGCACTGGAAGATTCCTTGGAAGAGGCAGTCGCCGTGTTGGGGCAGGGCGGCCGCCTAAGCGTCATTACCTTCCAGTCGCTGGAAGATCGAATCGTGAAGCACGTTATGCAGCGGCACGCCACCAGCGATTTGCCGCCTGACCTGCCGGTGTTGGGAACACCAGCGGACGTGGATCTCAAGATGATCACCCGCAAACCGATTCGGCCCAATGCTGCAGAACTGGCCGCTAATCGGCGGGCTCACAGCGCCCGTTTACGAATCGCAGAAAAAGTAAAAAAGGATTAATCCAGTCAAAATTGGTGTAAGGAGTTGTTGATGATGATTGAACAGAAGGATCTCAATTGGGGGCAGGGCAGTGCGGTACCCCAACGAAAAGAAGTACCCACCCCCCACCAGCAGCCGCAGGCCCAACCCCAGGCAATCCCGAAACGGGTGCCGTTAAGCGGGCTGGAACGGGTCTTGATTACGACAATTGCCGCAGTTTGCGGGTTCTTCATGATCACCCTCGTCAGCACTCAGGTGGGTCTTACCACCACCCAGCGCCAATATCAAAACTTAACCACGACAATCAATAATAAAAAGAGTCAAAATAATGACCTCCAGCAAGAGATCGGTGAATTAACGAGTTCACAACGGTTGAATGAATTTGCCAAAGCCCACGGTCTGACGCTGATTGAGGGCAATATAAGGAACATCGGTAAATGAAGCCCATGAATCCGCAACGAAAGTCCCCGAACCCGAAGACACGGCGCAATCGACAAATCGTCGGCATCCTTTTGCTGGCTGCGATCCTGCTTTTCTTCGGGTTGGTCGTCTTTCGCTTTTTTTATATCACGGTGAGCGGGCAGATCGATGGGGTCAATCTGGCTGATCGGACGCGCCGCAAGTACACGCAGGAAACGGTTTTGAAGGCTAAACGCGGCACAATTTACGCCAGCAACGGAGACGTCATTGCCGAAGATTCCAATGTCTATACCATTTTTGCCGTGGTAGATCGCAAGTATGTGAGCATTGATGACAAACCGCTTTATGTTCAGGATAAAGCTAAAACCGCTCAAGTACTCAGTCAATACTTGAGCCTTTCCGCTGCACAAATCAAAAAGATTCTATCACCGAAATCCAAAAAAGCATTTCAGGTTGAATTCGGCAATGCCGGCAAAAATATTGATTTAGCCACCAAAAATCAAATCGACAAACAAAAGCTCACCGGGATTTACTTCCGCGCCCAACCAGCACGGCTGTATCCTAATGGCACGTTTGCCAGCCATATCATTGGGATTGCCCAATTGAAAGATGCCAAGGACACAGCTAAGGACAGCAATGCGCAGCTGACCGGGGTTATGGGGATCGAAAAATACTTCAACCGCCAGCTTACCGGCGTCAATGGCCGGCAGCAGATCCAAACGGATGCTAACGGTTATGAACTGCCCATGTCCAAGATCGTCACCAAAAAGGCGAAAGACGGCGACAATATGACCCTGACGATCGATGCCCGGCTGCAAAACAACCTGGAGACGCTGATGCAAAACGTTCAGGATAAGTACAAACCGGTGGGGCTCAACGCGGTCTTGATGAACGCCAAGACGGGCTCGATTCTTGCGGCCAGTCAGCGGCCGACATTTGACGCCGCGACGATGCAGGGCCTGGGCAATGTCTGGCGGGACACCCTCGTGGAAGACGCCTATGAGCCTGGTTCGGTGATGAAGGTTATCTCCATGGCCGCTACGGTTGATTCCGGTCACTACAATCCCAATGCCACTTACCAATCCGGGGCGGTCACTTTGGACGGCAGCACCGTCCGCGACTGGAACTATTCCGGCTGGGGCACGATTCCCTTTAGTCAGGTGATGCCCCGGTCCAGCAACGTCGGGATGGTCCATCTGGAAGAATTGATGGGCGCGGCGACGTGGAAAAAGTATCTGGAGCGTTTTCACATGGGCCAAAAGACCGGTATCACCTTGCCGGGCGAAGTGAGCGGCATGTATCAGTTCAGCCGGGCCATCGATCAGGCTAACACTGCCTTCGGCCAGGGCATCAACGTCACCGCGATGCAAATGATGCAGGCCTTCTCGGCCATTGCTAATGGCGGCAAGATGGTCCAGCCGCAAATTGTCAGCAAGATCAAGAATCCGCTGACGGGCAAAACCACAACGTATCAGCCCAAAGTAGTGGGCCGACCGATTTCTGCCGCCACGGCGGCTAACGTCTTGGACCAAATGCGCCAGGTCGTCAACAATAAACAAATTGGGACCGGGACAGCTTATCAGCTGCCGGGGGTAGACTTAGCTGTGAAAACTGGGACGGCCCAAATTGCCAACCCTAAGGGCGGCGGCTATTTGACCGGCGACAGCAATTACATTTTCTCGGTGGTCGGGATGGCCCCGGCCAGCGACCCGCAATACATCCTGTACATCACGATGCAGCAGCCCCAAAAGATGACCGCCCCGGCTGAAACGATCCTGTCGAGTATTTTCAAACCGCTGATGACTCGAGTCTTAAGTTACGGTCAGACCAGCAGCGGGGCGACCACGAAACAAGTGACCATGCCCAATGTGACCAATCATTCGACTGCGGAAGCCAAAGAGGCTTTGGCCAACGCTGGTTTGACACCAGTCCTGGTGGGCAGCGGCACTGAAGTTGTCCAGCAGCTGCCCAAGGCAAACAGTCGTGTACTGGCCGGTCAGCGAGCGGTTCTCTTAACGGATGGTGCCGCGTTGATGCCCAGTGTGACAGGGTGGTCGAAAAATGATATTTTGAAACTGGCGCAAATTACCGGTATCCAGGTCAACTTTACGGGTACTGGCTACGCCGTTGCACAGAGCATCCCGGCGAATTCAGTGATTACGACGAACAGCCGCGTTTCTGTGACATTACAACCCCGATAGGTGGAGAGAGAGAATCATGAACGCATTATTGACAGTACTGGTGAGCTTTGGGCTGACCGCAATAGCGGAACCGTTATTGATCCGCTATTTTCGGCGCCATCACGAAGGTCAGAAGATCCGCGCAGAAGGTCCCAAATGGCACGCCAAAAAGAGCGGCACCCCCACAATGGGCGGTATCGGCTTTATTGTGACCATCTGCCTCACCGTGATTGGTGTCGCCGCTTGGACGCACCAACTGCGGCGCACCTTGCTGGTGCTGCTCCTCGTTCTGCTGGGGTTCGGGTTGATCGGTTTTGCGGACGATGGCTTGAAGCTCTTTTATAAACGGAATATGGGTTTGAAGGCTTGGCAAAAGCTCCTGGGACAAATCATCATCAGTGCCGTCTTCCTGTGGGTTTACTTCAATGAAAAAATGCCCTTCAGCCTCTATGTTCCGTTTCTGGGGGTGGTGAGCAGTGCCGTCTTCTTCGCCGCGTTCAGCCTGTTTTGGCTCGTGGGCTTCTCCAATGCGGTCAACCTGACGGATGGGCTGGACGGCCTGGTCAGCGGGTTGGGCATCATTGCGTTCGCAGTGTATGCCTGGATCAGCTGGCAGGAACAGCGTCTCGATGTGCTGTACATTACCTTGGCCGTAATCGGGGCGTTGGCCGCTTTTCTGATTTTCAACCACAAGCCGGCCAAGATCTTCATGGGTGATGTCGGTTCTTTGGCCTTGGGCGGCTTACTTGCTGCTGTATCGATCATGCTCCATCGTGAATGGTCGCTGCTCCTAGTGGGTATCGTGTTTGTCTTAGAAACGGCCAGTGTGATTCTGCAAGTGGCCAGCTTCAAATTAACCGGCAAACGATTGTTTAAAATGACTCCGATCCACCATCATTTCGAGATGCTGGGGTGGAGCGAATGGCGTGTGGTCCTCACTTTTTGGACAGTGGGGGCCATTGGCGGCATTGTATACTTAATGATTTGGTAGCAGAGGGAGCGAATTTCGTGAAGACGGTAACGCAGTATCAAAACAAGAAAGTATTAGTGATGGGGTTGGCCAAGAGCGGCGCCAACGCGGCCCGGTTGTTGCAGCAGCTGGGCGCTTTTGTGACGGTAACAGACATTAAGCCCTTTGATCAGAACCCCGCCGCGCAGTCCTTGCTAGATGAGGGCGTGCGGGTGATCACTGGCAAACAGCCGTTAGCGCTGTTGGACGAGGATTTCTCGTTAATGGTCAAGAATCCAGGTATTCCTTACGACAATCCGTTTGTTGATAAGGCAGAAAAATTGGGGATTCCAATCATCACTGAACCGGAATTGGCCTATGAAATTTCTGAAGCGCCCTGGGTCACAGTGACCGGGACCAATGGCAAAACCACGACGACTACGCTGATCGCTGAGATGCTGAATGCAGACCGGTCGGTGGGCAAAGCCTATTTAGCGGGCAACATCGGTATTCCGGCCAGCGCCGTGGCAGAAAAGGTCGGACCCGACGATACGATGGTGGTTGAGATGTCCAGCTTCCAATTGGCGGGTACGACTCAGCTGCACCCGCATATCGCCGTGCTCACGAATATTTACTCTGCGCACTTGGATTACCACAAGACTCGGGCCAATTACATCAATGCAAAAATGAAGATGGTCGCCAATCAAACCGCCGCTGATTATTTCGTCGTGAATTGGGACCGGGAAGAATGGCAGGCGTTGGCGCAGCGCACCAAGGCCCAGGTGGTGCCATTTTCCCGCCAGAATCTGACCCAGGACGGGGCTTACTTAGCAAACGGCACGTTGTATTTCCGCGGTACACCGATCATTAAGGCGGACGAGATTCGCATTCCCGGGGCCCATAATGTGGAGAATGCCCTGGCGGCCATTGCGGCGGCTAAATTAGCCGGCCAAGCCGATAATGCTGCTATTGCCCATGTGCTGAAGACCTTCCCAGGGGTCAAGCACCGGATGCAATACGTGGAGACATGGCAGTCTCGGAAGATCTATAACGATTCCAAGGCAACCAATATTGTCTCCACTGAAGTGGCGCTGCGCTCGTTCCCCGGGCCGGTGGTGCTGATTGGCGGCGGCTTGGATCGCGGCTTCACGTTTGAAAAATTGCTGCCTTTACTGAAAGACCATGTGCACACGATGGTCGTTTACGGCCAAACGAAACAGCTCCTGGCCGATGTGGCGAAAAAGGCTGGGATCACGGATCTGCATATCGTGGATACGCTGGATCAAGCGGTGCCTGTGGCGTTGAAAGAGAGCAAGCCCGGTGATGTCGTTCTCTTCTCGCCGGCGGCCGCCAGCTGGGATCAATTCCATACTTTTGAAGAGCGGGGCGATCGCTTTATCGCTGACGTTAATCAGTTCATTAAGGAGAATCCGGCATGAGAGTGATGATATCCGGCGGCGGTACGGGCGGTCACATTTACCCGGCCCTCGCCTTGATCAAACGGCTGCAAGAACGGCAGCTGCTGGATGCCGTCATGTATGTCGGCACACCTAAGGGACTGGAAAGCCGCATTGTACCCGCCGCCGGGATTCCCTTTGAGACCATTGAACTGCAAGGGTTCCGGCGCCGCCTCACGTGGGACAATGTGCACACGGTGACTTTGTTTATCCAGGCGGTGCGCCGGGCTAAACAGATGGTCCGGGATTTCAAACCGGATATCGTGATCGGCACTGGCGGTTATGTGAGCTCGGCGATTGTTTACGCGGCGGCGCGCGCCCATGTCCCGACAATGATTCATGAGCAGAATTCCATCGCTGGGGTGACCAATAAATTTCTCGCCCACTATGTGGACAAGATTCTGATTGCTTTCCCCGATGCCGCTGGCCAATTCAAGCATCAGCAGCAAAAAATTGCGCTGGTCGGCAATCCGCGTGCCCAGGAGGTGGCGGGGCTGCAGCCCAATGATCGGTTGAGTGAGTTTGCTTTGAGTCCGGACCGCTCGACGGTTTTGGTCTTTGGCGGCAGTCGCGGCGCCGCCCCGATCAACAATGCGGTTATTGAGGCCGTCCCTGATTTTGCCGGCCAAAGTTATCAAGTTTTGTTTGTTACCGGCAATGCCCATTACGAGGCCGTGACGGCAAAACTGGCGGCAATCAAAGTGCCGGGCAACGTCAAAGTGGTCCCGTACATTGATAATATGCCAGCCATCCTGCCTGACATCACCCTTTTGGTGGGCCGGGCTGGCGCCACGAGTATCGCCGAGATCACAGCGCTGGGTATTCCCAGCATCCTAGTGCCGTCGCCCTATGTGACGCACAATCATCAAACCAAGAATGCCCAGAGTATGGCGAGTACAGGCGCAGCGGTCCTGCTGCCGGAATCAGATTTGACCGGCAAGTCACTGTTAAATGCGATCACTGTGATTATGGGAGACGACGATCGGCAAAAGAAGATGCACACCGCAACACTGGCGCTGGGTCATCCCCAGGCGTCTGATGACATCATTGCCATCATGCAAGATTTGATTCATTAGCGATTTAGCCCACCACGGCGGAAGGGGGTAAGCACAATGAGGCCGCACCGAGATAAAAAGCCCGCCCAGGTTGATCCGCAGCAAACGATCAAGCCTTGGGAAGAATATCTGCACAAAGAGCAGGTCAAAGCACAAAAAACAGCACAGCGGCAGGAACGCAAACCGTTGCATGTATCGACCACCTTGCCGAAACTCAAGCGGACTCGGCTCAGCCGGTTGGTAAAAAACACCCTCATCGTGCTGGCCGTGCTGTTGACGGTGGGGGCTAGTGCCGGATACTTCCTCACGCCGTTCAGCCGGGTTCGGGAGATTTCAGTCACCGGGACCAACATTGCGGCGGATCAAGCCGTCATTGATGAAAGCGGCATTCGCAGCGGTGCCGGGCTGGTTCATCTGTTCCTGCACCGGCAAGACTATACTGGCCGCTTACTGAAGCGGATGCCCCTGCTGCGCAGCGCGGCCATTGATCGTGTCGGGATCAATGATATCGTCCTGCGGGTCAAGGAGCATCCGGTGGTGGGTTACACGGTCAAGAACGGGATTTATTATCCGATTCTCAGCACTGGTGTGGTCCTCACGGCCGGGCAAAGCAAGCCGGTGGGGAATTACCCGGTGTATGCTGATTTTACCAGCAATCAGCACATCAAATTGGCGGTCAAAGTTTATGCGTCGTTGGCCACCCACGTGCAGGGCGATATTTCTGAGATTCACGACATCGGCGATAAGGCCAATCCGAATCGGGTGATGCTGTACATGAATGATCAAAACAAGGTCATTGCCGATCTGAACACATTGAAGGAAAAGATGGCGTACTATCCGGCGATGAAGGCCCAATTGAAGGGTGCCGGCATCGTTGATCTGGAGGTCGGGGCCTATGCCGTCCCCAAGGGCAGTGAAAAAGACACGAAGAATCCGTAATATCAGTGGTATTGGTTTCTTACCGCCAGCGCGGTGTGTTAGAATTTCATATAGTAAGTGTGTTCTGTCCAGCGGGCGTTAAGCCGCTTTCAACACACAGTCAATGAATCGCAAATAACAAGGAGAATAAGGAGGCCACAATTCATGGACAAGTCCAAAGTGATCGTTGGACTCGATATTGGTACCACGTCAATCAAGGTAATTGTGGCGGAATCGATTCAGAATCAATTGAACGTGATCGGTGTGGGGAGTGAGCGGTCTCAAGGATTATCCCGGGGCGTGATCGTCGACATCGATAAGGCGGCCGCCTCCATCAAGAGTGCTGTTGCCCACGCCGAGAAGAAGGCCAATGTCCCGATCAATGCCGTTTATGCAGGGATTCCGGCCAACATGCTGAATATTGAGAAATGCGACGGCATCTTTGCGGTAGGGGAACCATCCCGTGAAATCACGGCCCAAGACGTTGCCCAAGTGGTCAATTCAGCACTGATTCGGAATCTTCCGCCAGAACGGGAGATCGTGGATGTATTACCATCAGAGTTCATTGTTGACGGGTTCGATGGCATCAAGGATCCCCGCGGGATGGTTGGGACGCGGTTAGAGTTCCACGGTATTCTGTTTACCGCGGCCAAGACAGTGATCCACAATACCCGCAAGTCAGTGGCCCAAGCCGGGCTGCAGCTGGCTGGCTTGGTTATTAATCCCATGGCCTTGGGTCAATTGATTTTGGATGATGGTGAAGCCGATTTTGGCACGATCATTCTGGATCTGGGCGGCGGTCAAAGTACGGCGGCCGTTATTCATGATCATAAATTGAAATTCTCCCACGTAGACCCCGAGGGCGGCGATTATATTACGAAGGATATCTCCGTCGTATTGAACACGACCTTGGCCAACGCGGAGCGGTTAAAACGGGAATACGGCAACGCGGACGCGGAACTTGTCACCGGCGACGACCAATTTCCAGTAGCCATCGTTGGTCAGACCAACCCCCAGATGGTGGGCGAAGACTATCTCGCCGAGATCATCCAAGCCCGAGTGGAACAAATTCTGGCACGTTTGGGTACGGGTCTCAGCCAGGTCCACGCGTTCAACCTGCCTGGCGGCATTGTCGTCACCGGCGGGGTATCTGCTTTACCCGGGGTCACCGAGCTGGTGCAAAAGGTTTATCAACGTCCAGTGAAGCGGTATATCCCAGATCAAATGGGCCTGAGGCATCCGTCTTTCGCGCAGGGTTTGAGCATTGTTTCGTATATTGCGCACTTGGGGGAGATTGATACGCTGATTCGACAGGTGGTGGATCCTGTCACGGCCAACGCCCGGCCGGTGAGCAGTCCCAGTCGACCGGCCACCGTGGCACCATCCCGGCCGGTACCGACAGAGCGCCCAGCGGCGTCCAGCCAGCCGGCCCGAACCCAGAGTCAACCGGCGGCTCATACCCCTGCAGAACCGAAGAAAAAGAAGAAGAAAACGAGTCAGCGGCTCAAAAACCTCTTCACCAACTTTTTCGATTAATCGCCGAGATAATTAGGAGGAACACGTATGGATTACAAGATGGAAAATACTGAAGTCCCCAGCGCCAAGATTAAAGTCATTGGCGTCGGCGGTGGCGGCGGTAACGCAGTGAACCGCATGATCGATGAGGGCGTGCAAGGGGTTGAATTTATTGTCGCCAATACGGACACTCAGGCTTTGAGTGCCGCTAAGGCAGAAACCAAGATTCAACTCGGACCGAAGCTGACCCGCGGCTTGGGCGCCGGTTCCAATCCGGAGATTGGTCAAAAGGCCGCGGCCGAGAGTGAAGAAGTCTTAGCCGATGCCCTGAAGGGGTCGGATATGGTCTTTGTCACGGCTGGTATGGGCGGCGGTACCGGTACCGGAGCAGCGCCGATTGTGGCGAAAATTGCTAAAGATTCCGGTGCGCTGACCGTGGGGGTGGTCACTCGGCCCTTCACCTTCGAAGGTCCTAAACGCGGACGAAATGCCGCTGAAGGGATTGCTAATTTGAAAGCCAGTGTCGATACTCTGGTGATTATTTCCAATAATCGTCTGTTGGAAACAGTGGATAAGAAGACGCCGCTGCTGGAAGCCTTCCGGGATGCGGACAACGTCTTGCGTCAAGGGGTCCAGGGGATCTCGGATCTGATCACGTCACCCGGGTATGTGAACTTGGATTTTGCGGATGTGAAGACCGTGATGGAGAATCAGGGGTCCGCGTTGATGGGGATCGGATCAGCCACCGGCGAAAACCGGACTGTGGAAGCCACCAAAGCAGCCATTTCCTCACCGTTATTGGAAGTGTCCATTGATGGCGCCAAGCAGGTACTGCTGAACATCACTGGCGGCCCTGATCTGTCCTTGTTTGAAGCGCAAGATGCGTCCAGCATCGTCTCCGACGCCGCAACGAGTGATGTGAACATCATCTTCGGGACGTCCATCAACGAGAATTTGGGCGATGAAGTCGTGGTCACCGTCATTGCTACGGGAATTGACGATAAGGAATTGCAGGCCAAAGAAAAGGCAGAGGATGCCCAAATGGGGCGGGGCGGCAATCGCGCCAGCCGGGCGGCTCATGGGCCGCAAACGCCGGCCGCGGACACCCAGCACGCATCCGCCGCACCGCAACAGCCCGCGCAAAATGATTCGGCAGCCCCCGCCGCGGCCAATGACACTGATCGGGTCAATGAGAAGGAAGATCCCTTGTCCGATTGGAATCTGCTGAATCATACGAACCGGCGAGCTAACCGGAACACGAACGACGACAAGCCGGCCTTCGATATTTTTCATCAACCGGAAAATAATGTGAATAATACCGATGACGATGATGACAACACGCCGCCGTTCTTCAAACGCCGCAACCGTCAGTAATGGCAGCGGTACTGCTTTCCTGAAAGGAGGTTTTCCCCATGGCTTTTGATAAATTGAATCGTTTTTTCGGTGTCTCGGAAGATGACGAGGAGACTGATGACCCCGTCGATCAGACAGCTGAGCGGACAACGCCGCCAGCGGCGGGGAGTGATGATCGCAATGTCATTGCCCTGAGTGCTAAGCCGCAGACTGCCAGCCGGATCGTGCTCTTTGCACCGCGAGTTTATTCGGATACCAAGACAATTGGCAATCACTTGCTCAACAATCGGGCGGTAATCGTGAATTTCGATTCAGTGGATGCACCCTCTGCTGCCCGCATCGTCGATTTCTTGACTGGTGTTGCCTTCGCCATTCACGGCGAGATCAAACGGGTCGGCGATAAGATCTTTCTGGTCACCCCGCCGCGCTTCCAGGTCGATGGCGATATTGCTTCCCTGGTGGCCGGGACTGACACCGATTTTGATAGTGACTATAATTAACAGTAAAGAAAGCAGGTGACGCCCGTGGCTCAGTTCCTCAATGTTCTTGGTATCGTGTTCCAATTCGCAGGGTATGCCATCGATGCGTATTCTGCCTTGATCATTATCTATGCGCTGCTCACTTGGATTCCCAGTGTGTTCAATACCCGCGTGGGTAATCTGATTGCCCGGGTCGTGGAACCGTACTTGAACTTTTTCAACCGGTTCATTCCGCCCATCTTCGGGATCTCAATGGCGCCATTGTTTGCTTTGCTCGGCCTGGTTTTGTTCGGCCGCGGATTGAATATTATCTATATGTGGATCGTACGATTAGTAGTGGGTTACTAAGCACGCGAGGAGTGTAAAGAAAAATCATGGATGCGACTGTTTATCAGCATTTCCGCAAGGAAGAGGCCCCATTCATCGATAATGTATCCGAGTGGATGGAGCGGGCCAATATGGAATACCGGCCGATATTGACCGATTTTCTGGATCCGCGCCAGCAGTTCATTGTCGAAGATATCGTGGGCAAACACGGGATTGTCCACTATTTCTTCAACGGCGGTTATGGCGCTGCGGAACGGCGGCGGGGGATCATTGCGCCGGAATATTTCACCCCGGAGCAGGACGACTTTGCTGTTCAATTGTTTAATATTAAATATCCACAAAAGTTTGCTACCCTGCGTCATTCCCAGATTCTGGGGACATTAGTGAATTCTGGCTTGAAGCGGGACGCTTTCGGCGACATTATGACTGACGGCGTTAACTGGCAATTCTTCACGGAAGCCAGTTTGGCGGATTATGTGCAAAACGAAATCACCAAGGTAGGGAAGATCAACGTCCAGTTGGAACCGGCAGACTACACTGCGCTGATTACACCCAAGGATGCCTGGGCGCCAGAGTCGGCCACGGTGTCGTCTTTGCGGCTGGATACCTTGATCAGTGAGGTGTACCACATGTCTCGGCAACGGGCCAAAGGACTGATCGAGGGTGACAAGGTCAAGCTGAACTGGGAAACGTTTGCCAAACCTGACTTTACAGTCGGCTTGATGGACGTGGTGTCGGTCCGCGGGTTTGGCCGCATCCAAATCACGGATCTGGCCGGTCAGACCAAGAAAGGCCGCATCAAGTTGGCGGTTAACGTATTGCGGAAATAAATGGAAATGAAGAGGGGATCACTGTGGCACTAACACCGTTGGACATTCATAACAAGAAGTTTGGCAAAAAACTGCGGGGATATGATACTGATGAAGTCAACGCGTTTTTGGATCAAGTCATCAGCGATTATCAAGATGTGTTGAAACGGAATGCGGACCTGGAAAAAGAGCTGCAAGATGCGAATGAAAAGGTCCAATACTTCACGGACTTGAAAGACGCTTTGAACCAGTCGATCATTGTCGCCCAAGATGCGGCAGATCGGGTGAAGAGCAACGCCCAGCGCGAGGCAAATATTATTCAAAGCGAAGCAGAAAAGCAGGCCCGGAACATGGTTGACGACTCCACGGACAAGGCCAATCATATTCTCCAAGAAGCATCTGAAAAAGCGCGCCAGATCACCCAAGAGACGGGCGAACTGAAGAAGCAGACGCGCATATTCCGGCAACGGTTGCAAGTGATGCTCGAATCCCAATTAGAAATCGTCAAGAGCCCGGAGTGGCATGATCTTTTAGCGGATGATAATGGGGCACCGGCCCCCCAAGCATTACCCGGCAATGCGCCGCACACGGTTGACAATCCCCAACTGAGTAGTTTAAACTTCGATGAGAGTCAATCCGGCGCACCGGATTATGGAACACCCAGCGGCGGCGACAACCAATATGGCGCGGGCCCGATTCCGGCGACCCCGCAACCGATGCCAGCGCCCACTGCTGATGCGTCAGCCGCGCCGGACAGTGCTGCCCCGGCAGCATCCAGTGGTGATCCAGACCAATCAGAGCCGGCGGCGAATGCCGCCCCAAAAGGCAGCGCGGACCCGCAAGCCGCGCAGCCAGACGCCGACAATCAGGCCATGGATCCGGATTATTTCACCGCTGACGGCACCTATAACGGGCCGGTTATCGAATTTCCAGATGGTGGCGAGATCACCCATCGGCGGCCAAAGTAAATAGTTTTTGTGATAAATGATGTGAACCAGCACATGCAAGGGGCATCCGCACAGCGAGTTGACGATTGGTGGAAGGTCAACCGGCTCTGCCCCGCATGCGATCAGTCACCGATATCGGGCGATGCCATTATCCATCAACTTGAGGGGAGGGTGACCTCCCGAATCATAGGTGGTACCACGAGATCTTCGTCCTAGACGTAAGGTCTTTTTTTTATTTCAGAAAGGACGCGACAGTATGCGGATCAAAGATACATTGAATTTGGGCAAGACCAAGTTCCCCATGCGCGGCAATTTACCCGTGCGGGAAAAAGAATGGGAAAAGGGATGGGAAGACAACCATCTGTATGAGCAGATCCAAAAGAAAAACGAAGGCAAGCCAACCTTTATTCTCCATGACGGCCCCCCCTTCGCCAACGGCGAGATCCACATGGGACACGCCCTGAACAAAATCAGTAAGGACATTATCGTTCGTTTCAACGCAATGAACGGGAAACGCTCACCCTATGTACCCGGTTGGGATACCCATGGTTTGCCGATCGAGCAGCAATTGACGAAGCAGGGCGTCGACCGGAAGACCATGGATCTGGCTGCCTACCGGGAGCTCTGTGCCAAGTTTGCTAAGAGCCAAATTGAACTGCAGCGCACTGGCTTCAAACGCTTGGGCGTGTTGGGCGACTGGGATCATCCCTACGTTACCTTGCATCCCGCCTATGAAGCTGAAGAAATTCGGGTTTTTGGCGAGATGTTTGCCAAAGGGTTGATTTATAAGGGCAAGAAGCCGGTCTTCTGGTCTCCCTCTTCTGAATCCACGCTGGCGGAAGCTGAAGTAGAGTATCACGACGTGAAATCACCGTCGATTTTTGTGGCCTTTAATGTCGTTGACGGCAAGGGCTTGTTGGACAAGGATACCCGTTTCATCATTTGGACTACTACCCCTTGGACGATTCCGGCAAACGAAGCGATTGCCGCCAATCCTCGGTTTGATTATGTCCAAGTTGATGCAGACGGCAAAAAGTATGTTGTCGCCGCTGGCCGCTTGGACTTTGTGAAGGAACAATTGGGGTGGCAAGATGTTTCGATCCTGAAGACCTTTAAGGGCTCCCAGCTGGAATATATGACGGCTAAGCATCCGTTCTACGATCGGACGTCCTTGCTGATTCTGGGCAACCACGTCACGCTGGATGAAGGGACCGGACTGGTCCATACTGCTCCGGGTCATGGTACCGACGACTTCAACGTCGGCATGAAATATCACCTGCCGATCCTATCGCCAGTGGACGCTCAGGGTCGGTACACAAAGGAAGCCCCCGGCTTTGAAGGGATGTTCTACGATGATGCCAACAAGGTCATTACCGACAAGATGAAGGCCAATGGCAGTCTGTTGAAGCTTAGCTTCTTCACCCATAGCTATCCCCATGACTGGCGGACGAAGAAGCCGGTCATCTTCCGGGCGACCACCCAGTGGTTTGCCTCCATTGATCCGATTCGGCAACAGATTCTCGATGAAATCGACAAGATCACTTATTTGCCGGATTGGGGCAAGACTCGGTTGTATAACATGATCAAAGACCGGGGCGACTGGGTCATTTCCCGGCAACGGGCTTGGGGCGTGCCGCTGCCGATTTTCTACGCCGAAAACGGCGATCCAATCATCACTCCGGAAACCATCAAGCATGTGGCAGATCTCTTCGGCCAGTACGGTTCTAATATCTGGTTCCAGCGCGAGGCAAAGGACTTGCTGCCGGCCGGTTTCACATACGCCGGCTCGCCCAATGGCAAATTTACCAAGGAAAAGGACATCATGGATGTCTGGTTCGATTCTGGTTCGTCCAGCCAAGCGGTGCTGAATCAGCGACCGGAATTATCCTTCCCAGCGGATCTGTATCTGGAAGGTTCTGATCAATATCGAGGCTGGTTCAACGCCAGTATCATTATTGGCGTGGCGGTGACTGGTCATGCGCCCTATCGCCAACTGGTGTCCCAGGGATTCGTTATGGATGACAAGGGCCACAAGATGAGCAAGTCGGCCGGTAACGGCATTTCACCCACGGATGTGGCCAATAAGATGGGGGCTGACATTATTCGGCTCTGGGTTGCTTCAGTGGATGCCAGTGCTGACGTGCCAGTATCCATGGGTATTCTCCAGCAGACGGCTGAGAGCTACCGAAAGATTCGGAACACGATGCGCTTCATGCTGGCCAACACGACGGACTTCGATCCCAAACACGACACGTTGCCTTTTGGCGAATTGGGGACCGTGGATCAATATCTGATGCTGCGGTTGAATCAAGTCGTGCAGACATCCCTGGATGCCTACAAAGCCTATGATTTCGCTAAAGTGTTCAAGACCGTTAATGCCTTCTTGACCAACGATTTATCCGCCTTCTACTTGGACTTTGCCAAGGATGTCGTTTATATTGAAGCAGCGAACGATCCGAAGCGGCGGGCGATGCAAACGGTGATGTATGCCGCCTTGAATGCGCTGACCCGCTTATTGACCCCGATTCTGCCGTACACCATGGAAGAAATCTGGACTTTCTTAAAGGAAGACACCGACTATGCGGCGTTAGCCGATATGCCGGTGGTGCAGCAGTATCCCGATAGCGAGAATACCTTGGCCCAATGGCATGAATTTATGCAGTTCCGGACTAATGTCTTGAAATCTTTGGAAGAGGCCCGGAATAACAAGGTCATCGGCAAGTCCTTTGAAGCGGCGGTGACAGTTTATCCGGATGCGCATCTGGCTAAACTGCTGACTGACTTGAACACGAATGTCCGGCAGCTGCTGATCGTTTCTAAGTTGACGATTGCGGCTCCGGATGCTGCTAAGCCGGATGAAGCGGATACGTACGAGAATGCGGCTATTGTGGTCACCCACGCGCCGGGCGAAGTTTGCCCGCGTTGCCGGATGACACGGGAAGATATCGGCGTTGATGCGCACTATCCGGAATTGTGCGGGCGGTGCGCAAAGATCGTCGCAGCTGCTTTTCCGGAAACTGAGCAGACTGGTTTAGAGGCATAAGAGAAAGTAGGGAATACGATGTTGTATGGCGTCGTTAAGAGTTTTGATGAGCACCACGGGTTTGGTTTCATCACGTCGCCCACGGAGGGTGATGTCTTTGTGCATTTCACGGGGATCGTGGATGCGGGGTACAAGACATTGCATACGGGGCAGAAGGTGCAGTTCGTCGTTGTGGAGGGGAAGAATGGTCCCCAGGCGGCAGAGGTGTCGGTGATGACGGATGATGAAAAGGCCGCGCCGACGGTTTAACTGGGCTTTGCCTGCCGTGCCAAGTGCTCCGCAAGCTGCGGCAAAATGGGCTGGAACGTGGTGACGGCGCTTGCTACGCACTTGGCACTCGGTACACTGGGAGATGCGTTTCACCACATGAAAACAAGATAAATAAAGGGCTCCTGAATCCTAATTTGGATTCGGGAGCCTTTTGTGTACTGGCGGCTGGGGGTTAGACTTCGCGGCGGTTGGTGCCGTGGGTGTTGTCGGATTGGTGGCCGTGGGTGTAGTTGAGGAGCTGGTTCTTGAGGTCTTGTTCCATGGTGTCGAGTTCGCGTTCGGCATTTTTGCGCTTTTCGCGGCCCTCTTGCTGGATCTGGAGAGTTTGATTGAGGGTTTCGACCAAATCGTTCTGCGTCTTTTGCAGTGTTTCGATATCGACCACGCCGCGTTCGTTCTCCTTGGCCGTTTCGATAGACGACATCTTCAGCATCTCACTATTCTTCTTCAACAAATCATTGGTGGTTTGCGAGACTTGCCGTTGAGCGGTGACAGCGTTTTGCTGGCGCAGAAGGGTGAGGGCGATGGCCACTTGGTTTTTCCACAAGGGAATTGCCGTGTTGACTGATGCTTGGATTTTCTCGGCTAGCGCCTGATTCGTATTTTGAATCAGCCGGATCTGAGGCGCCTGCTGCAACGTGATTTGGCGGGCGAGCTGCAAGTCATAG
This sequence comes from Schleiferilactobacillus harbinensis DSM 16991, assembly GCF_000425885.1. Classification (GTDB taxonomy): domain Bacteria; phylum Bacillota; class Bacilli; order Lactobacillales; family Lactobacillaceae; genus Schleiferilactobacillus; species Schleiferilactobacillus harbinensis. The sequence continues at coordinate 98,472 of NZ_AUEH01000001.1, forward strand.
GTCCGCTTTTCCAGTCGGACTTTGAACTGGTTCATGTCATTGACTTCTTGCAACAGCATTTGGTCGCCGCCGTCTTCCGCCTTTTTTTGCATTTCCGGGATGATTGTGTCGTTTAATTCTTTGATCTTCAACTGACCGGCGGCAATGTAAATATTCAGGGCATCAAAATACGTTTTGTTCTTTTGATACAATTCTTCCAATACCCGGTTATCGGCGAGCAGACCGTTCTTTTCACTGCCTAACTTGCCAGCAATGCCGTCGATTTGGGCCCCGATTTTTTGGTACTTCGCTGTTGTTTCATAAATCGATTGTTTGATCTTACCGAACAACCGGCGGAAGACGTTATTGTCCTCGGCCCGCAGATCGTCTGGATTGGCCTCTTTCAAGCGGTACATCAGATCCGTCAGGGCATCGCCAATCGCGCCGGTGTCCTTGCTTTGAATTTGATTCAGCATACTCTGAGAAAATTGGCCCAGCTGCTTTTGCGCCGCAGCACCGTAATTCATGACGGCCTCCTGATTATGAATATCAATCTGATTGGCCAATTCGTGGGCTTTGGCTTGTTCCTGTTCTGGTAATTTGTCGATCAAGGCGACCGCGGCGTCTTTTTCGTCTGCGCCGCCGGTTGCGGCAGGGGCCTGCATTTGCTGACTGAAGGGATCGGCGAGCAGCCCCTCCAACATATCATCCGTTGCGGGTGATGCGGTTTTATCTTGCTTCTTTGGCTCATCTGTCACGCGTGATCATCCTTCCCATCAGCCGCTGCCTGGTCGTTATCCTGAGGCTGACTGTCTTTTTCGTGGATCGCTCGCTCAGCAGTGGTCATCTCAGCGTCCATATCGGTCAGGTCAGAATGCACGAAAGCGGTGTAATCGGCCTGAATGGTTTGACTGAGCTGAGTGATCACTTCGATACTTTTGGCGAGTACCGTCCACGTATCCTTAGTCTTCACCTCATGGTGCGAAATTTCAATATATTTATCCGTTAAATTAACCAAACTGGGCAGATGGCGATAAAGAAAATCACCGGCATTGGCTAAATGCATAGGGTCATCCACAATGGCTTGGAACATTGCCTGGGAGACGCGGACCATGCCATAATTTAAATCCACGGCCTTCAACTTAGGACTTTTTTCCACATTGGCTTGCAAGTGGTCGATCTTTTCCCGCGCCTCAGCCATTTGGGCCCGGAAGAAAGTAATATCTTCATCCTGCATTCCTAATTTGCGATAGTGGGCCTGCATGCGGTTGGAAAGTGGCGGAATTTGACCGCTGGTGGGTTCCGGCGGCCGGCGTTTTTTTCTAAATAAGAAAGCCATAATTAACATGATCACTCCTATTCCGAACATCGGGTGATGAGGGATGCCGGCACACATGCGACCTGTGCCGGCGATGAGGGTGCTGCCAGCGAGGATGAGCAGCACGATGCTGAGCCAGCCCCAGCTGCGTTTTTTGTGGCTCATTGACAAAGCCTCCTATCTGATTCATCAAAGTCAGTCTAGCATAGAAGTAATGGGGGCGGGGTCAGGCTAAAGAAGGATTTTGGCCTCCGTCTTGGTCCATTGTCTGTTTGGGCGATCCACGATAGAATGGAACAGCATGGTTGGGAGAAAGGTTCTCTGTACGCCGTGCCAAGTGCTCCGCAAGCTCCGCACTTGGCACTCGGTACGCTTGGAAACGAAAAATGCCTCGCAACTTACCTTTCAATGAAATCGGGTACATTTCTATCTATTATAGCAAGAAAGCAGGCTGATTCATGTTTTCAGATGATGAAATCGCTAAATTTAAGGAAACAAAAATATCGGATAAAACCATTTATGACGGTCGTATTTTATCACTGCATGTGGAGCAGGTACGGTTGCCGAATGGGGCGGTGGCGGAGCGGGAGATTATCCATCACCATGGGGCAGTGGCCATGCTGGTTTTGAACGACGCTGGTCAGGGCGCATTTGTGACGCAGTGGCGGGAGCCGCTGCAGCGGTTGTCAGTGGAGATTCCGGCGGGAAAGCTGGATCCGGGGGAAAATGATCCGGATGAGGCGGCTCGGCGGGAATTGAATGAGGAGATTGGTTATGCACCGACGACGCCGCTAGAACCGATCACGACATTTTATTCCAGTGTGGGTTATTCAATGGAGAAACTCCATTTGTATTTCGGCCCGCATATTGCCCCAGTGGTCGATAAACGGCCGCTGGATGCAGATGAGTTTCTGCAAGTCGCTTGGCTGAGCTTAGCTGATGCCCAAGCAGCCGTGGCTGATGGTCGGATCGTGGATGCCAAAACGATCACGGCAATTTATTGGTGGGCGCTGCAGGCCGCTACAGGAAGGATGACGCCTGATGTGGGGTAAGAAAAAGCCGAGCCAGCCCCAGGGGGCCCCTGGACCGCGGGATGCGTTCAAGGCCCGGGACGCCAAACGTATCGCAGTGGAAAAAGCGTATGCAAAAAAGCAGCGCCAGGAAGCCCGGGCACTGACTGGGGACCTGGCCGAAGCCCACAGCCAGCGGTTGAAGCGGCGGCTGAATTGGACCATTTTGGCCTTAGTCCTGGCCCTAATTGCGGTTTTTCTGGTATTGTGGTTTGTTGACTAATTAATTTGAAAAGAATGGAGCTTTTTTTATGAAAATTGGTGTTTTATGCGCCATGGAAGAAGAGATTCGAACCTTGCGGGAGCATTTAGATAATGCCCAGCAAGAAACGATCGGCACGAGTACCTTCGATACGGGTACGATCCACGGTACCGCAGTAGTGCTGATCGAAAGCGGTATCGGCAAAGTCCAGGCGAGTATCAACGCGGCATTGCTGCTGGCGCACTTTCAGCCGGACTTGGTCGTCAACACGGGCTCAGCCGGCGGTATCGGCGATGGCTTGGCGGTGGGGGATGTGGTGATTTCCACCGGGGTGGCTTACCATGATGTGGACTTGACGCCAGCGGGTTATTTGCCGGGGCAATTGCCGCAAATGCCCCAGATTTTTACCAGCGACGCCCATTATTCTGCTGCTTTTGCGCAGGCCGCACAAGCGGAAGGTCATACGGTGCACACGGGTTTGATCGTCAGCGGTGATCAATTCATCGCCTCCCAGGCCCAAATCAAGCGGATCAAGGCGATGTATCCGGCAGCCTTGGCTGTGGAAATGGAAGGTGCCGCTGTGGCCCAGACAGCACACGAATTTCAGACTCCGTTTGTGGTGATTCGGGCGATGAGCGATAATGGTAACGAAGAGGCCGACACCAGTTTCGATGAATTTATCGTCGCCGCTGGGCGGCAATCGGCCAGCACTTTCCTGCGTTTCTTAGAACAGCAAGGCGTATAACTGGTTTGACGGTTTTCTTTTTACCGAACGCGTGATACACTTATTTTTCGTTAGCAACTTTTGCTAACGATATTTTTATCTCTAATGAAAGGAGTTTTGAAATGACGCAACCAATTTATTTGGATAATGCGGGCACGACCCCGCCATCGCCGGCTGTGATTCAGGCCATTGCCCAAGCAGAACAGGATACTTGGGGCAATGCTAGCTCCACCCATGCCTTTGGCCGCCATGCTAAACAGGCGTTGGAGAACGCCCGAATCGTTCTGGCCGATTCGATCAATGCCCAGCCGGGGCAGATCGTGATTACCAGCGGCGGCAGTGAGAGCGACAATACGGCTATCGTGGAGACGGCGCTGGCTCGGCAAAATTTGGGCAAGCACATTATCACCGATCAAATTGAGCACAAGGCGGTACTGGAGTCGATGCAGTATTTGGAGACTTTGGGCTTTGATGTGACCTATTTGCCCGTGGACGAGACCGGGCATGTGGCTGTTGCTGACGTGGCCAATGCGCTGCGGGACGATACCATCCTGGTCTCGATCATGGCAGGCAACAACGAGGTAGGCAGCCGCCAACCGATTCATGAAATCGGTGACTTGTTGAAGGATCATCAGGCGTGGTTCCATACAGATGCGGTGCAGGCTTACGGTTTGACTGATATTGATGTGGCCGCCGATCATATCGACTTGTTATCCACGTCGGCGCATAAGATCAATGGGCCAAAATTCATGGGGTTTCTCTATGAATCGGATAACGTACACTTTCGGCCGCTGATCAAGGGCGGCGATCAGGAACGCAAGCGCCGTGCCGGGACGGAGAACGTCCCTGGGGTGGTCGGATTTGCCACCGCGGTCAAGGCGTTGACGCCAGCCGTGAAGGCTGCCCGACAAAAATCGTTTGCTCACTTCAAGCAAATCATCATTGCTGCGCTGCAGGCGGCGGACGTGCAGTATGCGGTGAATGGTTCCCTGGCCCCCACCGAGCTGCAGCACGTGTTGAACCTGTGGCTGCCTGGCGTGCCAACGGATGCCCTGCTGGTCAACCTGGACTTGGCCGGTTTCGCGGTATCCGGGGGTTCGGCGTGTACCGCTGGCAGCTTGGAACCGTCCCACGTGCTGACCGCTATGTTCGGTGCGGACAGCCCTCGGATCCGCGAGTCAGTGCGAATCAGCTTTGGCAGTGTGAATACGACAACTCAAATTGAGGCCTTTGCGGCCGCCTTAGCCAAGATCGCCCAACGCACCCAAGCTAAGGCTGTCCCGGCCCGGTAAGCTTGGTGCCGCTAACACGCCGATGGTATTCCATGGTATCCTTAAAGGGATAAACGATGGAGAAAGGCGTGTTTGATCATGGCAATTAAACCAATTGCAAAAGTCACTGGCGATTCCGTCAGCTATAAACTGGCAAAAGAAATTAAACGGTATGCATTAATGGATGTGGGCTTCCAAGAAACCCGCAACGGGAACTTTCAATTTGATCGTTCCTTGAGCACGGAGGGACCCTATTCCCCGTCATTCCGCTTAAAAATTACGATCGCTAAAGATTTTTCCGGTCTGCAAATGACCGTCACCGATGTCTCGGGCCTGCGTTCCGTGAACATTTTCCAAAAGCAGGAAACCCAAGGTGCGGTGGAACAGTATCACTTTATTATTGATAATTTGATTCAACGGGACATTTTAGCCGCCGTTGAGCAGTAACCAAGCGTAACGTTTTGCGACCTTCAAATCGTGGAAATGTAACGTATTTCTAGAAAAGATGGTGAACGAATGACAAAACCAAACGCACAGACCCGGATCGTCGTGGGGATGTCCGGCGGGGTTGATTCCTCTGTCAGTGCTTTGTTATTGAAGCAGCAGGGGTATGACGTCGTGGGTGTCTTCATGAAGAACTGGGACGACAGCGATGACGATGGCGTCTGTACCGCCACCCAGGATTATGAAGATGTGGCCAAGGTGGCCGCTAAGATCGGTATTCCCTATTATTCCGTGAACTTTGAGAAGGAATATTGGGATCGGGTATTCCAATATTTCTTAACGGAATACAAGGCCGGCCGCACGCCGAACCCCGACGTGATGTGCAACAAGGAGATCAAATTCAAGGCCTTCTTGGAGTATGCCGAGGAGCTGGACGCGGATTATATTGCCATGGGCCACTATGCGCAGAAGACCGTCGATGCAGATGGTACCGCCCATATGCTGCGGGGGGCGGACGGAAATAAGGATCAGACCTACTTCCTGTCCCAGATCAGTCAGCAGCAGCTGGCCAAGGCCATTTTCCCCATCGGTGATCTGGAGAAGCCGGAGGTCCGGCGGATCGCTGAAGAGGCTGGTTTAGCGACAGCCCACAAGAAGGATTCCACCGGAATCTGCTTCATTGGCGAGCGGAATTTCCGCCACTTCCTCAGCGAATTTCTGCCCGCCCAGCCAGGTAAGATGGAGACGCCGGACGGCACTGTATTAGGTGAGCACACTGGCTTGATGTATTACACCATCGGCCAGCGTTCCGGCTTAGGCCTGGGCGGCAACGGCACTTCCAATGAGCCTTGGTTTGTCGTTGGTAAGGACTTAACCAAGAATGTGCTGTATGTTGATCAGGGCTTCCATAACCCGCATCTGTACGCCACATCCCTGACCGCGACGGGGACGACCTTTATCGCCCCCAATACCCGCGGCAATGACTTCCGCTGCACGGCGAAGTTCCGTTACCGCCAGCCGGATGTCAGTGTCACCGTCCATTTACAGGATGACGGCGGCATGGTCGTGGACTTCGACGAGCCGGTCCGGGCAATCACGCCGGGGCAGGCAGTCGTCTTATACGATGGCGCCGAGTGCTTGGGCGGCGCGACTATTGATCACGCTTATGCCAACACAAAAGAGCTGCAGTACGTCTAGTTTGAGTTAAAATGTCCCGCCGCCGGCAGAATCCTTGCCGCCGGCGGGATTGTTCGTTTTCCTGGGCAGGATGTCTGTTATAATGGGAAGCAAAGCAACTCACGAGAAGGAGTATTGTTGGTCAATGACAGAACTATATTTTATTCGTCACGGAAAAACTAAGTGGAACTTGGAAGGGCGCTACCAGGGCGGTCATGGGGATTCGCCGCTGTTGCCGGAGAGTTACGCCGATATTGAACAATTAGCCAAATTTTTAGCGGCGCATCGTTATCAAGCGCTGTATACCAGCCCGCTGCCCCGGGCGAAGATGACCGCTATTTTTCTGCAAGAACAGTTGGCCCAGACCTTCCCGATTTACGTCGACGACGGTTTGCGGGAGTTTAATCTGGGTAAGATGGAAGGCATGCGTTTCCCAGATGTGCAGCGGCTGTATCCTAGTCAAATCGCCGCCTTTCGCACGGCCCCGGCCAAGTACGACCCGCGCCCCATTCAGGGGGAGACATTCCCAGAGGTGATCGACCGGATGCGCGGCGTTGTCGCCAAAGCGGTCAAGCGGGACCGTACTGGTCAAGCCCGGGTGCTGTTTGTCAGCCACGGCGCGGCGCTGACTGCTTTAATTCAATCTTTGCTCGGTACGCCGTTGGCGGATATTCGCAAGCAGGGTGGTTTGACGAATACATCGACCACGATCATCTCGACCAAGGATCAAGGAAAAACGTTCCAGTTAGTGAAATGGAACGAAACTGATTATCTGCATAAGAAGTTAACGAAGACCGATACGATTTAGGTGTTGCGAAAGGAGCGCGATTTTGTGGCCGAGGATTCTGTACCGGCACCCACTGCCAAGGACCGCATTGCAGCGCGGGTGCATACGCTGGTGGCCCAAATTGACCGTGATCCGCGGGATAAAAAGGCAATGATCGAGCTGGCCCACCTGTTAGTGACCCAAAACGATCTGGATCAGGCTAGCACGCTGCTGACCAAGGCTCTGGGGCTGTTCCCAGATGATGATTTGCTGCAATACAATTTAGCCGTGGTGGCGACGGCTCAGGGTCAGTATTCGATTGCTCAGAAATTGCTGGCCCAGGTCACCGATCCGGTCTTGGCGGCCGACAAGGCTTATACGACTGGCCAAATTTATTACAAACAGCAGCAATATCCCCGAGCATTGGCCTTTGCTTTGACGGCAGTGGATCACAATGGGGCCGATGCGCAATATCAGCTGCTCTATGGGGATATTCTCAGTGCGCTGGAGAATTGGACCTTGGCGGTGCCTGCATTGCAACAGGCCGCCAGTCTGGCGCCCAAGGGATTCAAGCCGCATTTTGATTTGGGCGTCGCCTTGCTGGGGCAGGGCCAGGTGGATGAAGCCCAGGCAGTGTTGGCCCAGGCGGAAAAGATCGATCCGGCGCGTTTCCAGCATCAGCTGACCCTATTCAGTGATATTGGCCGGTTGATGCAGCGTCAGAAGGGGGCGGCCGATCATGGCAGCGACCCGCAATAAAGGGGAAGAAGCTGAAGTCACCGGGCAGGTGATGAGTATTTTCTTCCAAAACCCCACGAATTTCTTCAAGATCATGCTGCTGCATGTGGATCATATCTCGGTGCCTTGGACAGAAAGCGAGATCGTGGTCACCGGAACGTTCGGTACGGTCAAAGAAGACGATACATTGACTTGCATCGGTCATTTAGTGAATCATCCTAAATATGGCCGGCAGTTCGCGGCAGACCGCTACGAACAGGAAACCCCAACGTCTAAGAGCGGCTTGATTGCCTATCTTTCAGATAAGCAGTTTAAAGGGATCGGTCCCAAAACCGCGGAGCGGATCGTGGACCGCTTGGGTTTGGATGCCATTACGAAGATCATCAAAGATCCCCGCAGTTTGGCCGGGGTGGGGCTCACCCAGAAAGTGCAGGACGGATTCGTCGCGACGCTGAAGCAAACCTACGGGATGGAGCGGGTGATGCTTCAACTGAATACTTGGGGGATCCCCAGCAACTTGGCCAGTATGATCTACCAGCGCTATCAAGAGGAAACCCTCACCAAGTTGGAGGAAGATCCTTACCGTTTGGTGACCGATGTCACTGGTGTTGGTTTCCGCCGAGCGGACGAAATTGCCCAATCACTGCAGGTGCTGGCGACCGATCCGCGACGACTGCGCAGCGCCATTTCGGCAGCGTTCAATCGCCTCAACAATGACGAAGGGGCGATTTACACCCAGGCCCCGGTACTGCTGCACACCGCAGTGAATGTGCTGGCCCAAGGGGTCTTGCATCCAACGCCCCCCATGGCAGTGCTGAGCGACGTGTTGAAGGATATGGTGCGGGAAAGAACAGTCATCAGTGAAGACGGCCGCCTGTATTTAGCGACATATTATGAAGCCGAATGGCAAATTGCCAGCGGCTTGAAAAAGCTCCACGAGGCCGACATTGACGCGGACTGGTCGCAGAAAAAGGTCCATGCGGCAGTCACGACAGTGGCCAAGAAATTACAGGTGACATACGATGAGAGTCAAGTTGAAGCCCTAACCACTGCGCTGACCCGACCGGTCTTTCTCTTGACTGGCGGTCCGGGCACGGGTAAAACAACGGTCATCCGGGGGTTGATTGATGCCTATGCGGATCTGCATGACGTTTCCCTGGACTCGGGGGATTACACGGACACCCCGTTTCCCATTCAACTCGCTGCCCCCACTGGGCGTGCGGCAAAGCGGATGAGCGAGCTGACCGGATTGCCGGCGGGCACCATTCACCGGTTGCTGGGCTTGACCGGGCGTGATCCCGGCGAATTATTCAAGGAACCTGGCCCAATCAGTGCCCAACTCGTGATCATTGACGAAATGTCGATGGTTGACATGTTCTTGTTTCGTCAACTGATTCGCGCCATCACCCCCGGCACGCAATTGGTACTGGTGGGGGATAAGGATCAGCTGCCCTCCGTGGGCCCTGGCCAGGTCTTTGCGGATCTGCTCGCCAGCGGGAGTTTGCCGGCGTCCTACTTGACTAAGATCCACCGTCAAGCGGCCGGCTCATCGATCGTCCAAATGGCTCATGCCATCAATGACGGTATTATCCCGCCGGACCTGTTCAATAATCAGGCTGACCGCAGTTTTTTTGCTGTTTCTGCCGACCAAGTGCCGGCAGTGGTCGGCCAAGTTGTGGCCCGCGCCCGGGATAAGGGGTTCAGTCCGCTGGACATCCAGGTCTTGGCGCCCATGTACCGCGGCCCGGCTGGGGTCACTCATTTGAATGATGTACTCCAAGAAGTTTTGAATCCGGCTGCCCCGGATAATCCCAAGGAGATCGTAGTGGGTACTACCCATTACCGTATTGGCGATAAGGTACTGCAATTGGTGAACGATCCGGAGCATAACGTCTTTAACGGCGAAATCGGCCGGGTCACCGCGCTGACGCCGGCCAAGCAGGATACCGATCACCGGGACCGGCTGACCGTGGCCTTCGATGAAACGGAGGTCACGTATGGGCGGGGGGACTTTAACAGTATCACGCGAGCTTATTGCACGACCATCCATAAGGCCCAGGGGAGCGAGTTCCCGCTGGTCATTTTGCCGGTGGTCCATGAATATGGTCGGATGCTGGAACGCAATCTGCTGTATACCGCCATCACCCGGGCTGAAAAGCTGCTGATCATGGTCGGGGAGGAATCAGCGGTGACCCAAGCAATTCACCGGCCAGGGGCGCGTCGAGCGACCACGCTGCCCCAGCGGCTGCAAACGCAGTTCAAGACGGTACCTGCTCAGCGGGCTGCTCAGTCAGCGCCGGACGTTAATGAAGCAGTTGCGGCCGAATTGCCAGAGCCGCCTTTGACGTATCAGATGATCCTGCAGCATCGTATCGATCCGATGATTGGCATGACGGGCATTACGCCCCAGGATTTTCTTAACGCAACAGAAGATAAGGAAGGATAACTCATGGACGAGATACGCAATCAACTGGAGATACGCCCCGTCACAGTACACGAAGTGGATCAGTATAATGATCTTTTACGGTATGTGTTTCAAGTCACCGACCAGGAGCTGGTGGACAGCGGTTATGAATCGGGGGAAATCGTCCGGGCTAAATTGCCCGTAATCAAGGAATCTGATGTGATCGGCTGGTTTAAGGACAAAGAGCTGGTAAGTTCCATGGCCATTTACCCCTGTACCGTGAATATTCACGGGGTATTGTACGCCATGGCCGGGTTGACCGGAGTGGGTACCTACCCGGAATATTCTGGACACGGGTTGATGCATGATCTGATCAAAGTGGGACTGAACCATATGCGGGCGCACGAGCAGTGGATCTCTTTTCTTTACCCGTATTCCATTCCGTTTTATCGCGAAAAGGGCTGGGAGATCATCTCTGATCATCTGACTTTTGACGTCCGCGACACCCAATTGCCCAAACAAGAAGTGGTGCCCGGCCACGTGGAACGGGGCGACATTGATGATCCCGATGTGTTCAAGACCTATGACCGTTTTGCCCATCAGACGCACGGAGCAATGATCCGTAATCAGCTGAATTGGGACGAATACTGGCGTTGGGAGAACGAAGAAGAACGCTTCGTGGGTATTTATTATGATGCTCAGGAGCGGCCTACCGGCTATGTGATGTATTGGATTGCCGATGAAGTTTTCCACGTGAAAGAAATGATTTACCTGAATCAGGAAGCGCGGATGGGGTTATGGAATTTCATTGGCGCCCATTTTTCGATGATCACCCATGTGCGGGGCAATATCTATAAGGATGAGCCGCTGGCGTTCTTACTGGATGATGGTGATATCAAGGAGACGATCAAGCCTTACTTCATGGGGCGCATTGTGGACGTTGAGCAATTCTTGAAGCAGTTTCCTTTTGAGCCGGGGACGACGCCGCTCCATTTTAATATCAGTGATCCGTTGGCGGATTGGAACAACGGGGTCTTTGGTATTTATTGGGAAAAGGATGGTCGGGTGCATGTGACTCGGCGGCCGGTGGGGGAAAGCGTGACCTGCGATGTGCAGACGCTGACCACGATGCTGATGAGTTACAAACGGCCGTCTTACTTAGCGCAGATTGAACGGTTGACGGCGTCAAAGGCGGCTATTAAGCAGTTGGAGCAGGTTATTCCGCAGCAGACGCCTTATTTTTCGGACTACTTCTGATGTAGCGTCGGGACAAAACAACATCTCTGCTTGCGGAGCATTGGCACTACCACCGTTATACTTCAAACTATTTCTCAATCTAAAAAATCGTCCCCAGAATTTTCTCTGGAGACGATTTTTTCATAGTTGATCATAGTTGTCCAACGGGAGCCAGAAGGGTTGCTGGCAGACGTCGAAGGAAAAGTCGTAGATTTGCTGGCCCATAATTTCGCCGTCTTCTTGGCCGTATTCGGGTTCGCCAAAGGTGAGGTCTAATCGTTTGGTGACGAAGTGGTGGGCGCGTTTGCGGTTGAGGTGGTTATGGAACAAGACCATCAAGGCAAACAGGCCAAGAAATTGGAGGGCGCTTGTGCGTTCCAGGACCACCAAGTCCAGCTTGCCGTCCCGCATGGAGGCGGTGGGGGCAACGGGCACGCCGCCGCCGAAGAAGGGATGATTGGTGGTCGTGACCAGACAGGCCTTGGTGAAGCGTTGAGTACCAGTGTCGGTAGTAATTCGGACGGCGAAGGGGCGTTGTTTGAAGAGAGCGCCGAAGAAATGTACCGGGTAGGCCAAACCGCCCAGATGGATCAGGTTCAGCGCCCGTTTGACCCGGGAATCGTTGGTCGTCGATACGACCCGACCGTCAAAACCAATGCCCACGTTGTTGGTGAAGTACTCCTGGCGCTGTTGGCGGTGATCTACGTAATGACCGATGTCCAACGGCCGGGCCCGGGTGACGGCCAGCACTTCGCGCAGGGCCTTTTCCGGATCTTGGGGCAGGCCCACGGCTCGGGCAAAATCATTGCCCGAGCCGGATGGGACGTAAGCAATGGGCAGCGGCGTCAAGTGCGGGTTATCCCGGACCGCGGATTGGACCCCATTGACTGTTTGATGCAGTGTACCGTCACCGCCCAGAACTAAGAGCACCATTTGCCGGTCAGCGGTGGGTTGTTCGGTGCGGGTCAAAGAACGGGCCCAGATGGTCGTATGGCCGGGGTACTGCGATTCATAAACGTGGAAAGAGACCCCGGCGGCTTCGAGCATTTTCAAAATCGTGGGCCACACTTTCCCGGCGTTGCCGTTGCCGGCATGGGTGTTCACCAGTACTGCGTAATGCACTGGTGCTGTTGGCTGTTGCGCATCCGCCAATCTTGGTCAACCTCTCCCTGGACCCCCAGCGGGGGCAAAATGACAAACAAAAGCCAATCAGCACGAAGGCTGATTGGCAACGAACGAGTCCGCTTTACTTGGCATTGACCAGCATGGGTAAAATCATCGGATGGCGTTCAGTCTTCGTAAATAAGAAATCCTGCAACGTATCGGTGATTGCATCCCGGATGGCCCCTTCACTGGGCGGGGTATCACCCTTGAAAGTACCGCGGATCGCCCGGAAGACCCGGCGCTGCGCTTGACTGATCAATTCGCCGGATTCCCGCATGTACACAAAGCCGCGGGAAAGAATATCCGGGCCGGCCAAAATATCGCCGTGCTGATAGTCGATCGTGGCAACGACCACGACCAAACCTTCTTCGGACAATACCCGGCGATCTTTCAGGACAACACTGCCGACGTCACCAACACCGCTGCCGTCAACGTAGACGTCATCAGCGGCGAAATGGCCGGCAATGCGAGCAGAGTCCTTGGTCAGAGCGAGCACGTCACCATTTTCCATAATGAATGAATGATCCTTTGGTACACCGCACAATTCAGCCAGATCGGTATGGATCCGCAGCATCCGGTATTCCCCATGGATCGGCATGAAGTACTCCGGCTTCATCAGCCGCAGCATCAGTTTTTGCTCTTCCTGACCGCCGTGACCAGAGGTATGGATGTTGTTGACTTTACCGTGGATCACATGCGCGCCAGCTTCTTCCAACAGGTTGATCGTATGGTTCACGGATGTGGTATTCCCAGGAATCGGGTTGGACGAGAAGACCACCGTGTCCCCTGGTTGGATATGAATCTGCCGGTGGGTACCGGCGGCGATTCGGGAGAGGGCGGCCATCGGTTCACCCTGGGAGCCGGTACACAGAATCATGACTTTGTTGGCCGGTAGGTGATTCAATGTGTTGACATCCACCATTTCTTCATCAGGAATGTGCAAATATCCTAACTCGCGGCCATTAACGATCGCGGCTTCCATGCTCCGCCCAAAGACCGCAATTTTTCGGCCATTCGCCATGGCCGTTTCACTGGCCTGAGCGATTCGGGAAATATTTGAGGCGAAAGTGGCGAAAATGATCCGGCCTTCGATTTTTTCAAAAATATGGCGCAGCGACTTGCCGACAAACCGTTCCGACTTGGTGAAGGTGGGAATTTCGGCATTGGTGGAGTCCGACATTAATAGTAAGACGCCATCGGAACCGAGTTTCGCCATCCGCTGCAAGTTCGGCGCCGGCTGATCGCCCACTGGGGTCAAATCAAACTTATAGTCGCCGGTTTGGACAATAATGCCCTGGGGCGTGTGCACTGCGATCCCGAGGGTATCGGGAATCGAGTGGGTGGTGCGGAAGAACGTGACACTGAGCTTGCGGAATTTCAGCTCCGAGTCTTCATTCAATTCATGCAGCTCCGTGCTCCGCAACAAGTTGCGTTCTTCCAGCTTGCTCTTAATCAGCGCCAGCGCCAGCGGACCGGCATAAATAGGAATCTCCGGTAATTGCTGCAACAGGAACGGAATCCCGCCGATATGGTCTTCGTGCCCGTGGGTAATGACCAGAGCCTTGATCTTCGACCGGTTTTTGACCAAATACTGATAGTCAGAAATGACGTAATCAATGCCTAGCAGATCATCTTCGGGGAACTTGATCCCGGCATCGATGACCACAATTTCATCCTGAAATTGCACGCCATACATGTTTTTGCCGATTTCGCCTAATCCCCCAATGGCAAAAACGGCAACTTCGTTATTCTTGATATGAATGGCCATACATTAAAACTCCGTCAATTTGAAGTCCGGGCTCTTTTGCTCGTACGCCAAATGATTACCGGTCAGCTCTTGGATCATTTCAACATTATAGGGGGTGTTTTTCTCCACCAGCTGACGCGCAGCAACCAGGTTGTCTGCTTCTAAATAAAGGGTCTGAGTCGACTCCCGCCGGGGAGTTTGGGTCAAGTTCGGTTGGTACAATACTTTGTAGATCATAAAAATAAATCTCCTTCTGAATTCATTAAATTCCGCACGTGAGGTTGATGCAAGACATCAACGATTAAAGAAAATTGTAGCATAAAACAAGGGGGGCGCCAAGTTAGAGGGCGCAAGCCGGCTGTCCTTCTGCCCTTGCCTCTGTCGGCTGGCGCCCGTTTAGGCATGTCCCAGCGGAGCACTTGGCACGGCAGTGAGGGTCCAGTCGTCTACATTACACTGCCATGACGTTTCCCCGGTGTCTGTGGTGTTTTCCTTCAAGTTTTGCTAAAGTGGTTACCATAGTAAGTATCGTTTGGATGCAATCTGGAGAGAGTGGGCCCATGCAGTGGATTATTTTCGCCCTGATCGTCATTGGGGTGGCGGCCGTGGCCGCCTTTTATGGTTTTCGGATATGGCGCCGGCGCCGCACGATGAAAAATATGCGGGCGTACACCAGCCGGGTCACCGCCCGGGTCGTTAATCGGGCGCTGCGTCAACTACAAGGGACAACGAGTCAGTGGCAGGAGAAGCATCTGCCTTTGACCCCGATTGCCCATACCCGGGATTGGGGTCACAAAGCGATCATGGTCTATGAATTTGCCTACACCGGTCCGGCTTTGACTGTCGCGGCCACGGCGCGTGCCGAATTGCAGCATGCCGTCAACGCAGCGGCCCAACAGGAGGGTATCGTGGGCGCGGTCATGGACGTACCGCCCTTTGCCATTGTGGATGTGTGGCAGCGGCAGGATGAACGGCATTTTTCCGTGGCTTTCCAGATCAACCAAGCCACGATTGAATACGTGCAAGATATTACGCGGGCCGCGCGGGAAGATGCGGCGGCTCAGGAGAAGAAAGACTAGAGAAAAGGAGCGTGTTTTTTTGCGCCTGATGTTACGTTACGTTCTTCGATATAAGCGATTGCTTTTGGGGAACTTTATCTGTGTATTTGGTTTTATTATTTTGGAACTCGGTTTGCCGACGATGCTGGCGCGGATGATCGATGAGGGAATCAATACCCGGCGCCCGGATCGAATCTGGTTTTACGGGATGGTCATGGTCGGGGTGGCCTTGATCGGCTTGATTGGGCTGATTGGACTGGCTTATTTCGCCAGCCGGATCACCACCAATGTCGTTCGAGATATGCGGGACGATATTTTTGCCCGCACGATTCGTTTTTCCCATGAAGAGCACAATGCCGTGGGGACGGCGTCATTGATTACCCGGACGACGAATGATGCCTTCCAGATCATGAACTTCTTGCAGATGATTCTGCGCACCGGTTTCATGACCCCTTTAATGATCATTGCCAGTGCCTTTTTAATTGTGCGCACCAGTCCGCGCTTGGCCTGGATGGTGTTTGCCGGTATTCCGCTGCTGCTGCTCGGCGTATGGCTGATTGCGGTCCTGTCTAAGCCGCTTTCGGAGAAACAGCAGGGCAATTTAGACAGCATCAACGGCCGGATGCGGGAACAATTATCGGGTATCCGGGTGATTCGGGCTTTTGTGCGGGAAAAATTTGAACAAGCCCGCTTTGGTGAAGTGAACGACGCTTACGCCAACAGTTCCATCAAACTATTTACCCTGATGGCTTTTGCGCAGCCTGGTTTCTCGATGGTACTGAATGTGATCACCGGAGTCATCATCTGGCAGGGCGCCGTGGCGATTGGTCAAGGCCAGCTGGCTGTCGGCTCATTGATCGCGTTCATTGAATATATTTTCCATGTACTTTTTTCCTTTATTCTTTTTGCCAGCGTTTTCATGATGTATCCCCGGGCGGCGGTTTCAGCTGGCCGAATTGAGGAATTGTTGAACGCTAAAAATGAAATTGAAGGCAAGGATGGCCAGGCGTCACGCGGTCGCGGTGCCGCTGGCGTGGTCTTTGATCACGTGGACTTTGCCTATCCCGGCAATAGCGAAGCAGCTGTGCTGCACGATATCTCGTTTAGCGCCCAGCCGGGGCAGACAGTGGCCTTCATTGGCAGTACCGGCAGCGGCAAGTCCACTTTGATTCAGTTGATTCCGCGATTATTTGATGTGAGTGCCGGGCGGATTTTGGTGACCGGGACGGATGTGCGGGATTACGCGGTCAAAGCATTACGGTCAAAGATTGGGTTTGTGCCCCAAAAAGCGGTGCTGTTTACCGGGACCATTGCGGATAATCTCCGTTATGGTGCCCAGGAAGCAACGGATGACGATCTTTGGGAGGCCCTGCGCATCGCCCAAGCGGCGGATTTCGTGCGGGAACAGCCTGACGGCTTGCAATCGATTTTGACCGAAGGCGGGACCAATCTGTCTGGCGGACAAAAGCAGCGCTTAGCCATCGCCCGGGCCATCGTCCGGCGGCCGGATATTTATATTTTTGATGACAGCTTTTCAGCTTTGGATTACCAAACCGATGCTGAGCTGCGGGCAAACTTAGCCCAAGTGACTCAGCAAGCAATCGTCTTTATTGTGGCCCAGCGGGTCGGCACGATTCGCCATGCGGATCAAATCGTCGTGCTGGATAATGGGGAACTGGTCGGTATGGGCACCCATGAACAGCTCATGGCCACCAATCCGATCTATCAGGAAATTGCCCGGTCGCAACTCAGTGAGGAGGAATTAGCATGAGCCGCGGATTGTTTACTTTACGTCGTTTGTTCCGTTATATCCGCCCCTATCGCTGGTCCTTCTTTGGGGCGTTAGCCGCCACTTTGATCTCGGTAGTGAGCAATGCCATTTGGCCGGTGATCATGGG
The DNA here is from genome assembly GCF_000425885.1 of Schleiferilactobacillus harbinensis DSM 16991. Taxonomy (GTDB): domain Bacteria; phylum Bacillota; class Bacilli; order Lactobacillales; family Lactobacillaceae; genus Schleiferilactobacillus; species Schleiferilactobacillus harbinensis. Next base: position 115,667 of record NZ_AUEH01000001.1, read on the forward strand.
CTTAGCAGTGACCCGGATTGGGGTCAATGTGGCCGCCCATGCAGCGATTGACTTGCCCTATGTGGCCAAAGTGGTGGTGGCCATGCTGGCCAATGCCCTGGTGTATCAAGTGACTTTGTTTCTTTCTACCTATTGGATGACGATTGCTGTCCAGCGGGCGATGCGCGACTTGCGCCAGGATCTGAGCGACAAGTTGAATCGGCTGCCGGTCCAGTTCTTTGACAGCCATACCCAGGGCAACTTGCTATCCCGGGTGACCAATGACGTGGACGCCATTACGAACGCCTTGCAGCAAGGGGTGGTGCAAGTGGTGACCTCAGTGATTGGTATCTCGCTGGCGGTCGTGATGATGTACTCCATCAACTGGCTGATGGCCACGATCATGTTGTGGATGCTGCCAGCGTCATTCTTGATTTCTCGGTTTGTCGTTCGCCGCAGCCAGCCTTATTTCCAGGCTCAGCAAAATGCCCTGGGTGAATTGAACGGCACGGTCCAGGAATCGTTCACGGGCTTTACGGTGATCAAACTTTATGGTCAGGAACGGGACGCAGAGAAGAAATTTGCTGGCGCCAACCATAAGCTCGCTGCCAAGGGCTTTAATGCCGCCTTTATTTCCGGCATGATGAGTCCCCTAGTCGGGTTCACCGCCAGCTTGAGTTATGCGGCGGCGGCCACCTTGGGCGGGCTGAACGTGTTAGCCGGCCGGATCCCCTTGGGGAACCTGCAGGCTTTCGTGCAGTATATTTGGCAGGTCAACCAGCCTTTGTCCACGCTGACTCAGCTGTCGGCGGTATTCCAATCCGCCGCGGCTGCCACCAAGCGGGTGTTCAACATTTTGAACGAGCCGGAAGAAAAAGACACCGTCACAGCGAAACTGCCCACGACGGGGGCGGTCCGCGGCCGAGTGGAATTTAAACACGTCTCTTTCCGCTATCGGGAAAATCAGCCGTTGATTGAAGACTTGAACTTCGTGGCCGAACCAGGCCAAACTGTGGCCATTGTTGGGCCAACGGGGGCCGGTAAAACGACGATGATCAATCTTTTGCTGCGTTTCTATGATATTGATTCCGGCGAGATTCTGGTGGATGGTGTGAACATCCAGGATATTGCCCGCAGCGCGCTGCGCGAACAGTTTGGGATGGTTCTTCAGGATGCCTGGCTGTATCGCGGCTCGATTGCCGATAATATCCGTTTCGGCCGGTTGGATGCCGATGAATACGAAGTGGTGCAGGCCGCTAAGACGGCCAACGTCGATCACTTCGTGCGGACGCTGCCCAATGGGTACCAGATGCAGATCAACGAAGACGCGGACAACATTTCCCAAGGGCAAAAGCAGCTTCTGACTATTGCCCGGGCGGTGATCAAGAATCCGCCGATGATGATTTTGGACGAGGCCACCAGTTCCGTGGATACCCGATTAGAGCTGCTGCTCCAGCGGGCGATGGATCGGGTCATGGCCCACCGCACGAGTTTCGTCATCGCCCATCGGTTATCAACGATTCGAGATGCAGATTTGATCCTGGTGATGCGCCATGGGCAAATTATTGAGCAGGGGAACCATGACGCGCTGCTGGCGGCCAATGGGTTCTATGCCCGGTTGTACAATTCCCAGTTTGCGGACGCCGATCAACTGGCGGACGAAAGCGATTAGCACTTAAGAAAAGGCCGTATCCTTTACCGGGGGCGGCTTTTCGTTTATTTTGTGGTACTATTGAGAATGAAAAATAATTGGAAAGCAGGGTATATTGTGATTTTAATGAAAGACATCGTGCGGGACGGCGATCCCGTTTTGCGGGCCGTCGCCAAACCCGTCTCCTTTCCGCTGAGTGCAGAGGATAAGAAATTGGCTGATGATATGATGGAATACCTGGTCAACAGTCAGGATCCGGATATTGCTAAAAAACATCAGCTCCGGGCCGGCGTGGGCCTGGCTGCCCCGCAAGTCGGCCGCTCGATTCAAATGGCCGCGGTGCTGGTACCGGATAACGACGGCAAGATCATTCTCAAAGAGGTCCTGTCGAATCCCGTGATTACTCGCGAGTCCGTCCGGCCGGCAGCGTTAGCCGAAGGCGAAGGGTGCTTGTCGGTGGATGAAGATGTCCCGGGGTATGTGCCCCGCCATGACCGAGTAACGATCCGCTATCAAGATTTGACTGGGGCGAAGAAGACGTTGCGGCTGAAGGATTACCCCGCTATTGTCTGCCAGCATGAGATCGACCATCTCCGCGGACACCTGTTTTACGATCATATTGACAAGAAGCATCCGTTTAACATCGCTTCGGATGCCGTGATCGTCCAATAGGAAACGCCCGGTTTGACACACTTGGTGTACTCTCGTATACTTAAGCTAATAACGAATTGAATCGCCGTACCCTGTTAGGTGAGGCTCCTGTACGAATATATGCTGCTGCTCAGAAACATCGAGAGATGCCAACGAGTCAACCGGAATTGCTGAAGAAGGCTTTTCCTAATGCAGCTGAACGATGTTCTACGTCGTACAGTGCTAAAGCTCAACGTCGGGACATTCCATTTTTGGTGTGCTCGCGTGAGCACACCATTTTTTTGTACAGAATAAGCCCACCACTGGGCGGCGATCATCGATGAAAGGATGGTGATTGGAATGAAACACGAACCCTTACCTGGCCCTGCTGATCCGGATGATAGACCGCGCAGGGTAAGTTTCATTTGGTCACCATTCTGTCTGTAAGAATGGTGCCGCAACTCCCCCTGCGCTGTAGAGAGGAGTTTGACAGTGTTCATTAAAAAGAATCACACCCAACTGGCTGCTGAGAAGCAGACTGAATTAAAGCAATTGAGCGGCTACACCCAAGACCAAATTCTGGCCCAACTCCAGACCCGGCTCAGTGGGCTGGACGAGGCCGAAGTGGGCCAACGGCAATTACAATACGGCGAAAACACCGTGCGGTCCCAAGGAGCGCTGCCGGCGTATCGGGTATTGCTCGCCGCGTTCAATGATCCATTTGTCTATGTCTTATTGTTTTTGATGATCGTTTCGGCGCTGACCAATGATCGGGACGGGGCGATCGTCATGGCCATCATGATCCTGTTATCCGTGCTGATCCGGTTTACCCAAGAATACCGGTCCCAGAAGGCCAGCGCGGCGCTGACGAAGCTGATCCAGAATACCACCGCCGTGACTCGCGGCGGGATCACCCGGGAACTGCCCATGGACGCAGTAGTGCCGGGGGACATCGTGACCCTGAGCACTGGCGACATGATTCCGGCGGATGCTTATTTGTTAACGACCAAGGACTTGTTTGTCAATCAGTCCTCACTCACCGGCGAAGCGATGCCGGTGGAAAAGCGCGCGCACTTCGATTTATCCGAACTGTCTGACGAAGCGACGGCTTTTGACTATCCGAATCTGGTGTACATGGGCACTGATGTCCTATCCGGGTCCGGTCTAGCGGTCATTTTGAAGACTGGGGCGGATACGTTCTTCGGCGATATTGCCCAGAGTGCCACCGAAGTGCAGGGTCCCAGCAATTTTGATACGGGGATGCGCCAGATCAGCCGTTTCTTGATCGGTATGATGCTGATTCTGGTACCGATCGTCTTTCTGATCAATGGCTTGACCAAGCACGATTGGTCCCAGGCTTTCTTCTTCGCGATTGCCGTGGCGGTGGGGCTGACCCCAGAGATGCTGCCAATGATCGTGAACAGCAATCTGGCGAAGGGTGCTTTGGCGATGGCCAAAAAGAAAGTCATCGTCAAGCATCTGCACGCCATTCAAAATCTTGGCGCGATCGACACGTTATTTACCGATAAAACGGGGACCATTACGGAAGACCGAGTCGTCGTCATGCGGCATGTTGACGCCTTGGGTGAAAAGGACGACTCCGTACTGCGGCTCGCCTATATGAACTCGAATTATCAAACCGGCTGGCGCAATCTAATGGATCAGGCCGTCATTGATTACGTCGCGAAACATAAAGAAGAATTAAGCGACATTCCCGATAAGCTGACGAAAGTGGATGAAATTCCGTTTGACTTTGATCGGCGGCGCCTCACGGTTGTCGTCGACAGCGGCGACCATCAATGGATGATCACCAAAGGGGCGTTCGAGGAAATGATCCACGTGTCTGACTATGTCTTGATCAACGGTCAGGTCACTCCGATGACCGGCGCCTTGCACGACCGGCTGGTCCAGACCAATGACGCATTGAACCAAGCCGGCATGCGGGTACTGGCCGTGGCCTACCGGATGGATGTCCATGAGCAAAGTGTGTATGCTGTTGCGGATGAACATAACATGATCTTAGCCGGTTTTCTCGGCTTCTTGGATCCGGCCAAGCCGGATGCGAAGGAGGCCATCAGTCTGCTGAATGACCACGGCGTCCACGTGAAGGTTTTGACCGGGGATAATGCCATTATTACCCAGCACGTTGCCCAGCAAGTGGGAATCGCCAATACAGCGGTGCTCGCCGGCAACGATGTGGATGACATGGATGATCAAACTTTGACCAAGGCCGTCAACACCCACGATTTATTTGTCAAACTGAATCCGTTGCAAAAGGCTCGGATCATCAATGTGATGAAAGGGCACGGGCACACAGTGGGGTTCATGGGCGACGGAATCAACGACGCTCCAGCGCTGCGCCAAGCCGACGTGGGCATCTCTGTGGATAATGCGGCCGACATCACCAAAGACGTGAGCGGCATTATCCTGTTGGAGAAGTCGCTCCTGGTTTTAGAAGACGGCATCTTGGAAGGCCGGCGAGTTTACGCCAATGCCATGAAATATATCAAGATGACGATCTCCTCGAACTTCGGGAATGCCTTATCGGTACTCATTGCCAGCATTTTCCTGCCGTTTCTGCCGATGCTGTCGATCCAGCTGCTGGTCCAAAATCTGATTTACGATACGGCCCAGATGGCGATTCCCTGGGACAACGTGGACGATGAGACCTTTGGCCCAGCCGACACCATGGCGGGCGGAGGGGCTGTTCCGCTATACCGTGCTGTTCGGCCCATTATCATCGATCTTTGACGTCCTGACCTTCCTCTTCCTGTGGTTCGGTCTCGGCATCGGCGCCCACGCGGCCAGTATTCCGTGGCAGCACGTTTTCCAGGCCGGCTGGTTTGTGGAAGGGTTGTTCACGCAAACTCTGATCGTGCATATTTTCCGGACGCGGCATATCCCCAGTCTAAGGACGCCGGCCAGCGCTGTTGTCCTGCTGTCGACGGCACTGGCTTTAGCCGTAGGCGGGTTGCTTGTCCTGACGCCGTTGCGGACGGCTTTTGATTTTGGCCGCTTGCCCTGGCATTTCTGGCCAATAGTGCTCCTGATTATCGCTGGGTATATTCTGACCGTTGAGATCAGCAAGGCCCTCTACGTCCGGCGAACCGGGGAGTGGTTGTGAGAAATGTCCCGACCGCTGTTGGCAGGGCCAGTGCCATTCGCTACAATGGAACTAACGAAACGCACCACGAAGGAGTTCATTAATTGTGACGAAAGCGACGCACGAATATTCATATCCCTTGCGCTCGGAATGGTCCACGGCGGAGGTCACCACCGTGATGGCCTTTTACAACGCGGTGGAAGAAGCCTATGAGGGCGGCACCGCCACCGCTGATTTGCTGGATGCTTACGCGGCCTTTAAGACCGTGGTCCCGGATAAAATGACAGAAAAACAGTTGGACGCCGCCTTCACGGAGGCGTCCGGCTATTCCCTGTACCGGGCCGTCCAAGCGGCGAAGCAGGCGGCGGGGCCGACCGTCCAGTTGACAGGCGGTGAGCAGCGTGGATAAGGCAGAAACGGCGTTGCTCGCCCTGCGGATGCGGGATTGGGTCTCCCAGGCCGGGGCCCATATCCGCCATCACATCCACGACCCGCTGCACGTCCAAACGAAGAGCAGCCGCAAGGATCTGGTGACGAATCTCGACAAACAGACTGAATGGGATTTAATTGCGGCCATTCGCACTGAATATCCCCAGGCTCAGATCATGGGCGAAGAAGGCAGCGGCGATCACGTCACGGATCTCAAGGGCCTAGTATTCTTTGTTGATCCCATTGACGGCACCATGAATTTTGTCAAACAGAAATATAATTTTGCCATTATGATTGGCGCGTATATTGACGGCGCGCCCCATGTGGGGGTCATCCTGAACGTCATGCGGCAGGAACTGTACTGGGGCGGACCGCAACTGGGTGTTTTCAAAAATGAGACACCCATTAAAGCCGTTTCGCCGCTTTCCTTGGCAGACGGGCTATTCGGAATCAATTCCGGCATGCTGGCCTACGACCGCTATCATAGCCATCAGTTATTCAAGACCAGTGCCGGGATGCGGATCCTGGGCAGTGCCGGCATTGAATATATTCAGCTGCTGGAAGGCCGCCAAGTGGCCTACCTGAGCCATTTGGCCCCCTGGGACGTGGCCGCGGGCCGCGTCATGGCTGAAACGCTGGGGATGTCGGTGAGCCGTCTTGACGGTCACCCGCTTGATATGCTATCATCAGGCGATGTATTAATAGCGACAGCGCCGACTGTGGCTGACATCCGGGCCATCGCGCTGGATCAGCCCAGATAACGGCAATTTGAGTTAGGCAGTAGGCAGAGACTGGTACCGAAGGGGCCAGTCTCTTGTCATATGAACATCATTGTACCGCTTACAACGCTGTATTGTTTCAGAAAGGAAGAAATGTAATTTGAAAACTCGTGAGGACATCCGGAATATTGCGATCATTGCGCACGTTGACCACGGCAAAACGACGCTGGTCAATGAATTGCTTAAGCAATCCGATACACTGCCCGAACATATGCACTTGGAGGACCGGGCGCTAGATTCTAACGCAATTGAACGGGAACGGGGTATCACGATCCTTTCCAAGAATACGGCGGTCCAGTATGGCAAGACCAAGATCAATATCCTGGACACCCCGGGACATGCGGACTTCGGCGGCGAAGTTGAACGGATCATGAAGATGGTTGACGGGGTCTTGCTGGTGGTTGATGCCTATGAAGGCACCATGCCCCAGACTCGGTTCGTATTGAAGAAAGCTTTGGAACAACATTTGACCCCGATCGTGGTCATCAACAAAATCGACCGTCCGGGCGCTCGTCCGGAAGAAGTCGTCGATGAAGTATTGGAACTCTTCATTGAATTAGGCGCTGACGAGGATCAGTTGGAGTTCCCGGTGGTTTACACCTCCGCGGTCAATGGGACTTCCAGCTTGGATTCTGATCCGGCTACGCAGGAACACACGATGAACTATCTGTTTGATACCATCGTGAAGACGATTCCGGCACCGTTGGACAACAGCGACGAACCCTTGCAGTTCCAAGTCGCGATGCTGGATTACAACGATTATGTTGGCCGCATTGGGATCGGCCGGATTTTCCGCGGCGCGATCCACCTGGGCGACAACGTCTCCGTATTGAAGCTGGACGGCACGAAGAAGAATTTCCGCGTGACCAAGATCTTCGGCTTCTTCGGGTTGAAGCGGGTCGAAGTCGACTCCGCTAAGGCTGGGGATTTGATTGCTGTTTCCGGGATGGAAGATATTTTCGTCGGTGAAACAGTCACGCCCCAAGATCATCCCGATGCACTGCCGATTTTACGGATCGACGAACCGACCTTGCAGATGACTTTCTTGGCTAATGATTCGCCGTTTGCCGGGCAAGAGGGGACCGAAGTCACTTCCCGCAAGCTGGAAGACCGGTTGAAGAGCCAGTTGCATACTGATGTTTCCCTGCGGGTTGAAGACACCGATATGCCCAGTGCTTGGGTCGTTTCTGGCCGTGGTGAACTGCATTTGTCCATTCTGGTGGAAGAAATGCGGCGTGAAGGCTTCGAACTGCAACTGTCTCGTCCAGAAGTTATCTACAAAGATATTGATGGCGTGACCTGCGAGCCTTTTGAGTCCGTGCAGATCGACACGCCGAACCAATATGTCGGCAGTGTCATTGATTCCATGTCCCAACGCAAGGGCGAAATGCAGAACATGGAAACGACCGATAACGGCCAGACCCGGTTGACCTTCATGGCACCGGCGCGAGGCTTGATTGGTTACAGCACAGAATTCATGTCCCAGACTGGTGGTTACGGGATCATGAACCATACGTTTGCAAAGTACCTGCCGGTGATCAAGAACTGGACGCCTGGTCGGCGGACCGGGGCGCTGGTTTCCATTAACCAGGGCACGGCGACAACTTACAGCCTGCAAGGGGTTGAAGACCGGGGCACGCTGTTCGTTGACGCTGGGGTTCAGGTCTACGAAGGAATGATCGTTGGTGAATCCAGCCGGGAGCAAGATATCGGCGTGAACGTCACCAAGGGTAAGAATCTGACCAACACCCGGGCGGCCGGGAAAGACCACGCCGCTGCCATTCGGACACCGCGGTCTCTGTCTTTGGAAGAATCTATTGAGTTCTTGAACGAAGACGAATATTGCGAAGTAACTCCGAAGAGCATTCGGTTGCGCAAGAAGATCCTGAACACGTCTGCTCGGATGAAGGCTGCTAAACGAGCCAAAGTCGCTGCAAAAGACGATAAATAATTTTCTGAATTTTTAGCAAGCCGTGTTTCCTGTGAGGGGAATGCGGCTTGCTTTTTGTTAAGTCCCGTTTAACCGCTAGGGCCAAGCGAACGGCGTGTTATAATGGACCTATTCAATTTTTCGGAAAGGGTGGCCTGGATGCGTAAACGGCTTGCTCATATTGACTACTTCATCTTGATTCCATACTTGGTATTGCTGGGGATTGGGATCGTCATGGTGTATTCAGCGAGTTCGGATATCATGGCAGCGGCTGGCAAATCACCAACAGCATATTTGAATCGTCAGACTATTTTTGTCATCGGCGGACTGTTTGCCGCGGCCTTGGGTTTTATTTTACCGCTGCGCCTGTTTGCCAGCGGCCGATTCGTCCGGCTGGCCGTGGGCGTCACGATGGCCATGTTGTTCGGTTTGCTGGTGATGGGCTATTTCCGGCCCGATTTGAAGGTTAATGGGGCTATGGCGTGGTTTGACGTCGGTTTCTTCAATGTCCAGCCGGTGGAAATCGCTAAATTGGTCCTGGTCCTGTATCTCGCCCGAATTCTTTCACGGCGGGAAGAAAAGCTGACTCGATTCCATGAAGCCGTCCGCCAAATTATTGCCCCCATGATCGTGGCTGGGTTAATGGCGATGTTCGTCCTGTTGGAGCCCGATACTGGCGGGATGGCCATTCTGCTCTTTCTCACGCTGTTGATGATTGCCGCTTCTGGTATTAAATGGTCTTACGGCGCCCTCATCATGGGCGGGGTCGTCGGTTTCAGCATCGGCGGTTTGCAGATCATGCGTTCAATTGATTTGCCTTGGTTGAAACAGAGTTATCAAATTAAACGATTGTTGGCTTTTTTCCATCCATTCAAATTGGAAAACTCCGTTGGCCGGCAACTGGTTAATTCGTATTACGCCATCAGCAATGGCGGCTGGTTCGGGGTCGGCATCGGCAACAGTATTCAGAAAAAGGGCTATCTGCCTGAACCGTACACGGACTTTATTATGTCGGTCATCACGGAGGAACTGGGTATCATTGGGGCGATCGTGGTCCTGGGAATCCTGTTCTTCCTGATCGGCCGGATCGTGCTGGTCGGAATTCGCGCCCAGTCAGCTTACCGCTCACTGGTATGTTACGGGATCGGCGCCTGGCTGTTTGTCCAGACATTGTTCAATGTTGGCGGGATGAGCGGGTTGTTGCCCATTACTGGGGTAACACTCCCGTTTATCAGTTACGGCGGTTCCTCCATGCTGATGCTGTCGGCGGCGATTGGTCTGGCCATGAATGTCAGTTGTGTTGAACAAGTTGAACGGGAACGCCAGCAAGAAAGGGGGAGAACCAGTGCCCAAGCAAAATGAAGCCATTCCTGCACCGCGGACTGGGATCACCGTGTGGCTGTATTCGGCTAAACAGGCGCGTAAATTGCGCCGGTTCGGGCTCGTGTATTATGTGTCGGAACGGATGAAATATGCGGTGCTATACGTGGACAGTGAGGCGGCGGCCAGAACGATTCAGCAGCTGCAAAAGCAGCGCTTTGTGCGGAATGTGAGTGTATCCCCCCACGGGACAATTGCCACCGAGTATACGCACCAGCTGATTGGTGAACGGAAGGAAGACGATGACTGATGCGGGTTATTTCAGGAGAGTTCGGCGGTCGGCGGTTGCAAGCTGTGCCGGGCAATAAGACGCGGCCCACGACCGACAAGGTGAAAGAGAACTTGTTCAATATTTTGGGCCCGTATTTTTCTGGCGGTACTGTCCTCGATTTATTCGCTGGGACCGGCGGTTTGGGCATCGAGGCGGTTTCTCGCGGGATGGACGCGGCTGTCTTGGTTGACCGCCAAGGCGCGGCGATCAAAGTGATTCACCATAACGTGGCGGTCACCAAAGTGCCGGATCGTTTTACTATCGTTCATGCCACGGCTTCGGCCTATTTGCAGCGGGCGGTGGGGACGATTCAATTTGATTTGGTCTTTCTGGATCCGCCCTATGCCCAGCAAAAGATTGTAGAAACGATTACGGATCTGGCCCATGATGGTTTGCTGACCCCAGGCGCTCAGATTGTGGCCGAAACGGATACCAAGGTTGCCTATCCCGATGTGCCTGGTTTCTCATTGCGCCGTCAAGTAACTTATGGCATTACTGAGTTGGCTATTTTTCAATATGAAGGAGATGCGGCTGAATGAAACGCATTGCACTTTTTCCTGGGAGTTTTGATCCTTTTACCAACGGTCATCTCCAAACGGTCCAGCGGGCCAGCAAGTTGTTTGATGAGGTCGTCATTGCGGTGATGACTAACGTCAGCAAGCAGGGGCTGTTTACGCCGGCTGAAAAGGAAGCGTTGGTCGCTGGTGCGACCCAAGGGCTGGCGAACGTGCGGGTGATGGCTGCCCCTAATCAGCTCACCGTACAGGTGGCCGAGGCCGTTGGGGCCAAGTTTTTGCTCCGGGGATTGCGGAACGAATCCGATTTTACTTACGAGGCTGGTATCGCCCAGATCAACCGGACCCAAGACGCGTCGATCGAAACAGTATTTCTGTATGCCGATTCCGATACAGCCTTTGTGTCTTCCTCGATGATCAAAGAAGTCGCCCGTTTTGGCGGCGACGTTTCCGGGTTAGTGCCGGCTAATGTGGCAACGGCGTTGGCGGCAAAAATGGCTAGTTTAGGAAGTGATCCTGCATGAAGCAAACCCCTAACGAAACACCCAAGAAGCATCGCGGTCTCTGGTGGAAGATTCTTCTCCCTATCTTGATTCTGGTCTTGTTGGCGGCTAATTTTGTCCCGCTGAACAACTGGTTCATCGAAATGCCGGGGTCAGCTGAACCGTTAGCCCAATATGTGAAGGTAGACGGCAAGCGGGATACGGCCAAGGGCAGTTTTTCCTTGACCACTGTGGGAATTGCCCAGGCGACAGCCATGCAGCTGCTGCTGAGCAAAACTCGGCCTTACGAGGATATCGTGTCTCGCAATGATGTGATGGGCGGTGAGGATAATGCTACCTTTGATCGAGTTCAGCAGTATTACATGACCAGTGCCATCAATAATGCCATTGCGGTGGCCTATAAAGCGGCCCATGAGCAGTATACGATCCATTACTTAGGTATTTATGTATTGGCGGTGGAAAGCAAGTCAGCTTTCGCCGGCAAGCTCCAAGTCGGGGACACGATCACCAAGGTGAACGGCCGCCACTTCAATGCCAGTACTGGTTATATCAACTATATTCGTCAGCATAAAGTGGGCGATACCGTGACCTTGACGTATACCCGCGGTAGTAAAACTTTGACTGCCTCCGGCAAACTCTACCGACTGGCGCAGACGAAGAAGCCGGGCATCGGCATTACCCTGACAGATCGGACCAAAGTCACCACTAAAATTCCCGTCAGCGCAAACGTTGCTCAAATTGGCGGCCCATCTGCAGGCTTAATGTTTTCTCTGCAAATTTATGATCAATTGACCGGCAGCAAGCTGCGGCAAGGGCGCCATATCGCCGGTACGGGGGAGATTGCCCCGGATGGCACCGTCGGTCAGATCGGCGGACCGGAGAAAAAAGTTTACATTGCCGCTAAAGAGGGCGCGACGATTTTCTTCGCGCCGCATACTAAGGTCACAAAGGCCATTAAGAAACTGGACCCGGGATTTGAAGACAATTACGCGGTTGCTAAAAAGGCAGCCAAAGACTCCCATCTGAAGATTACTGTAGTCCCCGTGGAAAAATTCGGCGATGCTGTAAAATATCTGCAGACTCATTAATATCGGCGGCGCACCAAGGCCTTTTCTTTGCGTAATATAAAGTGACAGGCAAAGAAAGGAAGTGGCAGGTCATGCAACGACACCGACCAACAAGACCCCAATGGCAGCAGCTGTTGGGGCGTTATTGGTATCTGCCGATTATTTTATTGATGGCGTTAGCCGGCGCGGGCTGGTGGTGGCTGAACCGGTCGCCGGCCGGCAGCAGTTTGGATCCGGCGCAACCAGCGGATGTACCAGCGCGGGTCGCCAGCACGAGCGGCCGGCCGGCTGAAGAATCAGCGAGACCGACGACAGCCAGCAGTACCGCAAGTCGGCCAGCAGCAGCCGCTGAGAATCAGCTGTGGGTCGATATCCAGGGCGCGGTGCGCCGCCCAGGCGTGTATCAATTGCCGGCCAAAAGTCGGTTGGATCATGCGGTGAAGGCGGCCGGCGGATTATTACCGGAGGCTGATCGGCGGCAGGTGAATCTGGCCCAGCCGCTCACAGATGGGGCAGCAATCGTGATCCCACGGCCGGGTGAACAGTCTGCTGCCGCAGCACCCAGTGCTCAGCCAGCGGCCGTCGCGGGCAGCGGCAGCACGGCAGCCAGTCAGACCAGCGGTGCGATCAATATTAATTCAGCTACCCAGACGGAGCTGGAGCAGGTCAGCGGGATTGGTCCCAAACGGGCGGGAGACATCATTGCCTACCGGGATACCCACGGGGCTTTTCAATCCCTGGATGAATTAGGTGAGATCAGCGGCATCGGTGAGAAAATATTGGCCACGCTCAAAGCGGCCCTGACAGTATGACCCGGGTGCGCTGGCCGGCCCAGCTTGGTTTGTGGAGTGCCGTCACGGTGATTGGCGTGGCGTGTTTAGTGCTGACACCGCATTGGCTCCTCAGCCTGGCCTTACTAGGATTTGGTGCGGTTCATTGCTGGCGCTGCGGGTGGCGGTGGCTGCTTATCCCGCTGCTGGCTGGGGTAATTTGGGCTGGCCGGTATACGCAATGGCAAAACCTTGTCCAGCCACCAGCCGCATCGACTGAGCCGGTTGGGGTCACGCTGCTGATTTTGCCCAGCCGATTAAAAATTAATGGCGACCAAGTCAGCGGCCGAGCAGTGGATCAGCGTACCGGCGAAGCGGTGTGGCTCTCCTATCGGTTAACCGGTGCCGCGGAGAAACAGCGCTTGGCGGCAGCGGCGACCGCGTTGACGCTGACCGGCCAGGCCGCCCAGGGGCCTTTGGCGGCGGCTACCAACCCGGGGCAGTTTGACTTTGCCCGGTTTGCAGCGGCCCAGTATCACATCGGCCGGCAAGTGACACTGGCGGGCGGCGAATGGCAGTTGGTGAATGGTTCGAATAATTTTATTTATGTTAACCAAATATCTGAGGCTATCCGCCTGTGGGTTGTCCGTCGCGTGGCGGGACTGCCGCCCCATATTCAAATATACGTCCGCGGTCTGGTGCTGGGCGGCAGCAGCGATACCGCGCTCGCCCAAACCCTGCGCGATACCCAGACCAAGCTGGGAATTATCCATCTCTGGAGTCTGTCGGGGATGCAGGTGCTGTTACTGGCGACGGCGCTGTTAGTGGTTGCGGCCTGGTGCCGGATACCCGATGAGTACGCCCGCTGGCTGGTTTTTGGCGCGCTGTTGCTTTATGGCACATTAGCTGACTGGCCCACTGGGGTGACGCGCTCCGTCGGCATGTTTGCTCTGGCCCGGCTGTGGCCCCGCCGCTGGGCGCTGCCCACCTTAGACCGGCTTGGTTTGGTGCTTCTGATTTGGCTCTGGTGGCGGCCGGCGGGCATCACCCAGTTGGGCAACCTGTTAAGTTTCCTGTTGTCCTTTTGTTTATTTTTCGCGCCAGTCCGCTTTTGGCAGCAGAGTTTGGTCTTGAACCTGGTCAGTATGCCTGTGATTTTGGCTTACCAGTATACCTGGTCTTTGTTGACGCTGGGCTTGAATATTATTTTAATCCCGGTGTTTAATTATTTGGCTTTTCCCGTGATGCTGTTCGTCACGCTGGTGACAATCGGCGGCTGGACCGGGTCCTGGGCGGGGTTAGAAAGTGTGTTGCAGGCGGGGGACGCGCTCCTGGCCCAGTGGGCGAGTCTAACCGGGGGAACGATCGCCTCCAGGGCGCTGCCCGGCTGGGTCTTTGCCGGGCTGCTGATCAGTACGCTGGTGCTGGCCTTTGACCGGCCGCATTGGCGCTGGGGCTTGGGCGCCGGTGTGGTCCTGCTGGGCGGGGTGTGCTGTCTGCGTGCCTGGCCTTTGACCGATCGCGTGGCCTTCATCGATGTTGGGCAGGGGGACAGCAGCTTGGTTGTGGGCCGGGGCAATGGGCCGCGGGTACTGATTGATACCGGCGGGCGGGTGACTTTTCCCCGGGCGGCTTGGCAAGAGCGGCACTATGCGGCCGGAATCACCTTTAACGTTCTGCCGGTACTCCGTTATCACGGAATACAGCGCCTGGATGCCGTGTTTATTTCCCATCAAGATGCGGACCATATGGGAGATCTGCCCGGTCTGCTGGCGGCGATACCAGTCCGGCGGGTATACGTCGGTGCGGGGATGGCCGCCAATGAGCGGTTGCAGCAGGCGGTGGCTCAGGCGCCGCAGCCGCCAATCGTGACCGAATTGCAGGCCGGCCAGCAGGTCCGGATCCGGGGGATGACCTTTCAAGCCCATCATCCCCACCGGCCCGGAACAGGCACCAATGAAGACTCGTTAGTCTTGACCGCGCAGATCCATCGGTGGCGCTTTCTCTGGTTGGGGGATTTAGACAAAGCCGGGGAGCGGACGATTTTGAAAAATCCTGCGCTCGCCGCCGAGGTGATCAAACTCGGCCACCATGGCGCCGCAACATCGACGGATCACGCGCTGCTGGCGGCGCTGCAGCCGCGGCTCGGGATCATTTCAGCCGGGCGCAATAATCGTTACGGGCATCCCGCCCCCGCGACACTGCACACGCTGCGGCAGGCCGGGGTCCCCTGGCTAAGCACCGCGGAAATGGGGTATATTGAATATATTGGACCGTTATGGGGTCACGACTACTGGCACACGGCTATGGATTGGAGTAAATGATTGTGGATGTCAACACACTAAAAGCAAATCTCAAGAAGGGCGATGTGGCGCCTTTATACTTGATTTTAGGACCAGAAGGGGCGCTGCAGGACAGCGCTTTAGCCGCATTCAATCAGCTCTTGACCGCGGACGAACAAACCATGGATTTCGCCCGGCTGGATATGAGCACCACCCCCATCGCGGAATTGTTAAACGAAACATCGTCGATGCCTTTTTATGGTGAGCGGCGGGTGGTCATTGCGACTGATCCGCAATTTCTCACCGGTACTGGTGCTAAGACTCAGTCCAAAGAGGCCATCGACGCCCTAACGGATTATTTTTCCCAGCCGTCGCCAACCACGGTGCTGGTGATCAGCGCGCCCTATGAAAAATTAGATGAACGGCGCAAGGCGGTTAAACGGCTGCGCAAGAATGCCGTAACGGTTGATGCCCAGCAAGTTGCCAGCGGTGCCGTGAGCGGCCGAATTACCAAGGAGATCCAAGCCCAGGGCTATACGATCAGCAACGACGCTCTGGGGCTGCTGGTCCGCAAAACAGAAGCTAATTATTCGACGATGGTGGCCCAATTACCCAAATTGTATTTAGGTGCCTATCCGGGGCATGAAATCACGCCGGTACTGGTGGAGAATCTGGTGCCCAATACCTTGACCGATAATGTCTTTGCCGTGACCGACGCCTTGATGCAGCAGCATTTTGACCAAGCAGTACGCGTGTATCAGGAACTGTTAGCCAATCAAGAAGAACCGTTGCGGCTCAACGCACTGCTCTTGGGGCAATTCCGTCTGCTGGTTCAGACCAAGATTTTGGCGCGCAAGGGCCTCAATCAGATGGCCATTGCCAAAGAGTTGAATGTCCACCCGTTCCGGATCAAGCTTGCATTGCGCAGCAACCGTGCGTGGCCTTTAGCCACATTAGTGGCCTGCTACAACGAACTGGTGCACAATGAGATTCTGTTCAAAAGCAGCCAGCCGGATCCGATAATTCTGTTCTTGCGGGCGGTTCATGGATTAAAGACAGCTTAAATTGAGATAGGTAAGTGCTGCGTGTTTAGTGCCAATGCGTAGCGATTGGAGGCTGAGGGGGCTCAGCCATGGAAACAACACGGCGGCTTTGCCGCCGATGTTGTTAGGCGATTTTGAGACTGCGCAGCAGGCTCAAAACGCCGTCATGGCTAGCTACGCCTGCGGCTTCGCACTTGCTGCGCGTCACCAGCCCCCTCAGCCGGAGATCGCGGAGCATTGGCACGGCGTGCGGAGCCCCAATCGTTTAATCAAAAGCAAGAAAAAAGAAGCATACTGGCAAAATACCAGTATGCTTCTTTTTGAGTCTTACTTGTTCAGTAAATGGGTCAGGCGAGACTTGTTCCGCGCCGCTGTGTTAGCGTGGATCAAACCCTTGCTGTGCGCCCAGTCGATTTTGCTGATGGCCTCAGTGTACAAGGATTGCTTGTCGTCGGCATTAGCTTCGTTGGCAGCCAAGAACCGCTTGATGGCCGTACGCAATGCGCTCTTTTGAGAAGCATTTTGCAGCTTGGCCTTTTCAGCAGTCTTGACCCGCTTGATGGCAGACTTGATTTGTGGCATGAATTCACCCCCACGAACAGTTTATGTTTAAGTTATCATATTTAAACTCAACGTCAACCATTATACAGACCGCGCTGGTCCAATGCAATAATAGTTTCGGCCTTGCAATTCAAGGGGAGAACCAGTAAAGTAGTGAAGTACCAAATTTCAGTTCGGTCACTTTGTTCCACGAGTCACCAACGAGGACACAGTGATCCGAGTATTTCGCAGAAAGGTGGCGTTTTATATGGCACTTAGCCAAACGCAAAAGAACGAGATCATCAGCAAGTATGCCCAGCACGAGGGCGACACAGGTTCTACGGAGGTGCAGGTAGCACTTTTGACCGCAGACATTAATTCCTTGACCGAGCATATGCGGGTTCATAAGAAGGATCATCACTCTTATGTCGGCCTGATGAAGAAGATCGGGCACCGGCGTAACTTGCTGGCCTACTTGCGGGACAACGACGTTGATCGTTACCGCGAGCTGATCCAATCTCTGGGTCTGCGTCGTTAATTTACGGCAAACAATCATGGCGTTTCAGCTGTTTTCGGCTGGAGCGCCTTTTTCTTGCGCTGATAGCAGAAAATCGATATGGTGTGAACAGAAAGAGGGGCGCAACATGTTAATTCGCCAAAAAATCGGTGACCAAGTCATCACGGCAGTGCAGCTGCCGGCAGCTCCCAAGAATACGGTCATATTAGAAAACGGCGGCACGGCCGTTATCGTCAGCCCGGCGGTGGCCGAATCGGCCGCGGGTATTACGTTGCTGACCCCGCTGACAGCGGACCAACCGGACTTAGCGGCCTGGCTCACTGATTTGCTCGCGGCCACGGGGGCTGAACAGCCGGGGGCGTGGCAGCTTAGTGTGGTGGGCCCGCCGGCACCGATGGTCTATCCGTTGATTGCCGCCGCCATCAGTATTGCACAGTGGCACCGTAGTCAGGGTCGCAGCCGGCTGTTAACAGCGCGGCTGACGGATGAACTGGTGATTACCCAGACGGGCGAAGCGATCGTCGGGTTGCACGGTTCGGTGGCTGCAGGCGCTGTATTGTCTCTGCCGGGGTGGCCATTGCAAAGCGCCTGGCAGCATTTCACCGCCCAGGTGGTGACACTTATGGGCGGCACCCTGGCGACTGAACCGGCTATGTCTGAGCATATGCCGCCACTGCAGCAGCCAGCCCCTACGATAACCCGGCCGACCCCGGCCACCGTTTATGCGGCTCAGGGTGATGCGGCGGGCATTTTTTGGGCGACAGATACCGGTATTGCGCGGCAGCAATTGGCGGCCGGCCCGGCTTGGCCAGCAGTGGTGATCAACGGGACGGCTTTGCTGAACACGGCTATTGATACCGTTTGGGCCGGCTGGCATCAGGCGGCGGGGGCGGCGATCCTTACCCGCCACGCGGCCGATCAGGTACACCTGCGCTGGCAATCGCTGCCGCTGTCCGCCGTTGAGGTGCAAACCTGGTGGCAGCAGATTCAAACCGATGACGCCGCTTTGCACCGCCAGCTGATGGTTCTGTGAGCGGGTTCCTTGGTCTCGCTGTTTATGATAGAATGTTCAGTAGATATTTTTGATGTGCGGACTCGGGGTGTACCGCGGGGCATAACCAGTCTTGGCGGGGCAGCCTCAGAAAAAAACTGTGAATCAGAAACCAAGGAAAGAGCGCCAGTCGGCAACCAGCCGGGACTGGCCATATTGAGGTGTAAGGTTATTTATGGTACAAAAAACGCGTAAGCAGCAAGATAAGATACGCATCATCATGCTCGGTGGGGTGCGGGAAAACGGCAAGAATATCTACGCCGTCGAAGTAAATTCGGATATTTTTATTCTGGATTGCGGCATCAAGTATCCAGAAAACGAAATGCTCGGGGTGGACGTGGTCATCCCGGATTTTTCATACATTCAAGACAACATTGATCGGGTGGCCGGAATTTTCCTGACCCATGGTCATGCCGACGCAATTGGGGCGCTGCCGTACCTGATCACGAAGCACGATATTCCCGTTTTTGGGTCGCAATTGACTGTCGAATTGGCGAAAATCACTGTCAAGTCTGCTAAGGGCGGCAATAAGTTCAATGATTTTCACGTCATTGACGAAAATACGGCCATTGATTTTGACAATGCCACGGTCAGTTTCTTCAAGACGACCCATTCCATTCCTGGGTCGTTAGGCGTTGTGATCAAGACGCCAGCGGGCCAAATTGTTTACACCGGTGATTTTAAATTTGATCAGGCGGCTGCTCCGTTATACCAAACGGATTTTGCCCGCTTGGCCCAAATCGGCACCGAACCAGTCCTGGCTTTGTTAGCTGATTCTGCTAACGCGGAGTCGCCGTATCCTAATACCAGCGAAAATGATATCGGCAAATACGTCCTGGAACTTTTTGAATACCATGCCGGCCGGATCATTGTGGCGTCGGTGGCTTCGAACATTGTCCGTATTCAGCAAGTGCTGGATGCGGCCGCGCATACCGGGCGGAAAGTGATCCTGACCGGTCGGGATTTGGCAAAGATCGTGCGCACCGCGTTGCGGCTCAAACTGCTGCAGCTGCCGCAACCGGATATTTTGGTCCCTGTGAAGGATATCAAAAAATATGACGATCATCAGATCGTGATTTTGGAGACCGGCCGCTCCGGCGAGCCGCTGAAGTCGCTGCAGAAGATGGCGACCAACCAGCATCGCACGGTCCACATCCATCAGGGCGATTTGGTCTTTATTTCGACGACACCGTCATACGCGATGGAAACAACGGTCGCTAAGACTAAAGATATGATTTATCGGGCTGGCGGGGAAGTGAAGGCCATCTCCGATGATCTTCATGCGTCGGGCCATGCTTACAAGAGTGATCTGCAACTGCTCTTGAACCTGCTGCACCCGGAGTATTTGGTGCCGGTGCAAGGTGAATACCGGCTGCTCAATGCCCATGCGGAGATTGCTGAACAAGCGGGCATGCCCGCAGATCATATTTTCTTGACCAAAATCGGTGATGTGCTGGCCTACGACAAGCACGGCATGCATTTGTCCCAGGCAGTCACTGCAGGAAATACGATGATTGATGGACTGGGCGTCGGCGATATTGGCAATATTGTCCTGCGCGACCGCAAGATGCTGGCCGATGACGGAATCTTCATCGCCGTGGTATCCATTGATCGGCGCAAGAAGAAAGTCGTTTCTTCGCCGAAGGTGACGGCCCGGGGCTTTGTTTATATGAAAGCCAATCGGGATCTGATGGCTGAAAGTGCGGACATTGTCCGTAATGCCGTCCAGAAAGATCTTGATAACAAGGAACTGGATTGGTCAAATCTGAAACAGAATATGCGGGAGAAGCTGTCCCACTACCTGTTCGAGCAGACTAAACGGCATCCGGTCATTTTACCGGTCATCATGGAAGTGAAACCGCATCGCACGGCCCGCCGGACAACCCCTGCCAAGCGCAAAGAACCGGCAGCGAAGGCCCCCGCAGCGAATGAGGGCGCGAGCAATGAGTCGTGAGGTGCACAAAGTCGTGCCGTTTCCGGACAATGACGAACGCCATGTGCAATTAGGCCAAGCGTCGCTGCGCGCGGGCGAGTTTAGTCAGGCAGTGGCCCACTTTCAGGCTGCCTACCGGGATCAGCACACTTTTGCAGTGAATCGGCAGATGATTGAAGCCATGCTCCATGCGGGGCAGGCCAGCGAGGCGGTGCCCTATGCGGAAGAGTTTATTGAGGGGTACGCCCGCACATTGACCGATGGGCTGCTTTACGGGCAGCTGCTGATCGAAAGCCACCGCTTTTTGGCTGCCCAAGAATGGCTGGTCAACTTGCAGGACTTGGCTCACTCGCCAGAAGATCAAGCTCGGCTGGCGGAACTCACCGATGTGTTCACCAATCAGCAGGAGCGGTACTTGGCGGCCAATCAAGCTGGCCAAGCTGCACTGATCAAACAATTTGCTGGGCTGGCCGGCGTCAATACCATGGAACAGACCATGCGAATCAATCAACTGGCCCAGTTACCGGTACCAACTTTTGACCAGATTGCCCCGCGCTTGATGATTGATGAATTTATCAGTCAAGGATTGCGCAACACAGTGGCCCTGCATTATGTGACCTTGCGGGAGACCGCCCCGCGGCGGCTGCTCTGGTTTGATGACGTCATTACCTTTACGCCCAATGCGGTGGGGAATCCATTCGACAATCCGGTGGCCGATGCGTGGCAACGGGCGGTGACCGCGGCGGAAAATGATAATCCGGAGCAGGCGCTGATCCTGGACCAGGAGCTGCATTTGTATATGCTGTTATTATTTCCTCGGCTCACGGATGTCGTGGCTGATCCGGCGGCTTGGGCGCAGGTCGTTTCTGCCCGGATCGCGGATCCAGCAGCACCAATTACGGCCGCGCCAAAAATAAAACGGTGGCTGACACGCCTTGATGACGCACTAAACGCGTTAAATCAGTAACAATTCCACCAACAGTTGTTTACAAACATTTTCAAACACCGTATAATCCTAAGAGGATATTTTTGAAGGGAATTGCGCCTTTTGTTTTCCCAACAAAAGTAGTACAATCTTATCTAAAGGCTTTGCGCCAAGAAGTGCGCTGAGTCCTCGAAAAACATAGGAGGTTTCTTTTCATGGCTGAAAAAGAACATTATGAAAGAACTAAACCCCATGTTAACATTGGTACAATTGGCCACGTTGACCATGGGAAAACAACTCTGACGGCTGCTATCACTAAGGTATTAGCTTCTAAAGGCTTAGCCAAAGCTGAAGACTATGCCGAAATCGATAAGGCACCGGAAGAAAAGGAACGTGGCATTACCATCAACACTGCCCACGTAGAATACGAAACCGAAAAGCGTCACTATGCGCATATCGATGCCCCTGGGCATGCCGACTACGTTAAGAACATGATCACCGGTGCCGCTCAGATGGATGGTGCGATCTTGGTCGTTGCCGCTACTGATGGTCCGATGCCCCAGACGCGTGAGCATATCTTGCTGGCTCGTCAGGTTGGTGTTAACTACATCGTCGTCTTCCTGAACAAGGTTGACTTGGTTGACGATGAAGAATTGATCGACTTGGTTGAGATGGAAGTTCGCGAACTGCTGTCTGAATACGACTTCCCTGGCGATGACATTCCGGTTCTGCGCGGTTCTGCGTTGAAGGCACTGGAAGGCGATCCCGAACAAGAGAAGGTTATCTGGGAATTAATGGACGTTATCGATGAATACATTCCGACCCCGGAACGTGACGTTGATAAGCCGTTCTTGATGCCTGTCGAAGATGTCTTCACCATTACTGGTCGGGGCACTGTTGCTTCTGGTCGTATCGATCGTGGTACGATCAAGGTCGGTGAAGAAGTTGAAATCGTTGGCTTGAAGCCGGAAGTACTCAAGTCCGTTGTTACTGGTTTGGAAATGTTCCGTAAGACCTTGGATCTGGGCGAAGCCGGCGATAACGTTGGTGTCCTGCTCCGTGGTGTTAACCGGGATCAAGTAGAACGCGGCCAAGTTTTGGCTAAGCCGGGTTCTATCCAAACCCACAACAAGTTCAAGGGTGAAGTTTATATCTTGTCCAAAGAAGAAGGCGGCCGTCATACACCGTTCTTCTCCAACTACCGGCCGCAATTCTACTTCCACACCACCGATGTTACTGGTGTGATTGAATTGCCTAAGGGTGTTGAAATGGTTATGCCTGGCGATAACGTAACCTTCGAAGTTGACCTGATCGCTCCGGTCGCTATTGAAAAGGGTACGAAGTTCACCGTCCGTGAAGGCGGTCGGACTGTTGGTGCCGGTCAGGTAACCGACATTCTGGACTAATTTTAGACCTGGTCTAAAATAGTGATTGCCCCGTATCCATGTGGATACGGGGCTTTTTCTTTCCATCTGTTTACAGCCGCGGCGGTTTCGTATATCATTGTTAGGTATGCGATACACACCACGGTGTGTCCGAAAAATTGTGAAACGTAACCGGAGGTATTTAATATGTCTGCAAAATGGGAAAAGCAAGGTACGAATGATGGTACTTTGACTTTTGAAATCGATCTGAACACGATCCAAAAGGGTATGGATCAAGCCTTTACCAAGGTCAAGAAGAACATCAACGTACCTGGCTTCCGCAAGGGTCATGTGTCCCGCCAAGTCTTCAACCGCATGTTCGGCGAAGGGGCTTTGTACGAGGATGCCTTGAACCTGGTGCTGCCGGATGCGTACGATGCAGCGGTCAAGGAAGCTGCTATCTCACCCGTTGACCAACCGAAGTTCAACGTGGAAAAGATGGATGCGGATGAACCGTGGGTTATTTCTGCCAAGGTAACCGTTAAGCCGGAAGTCACTTTGGGCGACTACAAGGGCTTGACTGTGCCTAAGCAGGATCGCGAAGTCACAGACAAGGACTTAGACGACAAGCTGCACTCTCTGCAAGAAGAGCAGGCTGAACTGGTCTTGAAGGAAGACGGCGCCATCGAGAAGGGTGACACCGCGATTATTGATTACGAAGGCAGCATTGACGGTAAGCCGTTTGACGGCGGCAAAGCCGACAACTATTCCTTGGAAATCGGTTCTGGTTCCTTCATTCCTGGTTTCGAAGATCAATTGGTAGGTCACAAGTCTGGCGACAACGTCGACGTTAAAGTGACTTTCCCTGAAGATTACCAAGCCAAGGATTTGGCGGGTAAGGAAGCCATTTTTAAGGTGACCATCCACGAAATCAAGGAGAAGCAATTGCCTGACTTGGACGATGAATTCGCCAAAGATGTCGACGAAGACGTGGACACCTTAGATGAATTGAAGGCCAAACTGCGTGATCAATTGAAGCAGGACAAGGACCAAAAGGCTGACGATGCGATTCAAGAATCCGCTGTTAACCAGGCCGTGGCCAATGCAACGATCGCTGATCTGCCAGAAGTGATGATTGACAGTGAGGTCCACAACCAGATGGATCAATATCTGGGCAATCTGCAACGCCAAGGGATCAACCCGCAAATGTATTACCAATTGACTGGTACAAGCGAAGCCGATCTGCACAAGCAGTTTGAGGCTGACGCTGGCCAACGGGTGAAGACTGACTTAGTCTTGGAAGCCGTTGTCAAAGCGGAAGATATCAACCCGTCTGAGGATGATGTCAACAATGAAATCAAGAGTCTGGCAGCTGAATACGGCATGAAGGAAGCAGACGTCCGCAACGCCTTGACTCCGGATATGCTGAAGCACGACATTGGCATCAAGAAGGCCATTGATTTGATCGTTTCTTCTGCTAAGGAAGAATAAGGTCCAGCCATTCTGAACGGTATTTCGGAACACGCAATTTCCGCCGTTGTGTACGGTTGGGAGGTTGCGTGTTTTGTTGCCATGAGCGTTTTCCTTTACCGGTCCAGCTCCATATGGTATTGTTTAGGATGATATGTTGCACGCTAAGAATAAAGAAGGGTTGGTTTAATGTTCGATAATATTGACACCACCGGTCCCATCAAATGCTCTTTTTGTGGGAAAACTCAGGACCAGGTAAAGAAAATCGTCGCCGGCCCTGGCGTCTATATCTGCAACGAGTGTATCGATTTGTGCAAGGAGATCATTGATGAGGAATTCAAGGAAGATTCCTATGATGACTTGTTGAAGGTGCCCAAGCCAATCGATATTTTGAAGACATTGAATGACTATGTCATCGGGCAAGACGACGCTAAACGCGCCTTGGCCGTGGCTGTATATAATCACTACAAGCGGGTCAACGAAATGTCTGACCCCCACGATGACGGGCCTGAATTGCAAAAGTCCAACATCGCGCTGATCGGTCCCACTGGTTCCGGGAAGACTTTCCTGGCTCAAACGCTGGCGAAACTGCTGGATGTGCCGTTTGCCATTGCGGATGCGACGACGCTGACTGAGGCCGGCTATGTGGGCGAAGATGTTGAAAACATCTTGCTCAAGCTGCTGCAAAATGCCGATTACAATGTGGAACGGGCCCAAAAGGGGATCGTCTACATCGATGAAATCGACAAAATCGCGAAGAAGAGCGAGAACGTCTCAATCACTCGGGATGTCTCCGGCGAAGGGGTCCAACAGGCTCTGTTGAAGATCTTGGAAGGCACCACCGCCAACGTTCCGCCCCAGGGCGGCCGGAAGCATCCCCAGCAGGAGTTTATCCAGATCGATACGACCAATATTCTGTTCATCGTCGGTGGCGCATTCGATGGCATTGAAACTATCGTGCGCAACCGGTTAGGTGAAAAGACCATTGGCTTTGGCACTGATTCGGACAAGCCGGTGGATACTTCGAAGAGTATCATGCAGCAGATCATCCCGGAAGACTTGATGAAGTTCGGGATCATTCCGGAATTCATCGGCCGGGTACCAATCATCGCTGCCTTAGAACCATTGACTGAAAATGATCTGGTCCGGATTCTCCAAGAACCGAAGAACGCGCTGGTGAAGCAGTATAAGAAACTGCTGGCATTGGATCACGTTGAGCTGGACTTCACGCCGGAGGCATTACGGGCCATCGCCCACGAAGCCATTGAGCGGAATACCGGCGCTCGGGGCTTGCGGTCGATTTTGGAAGAAGTCATGATGGACACGATGTTTGAAGTGCCCAGCGAACCCGATGTGAACCGGGTACTGGTCACTGCCGCCGCTGTTCACGGTGACGAGAAACCAGAGTTGCAGTTGAAGAAAGCATCATAATTTATTTTGGAGGTACGCTGTGTTAGTAAACGACGTCTCAATTCGGATTAGTGCAGTCGCCCCTAGTCAGTACCCGACAGACGGGTGGCCGGAGATTGCCCTGGTCGGCCGCTCCAACGTGGGCAAGTCGTCGTTGACGAACAAGCTGATCAATCGAAAGGCTTTGGCGCGGACGTCCAGTGCTCCCGGGAAGACCCAGACTTTGAATTTCTACGAGGTGGAGCATCAATTATTCTTCGTAGATGTGCCCGGGTACGGCTATGCCAAGGTCTCTAAGGCCAAACGGGCGGCATTCGGGGCGATGATCGAAGCCTACTTAACGGAACGCTCGGTACTGCGCGGTGTTGTCCAATTAGTTGATGGCCGGCATGCCCCCACGGCAGATGATATTGCCATGTATCAATACCTGGCGTATTATCATTTGCCCGTGCTCGTGGTGGCTACCAAGATGGATAAAGTGAAACCGAGTCAGTACAATCGCAGCGAAAGTGCCGTCCGTAAAACGATGACCCTATCGCCGGGGACACCGCTGGTCCTCTTTTCGGCGGAAACTGGCCTGGGTAAGGATGCTGTGTGGGAATGGATCGAGGCCCGCATGCAGGATCCAGAACGCAGTCAGGCTTAGCTCGCTGGGCACTCACTAAATAACGCCCCTGACCACCGTCAATTCAGACGGTGGTCAGGGGCGTTTTGCCGTTACTTCTTTTTTTCGTCCTTGCTTGGTTTGTGCTGCTTGTCGTCTTTCTTCTCATCCTTCAGATCGACCTTTTTCTTCAGGTCCTCTGGCAGGGTAGCAAATTGATCGAACAAGCTGGTCAGCGTGTTTTCTCGTTTCACAGTTAAGCCCATTGCTATCACCTCTTGTGCTTACAGTGTACCAAAAGCGGGGCAGAAAAACTACTTCCCGGCTCAGCTGGATTAATAAATTTAAAAATATAAGCTCGAAAGTGAATAAATTGTGAATTTTGTTGCATAAATGCCACTGACTGAGTATATTAGATTCATTACGAAATTGGAGTGAACGACATGGAGAGAAAACATTGGTTGATTAAAGTATTGGCGGTGCTGACGATGCTGCTGAGTTTGGGCGCTGCGGTCGGTCAGGCCCAACCGGCGCAGGCGGCGACCGATCAATCGCTGGCCAAGATCAAACAGAAGGGCACACTGGTGATGGGAACGTCGCCGGACTATCCGCCTTACGAATTTCTGGTGAATAATCAGCCAGTGGGGATGGATGTATCCATTGCCAAGCAGATCGCTAAAGATTTAGGGGTCAAGCTGGTCGTTAAACAGATGGACTTTGATGCGCTGCTGGTGGGGTTAGAGACCCACAAGGTGGACATGGTGCTGTCAGCCATGACCCCGACGCCGGAACGGAAGCAGAGCGTGGATTTCTCTAACGTATACTACACTTCCGGTCAGTCGATCATTATCAATAAGACAGACAAGAGCATTTATAAGAGTTATAAAAACTTCGCCAACAAGAATGTGGGGGCGCAGACTGGTTCATTGCAGTATGATTTGGTCAAGAAACAGATCAAGGGGGCCAAGATCACTGGGCTGACAAAGGTGACAGACCTGATCATCGCCTTAAAGACCCATAAGATCGAAGGGATCGCCGCTGAGTCTGCCGTGGCTACCGCTTATGTTAAAAACAATCCGGACTTGACCGTGTTGGACCATCAATTTAATTTGAGCGAGTCTGATTCCGGTACCGCCATCGCTTTTGCCAAGGGCTCAACGTCCCTAGTGGCTGCCGTTAACCAAAGTCTGGCCAAGATCAAAAAGCAGAATCTTACTGAAAAGTACCTTAGCGAGGCCGGCAAGAGCTTGAAGGTCAACGTGGCCAACACCTCCATGTGGCATTATCGGAGTTACTTCATCAAAGGGGTCGGCTACACCTTGCTGATCAGTTTGATTGCCGTCCTGATTGGGGTCGTGCTGGGGACTTTGCTGGCATTATCCCGGCTCAGCCATTTCCTCCCATTGAAATGGATCGCCACGGCCTACGTTGAATTCATCCGGGGCACGCCGTTGATGATTCAGGTAATGTTCCTGTACTTTGGTTTAAATGTTCCCGCGCTGACCGCCGGCGTGGCCGGGGTCGCCATGAACTCTGGGGCATACGTGGCTGAGTATATCCGGGGCGGCATCGATTCCGTCCCCAAGGGCCAAGTGGAAGCGGCCAGGTCACTGGGGTTGTCGTACAAAGATACGATGCGTTACGTGATCTTGCCCCAAGCCTTGAAGATTATTTGGCCATCGCTGGGTAATGAATTCATTTCCCTGATCAAGGAAAGCTCCATCGTGTCCGTCATCGGGGTCACCGATTTGATTTATCAATTGCGGCTGGTCCAGGCAGCCACGTACAAGGGGATCGCGCCCTATGCCGTAGCGATGGTGATTTATTTCATCCTTGTCTTCGGATTGACCCGGTTATTGAACTTCGCAGAGAGGAAGATGCAGCATGCCTAGTATGATTGAAACAAAAGGCCTGAAGAAGAGCTTCGACCATAATGAGGTAATCAAGGAGATCGATTCCCACGTAGAGAAGGGCCAAGTGATCGTCGTGATCGGCCCCTCTGGCGGCGGCAAGTCCACCTTCTTGCGCATGCTGAATATGCTGGAACAACCCACTGCGGGGACGGTGTCCTTTGAAGGTCAGGATATTACCGACTTACCGGCCAACAAATTGGATACGGTCCGGGAAAAAATGGGGATGGTGTTCCAAAGCTTCAACCTTTTTCCGAATATGACTGTGTTGGCTAACGTGGCTTTGGCCCCGCAACGGGTCAAGGGGACGAGTCCCCAGGCAGCCAAGGAGCAAAGTATGGCCCTGCTGGACCAAGTTGGCCTAGCCGATAAAGCCGATGCGTATCCCGCTTCCTTGTCAGGCGGCCAGCAGCAGCGGGTGGCCATTGCTCGCGCCCTAGCCATGGGGCCGGATGTGATGCTCTTTGATGAGCCTACCTCCGCCCTGGATCCGGAAATGGTCGGGGAAGTCCTGAAGGTCATGCAGACCCTGGCTAAACAAGGGATGACCATGGTTGTGGTGACCCACGAGATGGGCTTTGCGCGGAAAGTGGCCGATGAAGTGTGGTTCATGGATGGCGGTGTGCTGGCGGAAAAGGGCACGCCAGAGCAGATTTTTGACCATCCGCAAAACGAGCGGACAAAGAGCTTCTTAGCGAAGGTTCTGGAACAATAAACAGCCATAAAAGAAAGCGAGGCGCAGTGAAGTGCCCCACAATCGTTAGAGTATCTGTCTAACAATTATGGGGCACTTCACAGTGTGCCTCGCTTTCTTTTATGCGGAAAAAGGCGTAGAATATCGCTCACTAGCGCTTTTGACGAGAAATTGATATACTGGATTTGCGAACATTTGTTTTCAAGGAGTGAAAAATCAATCCATGGCGTCTGCACATATTGAACATAAACTAGCGCTCCTGCCCGATCTGCCGGGGTGTTATCTCATGAAGGATATTAACGCCAAAATCATTTACGTGGGGAAGGCCAAGAACCTCAAAAATCGGGTTCGGTCTTACTTTAAAGGGGATAAGAATAATGGTCAGGCGCGGCTGATCGAACAGATTGCGGATGTGGAAATCGCGGACTTTGATACGATCGTGACGACGACCGAGAAGGAAGCCTTTCTGCTGGAAATCACCCTGATCCAGAAATATCAGCCCTATTACAACGTTAAGCTGAAGCGGGGCACGGGGTATCCGTATATTAAGATCACCAACGAACGGGACCCGCAATTGCTGCTGACCAGTGAGATCAAGAAGGACGGGGCCTATTATTTCGGCCCGTATCCCAACGTCTACGCCGCCCAGGGCACCTTACAGTTTCTCCAGAAGGTGTATCCGCTGCGGCGCTGTCCCGGCCATCTAGGCCGGCCCTGTCTCTATTACCACATGGGGCAGTGCCTGGGGGCGTGCTTTCGGGAGGTGCCGGAGGCGGAATATGCGGCCCAGATCAAGAAAATCAAACGCTTTTTGGACGGCAATGTGGCGGAAGCCAAACGCACGTTGAAGAAGCGGATGACTGAAGCTGCCGAGAAGCTGCAATTCGAGCTGGCCGCTGATCTGCGGGATCAGATCCGCTATATTGAACAGACTGTCGAGAAGCAGCGGATCATTTCTAACGATAATACCCCCCGGGATCTATTTACTTACTATCTGGACAAAGGGTATTTGTCCGTGCAGATTTTCTTCATTCGCCAGGCCCGGCTGATCAAGCGGGAGAAACGGATTTTCCCCAGCGTCAATACGCCGGATGAAGAGCTGGCGACGTTTATTTTGCAGTTTTACAACCGCAAGAATCAGGTGCTCCCCAAGGAGGTCCTGGTGCCGGCTGGCGTGGAGAAGTCGGTCCTCAGCGAAATTCTTGGCATCCCGTTCCGCACGCCCCAGCGGGGGCAGAAGCGCCAATTGCTGGAGATGGCCAATGAAAATGCCAAGCTGGCGCTGGAAGAAAAGTTCCGCCTGCTGGAACTGGACAACCGCCAAACCGTGGGTGCGCAAGAGGAGATCTTCAAGGCGCTGGGCCTGCCGTATGGTCATGTCATGGAAGCCTTTGACCACTCTCATATTCAAGGGAGCGATCCGGTTTCGGCGATGGTGTATTATGAAGATGGCAAACCGAACAAAAGCATGTACCGCAAGTACAAGTTAAAGGGCGAAGTGGAGCATCAGAATGGCGCCAATGAAGCGGCCAATACCCGAGAAGTGATTCGCCGGCGTTATAGCCGATTGCTGAAGGAGAAAAAGCCGCTGCCGGATCTGATCCTGATGGATGGCGGAGAGATTGAACTGGACGCGGTCAAAGATGTTTTGGTCAATGAATTAAACTTATCGATTCCAGTGGCCGGGATGGTGAAGAACGATAAACACCAGACGGCGGATCTGCTTTTTGGCGATCCGCCGCGGATCATCGATCTGGATCGGCAGTCCCAGGGCTTCTTCCTGCTGACGCGGGTCCAAGACGAGGTGCACCGGTTTGTCATTACATTCCACCGGCGGACGCATAACAAAAATTCCCTGGCGTCGAAGCTGGAGGCGATCCACGGCGTCGGGCCCAAGACCCGGATCAAACTGCTGAAGCACTTCGGTTCGGTGACTAAGATCAAAGAGGCGTCGGTGGACGATATCGAATCATTGGGGATCGCCAAGACGGTGGCTCAGACAATTTTACTCAGTTTGTAAGTAGTTGATAGAAAGCAGGTAATCATTGACATGACCAATATCCGAGTCCTTTTCATTTCTGTTTCCGGCAATACCCGGTCGTTTGCTGATAAACTGGCGGCTTACGGTCAAGCTCAACATCAGGCGAACGCTGACGAGCCCTTGGTCGAGGTCCAGGAAATCTCTGAGGCCACGATGCCGGCTAAAGAAACCACGCCATTTGTGGCGATGGTACCCACGTATCTCGATGGGGGCAATGGGGTCGATAATGGGGTCAAGGAACTGATGACCAATGCTTTGGGCGAATACATCGCCGATGGCGGCAATGAGGACCTGTGTATTGGTGTGATCGGCAGCGGCAACAAGAACTTCAACCGCCAGTATTGTTTGACAGCTAAGCGTTATGCAGCGGCGTTTACAGCACCGTTTATCGCCGATTATGAGCTGCGGGGCACCAAGGCGGACGTGGCGCGGATCTATGGCATCCTGAAGACCGCGTTCGCTCAGACTGCGGCACAATCAAAGTAACATAATATAAGTTAAACGAAGTGAAGCCGAAAATGTAGACCGGTGAGCGTTTTCATGGGCACCGGGAAAGTTTACATTTGCGGTTTTTTTCTTTAGAATGAAAAAAGGTATGTATACGAGGAGGAATCACGATGTTTGTTGACACGGTCACGATCAACGTTAAGGCCGGCAAGGGCGGCGACGGCGCGGTGGCGTTTCGCCATGAAAAATTTGTTCCCTTCGGTGGTCCGGCAGGCGGAGATGGCGGGCGCGGCGGCGACGTCATCCTCATCGCTGACGAGGGCTCCCGCACTTTGATGGATTTTCGTTATCAAAATCACTTTAAAGCGAAACCCGGCCAAAACGGAATGATCAAAGCAATGTATGGGCGGGGATCCGATCCCGTCTACGTTAAGGTCCCGGCGGGGACGGTGGTTTATGACGCTGACACCGGCGAGGAACTGGGTGATTTGACCCATGATAAACAGACCTTGATCGTCGCTAAGGGCGGTCGGGGCGGCCGCGGCAATATCCACTTTAAGTCGGCCAAGAACACTGCCCCGGAAATCGCTGAAAACGGCGAACCGGGACAGGAATTGCGGATCCGGCTGGAATTGCGTCTGCTGGCCGATGTCGGTCTGGTGGGCTACCCATCCGTGGGCAAATCGACCTTCCTATCGGTGGTCACCAAGGCTAAGCCCAAGATTGCGGCGTATCAATTTACCACGCTGACGCCTAATTTGGGCATGGTCCGCTTAGAAGACGGCAACGACTTTGTTTTAGCAGACTTGCCTGGATTAATTGCCGGGGCGGCTGACGGCGTCGGTTTAGGTTTCCAATTCTTGCGCCACGTCGAGCGTACCCGGGTTATTCTGCACCTGGTGGATATGGATCCGGATAACGGCCGCGAGCCGTTTGATGATTTCCAGCAGATTCTGCATGAATTGGGCACATACGACGAAAAACTGCTGCATCGCCCGCAAATCGTGGTCCCCACGAAGATCGAGATTCCCGGTGCCGCCGAACGTCTGGCTGACTTCAAAAAGGCCTTAGCCGACTCGGCCTGGGCTGATTTGCCGGTCATGCCGGTATCCAATGTGACCCACGCCGGCGTGCAGCCGCTGCTGCATAAAACAGCCGAGCTGCTGCAAGCTGTTGTGGCTGCGGATGCGGAGAAGGAAGCTGAAAGGGCCGCGGAAACCAAGACCAAGACCTACACTGGTCC
The DNA here is from genome assembly GCF_000425885.1 of Schleiferilactobacillus harbinensis DSM 16991. Lineage (GTDB taxonomy): Bacteria > Bacillota > Bacilli > Lactobacillales > Lactobacillaceae > Schleiferilactobacillus > Schleiferilactobacillus harbinensis. Next base: position 148,148 of record NZ_AUEH01000001.1, read on the forward strand.
AAGTCAAGAACCAGCCTTCACGGTGACTCGGGACGAAGATGGCGTCTTCATCGTCACTGGCGAACGGATCGAAAAACTGGCCAAGATGACCAATTTGAATCATCAGGATTCATTAGTCCGCTTTGACCGGCAGCTGCACGGCATGGGGGTCAACGATGCCCTGCGGGAAGCGGGGGCCCGGGATGGCGATACGGTCATGATCGGGGACTTGACCTTTGATTTTGTTGAATAGATTGAGCTGAAAGGTGATAGGGAAGTAATGCAACGGGCAGGGCAAACGAAGAAACGGCGGTTTATCACCGGCTTCAGCGGGTTACGTACATTGGGTGTTTTGGGGGTTATTTTATACCATTTAAATCCCAACGTGTTTCGGGGCGGCTACCTTGGGGTGCCAATCTTCCTCGCGTTAGCCGGGTATCTCATCGCCGACCAAGTGATGCGCGAACTGCGCAGCACAGGTCATTTCCGCTTGCGCCGTTTTTACGGCCGGCGGCTGAAAAAAATCTACCCCACGCTGATCGTGATGCTTTTCGCGACCAGTACGTATATCGTGTTGTTTCAGCGTAACTTGTTGGCTAATCTGCATAAAATCATTGCGGCCAACTTGTTAAACTACTATAACTTTTGGCAAATCAGCAATGGTCAGTCGTATTTTGACCGGTTTGCCAACAATGAATCACCTTTCACCCATATGTGGACGCTGTCCATTGAGAACCAGTTCTACATTTTTGGGCCGTTACTGATTATTTTGCTATTCAAGCTCTTGAAGAATCGCAACGGCTGGATGGCGAATATTGCGTTGGCTATCTCAGTCGTGTCGGCTTTGTTGATGGCATTCTTGTACCAACCGGGAGTAGATCCCAGCCGGATTTACTACGGAACAGATACCCGGTTGTACGGAATTTTTCTCGGGGTGGCACTGGCTTTTGTCTGGCCCACAGATCGGTTGCGGACTGCGGTGGCTAGGAGTGATCGCTGGCTGCTGGACGGTATGGGTTTGGTCGGTATGGCTGGAATGCTTTGGCTGCTCTTCACGCTGGACGCTCAAAGCGCCTGGACGTACCGCGGCGGGATGGTTTTGTTCACAGTCTTCACCGTGCTGACCATTGCCGTCGTTGCCCATCCGGGGGCCGATTGGAACCGCATTTTGACCAATCCGGTTTTTGACTGGGTTGGCTCTCGTTCCTATGGTCTTTATGTCTATCAGTTTCCGGTCATGATCTTCTTTGAATCCAAGTTCCCAGACATCGCCAATCACCCGATTTTGTATCCCGTGATCGAAGTGGTGCTGATCGTAGCAATCAGTGAGGTGTCTTATCGCTGGATTGAACGGCCCATCGGCCAGTTTGATTTCAGTCAGCTCAAGACGTGGTTTCAGGGTTTGTTGCGGAATGATAGCCGGAAAGGCTGGACGAACCGCATCGCGGCTGCTTTAGTCGCGTTAATTCTGGTCGGCGGCAGCGTCGGCGTTGTGCAGGGCAGCCAAACCAAGGCCCACGGCGCGGATCAGTCTGCGCTGGCTAAGCGGATCAAGAAAAACCAAGCTGAAAACGATAAACGCAGCAAGGCCCAACTCGCCGCCATCAAGTCCGCCAATGCAGAGAAGAAGAAGGCCGCCAAGGATAAATCCTTGTCCGAATCGCTGTCTAAATCGCAGAGTGCTGCTGAAGAGTCCCGGGCGAAGGAACATCCAGTGAACAAAGATTTAGAGCAGTATGGTTTGACCCAGGTGCAATTGCAGCGTGCGCAGCAGATGCCGATCACGGCGTTTGGTGATTCAGTCATGATTGACGGACAACCACTGCTGACCCGTATTTTCCCGAAGATTTATATGGAGGCCAAAGTCGGGCAGCAAATGATCACGACAATTTCCCGGGTGCAAGCATTGGCTCAGCAGGGGGCCATGGCTGATGTTGTCTTAGTAGGATTAGGTACGAATGGTCCCTTCAGTACGGATCAGTTGGATCAGTTCATGCAAGCCATTGGACCCAATCGACGCGTATATTGGATCAATGCGCATGTGCCCACTAGACAGTGGCAAGGACAGGTCAACAGCATGCTGAATGAAGCAGCTAAACACTACAAAAATTTGCATGTGATCGACTGGTATAATTATTCGACACCGCATCCAGAGTGGTTCTCGGACGATCAAGTACATCCGAACCCGACTGGCAGTCCTTACTACGCGACCTTTGTTGCCAAGGGCATTTTAACGGGTGAACAACAAGCTCAAGAACAGAAGAATCAGCAGTAAATGGTGAATAGGGATTGAGACAACAGTCTGATTGCCCTGGCGTATCAAGGGCCGAGTGCGTAGCAAGCGGAGGCAAAATGAGCTCAGTGGTGGAAACCACACAGCGGCTTTGCCGCTGATGTGGTTAGGCGACTTGAAGACCGCGTTTTTTGCGGGCTTCAAGCGCCGTCACCACGTTCCAGCCCATTTTGCCGCAGCTTACGGAGCACTTGGCCCGACAGCCGAGACAGGACTTTTGGCTCATTCCCTTTTTCCCGTTATGTAGACACCAAACATGAACTCAGGATGGAGACGGACAAACATATGGAGTTGGTTTTTTTAGGTACCGGCGCAGGAGTTCCTGCGAAATCGCGGAACGTCACGAGTATTGCATTGAAATTGCTGGCCGAACGCAATGAGATCTGGCTGTTTGACGTGGGCGAAGCCACCCAGCACCAGATTTTGCGCACTAATATCCGGCCGCGCAAGATCACCAAGATTTTTATTACCCATTTGCACGGCGACCACCTCTACGGCTTGCCCGGTTTAGTGGCTAGCCGCTCGTTTCAAGGCGGCAACACCCCCTTGACGATCTATGGCCCCACCGGGGTGAAAGACTTCTTAGAGACTGCCCTGCGGGTTTCTGACACCCACCTGAGTTATCCGCTGCATTTCGTGGAATTGGATCACGGCGGCCAAATTTTTGACGACGCGACGTTCTCCGTGACGGCGGCAACACTGGATCACCGCATTCAAAGCTTCGGTTACCGGGTCGTGGAAAAACCGCACCCCGGTGAATTACTGGTGGATGACCTGCGGGCCGCCAACGTTCCCGCCGGGCCGCTCTACGGCCAGATCAAGGCCGGCCGCGACGTCACCTTGCCCGATGGCCGCACGATTCAGGCCGCGGACTATATCGCCGCTCCGCAACCAGGCCGGATCGTTACGATTCTGGGTGATACACGAAAGACGCCTAATGCGGTAAAATTAGCCATGGATGCGGATGTGCTGGTGCACGAAAGCACCTTTGGCGCCGATGAGGCCAAACTGGCCAAGCGGTATTACCACTCCACGAGCAAGACGGCGGCAGAAACCGCCAAGGAGGCCCATGTCGGACTGCTGCTGCTGACGCACATTTCGGCCCGCTACTTGGGCAGTGCGGCCCATCAATTGGCGGTGGAGGCCCGTACCGTCTTTCCGCATACGAAACTGGTTCATGATTTTGAAACCATCGAAATTCCATTTAAGAAAGCAGCGGTGATGAGTCATGTTGGAAAATGATACTAAAACACTGACCGGTCAAGTGGTCGCTATTACGGGGGCCAGTTCCGGCATCGGCCAGGCGGTGGCCTACGAGGCCGCCCGCCAAGGGGCTACGTTGATTTTGCTGGCCCGCTCAGTCGATAAACTGACGGTGTTGAGCCAGGATGTGACCCTGCTCTCTGGGGCACCAGCCTATGTCGTGCCGGTGGACGTGGGCAGCCGTGAGGCCATTGATGACGCCGTGGCAGCGATTCAAGATAAAGTTGAGCGGGTCGACGTGCTGCTCAATGCCGCCGGGTTTGGCGACTTTGAATCAGTCACTGGAACGGACTGGGCCACAGTCAAGCAATTATTTGCTGTGGATGTGCTGGGGTTGATGTATTTTTCCCGTAAGATTGCCGGCATGATGATCGATGCCCACTACGGCCACATCTTCAATGTCGGGTCCATGGCCGGTAAACTGCTTACCCCGAAATCGGCTTATTATTCAGCGGCGAAAGCGGCGGTGATTCAGTTCTCGAATGTCCTGCGGCTGGAGCTGAAGCCTTTTGGTATTCTAGTCACCACGATCAATCCGGGACCGGTGGCCACAAATTTCTTCAGCATTGCGGACAAGACCGGCCAATACTTAGACAATGTCGCGGCTTTCACCATTGATCCAGGAGATTTAGCGAAAAAAATCGTCCGGACGATCGGCCGCCCGCGCCGGGAGATCAATGTCCCGGGCATCATGGCGGTGGCCAGCGTCTTGTATCCGCTGGCACCGACGATTGGGGACCAGATCGTGTTGTTGTTTGGCAACCGCAAGTAGCGGCAAACGGGTAGGGGGAGAATCAGATGAAAAAGCAGATTCGGTTAATCATTACAGTCGCTTTGACGCTGCTCATCGTCATTTTTGCGGTATTGAACGTCAACAATGCGGCAATCAACTTCGGTTTTGCTAAAGTGCAGCTGCCGTTGGTGCTGATTATCATCGGCGCGGCGTTTTTGGGGATCGTGATCACCGCACTGGTATCCATTGGCCAGCAGAATGAGTTGAAAAAACAGGTCAAAGACGCTGACAAACGCGTCGCGACCGCCGATCAGGCGCAAGAGGTGGCCGTCAAAGCGGCTGTCAAAGCAGAGAATGAGCGGTTGACCGCTGAGATGAACGCTGCCTTGGCGGAAAAGGATGAGCAGATCAAAGCCTTGCAGCGTCAGAGCAACACATTGACGCAGCAACAGGGCCAAATGCCGAAGCCGGCTCCGACTCAAGAAGGATGACGGCGGCCGCGGGGACTCGCTATACTGAATAGATCAACCACTCAGTGAAAGGAATGACCCGCATTCATGGATCCTGAAAAATTAACGCAAGCGGTCCGGGACGCATTGACCCAAGCCCGGCAAACCGCTGTGGTGCGCCACCACCAAGAGGTGGACGTACCCCATTTATTTTTGGCGCTCACCTTGCCGGAGACCTTAGGGGCGACGCTGCTGCAAAAAGCAGGCGTGGCCAACGCGGCCTGGACGGCCGAATTGAATAAAGAACTTGACGCTATCCCGGTCGTGGGGGGTGTCAGTGATTACGGCAGTGTGCTGAGCAGTAATTTAAACAATTTGCTGACCCAGGCCGATCAACTACGCCAGCAGTATCAGGACGATTTTTTGTCCAGCGAGCTGGTGTTTTTGGCGTTGTATCAATTACAATACCATCCGCTGACCCAATTCTTGATTCAGCAGGGGGCGACAGCGGCCAAAGTTAAAAAGTTGATCGATGACCTCCGGGGCGGACAGCATGTCCGGTCCGCCAACGCCGAGGCTAATTACAAAGCTTTGGAAAAATATGGCACCGACCTGGTCAAGGCCGCCCGTACCGGTAATCCGGATCCGGTGATCGGCCGAGACGACGAGATTCGGGATGTGATCCGCATTCTGTCCCGCAAGACCAAAAACAATCCGGTGCTGATCGGGGCTCCCGGCGTCGGCAAGACCGCCATCGTGGAGGGGCTGGCCCAACGGATCGTCCGCGGCGATGTCCCGGCTAATCTGCGGGACAAAACGATCATCTCTTTGGACATGGGCGCGCTGATTGCCGGGGCCAAGTACCGCGGCGAGTTCGAGGAGCGCTTGAAGAGTGTTTTAAATGAAGTCCAAAAGAGCGATGGTCAGATCATCCTGTTCATTGATGAGATCCACAACATTGTCGGTGCCGGCCAAACGGAAGGCAGCATGGATGCCGGCAACTTGCTGAAACCGATGCTCGCCCGGGGCGAATTGCATTTGATCGGAGCGACAACGCTGGATGAGTACCGTCAGCGGATCGAGAAAGACAAAGCCCTCGAACGCCGTTTCCAGCGGGTCCTGGTCCAAGAACCCAGTGTTGCTGAGACCATCACGATCTTGCGCGGGTTGAAGGAACGGTTTGAGATCTTCCATGGCGTGCGTATTCACGATGACGCCCTGGTAGCGGCGGCACGGCTGTCGGACCGGTACATCACGGATCGGTTCCTGCCGGATAAAGCGATTGATTTGGTGGATGAAGCCTCCGCAACGATCAACGTTGAGATGAATTCCCGGCCGACCGCTTTGGATGAAAATGAACGGGCCATCATGCAGCTGGAAATTGAGCAGCAGGCGCTCAAGAGCGAAACGGATAAGGCTTCGGCCAAACGCTTGGCAGTAGTCAACAGCCAGCTCTCCGATCTGCGGGAAACCAACCATACGCTCTCCGCCCAATGGGACGCTGAAAAGCAGGCCATCAAGGCAGTCAACGACAAGAAGAGCGCCATTGAAAAAGCCCAGCACGACTTGGCGGAGGCTCAGTCCCGCTACGATCTGGAAACTGCCGCCCGCTTGCAGCACGGCGACCTTCCCCGGTTACAGCAGGAACTGGCAGCTCTGGAGAAACAGGAACACAGCGGCCATTGGCTGGTGCAGGAATCGGTCACGGCTAATGAAATTGCGGCGGTCGTCGCGAACCAGACCGGGATCCCTGTGGCCAAGCTGGTCCAAAGCGATCGCGAGAAACTGCTGCACCTGGCTGATCAGCTGCACCAGCGGGTCGTCGGTCAGGACGAAGCGGTCAATGCTGTGGCCGACGCCGTTCTTCGGTCCCGGGCGGGGTTGCAGGACCCTAACCGGCCGTTGGGGTCATTCCTGTTTCTAGGGCCGACCGGCGTCGGCAAGACCGAACTCGCCAAAGCGCTGGCTGACGATCTGTTTGATTCCGAGAAACACATGGTGCGCATCGACATGAGCGAATACATGGAAAAATATTCCGTATCTCGTTTGGTCGGCGCCGCGCCTGGGTATGTCGGCTACGAAGAGGGCGGTCAGCTGACCGAAGCTGTCCGGCGCAATCCTTACACCATTGTCTTGTTGGACGAAATTGAGAAGGCCCACCCGGACGTTTTCAACATTCTGCTTCAAGTTTTGGATGATGGCCGATTAACGGATAGTCAAGGCCGGACCGTGGACTTCAAGAACACATTGATCATTATGACCAGCAACCTGGGTTCCGAAGCACTGTTGCAGGGCTTAGATGATCAAGGTCAAATTACTCCGGCCACCCGGCAAGCAGTGGATGCGATCGTCCACCAGCACTTCAAACCTGAGTTTCTAAATCGCATCGACGACATTATTATGTTTGCGCCATTGAATCGGGCAGCGATCCATACCATCGTGCATAAACTTTTGGGTGAGCTGAATCAGCGGCTGGCTGATCAGGATCTGCATCTTGAAGCGACAGATGCGGCCGTAGACTGGCTGACGGCCAATGGTTATGATCCGGCCTTCGGGGCGCGGCCGCTGCGCCGGCTGATCACGACGGCGGTGGAGACGCCGCTGGCCAAAGAGATCATTGCGGGGCACTTTGCACCAGACAGCACGGTCCTGGTGGACGCCGGCCCCCACGATCAGCTGACTTTTCGGGTAAAAACACCAATCAGTACCGGGGCAGACCAAGCAAATTAGGGAAAGCCCTTGTCTGTTGGGGCAAAAAATAGTATTATGTTTTGAGTGAGCTGTCAATGACATTTCCTTGACAGCAGATCGATCCGCAGAGGATCGGTACTATGATACGTTGATATCATCAATCCACGGTAAAGGAGTTTTGAAAATGGCAGTTCCTGCACGGAGAACTTCGAAAACGAAGAAGCGTATGCGTCGTGGGCACATCAAATTGACGGTGCCTAACATGCATTTTGATGCCGCCACCGGTGAATACCGTTTAAGCCACCATGTTTCCCCTAAGGGTTTTTACAAGGGTGAACAAGTGGTTAAACCGGCCGCCGCTGACGCCAGTGATGCTGGTTCAGATAATTCTGGCTCAGATAACAGTGCGAATGCATAAGGTGCTTCGGCATCTGGAAAAAAGTCCGGGTCTAATTCCGCTGTCCGCGGGATTAGGTCGGGCTCTTTTTTGTTTTGGGCATGGTAAAATAGAAGTCAATTAGTGAAAGGTAGGCGTTTCTTTTGGCAGACAACACAGTAACTTCCTACGTGACCGGTTTACAGCAGCTGGCGCTGCCCCGGTGGACGGACTTGCCGGCATTTTCCTTGTATGCCGAACAGGCGGCGGACATCGCCAATCAGGCGTTGGCGCCGTTTGCCTTTGCCCCGGTGACGACGAGCGATATTAATTATTGGGTCAAGCAAAAAATCGTCAGTGAAGCAGGCAAGAAGAAATTTGATCAAACGGGGATTGCCAAAATCTTGGTCACTGCCTTTCTCACCGAAGTGTATCCATTGGCCGATATCCGGACGGGATTGGCTCTGGTGCTGGCGGAACAGACAGCTCAGGCCTATGACTTCTTCGTGTTGACGACGATGAACACGGTCCATCGCTATGCCACTAATTTTCAGCAGGACGTGGTGATCCCTGGCCAAACGGCCGCTGCCGTCCAGGCAATGGCGGCACCCATGGCCCAGCTGGCCATCATGAGCGTCGTCCAAAAGGCGATCGTGCACCATGCGTTAGCCGCACTGGCGGCACCCGCCGCGGGGCAGCCGAAGGCATGAGCGAGACGACGACTTTAACCATTTTGTCAACCAGCGATACCCATGGTTTTGTTCTGCCGACGAACTACGTACAGCGGGATGGTACGCAGCCATTTGGCCTGACCCGGGCGGCCACGGTGATCGACACCGTGCGCCAGCAGGATCCGGCGCATACACTGGTAGTTGAAAACGGCGATTTCCTGCAGGGCTCGCCGCTGGCTTATTATGCAGTGAAAGGGACCGCTCAGTCCCAACCGAGTCTGTTGACCCAGGCCTACAATGCGGTGGGTTACGATGTCGGTACCTTAGGCAACCATGAATTCAATTATGGTGCTGACTATTTGCGTCAGGCACTGGCTACCCTGAATTATCCGCTGGCCCAGGCCAATATTTTGGACGAAGCCGGCCAGCCGGCGTTTGGCCCGGCCTATCAGCTGATCAAAAAGGGCGGGGTGACGGTTGCCATATTGGGCCTGACCACCAGCTATATTCCCCATTGGGAGAGCCCCGATCACATCCAAGGGCTGCAGTTTGCGGATGTCGTAAGCACCGCCGAGGAATGGGTTCCGCGGCTGCAGAAGCTAGCCGACGTCGTGGTGATCGCCTACCACGGCGGGTTCGAACGGGATCTGACCGATGGTGCGCCCACCGAAACACTGACCGGAGAAAACAAGGGCTATGCGTTGGCCCAGATTCCGGGGGTGGATGCGCTGATCACCGGACATCAGCACCGCCAGCTCGCGGGCCATGTCCATGGCGTGCCCACCACCCAGCCTGGATACCGGGGCGAAATGGTCGGGCGGATCGATTTGACCCTGACCCGCGAAAATGACCGGTGGACGGTGACGGACAGCGATGCCCAGCTGCTGCCGACCGGCACGGCTGTGCCGCAGCCGGCTATCACGCAGCTGATGGCCCCAGTCCAACAGACCGTGGAAGATTGGCTGGATCAGCCTCTGGGCCGGGTGCAGGGGGACATGACGATCCCGGATCCGGATGCCGCCCGAATTACTGAATCACCTTATATCGAGTTCATTCAAACGGTGCAAATGGCAGCGACCGGCACGGATATTTCCGGTACGGCGCTGTTTAACAATGAGGGCGCTGGTTTTGGCGCCACCGTGTCGCTGCGGGACGTGATGACCAATTATATTTATCCCAATACCTTGGCAGTGCTGCGCATCACGGGGGCAACGCTGAGAGCGGCGCTGGAAAAGAGTGCCCGTTATTTCCAGCCTGCACCCAACGGGGCCATTGGGGTCAACCCGCGCTTTTTACACCCGAAACCGCAACGATACAACTATGATATGTATCATGGCATCGACTACACGATTGACGTGGCCCAACCGATGGGCCAGCGGATTACGGCGCTGACGTACCATGGTCAGCCAGTCCAAGCCGATCAGCTGCTGGACGTCACGGTCAATCAGTATCGGGCCGTGGGCGGCGGCAACTACACCATGTTTGGTCCCCAGCAGATCGTGCGGGAGAACCAGAAGGACATGACAGAGCTCATTGCCGATTACTTACAAGCTCATCCGGTCATCACCGCAACGGCGGATGATAACTTCCACGTCATTAACAGCAGCAAATAAAGGAGACTTATTTTATGCATCAACGACTTGTGGCGACCCTCGCCATGGCATTAGGCCTGACTGTATTAGCCGGTTGCGGCAATCAGCAGATCAGTACCAGCAAAAAAAATTACGCCGCCGACGGTATGGTGGCTGTCATTAAAGGTACGGCGCCCAGCAAGGCGCAGATTACGGCCCAGGTCGGCCAAAACAACAGCCAGCGGGTGACTAACCATGACGGCAATTTTGTCTACACGGTTGCCCCCAGTGCCCAACCGCAAAAGGTCGTTTTCAAGGCCGGCAGCAGCCAGCGGACGGTGACTGTAGCGGCCAGCCAGAGTTTTGGCGCCTACACCAAGTTTGCAGCGAAATATAACATGATCCTGTTCCAGATGGCCCAGCAGGCGCAAGCCAAGGCCAAGGGCACCAGTCAGGCGGAACAGGCCGCTGCCCAGAAGAAACAGCAGGCAGCAATAGCGGCGATGCCCAAGGCCGCCCAAGCGGCCCTTCAGGCGAAGCTGCAAGCCCAGGCTAACCAAACCCCCGGAGCTTTCCCCGCTGCCGGTCAGGAGGGCATTCACAACGTCTTGAAGGCCCAGGGCAATACTGTTCGGACCAACGTCCAGGACGGTCAGCTGATTGGAGCTACGTTTATGACTCCGGTCAAGACCTTGAAGGATAAGAAAAAGGCGGCAGTCTTTGCCCAGCAATTTGCGCTGCTGGCATCGACTCTTGGGGCTGATGCCAAGTCGGTCATGAAGGACTTCCAAAAGCAAAGCAAGGATTCCCAAAACGGCCAGACGACGATGAAAACGATCGTATCAAATAAGGTCCGTTTTGATGTCGGCTTCTCACCCGATACCTTGTATATTTACATTACCCGTTAACCGCCGGTGACGAACCGTGGGGGGATAGTTTGCTGCCAGGGAGCCATGGTGCCGGACCACGCCTTAGTGGCCAGCAGCATGGCCGTCCAATCGAAGTTGATCAGCTGAACCCCCCAGGGCAGCATGTCTTGCTGCAGCTGAACAGCAGCTGTGGTCGGTAAATACGTAATCAAAAAATAGTAAACACGCTGCGCGGCAGCGTGTTTTTGTCTGCGCAAAAACGCCAGCAGACGGTTACGCTGATTGAAGACGTAGACGCCTGCCGGGCTGTCGTTCGTAATGGGCAGACTATGCACGGTGCCAAAAGCCTGGCTCATGCCGAGATAGCGGGCCTGGGCACTCGCCTGATCGGCCAACGGCGTATCGCCAGCGTCATCATAATAGACCGGCAGCGGAGAATCGCCAGTCCGCAGCTGGGTAACTTCATGCAGTAAGCCGGCAATCTCTGCGTTAGCGAAGGTGATCTGCGGCACGGGTAAAGAATGCTGGGTGGTCGTTGCCAGCACAAAAGGTATATCTTTATTGGTTAAAGAGTATATCTTTTCGGAGGGCAATTCGGGGGTGACAAGGATCACTGGATTCGTCTTTTTCTCTGGCAGGGTATCGCTCAGTGCCAGAAAGCGGTGGGGCGGCAATGGCGCAGTGTGCAGAGTCTGCCACAGGAAGGGCAGGGCGGGATCCAGATAGTAAGTCCGGAGGGGAGCGGCTGGCGTCTCGACAACTTTCTTTGTCGGGGGCTTAACAAAGCTGCCCGACCCGCGTTTGCGGCTGATCAGTCCTTGATCAGCCAGTTCAGTCAGGGCTCTTTTGGTGGTAATTAGACTAACCTCAAATTCTGCGGCCAGTTCCTTTTCAGTTGGAATCTGACTGCCCGGAGGATAGGTGCCGGCAGTGATTCGATTCCGGACAATGCGCTCAATTTGGCGATAACGTGGTTCAGCCATCGTATGCAGCTCCCTTCAAAAGATATACTTTATCACTGAATTAAGTATACTATATGACGGCTAAAAGGTATACTAAAACACCCATCATCCAGTTGGTCCGGACGATGGGTGTTTAGTAATCCAGTGAATTATGCCTTGACGTTTTTCACTTGATGCTCCATGTACATGGCGATGATATTTAACAGGGCTCCGCCGATCGCGGTAACGATCAGTGTCGTGCCGACCTGAAACTTGGTCTGGGTCAGGGCTGCGCCGATGAAACCAATGACCAGGCCCAGCAGCATGCCCCAAATAATGGGAATAATGTGTTTCACGAGCCGTGCCTCCTTTGTCAAACTGTCGTTAGTATAGCACAGCCGGTCGACAGCGCCCAGCGGCACTGGCAAAATTTGCTATACTAGAGACAGCTTAATTGACTGAATGAGAGGGGCGATACCATGGCGTTTACGCAATTACAGGTGATATCGGCATACAGCCTGTTAGAAAGTCCCACTAGGCTGACAGATTTGATCCAGGCAGCGGGGGAGCGTGGTTATACGGCGCTGGCCCTGACGGATCACAACGTGCTGTACGGCAGTGTTGACTTCTATCGAGCGGCGCAGACGGCAGGAATCAAACCATTACAGGGGCTGCTGCTGGATATGGCGCCGCTGCCTCCAGCGGCCGGGCCGGTGAATACTGACGATGGCGTGCCGGTACCGGCTGGCCGGCTGCTGCTCCTGGCATTGGATCAAACGGGGTACCATAATCTAATGCTGCTGTCGTCGGCCGCCATGACCGCACCGGCCCGGCAATGCAGCTGGGCGGCGTTCCAGGCACACCATGCGGGGTTGGCCGTGATCGTGCCGCCTTTCAATAGTTTGGTTGCTTTTTGGGCGCACCGGCAAAATGCGGCCACAGCCGCGGCGGTGCTCACCCAGCTGCAGACTGCCGCGGCGGACAGTGCGGTTTATCTGGGTATCAGCCGGCATTTATCGACCAGTGAGCAGCAGTTTTTGCAGGCTTTGGCGGATCAGCAGCAGCTGCCCCTAGCGGCTGTGGACGACGTGCGGTATTTGGCCCCCACGGATGCCTTTTCTGCCCAGGTACTGCAAGCGGTGGACCGGGGCGCCACGATGGATCACCCGGAGACCTTGGCGGCGACCCGGGGCCAGTTCTATTTGCCGCGGGACAAGGACGCGGAGGAAGCTTACATTCAGGCCGGACTGCAAAGTGCTGTCGAGAATACCGCCAAGCTGGCGGCCCAAGCCAATGTCACGATGACCTTCAAACGGGCAGAACTGCCGCATTTTCCGACCCCCAACGGCGAAACGGCGCTGGCCTTTTTGACGACTCTGGCGGAGACCGGCCTGCAAAAGCGCTTTGCCGGCCAAAGTGTACCGACGGCGTATATCCAGCGGCTGCACTATGAGCTGGGGGTCATCGATCAGATGGGCTTCCCTGATTATTTTCTAATCGTCTGGGATGTCATGAACTACATGCACCAAACCAACGTCATGACCGGCCCTGGCCGGGGCTCAGCGGCCGGCTCGCTGGTCAGCTATGCGTTGGCGATCACGGAAGTCGATCCGATTCAGTACCATCTCTTATTTGAACGTTTCTTGAATCCTGAACGCCAGCAGATGCCGGATATCGACTTGGATATTCCAGACAACCGGCGGGAAGAACTGATTCAGTATGTTCATGAAAAATACGGCGACAACCATATGGCACAAATCATCACCTTTGGCACTTTAGCTGCTAAAGCATCACTGCGCGATGTCGGCCGGGTATTCGGCCTCAGCATGCCGGAGCTGGGGGCGTGGACAAAAACCATTCCGCCAGTGCTCCATGTATCCCTGGCGCAGGCTGCAAAAGACTCGCTGCCTTTGCAAAACCGAATCAAGGATAGTCCGCTCAACCGGCTTTTGTTTGATACAGCGCTGCATCTGGAGGGGCTGCCCCGCAACACGTCCACCCACGCGGCCGGCATTGTGTTAAGCGACCATAACTTGACGGATGTTGTCGCGGTGCAGGAGGGCAGCAACGGGGTCAAACTGATCCAGCAGCCTATGGGCAACGCTGAAGCACTGGGGTTGTTGAAGATGGACTTCTTGGGCCTGCGCAATCTGTCCATTCTGGCCGCGGCCGTGCATTCAGTGGAAAAGGAGACAGGCCGGGAATTTGATCCGCGCCGGATCCCCCTTGATGACGAGGAGACGCTGGCCCTTTTCCGGGCTGGGGATACCAACGGTGTGTTTCAGTTTGAATCCAGCGGCATCAAGAACGTGCTGCGCCAGTTAGCGCCCACCAGTTTTGAAGATATCGTGGCGACCAATGCCCTGTACCGGCCGGGGCCGATGGATAACATTCCGACTTTTATTGCCCGTAAGCACGGTCAGGCACCAATCGAATACCCGGCTCCGGCACTCAAGGATATTTTGGCTCCGACTTACGGTGTGCTGGTTTATCAGGAACAGGTCATGCAAGTGGCCAACGTGATGGGCGGCTTCTCGCTGGCCAAAGCCGATTCCCTCCGGCGGGCAATGAGCAAGAAGAAAAAGGGGGTCTTGGACAGCCTGCGCACCGACTTTCTCCAAGGCGCGCAGCACCAGGGTTACTCCGAAGCAGATGCACAGAAGGTTTATGACTATATTGAAAGTTTTGCCAATTACGGCTTCAACCGGTCCCATGCGGTGGCGTACAGTATGGTCGCTTTTTGGCTGGCCTATCTGAAAGTACATTATCCGGCGCCGTTTTTCTGTGCTTTGCTGAATTCGGTGCGCGGCAACGACACAAAGATCAAGACGTATGTCCAGGAGGCTCGGCAGCATGGCGTTCGCTTGGCTTATCCCGATGTGAATGCTTCCTGGGCCTATTTCTCGGTGGCTCAGGGGACGATCCGGTTCGGGCTGACCTTGATCAAAGGTATTCGCACCGACTTTACCCAAGCCATCTTAGATGAACGCAAGGCTAACGGTGCCTTTCATTCCGTGGATGATTTCTTGCGCCGGGTGCCAGCCAAGTTCTTAAAAGATGATGCGCTGACGGCGCTGACTTTGAGCGGGGCGTTTGACCGGTTGGAAAACAACCGGCGTCAGCTGGTGGCCAATCTGCACAGCCGGGTGCAGAGCGCTGAGTTTGCCGGAGACAATACGTCGTTATTCAGTTTACTGACGCCTAAGGAGACCCAGATCACCGACTATGACGCCGGGGAACGGGCCGATTTGGCCGCGCAGTATTTGGGTGCCTACATCACCGGCCACCCCACGGACCGTTACGTCTTGCTGAAGGGCCGCTATCCCATTATCAGTGTCAGCAATATGTCGGCCAATGCCCCGGTGACGCTGCTGCTGTACGTGCGCCACGTCAAAACGATCCGGACCAAGAAGGGCGACGAAATGGCCTTTTTAACTGCTGAAGATGCCAGCGGCGGAGTAGATGTCACCATTTTCCCCAACCTGTACCGTCAGATCAGTCAGCAGCTGACCAATGATACAGTCTATCTTGTTCAGGGCAAGACGCAGGAACGCAACGGCGAACTGCAGGTGATTGCCAATCAGCTGCAGGCCGCCTCTCCACTGCTGGCGGAGGCCGTGCCGCTGACCCTGTATGTCCAGGTGCCGGCTGCGCTGGATAACCCGGCCATCCATCGCGAGATTGCCGAGATCCTGCGGGTGGGTCAAGGAAAGACCCCCGTGGTCGTTTATCGGCCCAAATCCGGTGAAAAACGTCTGTTGACGACACCCGTTGACTTTTCAGGCGCCCCCCAGCAATTGGCCGCTTTGAAAGACCTGTTGGGAGCGAAGAACGTTGTCCTGCGGGCGGCGCACTGAAAATAAATGCTTGCAAATTCCCTTGCAAATTACAAAGAAAGCAAGATTTTATTCAGGCAACGTGATATATTGATAGGTGTTGTGGAACGTCGTGTTCCAGTATTTTATTCCCTGAGGTGAAGAAATGAAACGCATTGGTATTTTGACGAGTGGCGGCGACGCGCCCGGCATGAACGCAGCCGTTCGCGCCGTCACCCTCAAAGCTCTCCACGAAGGCCTCGAAGTCTATGGTATTAACTATGGCTACGCAGGACTTGTAGCGGGCGACATTTTCCCATTGGACAAGGATACCGTGTTGGACATTATCCAACGCGGCGGGACGTTCTTGTATTCGGCCCGGTATCCTGAATTTGCCCAAGAAGAAGCTCAGTTGCGGGGGATTGAGCAACTAAAGAAGTTCGGTATCGACGCTTTGGTCGTTATCGGCGGTGACGGTTCTTACCATGGCGGCCTGCGCTTGACGGAGCACGGGTATAACGCAGTTGGTTTGCCAGGTACCATCGATAATGATATTCCTTATACCGACTTCACCATCGGCTTTGACACCGCCGTTAATACAGCGCTGGATGCCATTGATAAGATTCGCGACACGGCGGCCAGCCATGAGCGGACCTTCATCGTGGAAGTCATGGGCCGCAACGCCGGCGACATTGCCCTCTGGGCTGGGGTCGCTGGCGGGGCAGAAGAGATCATCATTCCTGAGAAGCCATTTGATATGGCGAAAGTTGCTGAGCACATCAATACGGACCGGCAGGCTGGCCGGAAGCATTCGGTGGTTGTTTTGGCTGAGGGCGTCATGCATGCGCCCGAATTTGCCGAAGAACTCAGCAAGTTTGGTGATTTCCATGTTCGCTCGACCGTACTGGGTCACGTGCAGCGGGGTGGCGCACCGTCCGCACGGGATCGGGTATTGGCGTCCAAGATGGGCGCATTTGCTGTGGAGCTCTTGATGCAAGGCAAAGGCGGCTTAGCCGTCGGCATCGAGAACAACCAGCTGACTTATCATCCGATGGACGATTTGTTTGAATCAAAGCACAAAGCAGATATGTCCTTGTATGATTTGAACGGTGACTTATCTCACTAGTTTTTGGTACGATGATTGTGTTGTACAGAGTGGTAACTAATTCATTGGAGGTTTTTACTGATTATGAAAAAGACCAAAATTGTTAGTACATTAGGACCGGCAAGTAACACGGTTGACTTGATCACGAAACTGATCGAGGCCGGCGCAAATGTTTTCCGGTTCAACTTCTCCCATGGTGATCATCCTGAGCATTTGGCTCGGATGAACATGGTGCATGAAGCCGAAAAGAAGACCGGCAAACTGGTTGGTATCATGTTGGATACCAAGGGTGCCGAGATTCGGACAACGACCCAAAAGAACAAGGGCTTCGAAGCCCACACTGGCGACGTCATTCGCATTTCCATGGATGACAGTCTGGAAGGCACACCAGAAAAGATCGCGGTTACTTATCCCGGTTTGTACGATGATACTCACGTGGGTGGTCACGTTTTGATCGATGATGGCTTGGTTGATTTGAAGATCACCGAGAAGGATGACGCTCATCGGGAATTGGTTACGCAAGTACAAAACGACGGCTACATTGGTTCCAAGAAGGGTGTTAACGCCCCGGGTGTTGAAATTCGGCTCCCTGGGATCACTGAGAAGGATACGGATGATATCCGCTTCGGCTTGGATCACAACATCAACTTCATTTCCGCTTCCTTCGTCCGCAAGGCCCAAGATGTCTTGGACATTCGCGAACTGCTGGAAGAGAAGCATATGGAACATGTCATGATCTTCCCGAAGATCGAATCCCAAGAAGGGATCGACAATATCGATGAGATCCTGAAGGTTTCTGATGGTTTGATGGTTGCCCGGGGCGACATGGGTGTCGAGATTCCGTTCGAAAACGTACCCTTCGTTCAAAAGCGCCTGATCAAGAAGTGCAACCAGCTGGGCAAGCCGGTTATCACTGCGACTCAGATGCTGGATTCCATGCAAGAGAATCCGCGGCCGACTCGTGCCGAAGTAACCGATGTTGCGAACTCCATCTTGGATGGTACTGATGCAACAATGCTGTCCGGCGAATCCGCCAATGGTAAGTACCCGGTTGAAGCCGTTTCAGCGATGGCGCGGATCGACGAACGCACTGAACAAGAAGTTGACGCTTCTGGTACGCTGTCTTATCAACGGATCCACGAATTCACTGGCGCTAACGCCACCGAATCCATTGGTGAAGCTGTCGTGAATACCGCCAATGATCTGCACATCAAGACCATTGTCGCCGCCACCAACTCTGGTTATACGGCGCGGATGATTGCTAAGTATCGTCCGGCGGCTGATATCTTGGCCATGACCTTCGACGAACGCACAGAGCGTTCTTTGACCGTCAGCTGGGGTGTCCACCCAGTATTAACGAAGCGCCCGGCCAACACCGATGAGATGTTCACGGCCGCCGCTGAATTAGCGCAAAAGGAAGGCTTCGCCAAGGAAGGCGACCTGATCTTGATCGTTGCCGGTGTACCGGTTGGTGAGAGCGGCACGACCAACTTGATGCGGATTCAATTGATCGGCTCCAAGCTGACGAATGGTCAAGGTGTCGGTGACGAAACTGTTGTCGGCAAGGCTGTTGTTGCTTCTTCTGCTGAGGAAGCCAACGAAAAGGCTGTTGATGGCGGCATCCTGGTTGTCAAGACAACCGATAAGGATTATCTGCCGGCTATTGAGAAGTCCAGTGCCATTGTCGTTGAGACTGGCGGCTTGACTTCCCACGCAGCAGTTGTCGGGATTGCCATGGGTATCCCGGTCGTTGTCGGCGCTAAAGATGCCACCACGCTGATCCAAGACGGTGAAGTCATTACTGTTGATTCCCGTCGCGGTATGATTTATCGTGGGGCCAGCAACGCGCTTTAATCAAAAGTTTGATCACTCATTGATCACGTTTGTCCGCCAGAGACAGCCGGGACGCCGGCCGCCGCTGGCGGTTTTTGTTCGAGGGCGCAGGCGACCGGTTAGAAGCGTCAGCATAAGCGCCAAAGAACAGAAACCCGTACTTAGGTTTATGTCCTTTGGCGCTTATGCGCTAGCTTCTGGTCGCCGGAGCCCGTTGTTTCGCGGCGGTCTTTCGCCGAGCGGTTAAATCCGGTAGAATGGGAAATAATATCAGGAAGCAGGGATGTCAGATGACGACACAATGGGAGAGCTGGTTATTCTTAGCCGCCATTTTTGCAGTGGCTTTGCTGGGGAAAAACCGTTCTCTGATCATTGCCGTGCTGATCGTGGCAGTGTTGAAGCTGTTTCCGTTCACCGGTAAATTATTAGAAACAGTGGGGGCCCAGGGCATTAATTGGGGCGTGACGATCATTTCGGTCGCTATTTTAGTGCCGATCGCCACCGGTAAGATCGGGTTTGCTGATCTGCTCAATGCCTTCAAGTCCCCCGCCGGCTACATCGCAGTGGCCTGCGGTATTTTAGTGGCGATACTTTCTGCTAAGGGCGTCGGCTTGTTAGCGGCTAGTCCGGAAATGACGGTGGCCTTAGTGTTCGGTACGATCCTCGGAGTCGTCTTTCTCAAGGGTATCGCCGCTGGCCCAGTCATTGCGGCCGGCATCACGTATACGATCCTGACGGTGATCAATCAATTGCCGGCGGGTATTAAGTAAGGAGCGGATGAATATGGCTGAAGAACAAACGGCATTGGTGCCGTTGCTGGGACAGGTAGTGGCCGCCCAGGTCACCGATAGTAATGATAAAGAGGTATTCGCCCAGGTCAGCGGTCACACCCTGGGTATTTTGCGGGCGGAGTTTGAGCAATCCCCAGCGCTAGGCGATACCGTGCACGCCTTGCTGTATACCGACAAGCACGATCGGCTGCGGGGCACGACCCAGATGCCCAAGGTGCGCATTGACCACTACGCCTTTGCCACCGTGACCCAGCGGATGCATTCGCTGGGGGTCTTCATTGATATTGGCTTGCCGGACAAGGACATTGTTGTTTCGAAGGATGTCCTGCCCTTTGACGATGCCGCGTGGCCGCAAATCGGCGACCGGTTGCTGGTGGCGTTATCCGTGGATAAAAAGGGCCGGCTCTGGGGTGAATTAGCAACGCCGGAGATTTTCCAGGCGATTGCGGCTCCGGCTAAGAGCGGCCAGCAAAACGAGACGGTCAAGGGGACTGTGTATAAGGTTCGGGAGATCGGCGCCCATGTCTTGACGGCGGATTACCAAGAGGGATTTATCCACCACTCCGAGTGGTTTTCGGCACCGCGGCTGGGCGAACAGGTTACGGCGCGGGTGATCGGCACCACCCAAGATCACGGTTTGAACCTGTCTTTGAAGCCCATGGCCTATGAAGAAATTTCGGACGATGCCCAGATGATCCTGGCTATGCTCCAGCAGGCCCCCCAGGGGACGCTGCCGTTTTCTGACCACAGCACACCGGATGAGATTCAAGAGACTTTTGCCATTTCCAAGGGTGCGTTCAAACGTGCTCTGGGCAATCTGCTGAAGCAGCGGCTGATCCAACAAGCCGATGGGCAGATCACCCTGGTTCAGCCGGATGAAAAATGAACAGGATATGCTGGCGGATTTCGCCCGCTATTTGCAACTGGACCAGGGCTTGGCGAAGAATACGCGGCTGGGCTATTGCCGGGACGTGGAGACGCTTTTTGCTTGGCTGAACGACCATCACGAAGCGCTGCCGGAGACCCCGGGCGCCATTGAGTCGTTCTTGCAGGATCAAGCAGCAGACGGCAAGGCAGTGCAATCTCAGATTCGGCTGGTGGCGTCGCTGCGCAAATTTTACCGCTTTGCCATGCATCGCCATTTAGTGCAGCATGATCCCATGACTTTGGTGGACGCCCCCAAAGCGACCCATCATTTGCCGGATGTACTGTCCGTGGCTGAGGTCCAGCAAGTTCTGGCCCAGCCGGATACAGGTAAAAAACTGGGAATTCGCGATCGGGCCATTTTGGAAACTCTGTACGCCACTGGTATGCGGGTCTCGGAGCTGACTCACTTGCAGCTGAGCCAGCTGCATCTGGATCTCGCCCTGGTCCAAGTGATTGGGAAGGGTGACCGGGAACGATTAGTGCCCATCGGTGATGACGCCATCAATTGGCTGACCCGTTATCTGCATGATGAGCGGGGTAATTACGTCAAGGGGCGGGAAGAGACTGTCTTTTTGAATTTCCGCGGCGGGCAGCTCTCCCGTCAAAGTGTGTGGAAAATGATCAAAAAGTACGTCGCGGCAGCCGGCATTCAGAAGGACGTCACCCCCCATACGCTGCGCCACTCGTTCGCGACGCATCTGCTGGAAAACGGGGCCGACTTGCGGGTCGTGCAGGAACTGTTGGGGCATGCCGATATCGTAACGACCCAGATTTATACCCATATTTCGAAAACCCGGCTGTTGGATGTCTATGCGCAGTACCACCCCCGCTATCATTAGCCTTGGTTCTTTGGCCGCTTGTGTGGTCTGGACCGCTGTGCTACCGTATGGGTGTTGTGGAAATGGAGGATCAGCATGTTAGTTAAGTACAAGAACGACTACGAAAAAATAGCCATGGGCTTGCTTTCGTTCGTTCCGGATCTGAAACCATTGGATCATTTGCAAACCGAGATGGCGTTGTACCAAAATGATCCCGAATATTTGCTGTACCTGTGGCGGCCGGCAGATTCTCAGGATTTTGCCGGAGTCGTGGGGATTCAGCGCAGTCAGGATATTATTTTGGTCCGCCATATTTCATTGATGCCGTCGGAACGGGGCAGCCACCAAACGTTCATGATTTTTGATGAATTGGCAAAGCTCTATCCCCATCAGAAGTTGATGGGCACGTTTGAGACGACGCCGTTGCTTGTGAAGTGGGAAAGCAAGCGGACGGCCGCTGATGCGGGGGACGATCAGCAATGAGTACGCTGCCCCTGACCTTCTCGGTACAAGATTATACGGGGCCGTTGGATTTGCTGCTGCACCTAATTCGTCAGCAGAAAATCGATATTTACGATATTCCGATCGCCCAGATCACCAGTCAATATTTGGATTTCATTCATCACCAAGAAGTCCTCGTGCTGGATTCGGCCGGGGATTATTTGGTGCTGGCGTCGACGCTGATGGCCATCAAGTCCAAATTGCTGCTGCCGGATAATCCGCTGACTGTGGCGGATGATGAACCGGAAGATCCGCGAGAAGATCTGGTCAACCAGCTGCTGGTATACGAGAGCTATCAGAAGGTGGCCGGGATCTTGAAGGAGATGGCCGCTGATCGCCACCGCCGCTACGACCGAGAACCCCAGACCCCGCCAGCCGCCACGGCTCAGCCGCTGGCGCCGGGGTTGTTGACGATCGATGCGTTGCGGTTGACCATGGAACGGATCTGGCAGCGGCAAAAAGCGCCCCGGATGCCGCGGCGGACCATTCCATTGGAGAAGCATGTGCTGGCGACCCAAATGAACCGGATCAAGACATTTTTGCAGCACCTGGGGCCCCACCGGCCGGTGACCTTTGGCCGGCTGCTCAGCGAAGCGCCCAGTGTGGATGAGGTCGTAACCACCTTTCTGGCTGTGCTGGAATTGCTGAAGGATGCCACGGTGGCCTGTACCCAGGAAGATTTTGCCGCGCCGCTTTATGTGGAATGGCGCCAGGAGACCGCCGCGAAAGGAATGATTTCATGAGCCAAGACCAGTTCAGCGCCGCTTTAGAGGCGCTATTGTTCGCTGCGGGCGAAGAGGGCATGACGCTCAATGACCTGGCCAGCACGTTAGGCATTGCCGTGCCGGCGGTCCGGGTGCAGGTTGAGCAGTGGGGCAGCGCGCTGGCGGCGGACCCGGAGCGGGGCGTTTACTTAGCGGTGTTTGGCGAGCGGTATAAGCTGCTGACGAAACCGGCCTTTGCCAACCTGATCCAGAATTATATGCAGGATGCCGGCAGCCGCCACCTGTCCCAAGCGGCTGTTGAAGTTTTGAGCATTATCGCGTATCAGCAGCCGATCACCCGCATCGAGATCGATGAGATCCGCGGGATTCACAGTGCGGGGGCATTGCAGACCTTGTTGGCCCACGAGCTGATCAGCGAGGCGGGGCGCAAAGACGCACCTGGCCGGCCGATTCTTTATGAAACGACCCAAACATTTTTGGATTATTTCGGTTTGGCCAGTTTGCAGGATTTGCCGCCGCTGCCCCATACCCAGGAACGGGCCGCTCCGGCGGCCGATCTGTTTGCCTCCTTTAATGCCCAGTTGGGGAGCGAAGAGGACACGACTGACGCAGAAGAAGAGGAGAAAAACGATGAGTGAACGTTTACAAAAAGTAATTGCGGATGCCGGGGTCGCTTCCCGCCGCAAAGCAGAGAAACTGATTGCCACCGGTCACGTGACTGTGAACGGGGATACCGTCACGGCCATGGGGATCAAAGTCACCCCCCAAGACGCTGTAGAGGTGGATGGGGTCCCTTTGACCCAGGAGCGCAAGGTTTATTTCTTATTGTATAAACCCCGCGGTGTGATCACGTCAGCCCACGATGAAAAGGGCCGCAAAACCGTGGTGGATCTGCTTAACGGCGTCCAGGAACGGGTTTATCCTGTGGGTCGACTGGATTATGATACTAGCGGCCTGCTCCTGCTGACGAATGATGGGGAACTGGCGAATGGCTTGATGCACCCGTCGTTTCAAGTGGATAAAACTTACGTCGCGCGGGTCAAGGGTATTCCTGTGGGCGAGCAGCTGAAGCAGTTGGAAAAGGGCGTCGTTTTAGACGGCCGCAAGACCCGGCCGGCCAAGGTAAAAGTGATCCGCACTGAAAAGATCAAGAATTACAGCATTATCCAGATTACGATCCACGAAGGCTGGCACCATCAGGTCAAGCGGATGATGGAAAAGGTCGGGCTCCCCGTGGACAAGCTGTCCCGGGAACGGTTCGCTTTTCTTACCCTAGATGGGTTGAATGCTGGCGAATACCGGTCTCTGCGTACCCATGAAGTACGGGAATTGTACGATTTGGTCGAAACCCGCAGCAAATAAGTTGACGCCGTGCGGTATTTCGTTTACTATGACGGTATCAAAATTAAATAGTGGTTTGTCTTCAGGGCAGGGTGTAATTCCCGACCGGCGGTAAAGTCCGCGACCCGCATTGTGCGGTGGACCCGGTGCAACTCCGGGACCGATAGTATAGTCTAGATGGAAGAAGATAGCGTAAGCGGAGACAAACATATTCTGTTTGTCTCCGCTTTTTTCCTGGAGCAGCCTCTGATGGAGGTCATTTCAGTATGCAAGCAAACCGTGGATTGGAAAAGTGGATCGGGATCGCCATCTTTGGTGCCTTGGCCGCGCTGGTCATGTTTATCGAAATTCCTGTCATGGGATTTCTCAAGTTGGATTTGAGTGATATCGTTGTTCTTTTTGCGATGAGTCTGTATGGTCTTGGTGCCGGGATTGGCGTTGCAGCAATCAAAGTCGTTGTTCATTTTATGTTGACCGGCGCCGGCATTGGCTCCTTAATCGGTGATAGCGCCGCGTTTATTGCGGCAATCGCTTTCGCGGTGCCATTATATCTGTTGTTGAATAAACTGGGAGATAGTTGGCCTCGGCGGATCGCCGCCATTGTTTTGGCCACTGTGTCGCTTACGGTGATCATGGCGGTGCTCAACTGGCTGGTATTGACACCGTTGTACGCCAATGTGATGAATATTAAAATTGGTATGGCGATGACGACTTATATCTTGACCATGGTCGTTCCGTTCAATTTATTGAAAGGCGTTGTCTTAGCGGCGGGCTTCCTGCCACTTTACTTCATCATGGTGCCTTTCATTAGTCGGCATCAATTGCGCGTCCATTAATCTAGCCGAAAAAACAAGCAGCCCACCAAAAACAATGGTGGGCTGCTTTTGCATTAGCCGGTAATTACTCCGTATAATGGTCAGGACGAGGCTTCGCCGGCTTTTCCGGCGGGAACGGCCGACGGCTGCGCAAGATAGCCTGGACGGGACAGTCGCGGTAGGCCGTTTTGAAGGCGGCCAGTTGTTCCGGCGGGATGGGTACTGTCCCATGGTTGGCGTCCCGTTTGCCAAAGGCGACACCGTTGTCGTCATAATCAAAAACGGCAGGGGCGTGCAGGGCACAAAGACCGCAGGCAATACAGCGTTCTTGGTCAATTTTGGTGAACCAGTCAGATGATTGGCGCACATCGTTTTTCGAATCAGTCATTTAAGGCAGCTTCTTTCAATTCATCGATCAGTCAGGGGGGATCACGTGCCGACTTTCTTACACTACTTGTTTGCCGGGCGGCACGTGCGCCCGGTGACGATGTATCATATTTTACACGGGAAACGGACCTTTTCCAATTTGTATGCGGCGTTTATCAACGATTTACTGCCATTTTGGGGATTACTGCCGCACCTGTCCCGCCCGCGGTATGAAGAAATGATCGATTACCTGGTGCACCAGAAACTATTGACCGAAGCGCCGGACGAGACGCTGACGGCGCCCCCGGCCGCATTACCGGCCTGGTGGCCGACCCATGTGGCCGGACTGACCATGCCGGCGTATCGGGAGATTGGCGATATTCTGACGTTAGCCGTTCAATTGATCAGCCAAGTCCAGCACCAGGAGCGGCATTTTGCTCCCATCACGCCGCATCTGCTGATTCAGCAGCGGGTGAAGGGGTGGTACGAGCAGGCGGCTAAAACCGATTTGCCCGGGACGATTGCCGAATTCAAGAGTTTAGTGACAGCCATGCCTGAGCTGGCTGGTACCGTCTTGGTCAACCGGCTGGTGGGGGCAGAGACCGATGTAGCCAGCTGGCAAGACTTGGCGGCACATTTGGGGTTTGAGCCATTTCAAGTCCAGCTGGTCTGGATCGATGCGCTGGCTCAGCTTTATCAGGCCATCGCCGGCGGTCAAGCGGCCCGCTGGCAGGGCTTGCTGCCGCCGCCAACCCCAGCGGTGACCCGTAGTGCTCAGGCGACCATGCAGCTGCTGGCTGATCAGTCCGTGGATCAAACTGCCCAGCAGCGCCAGTTGGCGGCCAGTACGATTCGTGAACACATATTAGAGGCTGCCATGTTGGGGCCGGCTGTGATTCACGAGCAGCCAGGCTGGCGATTACCGCCAGCGAAGGCTGATCCGGTGGTCGATTTCTTCCGCGGCCGGTTGGCGGCTATTGCGCGTCAGCGGCAGTCAGGAGGGGTGCGCCTTGAGTGATGATTTGCATGCTGCTTTGCGGCAGCATTTCGGTTTCAGTGAATTCCGGCCCGGTCAAGAAGACGTGATTCGGGCGCTGCTGCAGGGGCGCAACTGTTTAGCTGTGCTGCCCACGGGGCAAGGCAAATCGCTGACTTACCAGCTGCCGACACTGCTGACCAAGCAGCTGACCGTGGTGGTCTCGCCGCTGATTGCTTTGATGATCGATCAGGTGAAGCATCTGCAGGAAGCCAACCTCGGTGCCGCCGTCGCGTTAAACAGTGAGCTGACCTGGGATGAGCAGCAAAGTGTACTGAACCGGTTAGACAAATGGCGATATCTCTTTGCTGCGCCCGAAACGCTGACCCGGCCAGATGTGGTTGCGGCTTTGCAGCATCACGGAGTCGGCTTGCTGGTGGTGGATGAGGCCCATTGCATCTCAGAGTGGGGCCCGGATTTTCGCCCGGCGTTCCTGCAGCTCGGCCACGTGCTTCAATTGCTCCAGCCGCAACGGGTGTTGGCTTTAACCGCTACGGCTTCGCCCCGAGTACGCCGGGATATTTGCCGCCGGTTGGGACTGACCGCGGCCAACACGACAGTGGTCAGCCGTTCAGTGGATCGGCCGAATATTTGGCTGGATACGTGTCCCGTGACCAGTGAAAAAGAGAAAGATACCCTGCTGCCCAAGCTGCTGGCCGCCATTCCCGGGCGAGTGATCATTTATTTCAACCGGAAGCAGCGGGCCAACGAAGTGGCGATCGCTTTGACCGCCCAAGGCATCGCGGTGGGCCGTTATCACAGCGGGTTAGAGCGGGATGAGCGGCGCAGTCTGCAGCATCAGTTCCGCGAGGGCTATATCCGGGTGGTGTGTGCGACCAATGCCTTCGGGATGGGCATTGACCAGCCCAACGTGCGGGCCGTTATTCATATGGCGCCGCCCACGAGTCTGGAAGATTACTTGCAAGCCATTGGCCGGGCGGGCCGGGACGGTGCGCCAGCGGCGGCGATCACATTATTGGCGCCAGGGGATATTCCCCAGCTGCAGCAGGATGCGGTCCGCGGGTTCCCACCCGCCAGTCTGATTCGGGCCTACTTTCACCGGCCAGCCCAGTTCGCTAAGGATGAGACGCCGGAAATTGCCCTGCTTAAACGGTATCGGGCATTTGCGGACGCTTCTGCGGTGACGCAATTGCTGGCTGCAACCCAGCAGACGCGGCAAACTTCAGCCGCGCAGATGGTGCATTTTTATACCGCGCCGGACACAATCTGCCGGCGGCAGCTGGTGCTGAACGCTTTTGATCCCGAGCCGCGGCAGGTGCATCATACGGCAGACTGTTGTGCCGTCACGACGCCCACGGCGCTGCTGCAGCACTTGACCACTTTGG
Source organism: Schleiferilactobacillus harbinensis DSM 16991 (assembly GCF_000425885.1). Lineage (GTDB taxonomy): Bacteria > Bacillota > Bacilli > Lactobacillales > Lactobacillaceae > Schleiferilactobacillus > Schleiferilactobacillus harbinensis. The sequence goes on from NZ_AUEH01000001.1 coordinate 175,403, forward strand.
CCTGGCCGGCCGATGCCGCGTTGCGTGTCCATCGGCCAGAACCGGTGCAATCAGTCGCCGTGCGTCTGGCCCAATTGTTTTAGAAATGTGCTAAAGTGGTTCCGCAGTTGGCGCATTTTGTTGGACCGCTATGGTATGATAAAATAAAAGACTGGCACAGGGGGTTCGATCCATGAAACAGGATCACGATGACAAGTTGAATAAGACATCGGCGCCCACGGGAGACAAGAAAGCAGCAAATGATGCTGAACACCCGTGGCAAAAGAAATTCATGGACGATCGCGACGATACTGGCAATTTGTCCCGGGTGGCGACCCGCCATCGGGATAAGAATATGACCAGTTTTGCGGTTGTCCTGGCAATTATTCTGGCTTTGCTGATGATCATCCCAATGGGCTATTGGGCATTTAATATGCGCAGCGGGAACGGCAGCAGCAGCGCCAATAAGATTACGGTCACCCAAAGCGAGAAGGACAGCACCTCAGCAGCAGCGTCTTCTCGGGCGGCGGCCTCGTCCCGGGCGCGGGCCAAGAAAGAAGCGGCCGCATCAAGGAAGGCTTCTGAAGCAGCAGAAAATAATACCACTGCTGTTTCGTCATCTTCGGTTGCGGCCAGCAGCAGCTCAACGGAGCAGCAGGCAGCATCGACCCAGACACAGGATAATTCAAACCAGCAAGCCGCGGCCAGCAGTTCAGCCGCGCAGACCCAGCAGCCGGCGGCCCAAAGCAGCAGCGCGCCGGCTCAGGCCAGCAGCAGTACCCCAGCGGTCACCGCTGGCGGCTCATATACCGTGAAGGCCGGGGATAACCCGTTCCGGATCGCGCTGAATCACGGCATGAGTTTGTCAGAACTGTACGCTTTGAACCCGTCGGTCCAAAGCGGCGGTATTATTCCGGGGCAAGTTTTAAAGGTGAAATAACCCGGCACCAAAAACGTCCCCTAATCTGGACGAGGGGGACGTTTTCTATTGTTGATCACTGCAGATTGGAGCAAAAAAGTTCGTGCAAATTGCGATTGATGGCCCTGCTTCGGCAGGGAAGAGTACGATTGCTAAATTATTAGCTAAGCAGATGCACTACATCTACTTGGATACGGGCGCCATGTACCGGGCTGTGACCTGGTGGGCGCTCAAGCAGCACCTCCCGTTAAACGACGAACAACAGATTTTGCAAAGTCTAGGTACTGAGCCGATTGAGTTCGTTCCGGCAGCGGATGGCCAGCATGTACGCATGTTTGGTACTGATATTACCACGGCCATTCGCAGCGAAGAAGTGACGAATAATGTCTCCCAGGTATCCGCGCTGCCCGGTGTGCGGGCGGAAATGACGAAACGCCAGCGGCAAATTGCGGCGGGCCAAAATATCGTTATGGATGGCCGAGATATTGGGACGACAGTGCTGCCCCAGGCGGCGGTGAAGATCTTCATGGTCGCCAGTGTCGCTGAACGGGCGAAACGCCGGTTCAAAGATAATGCGGAAAAAGGGATCACCGTTCCGCTGGCTACGCTGGCCCAAGAAATTGCTGAACGGGACTATAAAGATTCCCATCGGGCCCAGTCCCCGTTGAAAAAGGCCGCCGATGCCGTGGAGATCGATACCACGCACCTGACGATCCCCCAAGTGGTGGATGCCATTGTGGCCGTCATCAACGAAAAAAAACAGCACATGGCGAAATAAAAGCGGGGGTGTAGCATTTACTCGCGTTTTCAAGTAAAATAGACTTTGATTGTAAGTCGTTAAGGAGGATTTTTTCATGGACGAAGAAAAAAAGAACAACGAAGCTGAAGGCAGAAAGTTAATGGAGAATGCCTTGAAGAGCGTTCACGAGGTAAAAGTCGGCGATGTCGTGACCGGCGAGGTATTAGCCATTGACGATGAGAACCAACTCGTTGTGGGTATTGAAAACACCGGTGTCGAGGGTGTTGTACCATTCAAGGAGCTGACTGCCGACCGCAATGCAGACATCCACGACTTGGCTAAGGTGGGTGACAAGCTGCAACTCGTCGTCCTCTCAACGATTGGCAAAGACAAAGAGAACGGTAGTTATTTATTGTCCTTGCGTCGCTTAGAAGCACGGAAGATCTGGGACCAAATCGAAGAGGAATACAAGGCGGGCCACACAGTTAAAGGCAAGGTCACTAATAATGTTAAGGGCGGCTTAGTCGTTGACGTTGATGGCGTGCGCGGCTTTATCCCGGCTTCTATGGTTGAAGATCGGTTCGTTGAAGATTTGTCGACGTACAAGGGCCAAGAATTGGAAATGGCTGTTGTTGAAATCGAACCCAGCGAGAATCGGTTGATCCTTTCTCACCGGGCAGTCGTTGCGAAGCAAAAGGAAGCCGAAAAGAAGGCCCTCTACGAGAAGCTGCAACCTGGCGACGTCGTTGAAGGCAAGGTTGCTCGGCTGACAAACTTTGGTGCCTTTGTTGATTTGGGCGGTACCGACGGTTTGGTGCACGTTTCTGAAATTTCCTATGACCACGTTGACAAGCCTTCCGATGTTTTGAAGACTGGCCAAGACGTGAAGGTCAAGGTATTGAACGTTGATCCGGAACGGGATCGGATTTCCTTGTCCATCAAGGCATTATTACCCCAACCGTGGGATGATATTGAAGAGAAGGCTCCGGTCGGCTCTGTCCTTGAAGGCCAAGTCAAGCGGTTAGTGACTTTTGGTGCATTTGTTGAAGTGTTCCCGGGCGTTGAAGGTCTGGTGCACATTTCCCAAATCAGCCACGAACACATTGCCACACCGGGTGAAGTGCTGAAGGAAGGCCAAGACATCAAGGTTAAAGTCTTGAGTGTTGACCCGCAACAGCACCGGTTGGCTTTGTCGATCAAGGCGCTGACTGAGAATCCGCATGCTGGTGAAGAAGAAGAGGAACACGAAGGCGGCAGCAGCAATTATCGCCGGAGTGACCGCAGCAGCCGTTCCGAACGTGCACCGCGGCGCAATGACCGCAGCAACCGCGGCGGTAATGCTCCGCAGGCGCGTCCGGCAGCAAGCCGCAGCAATACCAAGGTCTCTGCCCCTGGCGAAGAGGAAGAGGATACTGGCTTCAGCTTGGGCGATTTGATCGGCGGCGCGTTGGACCAATTCAAGTCCGACAAGCAGGACGACCAAAAGGACGATAAGTAATCGTCTAGGCCACTGAATTTGAGATAGCGTCGAGGTAACGGCTATGTCCCTACAGGATGTAGCCGTTACTTCTGTTTTTAAGAAAGGATGTTTTTGCATGGCTAAACCTGTCGTGGCGATCGTCGGTCGGCCGAATGTCGGCAAGTCGACGATATTCAATCGGATCGCAAAGAAGCGGATCGCGATCGTTGAAGACCAGCCGGGGGTGACCCGGGACCGCTTATACGCTCCGGCGGAGTGGCTGGGTCAGGAATTTTCGCTGATCGATACCGGGGGGATCGACATTGATGATGCTCCCTTGATGACCCAGATCGTCGCCCAGGCCCAGATTGCCATGGAAGAGGCGGACGTGATCGTCTTCCTGGTATCGAACCAGGAGGGGGTCACCGAGGCCGACGAACACGTGGCCCGAATGTTGTACAAGGCGGATAAACCAGTAATTCTCGCGGTGAATAAGGCGGATAACCCCGAACAGCGCCAAGAGATCTATGACTTTTATTCTCTCGGGTTGGGTGACCCGTATCCCGTGTCCGGGGTGCAGGGGACCGGTCTGGGCGATCTGCTGGATGCCGTCGTCGCTAAGTTTCCGGCCAAGCAGGCGGATGCCAATGATGACAGCATCGAGTTCAGTGTCATCGGCCGGCCCAATGTGGGCAAATCGTCCCTGGTCAATGCCATCCTCGGCGAAGAGCGGGTCATTGTGTCCAATATTGAAGGGACGACCCGGGACGCTATCGATACCCGCTTTACGGACGATGGCCAAGCGTTCACGATCATTGACACCGCCGGGATCCGCAAGCGGGGCAAGATCTGGGAAAATACGGAGAAGTATTCGGTCCTGCGGGCCCAAAGTGCGATTGAACGCAGTGCCGTCGTGCTGGTCCTGATCGATGCCGAAGCGGGCATCCGGGAACAGGACAAGCACGTTGCCGGTTTGGCCCATGAGGCCGGCCGCGGCGTGATCATTGTCGTCAATAAGTGGGATGCAGTGCATAAGGATACCCACTCCATGAAGAAATTCACTGACGAGATCCGTGGTCAGTTCCAATACTTGGACTATGCCCCGATCGTCTTCCTATCGGCCAAGACCCATCAGCGGGTGAGTACGCTGCCGGCCTTGATCAAGAAAGTTGCTGAAAATCATGAGCGCCGAATCACCTCCAGCACCCTCAATGACGTGCTGCTGAAGGCCGTGGCGACCACACCGACACCCACCAGTAATGGTAAGCGGCTGCGGGTGTACTACATGACCCAGGTCAAGAGCGGCCCGCCGACTTTTGTCGCGTTCGTCAATAACGTTGATCTGATGCACTTTTCGTACCAGCGTTTCCTGGTCAACCAGTTGCGGGCAGCCTTTGACTTTTCGGGGACACCTATTGTTATTGTTCCCCGACAGCGAAAATAAAGTTGTGGTATACCGAAAAATGACCGGTGTATATTTTCATGAAAATAAATGAAATGCTGATTTCGTGCTTTTTTTCGGCGAAAATCCTTGCTACTGCGGCTTCGGTATGCTATTTTTAGAAATGAAGTAATGATTGCCGCGCAACATTATTTCACACTTTTGTTTTACAAAAGTGATACGTTCTGACGAGGGATCGTCAACGCGTAGGAGGTGAATCCCAAACATGGCAAATAAAGCAGAATTGATCGACAACGTTGCAGCCAAGACTGGCTTGACCAAGAAGGACGCAACTGCTGCTGTTGACGCCGTATTCAGCACGATCCAAGCATCTTTAGCAAAAGGTGACAAGGTTCAACTGATCGGCTTTGGTAACTTCGAGGTCCGCGAACGCGCCGCTCGGAAGGGCCGCAATCCCCAGACTGGTGCTGAAATCAGCATTCCAGCCAGCAAGGTACCGGCTTTCAAGCCCGGCAAGGCACTCAAGGATTCCGTCAAGTAGACTCGGTCTACGGAATGTTCCACCGAATCGCCAATGACCTACGCAAGTAGAGCATTGGCGATTTGCGTATCGTCAAGAATTTTCTTATATTGAGTCAATTGCTTGACAGAACAGGGATTGACGTGATTCTATCATGGTTGGCTATGAACAAATATCACATCATTATAAAAAAAGAAAGAAAATCGAGGCGGCCTATGTCATATTCAGAACAAATGCTGACGAAACTGCAGGAAGATCACGATTGGACCAACGCCAAGAAACTGTTTGCCTTAGCATTGCGGCATGACGATGATGATACCCTCTTTAATTTGGGCGAACAGCTCTATGGTTTGGGTTTTACCCCGCAGGCTAAGCGCATCTTCGAAAAACTTCTGCGCGATCATCCCGATGAAGACGAATTGCGCACGTATCTCGCGGATATCGCGGTCAGTGCCGGCGATACGGATCAAGCACTCGCCCTTCTGACCGCCATTCCGAAGGACTCGCCGGCTTACGTTCAGGGCTTGCTGGCCAGCGCCGATGTGTATCAGACCATGGGGATTCCAGAAGTGAGCGAACAGAAGCTGAAGGAAGCCAAACGCTTGGCTCCGGATGAACTGGTGATCGATTTTGCTCTGGGCGAGCTGTACTTCACCTTGGGGCGGTATGAAGAGGCATTGCCGGAGTATCAGGCTTTGCTGGATCAAGGCATCGAGACCATGGCGGAGGTACTTATCGGCCAGCGTCTCGCGGCAACTTTGGCCGGCATGGGCGACTATGAAGAAGCAATCGCTGAATATCAGAAATTGCCCCGGGAAGCGCTGGACGCCGACACCACTTATCAGCTGGGGGTGCTCTACGGGGAGACCAAGCAGTACCAGCAAGCGATCACCACACTGACGGCGCTGCAGCAAAGCGACCCGGATTATGCGCCGCTCTATCCGGCGCTGGCCAGGGCCCAAGCGGCGCTGAATCAGCTGCCGGACGCCTTGGCCACCGTGCGGATCGGCTTAGGTTTTGATGAATTCAACAGCGATCTATTTAAACTGGGGTTCAATTATGCCACCCGGCTGGCTGACGAGGATCAAGCCGTCACGTTTGCCAAACAGGAATTGGCCCAGGATCCCGATGATCAGGATATGATCCTGTCGTTGAGTAATCTGTATGTTAAAGATGGGGATGATCAGGCCAATGTGGACCTGTTAACGGCGGCAGCGGCCAATCACGAGCTGGATCCGCAAATGTATTGGAACATCGCCAAATCCTACGAACGGCAAGAAAAAATGGACCAAGCCAAGGAGAATTATCTGTTGGCGTATCCCAGTTTTCGGGAAAACACCGACTTTCTTCTGGACTTGATCCGGTTCTTCCAAAGCATGGCGGCGCGTCCAGAACTGCTGGCGGCCTTGAAACAGTACTTGAAGCTGGTCCCGACTGATCTGGATATGCAGGACCTGTATGATGATTTACTGGATGAACCTTAATGGTTACCGCCGACTGAACAGACTGCGCCGCGGCCGCTGATACGTGAAGCCTTCACCCAGCGCTTCGTGCACATCTACGATGGTGACGAAGGCCCGCGGGTCTTCATCTTGGATCAGCCGGCGCAGATCGGCGATTTCACTGGGCGAGACGACGCAATACAGCATCTTTTGCGGAGTTTGGTGGTACCCGCCCTCCGAGTCTAAGTAGGTGATGCCCCGTTCCATTTCATCCATGATCCGCTGGCCAATTTCTTGGTGTTTCTTGGAAATGATGAAGACCCCCCGGGCGGAATAGGCGCCTTCCATGGTCTGATCCACGATGCGGGAAAAGACAAACGAAGCCAGCAGGGTGTACATCATGTGTTCAATATCCAGGTAGGAGAGGGAGCTGACCAGCACGAGGATGTCGAAGACCAGCAGGGTCCGGCCCATGGGGATGCCCCGTTCCTGTTCGAAGATCCGAGCCAGGACGTCGCTGCCGCCGGTGGTGCCGCCGAAACGGTAAATGATCCCAGAACCGATACCGCCGAATAGCCCGGCTAAAATACCGGCAATGAAGAGGTCATTATGCAGATTCAAATTTTGGACAAAGGCCAGCCGCTGCCAGACCCACAGGCCGGCCGACAGCATGCCGGTACCGTAGATAGTGTAGGCTAAGGCCCGTTTACCCAGGAATTTATAGCCGAGAATAATTAAAGGAATGTTCAAAAAGATCGTGGAATAAGCCGGGTCAATATGGAACCAGTACCGCAGGATCAAGGTGATCCCGGTGATGCCGCCCTCCGCCAAATGATTCTTGATGTTGACGGCGACCAGCCCGAAGGCATAGAAAAAGCAGCCAAAACCGATCGCCAATAGATCCCGCAGAGTTCTGGTCAATTGTTTGCGCCACATGATTTTATCCTCTCCTTACAACAATCTGAGTGACGCTTGGCCCGTTCGGCGCTGTCGTCCTCTGCCTGATATGGTACCATGAAAAGGCCGTAAACGAATATTGAGAAAGCAGGGTGGTTACATGCGGTTGTCGCCGTTACCAGCAGAGTTTGAAGCAGCAGCGCCCGTTTTGCGCCGATTGAACGATGCTGGCTATGAAGCCTATTTTGTTGGGGGCGCAGTGCGCGATGCCTTGCTCCATGATCGGATTCATGACGTGGACATCGCCACCAGTGCCTATCCGGCCGAAGTGAAGGCGCTATTCAAACGGACGGTGGATACCGGTATTCAGCACGGAACGGTGACGGTTTTGCAGCCCCAGGGGCAGTATGAAGTGACCACGTTCCGTACGGAATCGACTTATCAAGATTATCGCCGGCCGGACCATGTCACTTTTGTCCGCTCGCTGCGGGAAGATCTGCAGCGCCGGGACTTCACCGTCAATGCGCTGGCCATGGATCATACCGGTCAGATCACAGACTTGTTCGATGGTTTGGGCGACTTGCAGCGCCATTTATTGCGGGCGGTGGGCAAACCCGAGGAACGGTTCCATGAAGATGCCCTGCGCATGATGCGGGCGGTGCGGTTCCAGAGCCAGTTATCGTTCACGATTGAACCGGCCACGGAAGCCGCAATTCGCCACCACCACCAGTTATTAGAAAAAATTGCGGTGGAGCGGATCAATATGGAATTTGTCAAAATGATGGCGGCTCAGGATCGGGCCAGCGGATTGAAGACATTTATTGATACCCAGCTTTATGCTGCCTGTCCCGGCTTGGCCGGCCAGCAGATGGCGTTGACCAGCATGCTGGCTGACGTGCCCCACAGGTTGGCCGAGAGCGGCAGTGTATGGCTGCGCCTGGTATTTGCCCTGGGCCTGGCTGAAAACGCCGTAGGACCGTTTCTGCGGGCCTGGAAGACCACAAATACCGAGCGGCGCCAAGCAGCCCGGTTATTGCCGGTTTTAGCCAAAATTCAGGCGGGGACCGCTGGGGCGTGGGATCTGTATCAGGCCGGGCCGGAATTTGACTCAGTATTATTACCCGTTGCCGCGCAATTGGGGATCGCTGTTGATCAGTGGCAAGAACGCTATGCGGCGCTGCCGATTCATCAAGCCCACGACCTGGCGGTAGACGGCCGCACAGTGATGCAGGCCGCCCCCGCTCTGCGCGGGCCTGCCCTGGGTCAGGCGATGACGGCCATGACCCAAGCGGTCGTGGCCAGGCAAGCGGCCAATACGCCGGCGGCGTTACTGGCCTATATTCAGAAAACGCAACAGACAAAGGATGGTCAATCATTGTGAAGGCATTACAAGCCACAGGATTACAGTATGCATACGGCGATAAAACACTCTTTACGGATCTCGCACTGACCGTGACCCCGAATCAGCGCATCGGACTGATCGGCTTGAACGGGGTGGGCAAGTCGACCTTGCTCAAGATCATTGCCGGCCGGCTGGCGCCGGAGGCCGGAACGATCACTACCGCCAAGGGTTACCGAATCAATTATCTGCCCCAGACACCTACTTTTCCGGCCGGTGCTGATGTTTTGACGGCTGCCTTTGCCGGTGCCGCGGATGATTTTCAAATGGTTCGGGATTACGAAAAGGCTTTGCGCCATTACGAAAAGGATCCCGCTGATCAGGAGGCCGCCAAGGCGTATTACGCGGCCAACGATATGATGGACCGGCACAATCTTTGGACCATCGAAGCCGATGTGAAGAGTATTTTGACCCAATTAGCCATTCCGGACATGACGGTTCCCGTGGCAACCCTATCCGGCGGTCAGCAGAAGCGGGTGGCCTTGGCGCAAGCCTTGATCTCACCGGCCGACTTGCTGCTGCTGGATGAACCGACCAACCATTTGGATTATCAAACAGTGGATTGGCTTGAAAAGCGGTTGTTGGCCTATCCTGGCGGGATCGTCTTTGTGACCCATGATCGCTATTTTCTAGATCATGTCGCCACGGACATTGCTGCCCTGCGCAACGGTCAATTACAGATGTATAAGGGAAACTATCAGGATTATGTCGCCCAGCGAGCCGCCCAGGAAGAGCGGGAGGCAGCGCAGACGCACAAACAGCACCAGCTATACAAACAAGAGCTGCTGTGGATGCAGGCCGGGGCCCAGGCCCGGACCACCAAGCAAAAAGCGCGAATCGAGCGGTTCAATTCGTTGTCCAATACGATCGACGCGACGCCGGCGGCCACTGGTCAGGTGAGCATTGCTGCCAATACTCACCGCTTGGGCAAGGAGGTCTTTCATCTGGATCAGGCGTCCTTGACCATTGGCGGCCACCCGATCATTCACGATTTTTCGTGGCGCATCGGGCCCACCGGCCGAATCGGTATTACCGGGATCAACGGAGCGGGGAAGACCACCTTTCTGAACATTCTGGCGGGCAAACAAAAGCTGGACGCCGGGACGCTGAATGTCGGCGAAACGGTACGCTTGGCCTACTATACCCAGCAAATGCCGGCGATCCCCGAGGATAAGCGGGTCATTGCCTACATTACGGATACGGCCAGCAGTCAAACGATCAACGGTGAGACAGTATCAGCTAGTCAATTACTGGAACGCTTCCTGTTTCCGCCGCGGATGCATGGGCTGCGTATCTCCCGTCTATCTGGCGGGGAGAAGCGCCGCTTGTATCTGCTTAAGCTGCTGATGGGCGGACCCAACGTCCTGCTGCTGGATGAACCGACCAATGACTTGGATATTGAGACCTTAACGATTTTGGAAGACTATTTAGATACATTTCCGGGCGCCGTGATCACCGTCTCCCATGATCGGTATTTCCTGGATAAGGTATGCGACAGCATGCTCTGGTTCGCCGGGCAGGGCCAGATCACTCCGTTTACCAGCGATGTGGGGACTTTCTTGAGTCATTTAGCCGCTGCGGCGCAGCCAGCCCCAGCCAATACGGCTGCGCCAACCAAGCCGGCGCCAGCCCCGGCAGCGGCTGAGAAGAAAAAGCTGACATACGCCGAGCAAATCGAGTATGATAAACTCACTGATCAGATCGATCAGTGGGAACAAACCCAGGGCCGCTTGGAGAAAGCCATGGTGGCTGAGGCCGCGGACTACAACAAAGTCGCGCAGCTGCAACAGCAGTACACGGATTTGCAGGCCAAGCTGCAACCAGCCATGAAACGCTGGGAATACCTGGCTGATTTTGCAGAGGATTAGTAGAAGAGGGAGCGGATGCCGGCCATGACGACCATCGTAGAACAACCGTATTTAGACTTGCTGACGCAAATTTTGGCAACGGGGCACCACAAGACAGACCGGACTCAGACTGGGACGATGAGTCTCTTTGGACCGCAGATGCGCTTTGATTTAAGTCAGGGGTTTCCACTGTTGACAACGAAGCGGGTGCCGTTCGGCTTGATCAAGAGCGAATTGCTCTGGTTTCTGCACGGGGACACCAATATTCGCTTTCTGCTCCAGCATAAGAATCATATCTGGGACGAATGGGCCTTTGCCCGCTACGTCGCCAGTGATGCCTATACCGGTCCGGACATGACGGATTTTGGCCATCGCCGGCTGAACGATCCGGCCTTTGCTGAACGCTATGCGGCGGTGCATCACGACTTTTGCGAGCAAATTTTGACCGATGATACCTTCGCTGCCCGGTTCGGCGATCTGGGCCACATTTACGGGTACCAGTGGCGCCACTGGCGGACCAGTCAGGGGGAGACCATAGATCAATTGGCTGACGTGATTGAGCAAATCAAGACCCATCCCGATTCCCGGCGGTTGATCGTAACCGCCTGGAATCCCGAGGATGTGCCGACGATGGCCCTGCCGCCCTGCCACACGATGTTCCAGTTCTACGTGGCCGACGGCAAGCTGTCCTGTCAGCTCTATCAGCGCAGCGCCGACATGTTCCTAGGCATCCCGTTCAATATTGCCAGCTATGCGCTGCTGACCCATTTAGTGGCGGCTCAGACCGGTCTGCAGGTGGGCGAGTTCGTCCATACGCTGGGGGATGCGCACATTTATGCCAATCACGCGGCGGCGGTCCAGGAACTGCTGACGCGGACGCCGCAAGCAGCGCCGACGCTGACGATCAAGCCGGATGTCGCAGACATTTTCTCCTACACCATGGCCGATATTCACGTGGAAAATTACACACCGGCTCCGGCGATCAAAGCGCCGGTGGCGGTTTAAGATCCTGCTTTTTCAGAAAGGGGTAGAGATTGATGTTAGCTTTTATTTGGGCGGAAGACCGCAACCATTTGATCGGTACCGATGACCACTTGCCGTGGCACTTGCCGGATGATTTACACTATTTTAAGAAAATCACTGAAGGCCACACCATCCTCATGGGCCGGCGGACCTGGGATTCTTTACCCACCAAACCGCTGCCGAACCGAACTAGTATTGTTCTGACTCACCGGCCGATCACCACGCCCGGCGTGACTACTCTGGGGGATGTCGCGGCGGTCCAGGCGTATATTCAAGACCATGCCGCCGAGACGATCTTCATCATTGGCGGGCGCTCCTTGTTTGCCGCCTTCATGAATCAAGTGGATCGCTTATACGTGACTCGCATTGATCATGAGTTTCCCGCTGGCGACACATACATGGTGCCGTGGGATCAAAACGACTTTCAAGAGATTAAGCGGACACCTGGGCAGGTCAGCGAAAAAGCACCGTGGCCCCACGCCTTTGTGGTCTATGCCCGGCACTGATTTGGTGCCGGAGGGTCCCTTTGGTATAATGGACCTCGAATGTCAATTGCGAAGGGCAGGATGAACGATGACGATCAAGATCGTGACGGACTCCTCAGTGGAGCTGACACCGGCAGAAATTAAACAGTATGATATCCACATTGTGCCATTGAATATAACAATCGATGGGCAGAATTACGTGGATGGGCGTGATATTACGAAGGCCGCCTTTATGCCCAAAATGGCGGCGGCCAAGGCACTGCCCACCACTTCCCAGCCGGCCATCGGAGATTTCTTGACGGTTTACGATAAGCTGGGCCAGACTGGTGACGAGATCCTGGCCATCCACATGACCGAGGCTTTGTCCGGGACAGTGAATGCCGCTCGCCAGGCCGGCGTGATCTCCACCAGCAACGTGACGGTGGTCGATAGCGGGTCGATTGACCGCGGGCTGGCCTTTCAAGTGCTCACAGCCGGCAAGATGATCGCTGAAGGGGCCGAGATGCCGGCGATTCTCAAACGGCTGGCGGCGATCAAAGCGCACACTAAGGTGTATGTTGCGGTGTCCACGCTGGCTAATCTGGTCAAAGGCGGCCGAGTCAGCCGGACCGTGGGGCTGGTGTCCTCGCTGCTGAATATCAAAGTGGTCTTGGAGTTAACCAGCAGCGGCTTGGACGTCGTGGTCAAAGGCCGCGGGCAAAAGACGCTGACGAAGTTCGTGGACAGCCAAGTTACGGCCCTCAGTCAGATGAGCGACGTGGCCGGGGTCGGCATTCCCTATGCCGGGGACAAGCCCTTTGCGGAGCAGATTGGCCGGGATATCCAGGCCGTTTTGCCAGACACGCCGATCCTGGTATCGCCCACCAGCCCAATTGTAGCGACCCACACCGGGCCGGGCGCGTTTGCGATTATCTACTACACGGATCCGGAATAACGAGTGATACAGGGGACAGGGACAAAAGTCGCTTTGGCACTGGACACGCCAGACTCGAATTTTGCCTCAGTCCCTCTTTTTCAATTAACGAAAGGAACGAGTAACGATGAAGAAGTTAGGCCGCTGGCTGGTGAATATTGCCCTCTTGGCCGCTGTCACGGCAGTAGTGAGTACGCTGCTGCTCGCCGTTGTTCCTGCCGCTGACCTGGCCAACGTCACCCCCAAGGGCCAAACCGCGCCGGCCGGGAAGACCTATAACTTAGTGGCCATCGGTGATTCCCTAACTTACGGGACCGGCGATGAGGCCAATCAAGGCGGCTTCGTCGGCCAGACCGTTCAACGCCTCCAAAGCGATGATGATCTGCGGGTCAATAGCGTGAACTTTGGCCATCCCGGCGATACTGCGCAGCAGATTCTGACCCGGGTGGAAAAACAGCCGGCGATTGCAAAAAACGTGAAACAGGCTGATCTGATCACGATCACTGCTGGCGGCAATGATTTGATGCAAACATTGATGAAAAATGGCGCGGACCTGAACAGTCGGGATGTAACCAAAGCCGAGGCAGCGTTTGGCAAGAATATGGAAAAAATGGTCACGACTTTGCGCAGTCAGAACGCGCACGCACCAATTTACATCTTGGGCGTGTACAACCCGTTCTATGTGTATTTTTCCCAAGTGACGCAACTGCAGACGATCATGCATGGTTTCAATCAACGTACCAAGACAATGGTCAAGCGCATGGCCAATGTATATTACGTGGATGTGGACAGCGTGCTGACCAAGGGTGACGGGACGGTGGCCAAGAGCGGCAAGGTGACCAGTGCCAAGTCGCTCCAGGAGCAGATCGCCGACAACGATTCCACCAATCCGTATTTGTCGACCAGCGATCACTTCCATCCGAATCATATCGGCTATGGCCGGATGACGGATCAATTATTGAAGGTATTAAAGAAAACGAAGGGACAGTGGCAATAGTGCAGCAAAGCAACACCCGGACGGCTGAAAAAGCGAAGAAGAAACCGGCAGTGCCCGCGGCTAAAGGGCCGAGAAAGCCGCACAATCCCTGGCGCTGGGCATTCTTGATCCTGGCCGGGATCGTTTTGGGATGCGGTATTTTTCTTGGTGTCCGGATTTTCACTCCGGCCGCGAATACCCCTAAGGTGACTCAAGTCGCCGGGGCGCCTTCGCTGACGGTGGCCTTGAACCGCAAGCAGATCAACCAGCTGACCCAGCACTACCTGGATGATTATTTAAAGGACAGCAAGATCAAGTACCAGCTGCGGGTCGAAGAGACGAGTGTCTTGTTGATCGGTACGGTGAAATTTTTGGGCAGTTCGATTCAATTCAATTTGGTACTGACCCCCTATGTTCAGGATAATGGCGATGTGCAGCTGCGGGCGAAGCAGCTGGCTATCGGCAGTTTAAACGTGCCGGTCAACTTTGTCTTGAGTTTTGTCCAATCCAGTTATAAGCTGCCCAAATGGGTCTCGGTGGATCAAAAGCACGAGACTATCATGCTGCACCTTACGCGGTTCAAGACCGCTGGCGGGTTCCAGATCACAGCCAAACGCTTGGATTTTGCGGCTGATCAATTTGTGTTTAACGTATATTTACCCGATTAAAGGAGGCCGCTATGGCGCACCAAAAACGCAGTTTTTATTTTTGGTTGATGACCCAGCGCAATTCGGAAAGTGTTGACGAAGTCGCGCAGTTTGCTAATAACGCCTTCTTTGATCAGGCTTTTCCGAAGCAGAGCCATGACTACGACGAACTCAGCAATTATCTGGAATTGAACGCCGGGTATTTGCCCAGTATGACGATTTTTGACGACGCCTATCGCGCCTATCTGGATCAGGATAGTATTTAGACATAGAGAGCAGGAAACGATGAATGGCTAAGGATAATGAGCATCCAGAAAATCCGGCGCAGGTACCGCCCACGCCTGAAGAAAAGCCGGTCAAACGGTATCGGCTGCGTACGGTGATCATCACCGGGGCCGCCGCGCTGATCATTGGCGCTGGTGGGACCGTGGGGGCGGGCGCCTTGTATTTGCATCAGCAAAACGCCCAGGCTGATGCGGATGTGACCTACGTACCCAATTCCTTCAAAGATCTGTTGAAGGTCTACAGTGATGTCAAAAACAATTATTACATCAAGACCAGCGACACTAAGCTGGTCACTGGGGCCATCAACGGGATGCTCAAGACCCTGAACGATCCATTTTCCCAATACCTGCAAGGCAGTGACGCTAAAGAGCTGAACACGACGATTTCCGGGTCCTTTGAAGGTATCGGTGCTGAAATCAGTCAAGCCGACGGCCACATTCAAATTGTCTCCCCGATCAAGGGCAGTCCGGCGGACAAAGCCGGGTTGAAGGCTAAGGACATCATTACCGCGATTGACGGCAAGAGCACCCAGGGCTGGTCCACGACTAAGGCTTCCAGCACGATTCGAGGCAAGAAAGGGACCAGTGTTACGCTGGCCATTAAACGGGGCAGTGATACCTTTAATATCACCATCAAACGCGGCGTCGTGCCGCTGACCACCGTGACTGGCGAACTGTCTGACCAGAATAAAAAGGTCGGCGTGATCAGCATCACCCAATTTGCGGACAATACCAATAAAGAACTCAAGAAGTCGATCACTAGTCTGCGCAAACAAGGGGCCAAGTCCTTTGTCATTGATCTGCGGCAAAATCCTGGCGGGTTGCTGCCCCAGGCTTTGGAAACGGCCAGTATGTTTTTGAAGGACGGGCAGCGGATCATGCAGGTTCAGCAGCGCGACAGCAAACCGGAGATTTTTACCGCTGGCAAGGAATACGATGACGGCTTCAAAGTGACCGAACCCGTCACCGTGCTGATTGATTCGGGCAGTGCCTCTGCTTCGGAAATTTTCTCCGGCGCGTTGCAGGAATCCCGCCGGACCAAACTGATCGGGGAGAAGTCCTTCGGTAAGGGCGTCGTGCAGACTGTGTCGCAACTTTCTGGCGATAGCGAAGTGAAGATCACCACGGCCAAATGGTTGACGCAGTCCGGCGGCTGGATTCAAAAGAAGGGTCTGACTCCGGATATTAAGGTCAGCTATCCAGCGTATGCCTCTTGGCCGCTGCTGAATACGAAAAAGGTCAACAAGCCGGGGACAGTGGCGACAGATATTGCCACGGCCCAGAAGATTCTGAATCTGAGCGGGGCTAAGCTGACACAGACTGCCGGCTACTTTGACAGTGCGACGGAAACAGCGCTGAAGGCCTTCCAGACGCAGCAAAAGATCACCGTCAGCGGTGAGTTGGATAGCGCGACGAAGACGGCCTTGAACAACTACGTGTATGCCCAGGCAACGAAGAGCGATCCGATGCTGACAAAGGCGGTGGAGACCGTCGCGGCAGAAAAATAATTCAGTAGAACAAGACAGAAAGGAATGATGCCCGCCATGGCGACTATTCAGTGGTATCCCGGCCATATGGCGAAAGCCCGCCGGCAGGTGACGGAAGCATTGACCAAGGTAGATATTATCTACGAAATCGTCGATGCCCGCGTGCCGGAGTCATCCCGCAACCCGTTGCTGGATGAAATTGGTCAAGGCAAAAAACGATTATTGGTTTTGAACAAAGCAGATTTGGCCAATCCGGCGGCGACCCAGGGCTTTATCGAATACTATCAAGCCCAAGGGTTGCCGGCGGTGGCTATTGATGCCCAGCACACGAAGGGGATTCAGCGGATCATCGCCGAGACCCATACGGTTTTAGCCGACTATATTGATCGCCAGAAGACCAAAGGCGTGCGCAACGTCTTGCTGCGGGCGATGTGTGTCGGGGTGCCCAACGTGGGCAAATCGACGATCCTCAATCGCTTAGCTGGTCGGAATATTGCCCAAACTGGCAATACACCGGGGGTGACCCGGGCCCAGCAATGGATCAAGACCGGTGAAGACATTAGTTTGTTGGATACCCCGGGGATTCTTTGGCCCAAGTTTGAGGACCCCCTGGTGGGCAAGAAGCTGGCGTTGACTGGGGGCATCAAGGATACGTTATTCCATGCGGATGACGTCGCATTATTTGCGCTTGAAACGCTAGTCGCCCAAGTGCCTGATGAAGTAAAGCACCTTTATCGGGTGACAGACGCCGACTTGCAACAGGACCTGCCTGACTTGTTAATGACAATGACGGCGCGGCTGGGATTCAAAGACGACTATGACCGGACCAGCTGGGTCATCATCAACGATGTGCGCAAGGGTAAACTCGGCCGGTTCACTTGGGATGCGGTGCCGCAGCATGCCTAAGCCGATGTCAGTGGCCGCGTTAAGAAAGGCTTTGCAAACCGGGGCTTTGGATGCGGCGGCGATTGCTGCGCTGGCCAGTGATGATCGGGCCGGTGCGCGTCAGCTCTATGCCCAATACCAGCGGCAGCAGGCCAAATTGACCGCAGAGCGGGCGTCATTTACCCACCGGCTGCATTTTGAACATGAATTGTGGCCAACCTATCCGACTATTGCCGGCATCGATGAGGTGGGGCGCGGCCCATTAGCCGGACCGGTGGTGACCTGTGCCGCCGTTTTACCGCCCAGTGTCGATTTACTGCTGGTCAACGACTCAAAACAGCTCACGCCGGAAAGGCGGCTGGCCCTGTTCAGTAAAATTATGGCTGAAGCGGTGGATGTGGCCCTGGGCATTGCCACACCGGCGGAGATCGATCGCTATAATATTTATCACGCCACGGAAATCGCCATGGCCCGGGCGGTTCAGGCTCTTTGGCAGCAACCGGATTATCTGTTGGTGGATGCCATGCACGTGCCGGTGACGATCCCCCAGCGCAAGCTGATCAAAGGGGATGCCCGCTCCGTGAGTATTGGTGCGGCCAGCATTATTGCCAAAGTGTGCCGGGATCGATTGATGGATACGTATGATCAGGTCTATCCGGGCTATGGATTTATCCACAATGCTGGCTACGGGACGGCGGAACATTTAGCCGGACTGCGTCAGTTAGGCGTGACCCCAATTCACCGCCGCTCCTTTGCGCCGGTCCAAGCGGCATTGCACCATGAACTTTAGTTTTCAAGCAATTCCTGCGTAATGTACAATTCCTGCGTAATGTAAGGGTAGCAACTACTCGATATTACGGAGGTTTTTTTTATATGGATGCCCGCACCAGTTTATGCCAACTCTTTCTCTCTGGCGCCTTTACCAATTATCAATTGCTGCTCCTGGCCCGGCACGCGGCCGATTTCCCCCACTGGCAGCCTTGGCTGGCGGCGGGGCAGAGGAGAACAAAGCCCGCTAAGTGTGCCCAGCAAACAGCGATCTTGACCGCTGTCTTAGCGGACCGGCCAGTCGCGCCGCCAATCGCCGCCGGGACCCAACTGCTGACGGTGCTGGATTCGGCGTATCCCTTGCGTCTGCTGGAGATTTACGATCCGCCGGCGGTGCTCCATTGTGCCGGCCATTTGGCTTTGCTGACTCAGCGCACCGTGGGGGTCGTGGGTACCCGGACCTGTTCGGCCTATGGTCAGGCGGCTGCGGCCGCCCTGGTTCCGCCGCTGTGCGCCGCAGACGTGGTCATCGTTTCCGGTTTAGCCCGAGGCATCGACAGTCTGGCCCATCGCTTGGCCATGGGTGCCGCCGGCAGCACCATTGGCGTGATCGGCAATGGGTTGACTCATTTTTATTCCCGAGAGCATACTGCCTTGCAGCAAGTGATGATGCACGACCAGCTGGTGCTCAGCCCATTTCCGCCAACTACGCCGCCACGGCCATACCAATTTCCCCAGCGGAACCGGATCATTGCCGGATTGAGCCACACCTTACTGGTTATCGAAGCCCGTGAACGCAGCGGCAGTCTGATTACCGCTTCCTTAGCTCAAGATGCCAATCGCCTCGTCGCCGCTGTCCCCGGCCGCATCTGCGACCCGCTTTCTGCTGGATGTAATGCTTTAATCGCGGACGGGGCAATCCCTGTGCGCAGTGCCGCGGATCTATTGCGGGAACTGCCGGATAAGGCGTTTTAGACGCCACTGGTTGACGGGTGTGCTATGGTTTTGGGTGGAAGTGGGAATGAGTGAGGAGATTGTTAAGGGGCTTGGATGTTTGGCCGTTTATCTTTTACAATGTGTCTAGTGCCGCAATTTGCGGAGCGTTAGCATGGCAGTGCAGGAGACCAAGCAATTTTTCCGCGTAAACGGGCTCAGGCCGGCAGAAGCTAGGGCGTAAGAGCCAAGGCGCCAAAAACCTAAGTGCGGGTTTTCGGCGCCTTGGCTCTTACGCCTACGCTTCTGACCGCCGGCCTGAGCCCTCTCCATTTGACTTCCTCCTCACCCTTCCTCTATAGTATGTAACGACTTGTTCAAGCATATTCGATTGTTTATTTATGGAAGGAAGTTTTGTGATTGGCTAAGAACCTCGTGATCGTTGAATCGCCTGCGAAGGCCAAAACAATTGAAAAGTATCTTGGCCGTAATTACCGGGTCGTGGCCAGCTTAGGCCATATCCGCGACCTGCCCCGGAGTCAAATGGGGGTCGACATTGAAAACAATTACCAGCCAAAATATATATCAATTCGCGGTAAAGGCGACGTCATTAAAGATCTGAAAAAGGAAGCCAAAAAGGCGGACCATATCTACCTCGCGGCCGACCCGGATCGGGAGGGCGAAGCCATTGCCTGGCATGTTTCCCACATCCTGAATCTCGACCCGGCGGATAAGAACCGGGTCGTATTCAACGAAATCACGAAAGATACCGTGAAAAATGCCTTCAAGGACCCCCGCAGTATTGACATGAAATTGGTTGATGCCCAGCAGGCCCGGCGGGTATTGGATCGGCTCGTGGGCTACTCCATTTCACCGATTCTTTGGAAAAAAGTTAAAAAGGGTCTCAGTGCCGGCCGGGTCCAATCCATCGCACTGAAGCTGGTGATCGATCGGGAAAATGCAATCAAGGCCTTTGTGCCGGAAGAGTATTGGACGATCGATGCCGAAATGGCCAAGGGCAAGGAAACGTTCGCGGCCAGTTTTTATGGTGAAAAAGGGCGGAAAAAAGCCCTCAAGAACAATGCGGATGTCCAAAAAGTGTTAGGCAAGGTCGATAAGAAAAAGCCCTTCGCCGTCACAAAAGTTGTGAAGCGGGAACGCAAACGATTCCCCGCCGCGCCGTTCACCACCAGCTCCTTGCAGCAGGAGGCCAACCGGCGCTTGAATTACAAGACCCGGAAGACCATGATGATCGCCCAGCAGCTGTACGAAGGCATCAATCTCGGCGGCAAAGAGGGTACGACTGGGCTGATCACGTATATGCGGACTGACTCCACCCGAATCGCCTCAATCGCTAAACACGAAGCCGCCGGTTTCATCCATGACACCTATGGCGCCGAGTATGCTGCGGTGAAGGTCCAGCAAAAGAAGAACCAGGAATTTGCCCAGGATGCCCATGAAGCCATTCGGCCCACCAGTACGCTGCGTACACCGAAGAGTCTGGAAAGTGTCTTGAATCGCGATCAAATGCGGTTATATAGTCTGATCTGGTCTCGGTTCGTGGCCAGCGAGATGACCCCGGCGGTCTACGACACCATCACCGCGGACATGGTCCAAAACGACGTCCAATTCCGGGCAACCGGCTCCCGGACGAAGTTTGACGGGTTCACCAAGCTCTATACCCAGAGCGGTGATGAGACCAAGGACAGGCTGTTACCGGAATTGAACGAAGGCGACAGCGTGACGCTGAAGAAGACTGACCCGGCTCAGCACTTTACCCAGCCGCCGGCCCGCTATACTGAAGCCAGTCTGGTCAAAGCCTTGGAAGAAAACGGTGTCGGCCGGCCCTCCACGTATTCTCCGACCATCGACACGATCCAGAAGCGGTACTACGTGAAACTCAATGGGAAGAGCTTTGAGCCCACTGAGCTGGGCGAGATCGTCAATACGCTGATTGTGGAATTCTTCCCGGATATCGTCAACGTGGACTTCACGGCGAAACTGGAAGATGAACTGGACGAGATTGAAACCGGCTCAGAGAATTGGGTCAACGTGGTGGATCAGTATTATCAACCGTTTGCCAAGGAAATTGATTCCGCGGAAGAAAAGATTCAAAAGGTCCAGATCAAGGATGAACCCGCCGGCTTCAACTGCGATATCTGCGGCGCGCCGATGGTCATTAAATTAGGCCGCTACGGCAAGTTTTACGCGTGCAGCCGCTTCCCGAACTGCCGCAACACGAAACCGATCGTCAAAGAGATCGGCGTCATTTGTCCCAAGTGCGGCATTGGCCAAGTGGTGGAACGCAAGTCCAAGCGTAACCGCTTATTTTACGGCTGTTCCCGCTATCCGGATTGCGACTTTGTTTCCTGGGATAAGCCGGTCGGCCGGGACTGCCCAGTCTGCGGCCACTTCTTAGTGGATAAGAAAGTCAAAGGCGGCCGCCAGGTGCAGTGCCCGAATGGCGATTACGATGAACCGATTCAGAAGTAACTAACTAATTGAGGTGTTGGCGATGACCATGTCTGTTAATGTGATCGGGGCCGGTTTGGCCGGTTCCGAAGCCGCTTGGCAAATTGCGAAGCGGGGCGTTCCTGTCAATTTATACGAAATGCGGCCGGTGAAAAACACACCGGCCCACCATACGAATCAATTTGCGGAACTGGTGTGTACGAACTCCTTGCGGGCTAACGGTTTAAGTAATGCCGTGGGGCTGCTGAAGGAAGAAATGCGCCGGACCGACTCGCTGATCATGCGCGCAGCGGATGCCCATGCCGTACCGGCTGGCGGCGCCCTGGCCGTTGATCGCGGCCCGTTCTCCCAAGCGGTGACAGATGCCTTGACTAACCTGCCCGACGTCACCATTCACCGGGAAGAACTCACGGGATTTCCAGAGGGCATCACGGTGGTGGCCACCGGTCCGCTGACGTCACCGGGCCTGGCCCAGGCCATCAAGGACCTGAACGGCGATGACGGTTTGTATTTCTACGACGCTGCTGCGCCGATTCTGGATGAAGCCTCCATCGATATGACCAAGGTCTACCGCAAGTCCCGTTACGACAAGGGCACCGCGGATTATCTGAATTGCCCGATGACCGAAGAAGAATTTCATGATTTCTACGAAGCCCTGATCCACGCCGAGGTGGCGGAGAGTCATGACTTTGAGAAAGAAAAGTTCTTTGATGGCTGCATGCCCATCGAAGTGATGGCCAAGCGCGGCGAGCGGACCATGCTGTTTGGGCCGCTCAAACCGGTCGGTCTGGAAGATCCCCGCACTGGTAAGCGGCCCTATGCGGTGGTGCAGCTGCGCCAGGATAACGCCGTGGGCAGCTTGTATAACATTGTTGGCTTCCAAACCCATCTGAAGTGGGGCGAGCAAAAGCGCGTCTTCAGTATGATCCCCGGCTTAGAGCACGTGGCCATCGTCCGCTACGGTGTGATGCACCGCAACACGTTCATGAACGCGCCGCTGGTGCTGGCACCAACCTATGAATCCTTGAAGCAGCCGCACCTGTTCTTCGCCGGCCAAATGACCGGTGTAGAAGGGTATGTGGAAAGTGCTGCGTCCGGTATGGTCGCCGGGATCAACGCTGCCCGCACGGCCCAAGGCTTAGAGCCGATCATCTTCCCGGAGGATACCGAAGTTGGGGCGATGGCCCACTACATCACCCATGCTGACCCCAAGCATTTCCAACCGATGAATGCGAACTACGGTATCATGCCGAAGCTGGATCATAAGGTACGGGATAAAAAGACCCGTAATCTGGAACTTGCCGACCGGGCGTTAGCAGCCTTGGCGGATTTCCAACACGTCATGACGGAACAACCGGCTTAACCAAAAATACCGCCTTTGGGCGGTTTTTTTGACCCCAGGGTTCGCACAATGACAGCGTTTTTGTTACGATAGAGGAGAATGTTTTTCACGAAAGAGGCGGCAGCAGATGAGTCAAACCCAGGATTGGGTCACCCAATATTTAGACTATTTACGCGGCGTCCGCCGGTATTCAGAACACACCGTGGCCGCCTACGACCGGGACTTGCATACGTTTGTCCAATATTTGACCGACAATGGCGGGTTCAATGGCTTTGACCAGATCGCTCAGATCGACGTGGACGTGTATTTAAGCCACCTCGGGGACCATTATCGGCCCCGGACGATCGAACGGCGGATTTCTTCCCTGCGCAGTTTCTACCGCTTCCTGATTCGGGAACACTACGTGGCGGATAATCCCTTCGCCGATGTTCGGCTGACGAATCGGCACCATCAATTGCCGAAATTCTTCTATCCCAAAGAAGTGGCTGCTCTGTTCCAAGGCGCAGCCGGAAATACGCCTTTAGACCAACGTAATGTCGCGCTGCTTGCGGTATTATATGCCACAGGGATGCGGGTCAGCGAGTTGACTGATCTGACGCTGGGTCAGTTGGACTTCTCGCTGGGCGTGGTCTTGATCCACGGGAAAGGCCAAAAGGACCGTTATGTCCCCTTTGATCAGGAGACGAAGCAGCATTTGCAGACGTACCTGACCAAAGCCCGACCGGAATTACTGGCGAAGCGCAAGGCAGCGGCCACGACGGACAAGGTCTTCTTGAACGACCGGGGCGCGCCAGTGACCAGCCGCGGGGTCGAGTATATTTTGGATCAAGTGATCCAAAAGACCAGCCTCACCGCCAAGATCCATCCCCATATGCTGCGGCACACGTTTGCCACCGAGATGCTGAACAACGGGGCTGACCTGCGCAGCGTCCAAGAGTTGTTGGGCCATGCGTCATTATCGACGACGCAGATCTATACCCACGTCACCATGGCCCATCTCCAGGATCAATACCGTAAATTTTTCCCGCGGGCGACTGGCACTGACCAGCCGGGTCCGCATGATAAAGGAGTTTAATCGATTATGACAACAATTGTTGCAGTGAAACATGCCGGCCACACCGCCATTGCCGGTGACGGCCAAGTCACGTTAGGCGAAAAATACATTATGAAGGGCACTGCCCAGAAGGTCCGCTCAATTTACCATGATTCCGTGGTGATCGGCTTTGCCGGCGGGGTCGCGGATGCCTTCACGCTGCAGGACTGGTTAGAAAAGAAGCTGGAAAGTTACTCTGGCGATCTGCGCCGAGCCGCCGTGGAATTGGCTCAGGATTGGCGCAAGGATCCCACCCTGCAAAAGCTGGAAGCAATGCTGATCGCCATGGATAAGGATAATTTACTGGTGATCAGCGGCAGCGGGGAAGTGATCGACCCCGATGACGACGTGGTGGCCATCGGCAGCGGCGGCAACTTTGCCCAAGCGGCCGCCATCGCCATGAACGAGCACGCGGCCGACATGACTGCGGAAGACATCGCCAAGGCGGCGGTGAATATCGCGGCCAACATTGATGTGTATACGAACCATAACGTGATTGCTAAGTCGTTTTAGGAATGAGGCGGATACGATATGTTAGAAATGACCAAAACCCCGCAACAAATTGTTAAAGATCTGGACGAATACGTTATCGGTCAAGACGAGGCCAAACGGGCCGTCGCCGTGGCTTTGTACAACCGTTACCGCCGCTTGCGCCTGCCTGAAAAAATGCAGGCCGACATCACCCCGAAAAATCTGATGATGATCGGGCCCACTGGGGTCGGGAAAACTGAAATTGCCCGGCGGCTGGCGAAAATCGTTTCTGCTCCGTTCGTGAAGGTGGAGGCAACGAAGTTCACCGAAGTCGGCTATGTCGGCCGGGATGTGGAACAAATGGTCCGCGATCTGGTAGACGTCAGCGTGCACATGGTGGAAGAAGAATATTACAGCCGGGTGCGGGGCCGAGCGTCCCAGGAGGCCGACAAGAAACTGGTGCGGCTGCTGGTGCCGGGGATCAAGCACGAAAAACGGCAAATGACTATGCAAGACATGATGGCCGCACTCACCGGCAACGGCAATCAAAACCAGAATAATGACGAGGACAGTGAAGAAGTCACCGATGCGGTCCGGGATCAGCGCCTGAGCGTCAAGGAGCAATTGAGCAAGGGCCTGTTGGAAGATCGGGAAGTCACCATCCAAATGGATGAACAAAAACCCATGGGCGGTGGCGGCGACATGATGGGCCAAATGGGTATCGACATGGGCGACATGCTGGGCAATCTCTTGCCTAAGAAGCAGGTCAGCCGGACCATGTCGGTCAAAGAGGCCCGGGAAGTCTTGATTCGTCAGGAATCCAGCAAACTTGTCAACCACGACGATATTTATTCCGATGCCATCAAGCGGGCAGAAAATACTGGGATTATTTTCATCGATGAGTTTGATAAAATTGCTGCCGGCAACAAGCGCACCTCTGGGGAAGTATCCCGGGAAGGTGTCCAGCGGGATATCCTGCCCATCGTTGAAGGCTCGCAGGTGAACACCAAGTATGGGATGATCAGCACCGACCATATTCTGTTCATTGCCTCTGGCGCTTTTGCGGACACCAAGCCCAGCGACCTGATCGCTGAATTGCAGGGCCGTTTTCCGATTCGGGTGGAACTGGATGATTTGTCCAAGGAAGACTTTGTCCGGATCCTGACCGAACCCAACAATTCACTGATCAAGCAGTATATTGCCCTGATCGGCGTGGATGACGTCCACCTGACCTTCACCAAAGAAGCTATCGACCGCATCGCCCAGATTGCTTATAATGTGAATCATACGGTAGAAAATATCGGCGCCCGGCGCTTGGCCACGATTCTGGAGAAGCTGCTGGAGGAAGTCTCTTTCTCCGCGCCGGACATGGCTATGGGGGATATCACCATTACAGAACAATACGTCAATGATCGGATCGGCAAGATCACGGCGGATAAAGACCTGACCCAGTTCATTCTGTAACGGGCGCGGCCAATAATTAAAAAAGCAGGAAGGGAACGATTCGGTATGCAACAAATTCAAAACGACTTTTTAACCGTGCAAATCAGTGAACACGGGGCCGAGCTCCAATCGATCCACGACATCAACACCAATACGGAGCGTCTCTGGCAAGGAGATCCGGCGGTTTGGGGCCGGCGGGCGCCAGTCCTGTTCCCCATCGTGGGGATGCTCCACAATGATACGTATACGTATCAAGGAAAGAGCTATCACCTGGGCCGCCACGGTTTTGCCCGGGACCGGGACTTCACGGTGATCCGGAAAACGGATGACGAGATCGTTTTTGAATTGACCGATGATGCTGAATCGCACAAGGTTTATCCCTTCGCGTTTCAATTGCGTATTCGTTATGCGCTCTTAGGCAATTTGTTAAAGGTCCGCTACTACGTGACTAATCCCAGCGCGGATAAGCCGTTATGGTTCTCTGTAGGCGGACACCCGGCGTTCAATACTGGCGCCGACCCGGCCGGGGGGCAAAACTATCTGCGCTTTGCTCCCAAGAAGAGTCGAATCACGATCCCGCTGGGCGCCAACGGGGAATCGGACTTTGAGCACCGTACCCTGGCGCCGACGGATGTGGATCTGGCCATCACTCCCGAGCTTTTCGCCAAGGATGCCCTGATCTACGAACTAGCCGGCGAGAATACCCTTAGCCTGCGTCAGGAAGACTCTGATCACCGAGTGGAACTGACCGTCAAGGACGCGCCGTACATCGGCGTCTGGTCCCAATATCCCAAGACCGGTCCGTTTGTGGCCCTGGAGCCTTGGTGGGGGATTGCTGATTCCGTCGGGACCGATGGCGAGCTGACCCATAAGGTGGGTATGCATCAATTGGCCCCGGGTGAACAGTTCACGGCGAAGTATCGCATCGGGATTTTCTGATTTTTTCTTAAATCAAAAAGCAGCGTCCATTTCTCCGCGGAGTCATGGACGCTGTTTCGTTCACTTTTGTTTTTTCTGCCGCAAGCGGTAAACCAGACCGAAAGGTACAAGGTTCTCGGTACCGTTAAAGATGCGCCTGAAATTACTGCGGTGCCGGATCAGCACGAACACGGTGACCGCGGCGATGATCAAGCTGAGGACCCAATCGTGGTAAAAGTACGACAGGAGCAGGACCAGGATGCAGCCCAGCGTGCTGGCCACGCTGACCATGCTGGAGACAGTGACAATGAGCAGAAAGATCGCTGCGGCAATGAGGAAGAATTCTGGATTGTAAGCCAGCAGGATGCCGGCGCTGGTGGCGACGGACTTACCGCCGTGGAAGCGAATATAAATGGAGAAGGAATGGCCCAGCACGGCCCCCAGCCCGATCAGCAAGATCAAGTGGCGGTCGCTGTATCCGCACCAGAGGGGCAGCGACGCGGCCAGCGCCCCTTTGAGCACGTCCAAGACTAAGACGACGGTACCGGCTCGCGGGCCCAGGACCCGATAAGCGTTAGTGGTGCCGATGTTGCCGCTGCCGTATTGGCGGACATCTTTATGGTAGAAAGATTGACCAATGATCAATGCCGTGGGGATGGAACCGATCAGATACGCTGCAAGAAACAGAATAATCAATTTGTAATCCACGAGTTTTGGACCCTCCGTTAATGACTAATACCGGTATTTTACCACATCTGACCCAATCCTCGTTTGCGGCTCAGACTTGCCAGAACGGTGGTTAGTAGCTTAATATGGAAAATGTGAGTTAATTCGGAACATACATTCGTGCCGCTTCGGCGGCCACAATGAGTAAAGGAGTTCGTCAATATGCCGCAATCAGCGTCAGATTACAATGATTCATCCATTCAGGTGCTGCACGGTCTTGAAGCCGTCCGCAAGCGTCCCGGGATGTATATTGGGTCCACCGACAGCCACGGCTTGCACCACCTTGTTTACGAAATCGTCGACAACGCGGTGGATGAAGCATTGGCTGGTTTCGGTAAAGATATCAACGTTCAGATCCTGCCGGACGGCGGGATCTCTGTTCAGGATCATGGCCGGGGCATGCCCACGGGGATGCATCCGTCCGGCAAACCAACGATCGAAGTGATCCTGACCGTCCTCCACGCCGGCGGCAAGTTCACCCAGAATACGTATAAAACCTCCGGTGGCCTGCACGGCGTCGGCGCCTCTGTCGTCAATGCCCTGAGCACTAAACTGACCGTGCGAGTGGTCCGGGACGGCAAGGCCTATTATGAAGAATTCAAGGATGGCGGCCATCCTGTCGGTACGCTGAAGATGGTCGGCCGGGTCAAGGAGCCTAACGGCACTACGATTCAGTTTTGGCCGGACAAGTCAGTGTTCACCACGACGAAGTTCAACTATGACACACTGGCGGAACGTCTGCGTGAGTCGGCTTTCCTGCTTAAGGGCATCAGCATTTCCTTAACCGATGAACGGCCGGGGCAGGAACAGCAGGATGTCTTCAAGTACGATGACGGAATCAAGTCCTTCGTGAAATACTTAAACGAAGATAAGGACACGATGGGCGACATCATGGACTTCACCGGCAAGGATAAGGGCATCGAAGTGGAGTTTGCCGGCCAATATAACGACGGTTACAGTGAAAACATCATTTCCTTCGTTAACAACGTCCGCACTGGCGACGGCGGTTCCCATGAAGTCGGGTTGAAGGGCGGCTACACCAAGGCCTTCAACGATTACGCCCATAAGGTCAACCTGCTCAAGGAGCGGGATAAGAATCTGGAAGGCTCCGACGTTCGGGAGGGCCTAAGCGGTGTTTTGTCCGTCCGTATCCCGGAAGAATTGCTGCAATTCGAGGGTCAGACTAAGGGCAAACTGGGTACGCCGGAGGCGCGGCCGGTGGTCGAAAACGTGATCTATGAACAGCTCAGTTTCTATCTGCTGGAAAACGGCGAATTTGCCCAGGAGCTGGTACGCAAGGCACTGAAAGCCCGGGATGCCCGGGAAGCAGCCCGCAAAGCCCGGACCGATATGCGCAACGGTAAGAAGCGCAAAAAGACCGAGGGTATTCTGTCTGGTAAGTTGACCCCGGCGCAATCGAAGAACGCCAAGAAAAACGAACTGTATCTGGTCGAGGGGGATTCAGCCGGCGGGTCGGCGAAACAGGGCCGCGACCGGCGGTTCCAGGCAATTTTGCCCTTGCGGGGCAAGGTGCTCAACACCCAGAAGGCCAAACTGGCGGATATTTTCAAAAACGAAGAAATCAACACCATGATCTACACGATCGGCGCCGGGGTGGGTCCGGAATTCAACATTAAGGACAGCAACTACGATAAGATCATTATCATGACCGATGCGGATACCGATGGCGCCCACATTCAGATCCTGCTACTGACCTTCTTTTATCGTTACATGCGGCCGCTGATCGATGCCGGCAAGATCTACATTGCGCTGCCGCCCCTGTATAAGTTGCAAAAGGGCAGCGGAGCCAAGACACGGATCGAATACGCCTGGACTGAACATGAATTGACCGATGACATCCAAAAGATGGGCAAGGGCTACAGTTTGCAACGGTTCAAAGGATTAGGCGAAATGAACGCTGACCAGTTATGGGAAACGACGATGAATCCCGAGACCCGCACCTTGATTCGGGTAAAGATCACCGACGCAGCTTTGGCCGAACGGCGGGTGACTACTCTGATGGGCGATCGGGTCGAACCCCGGCGCCAATGGATCGAACGCAATGTCCGCTTCAACATGGCCGACGAAGGCAGTCTGCTGGACAACACGGTCATGGACGGTGAAGAAGCAGTTGCCCACGAAAAGGAAGACGAGAAGATTTTAACCGCGCTCAAGGAGCATCACGCGTAATGATACTGACACGGAAAGGAAACGAGTAACGTGGCTGAGACAGAAAATATTAAAGAGCTTTCCCTGGAAGATGTGATGGGCGAGCGCTTCGGGCGTTATTCCAAATACATCATTCAGGAACGGGCGCTGCCGGATATTCGGGATGGTCTGAAGCCCGTTCAGCGGCGCATTCTCTACGCCATGAACGAGGACCACAACACGTATGACAAAGCGTATCGGAAAGCAGCCAAATCCGTCGGGAACGTCATGGGTAATTTCCACCCCCACGGCGATTCGTCGATTTATGAGGCTCTAGTACGGATGAGCCAGGAGTGGAAACTGCGCCTGCCCTTGATCCAGATGCACGGGAACAACGGGTCCATGGACGGTGATCCGCCGGCCGCCATGCGGTACACAGAAGCCCGGCTGTCGAAGGCTGCCGGCGAATTGCTGACGGATATCGACAAAGAAACGGTGCCGATGGTCCTGAACTTCGATGATACCCAAGAGGAACCCACCGTCTTGCCGGCCCGCTTCCCGAATCTGCTGGTGAACGGTGCAACTGGTATCTCGGCCGGCTACGCCACCGAAATTCCGCCCCATAACCTGGGCGAAGTGATCGACGCCGCCGTCTACTTGCTGGCGCATCCCCAGGCCGATCTGGCCGATCTGATGCAATTTGTTAAAGGTCCCGATTTCCCCACCGGAGGAATCGTGCAGGGTCTGTCCGGCATTAAAGAAGCCTACACTAAGGGCCGCGGGCGGATCGTCGTGCGGGCTAAAACCACAATTGCCGATCTGCGCGGCGGCCGCCAGCAGATCGTGGTGACGGAGATTCCTTACGAAGTCAACAAGGCGATGCTGGTTAAGCGAATCGACGAGCTGCGGGTCTTAAAAAAGGTCGAAGGCATCTCCGAAGTCCGGGACGAAAGTGATCGCTTCGGGCTGTCCATTGTCATCGAATTGAAGAAAAATGCGGATGCGCAGGGCATTTTGAATTACCTGTTCAAAAATACCGATTTACAGATCAGCTATAACTTCAACATGGTGGCGATTCGCGATGCCCGCCCGGAACAACTGGGCCTGCAGCCGATTTTGACAGCCTATCTGGATTTTCGGAAAGAGGTCGTCACTAAACGGACGCAGTATGTGCTGCAAAAGGCACTGGACCGGGAACACATTGTGGAAGGCCTGATCCATGCCTTATCGATTTTGGATAAAGTGATCAAGACCATCCGCGGCAGTAAAGATAAAGGCGACGCTAAGAAAAACTTGGTCAGCACCTATGGATTCACACCGGCCCAAGCCGAAGCCATCGTCTCCTTGCAGCTGTATCGGTTGACCAATACCGATGTCACTGAGCTGGAAGCCGAACACGCCAAGCTGAGTAAAGAAATCGCCCGTTATCAGCAGATCCTTGGTGATCCTAAGGAACTGGCGAAGGTGATCAAGACTGAGCTGCTGGCAGTGAAAAAGGAGTATGCCACGCCGCGGCTGACTCAAATTGAGAAGCATGTCGCCAGCTTAGACATCGATACCAGCGTGCTGGTATCCGATGAAGAGGTGATGATGGGTGTCAGCCGGGATGGCTACCTGAAGCGGGCCAGCATTCGCTCCTTCAACATGTCGGACGATGGGGATAACGGGCTGAAAGAAAACGATCAATTCGTCTTCCAAGGCACTGTCCATACCCTGGACCATGTCTACATGTTTACCAGTGCCGGCAACATGATCTATCGTCAAGTCTTCGAAATTCAAGACGGCAAGTGGAAGGACACTGGTGAACACGTATCGCAGACCACTGGCTTGGCGGCAGATGAAAAGATCATCTACGTCAAAATTCTGAAAGACCTCAGCGATACCGGCCGCTTTGTGCTCGGCACTGCTGATGGTCAGATCAAGCAGCTGGCGCTCTCTGACTTCCAGCCCAGTCGGACATACAAGTCGCGGGCGCAAATCGCCATGAAACTAAAGGGCAGCGGTGATTTGGTTACCGATGTCTTCTATGTCGCCAATGATCAGGACTGGCTGGTCACCAGCTTCTCCCGGCACGGCTATGCCACCCGCTATCCACTCAATGAAGTCTCTGCCATGGGCGGTCGGGCTGCGGGCGTGCGCTCCCAGAACTTGAAGGGGGACGACACCGTGGTCAACTTCCTGCTGATCCGAGTAGAGGACAATCCCCAAGTCGGCATCGTCACCAGCCGCGGCGCGTTCAAGCGGATGGCGGTGGAACAGATTCCAGATGCTCACCGCGGCGGCGTAGGCGTCTTGGTCCTGCGGGTGCTAAAGAGCAACCCGCACCAGATCGTACTCGTCGCCCCCGTGGCCTCGAAGACCGACTGGGATGTGCTGACTGACGCCGGCCGGCACATTGATATCAAGCCGATGGATCATCCGTTGTCAGACCGGTATTCCAACGGTTCCTTCATTCTGGATGTGGACACCGACGGTTTGCCGGTATCGTTCCAGCCGGTGGCCCAGGAGCCAGTGGATAAAGATCAGCATTAATTGAGTCGTGTTACGAGTCCCAACATCGATGATGATGTTGGGCTTTTTTTGTAGCATCGTTGACAACGATAAATCAGTTTCTGCCCACGCGAGGGCTAATGCGTAGCAAGCGGAGGCAAAATGGGCTCAAAACGCCGTCATGGCGTTCCAGCCCATTTTGCCGCAGCTTGCGGAGCATTGGTCCGGGTATCAAAGAACAAACGTGCACCTAAGCAGTTGCATACGCACGGCTCAATTTGTTATGCTGAAGACCGGCATTATCCGTTCACCAGTGAACAATAATGTTGGGCCGGCCTAAGAAAAAATCAGACGGGAAGCGGTGCGATTGGGCACGCTGTAGTAGTACAGTGTGCCTAGAAAACGCTGTTATGGTACAGATAATCCAACAAATAAATACAGATATTAAATTTATTTGAAGGCCAGTGTTACCGAATTTTTATAGAAACCGCGGTACATTGCGGTTTTCCTTATAAAACATACCCGAGCGCCCGTTTGACGGGGAGGTAAGGGCTTGCAACCCCAATGTGACGTGTTATACTAAATATGTAAGAACTGTAGCAGTCCAACACACACAACCCAATGTACCGTATGGAGGTAGACAAGAAATGAAACAAATGGAAAAAGCAACAATGCCCACCTGCTGGGAAGGTTTCCAACCCGGCGACTGGATGTCTGAAATCAATGTCCGCGATTTTATCAACAAAAACTTGGATCAATATGATGGCGACGAAGAATTCCTGGCTGGTCCCACTGCAGCCACCACGACGCTGAATGATCAACTGCTGGCCCTGAAGAAAAAGGAACGGGAAGTCGGCGGGGTTTTGGAAGCCGATAACAATGTTGTTTCTTCCATTACCTCCCACGGTCCTGGTTACTTGAACAAGGATTTGGAAACCATCGTTGGTTTGCAAACTGACAAGCCGTTGAAGCGCGCCTTCATGCCTGAGGGCGGGATTCGGATGGCTGAAGATGCCTTGAAGGCTTACGGGTTTGAAACAGATCCCGAAATGCACAAGATCTTCACGCATTACCGCAAGACCCATAACCAGGGTGTGTTTGATGCCTATACCCCGGATATGCGTGCTGCCCGCCACTACAAGATTGTCACTGGTTTGCCAGATGCTTACGGCCGCGGCCGGTTGGTTTCTGACTTCCCGCGGATCGCAATCTATGGTATCGACCGCTTGATGCAAGAAAAGCTCAACGATTGGAACAACATTGGCGATGGTGAAATGACTGACGAAGTCATCCAACTGCGCGAAGAAGTCAACGATCAATGGAAAGCATTGAAGCAGATGAAGCAGATGGCTGCCAGCTACGGTTACGATATTGGCCGCCCGGCAGAAAATGCTCAAGAAGCTATCCAATGGATCTACTTTGGCTACTTGGCTGCTGTGAAGACTCAAAACGGGGCAGCCATGTCCGTTGGCCGGATCGACACCGTGATTGATGCTTACATCCAACGGGATTTGGATCGCGGCTTAATCACTGAAGAACAAGCTCAAGAATTCATTGACCACTTGGTAATGAAACTGCGTATGGTCCGCTTCATCCGGACGACTGAATACAACAGCCTCTTCTCCGGCGATCCGATCTGGGCAACATTATCACTGGCTGGCGTTGGTACTGACGGCCGCCACCATGTGACCAAGACGGCTTTCCGTTTCTTGAAGACTTTGGATAATATGGGCGCTGCTCCGGAACCGAACATCACCTTGCTTTGGGATGACAAACTGCCTGACGGCTTCAAGCGTTATGCCACTGAAGTATCCATTAAGTCTTCCACGATTCAGTACGAAAACGATGCCTTGATGCGCAACGAATGGGGTACCGATTACTACGGCATCGCTTGCTGTGTGTCCGCCCAACCGATTGCTGACGGCATGCAATACTTCGGTGCCCGGGCTAACCTGGCCAAGACCGTTCTCTATGCCATCAACGGTGGTAAGGATGAATTGGCTGGCGCCCAAGTCGGCCCGAATTACGAACCAATCACTTCTGAATACATTGACTACGATGAATTCATGAAGAAGTTCGACAAGATGATGGACTGGCTGGCTGACGTGTATGTGAATGCATTGAACACCATTCACTACATGCACGATAAGTATTACTACGAAGCAGCCCAATTGGCTTTGAAGGATACGCATTTGGACCGGACCTTCGCCACTGGGATCTCTGGTTTGTCCCACGCCGTAGACTCCATTTCCGCCATCAAGTACGGTCACGTCAAAGTGATCCGCAACGAAGACGGCTTGGCTGTGGACTACGCGGTGGACAATGACGACTTCCCGCGTTACGGGAACAACGACGACCGCGCCGATGACATTGCGAAGTGGCTGGTAAAGACTTTCTTCACTAAGATGAACAAGCATCATCTGTACCGCGGTGCGAAGCTCTCTACGTCTGTACTGACCATCACGTCTAACGTAGTCTACGGTAAGAACACCGGGACGACTCCGAACGGCCGGAAGGCTGGCGAACCGTTCTCCCCTGGTGCAAACCCGGCTTACGGTGCAGAACACAACGGGGCTTTGGCTTCCCTGCTTTCCACTGCCAAGATTCCGTATCACTACGCTCGGGACGGCATTTCCAACACCTTCGGCGTAACCCCCAACACGTTGGGCCACGACGATGATGCTCGCAAGGATACTCTGGTGAACATGGTCGACGGGTACATGGAGAATAACGGGATGCACTTGAACATCAACGTATTCAACAAATCCACTTTGATCGATGCCCAGAAGCATCCGGAAGAATACCCGACCTTAACTGTCCGGGTATCCGGCTACTGCGTCTACTTCGCTGACCTGACTAAGGAACAGCAGGACGACGTTATTGCCCGGACCTTCTTCGAAACAATGTAAGCAAGATAACTTAAGGATTTCGGTGGGGAAGGGCAACCTTCCTCACCGGCAAAGGGCACGGGCGGGTCTGTCCGCGGCTTTTGCCGGTGAGCGCGACTACCGAGTACACGTAAAGGAGTGAGGGACCATGGCCCAAAGCATTGCCACCATGCAGCGTACAACAACAGAAAAACCCTTAGTGGGGTATGTGCATTCCATTGAAACATTTGGGTCCGTTGACGGGCCTGGGATCCGGTACGTGGTCTTCCTCCAAGGCTGTCGGATGCGGTGCGAATTCTGTCACAACCCGGACACCTGGAATATCGGTGTCGGTGATGAAATGACCGTTGACGAGATTCTGAATGACGCGATCCGTTACAAGGCATTCTGGGGGAAGAAGGGCGGTATCACCGTTTCCGGCGGTGAAGCCCTGGTCCAAATCGACTTTGTGTTGGCCCTGTTTAAGAAGGCCAAGACCATGGGCATCAACACGTGCTTGGATACCTGCGGCCAACCCTTCACTTATAAGGACCCGTTCTTCAGCAAGTTTGCCGAGCTGATGCAGTACACCGATGTGTCCTTGGTGGACATCAAGCACATCGATTCGGCGCAGCACAAGCGCTTGACCGGGTTCAATAACGAAACCGTTTTGGCCATGATTCAATACATGTCCGAACACGGCTACCACATGTGGATCCGCCACGTCCTGGTCCCGGAGCGGACCGACTACGATGACTATTTGCGGGATTTGGGACAATATATCCATACCCTGAACGCCATCGATAAAGTCGAAGTGCTGCCGTACCATACGATGGGCGTCAAGAAGTATGTGGAATTAGGCATTGACTACCCTCTGGAGGGCATTGAGCCGCCCTCTGCTGAACGGGTGAAGAATGCGGAACACTTGCTGGACACGGCTAGTTACCGGGGCTACGCAAGCTGAGGCATTGTGTGTGTTGATATATATCAAAAAGGCTTCTGCCAATTGTCGGTGGAAGCCTTTTTCTTATCCATTCCATTGGCTTTTCGTGTAAAATGGATACTATAACGATTGAGTGAAAGGGAGACTTGTTGTCGTGTCATCGGAAAGCTTAGCGGCCGCCACGTTTTTACTAACGGATGCCGAAAAATTCAGTCCGGATCAAGAACACTTGACCCAAGCCTTGCTCGCGTTCATCCGGACCCACTTGCCCCGCCGGGATCACGCGGTGTTTGTGATTACCGGGGACGCCGGGACTGGGAAGAGTGCCGCGCTGGCCCAGGCGTTCACGCAGCTCCAAACGATGGCCCGCAACCGTGTCGACGGCCTGCTGGCAGGCACCCGGAACACGCTGCTGGTCAATCATCAGGAGATGCTGAAGATCTATCAGGAGGTCGCTGGGGCCAGTACGGTGCTGCACAAAAAAGATTTTCAAAAACCGACACCGTTCATCAATGCCGCCGCGCGCACTGGAATCATGAACGATGTGACCTTCGTTGATGAGGGCCACTTGCTGCTGACCCAGCCGGACCGCTATAACCGGTTCAATCAGGATAATCAATTGGCCGAAATTATTCACCGCAGCTGGGTGACGGTGCTGGTCTTTGATCCCCATCAGGTTTTGAAACTGAAGAGCTATTGGGATTGGCCCCGCCTGCATCAGGTGATCGATCAGCGGCCGCATACTGTCTTTGACTTGGATACCCAGTTCCGGGTCGCCGGCGACGCGGCCGTGCACGATTGGATCAACGCTTTCACTGCTGGGCAGATCAAACCGCTGCCAGCGCCCAGTGATTATGATCTGCGCATTTTCGCCGACGGCACACCATTGTACCAGCTGATCGAGCAGCGCGATGCCACGGCCGGACTGGCCCGGGTACTGGCAACGGCAGACTTTCCCTTTACTGTTTTTGGCCCTGAACAGTGGTACGTTACCGCTGGTACACTGCGCCTGCCTTGGGATAAATTCAGCATGACTGCCACGCCCTGGGCTCAGCGGCCGGAGACCTTGCACGAAGTCGGCTCGATTTATACCATTCAGGGTTTCGACTTGAATTACGCCGGCGTTATCCTTGGGCCCTCTGTCGGTTATGATCCAGTGGCGCACCGGGTGACGATGGATATTGCGCAGTACCAAGATCAGGAGGCGTTTAAAAACCGGGACGATCTCCCGGACTTAGCCGCGGCCAAGGCCCAGATCATGCGCAACGCCATCAATGTGCTGTGCAAACGGGGGCGCCACGGTCTGTATCTCTATGCTGTCGACCCCATCCTGCGCCGGGCCCTACTGTCCGCCGTCCACGAAAAGGAGTAACGAATCCATGGCTACCGAATCCCATTTGACCCCGAAAGCCCTGCAATATTTCACCCAGCTGGCTCAAAATTTGAATTACACCCAAACTGCTCAGAATCTGGGTATCTCCCAACCTGCTTTAACCCAGCAGATCAAGAAACTGGAAAAGCAGATTGGTGCGGCCCTGTTTTATTCGGTGGGGAAGAAGCTGTACTTGTCTGAAGCAGGGAATGTCTTGCTGGCAGCCGCAAATCAGATCGACACGATTATCAATACGACGGCTGATCAGATCCAGCAGTTCAGTCAGCCCCAGCGCGGGCATATTGCTCTGGGCGTGCTGTCTTCCGCGGAAACCGCAGTCTTTGAGCGTTTTGTCGCCCATTATTTGAGCCGCCACGACGATGTTACTGTGGCGTTGCGGCTGTTCAACCGGCGCGAGCTGTGGGAAGGTCTGGAGAATAATGCGATCGATCTGGCGGTCATGTATCTGCCCGATGAAAATATTCGCAATTGGCATCTCTATGCGGCCCAATCGATTATTCAAGATGAGCTGCGCTTCATTTATCCCGCCAGCCAGAATTTGGGGGCGACGATTGCGATCAAAGATGTGCCCGCTAATCGCTGGGTCGGCTACCCTGATGGTTTCTATATCGCGGCCCGCTTGGCAGAAGTCTTTCGGGATGCACTCCGGGATGAACCGGACGTTGTGGCGACCATGGTCGTCCCGGAACAGATTGCACTGCTGGCCGCCCGCATCGGGTTATACAGCGCGCTGCCCAACAGTTTTTTAGCGGCCCATCCCGATTCGCGCTTAGCCGCGGCCAGTTTTATTCCCCGAGTTTCTTTGGATCTGTCTTTTGTTTATCGCAAGGAGAAGATTGCTATTCCCCGGGTGCATACCTTCATGGCGGAATGGCAGCAATTTTTGGCTGAGAAAAGCTACGCGGACCGGCTTGCTGCCGACCCGGAGTAGGCGCCGTCTGTGATATACTAAGGGCGTAAGTACGATAATGTTGGAGGTTGAATCATGGCAAAACAACTTGTTTTTGGGCATCAGAATCCAGATACCGACGCAATCGCTGCAGCAATTGCGTATGCCTATTTGGAAAAGCAAAAAGGTTATGACACGGAAGCGGTCGCCTTGGGCGAACCAAACAATGAAACGCAATACGCGTTGAATTACTTCCACCACGCTGCTCCCCGGGTCGTCAAAACGGTCGCTAACGAAGTCAGTGAAGTCATGCTGGTGGACCATAACGAACCGCAGCAGTCGGCACCGGATATTGCCAAGGTTACAGTGACGCACGTCATTGACCACCACCGGATTCATGACTTCAATACGGCCCAACCGCTGTATTACCATGCTGAACCAGTGGGCTGTGTCAGCACCATCATTTATGGCGAATATCAGATGGCCGAAGTGGCTATTCCCAAGGATATTGTCGGGCTGATGGCATCTGCCATTATTTCCGATACCTTGCTGTTGAAGTCCCCGACCACGACGGATAAGGACCGCGAAGCATTAGCTGCTTTGGCTAAAGAAGCGGGGATCGATCCGGATAAGTATGGTTTGACTATGCTCAAAGCCGGCACGAACATTGCCGACAAGCCAGCCGCAGATTTGGTGGACGAAGACGCCAAGAGCTTCACGATGAATGGTCAAAGTATTCGCATTGCCCAAGTCAACGTGGTTGATTTAGCGGACGTCCATGATCGGATCGCTGAGTTCAAAGACGCCATGGACCAAGAAGCCAAGGCCAAGGGCTACGATTTGTTCGTTGCGCTGGTGACGAATATTCTGGATTCCAATACAGAAGGTATCGTTGTGGGGACAGACACCGCCAAAGCAATTTTCGCCAAGGCCTTTAACACCACCCTGAGTAATGATACCGCCCAATTGCCGGGCGTCGTTTCCCGGAAGAAGCAGGTTGTGCCGCCGTTGACGGAGGCCTTCGGAAAGTAGGGTAAACCATGCAAGAGTGGCAGCTGCACCTGTACCAAGATCAATTCGATCTGTTGAAAGCCGGCACGAAGACAGTGGAGATTCGGCTGCGCAATTCGGATATTGATAAAGTCCAGCCGATGGATATCATCCACTTTGTGCCCGCGCCGGAAGACGGCAAGCACGAAGTGGCCGCTGTCGTCACGGACATCAATACGTTCGACACGTTCGAACAAGGCTTGCGCCATTTCCCGCCCACCGCTGTCGGTTCCCCCGCGGGAACCAGTGTCGCGGACATGGTCCAAGCAATGTATAAGATCTATACGCCAGAACAGGAAGCAATGAAGGGCGTTGTTTTCTTCACGGTGAATCGGATTATGTCGAACTAGATTGCCGGTAAATAGCCGGTTAGTTTGTTAAAGGCCTGGGTCGAGATTCGAGTTCTAGCACACCTAGGGCCAATGCGCAGCTTGCGGAGCATTGGCCCGGCGTACGAAGAGCGAATTTCGGTCCAGCGCCTTTTTATTTTGAAAACTAAGTCTGAAAATGAAGTTTTGCGGCCGCTTTCACTGCAAAAAATACAGTTGCGTGCTACCATTAAGAAGGGTAATTGAGTTATTGCTGAAAGGAGTTATGTTTATGGCCAATGTATTAATTTTAGGGGCTGGCTACGCAGGATTGCGGGCCGCCAAGCTCTTGGCTAAACATGCATCACAACTGACGATTACCATCGTCAACGATCATCCGTATCATTATGAGTCCACCCAACTGCACGAGGTGGCGGTGGGGAATAAAGAGCCTGCCGACATTACCTTTAGTCTGCGGGCATCATTGCCGGACAATGTCAATCTGGTTGTCGATACCGTGACGAAGATTGACCGCGACCAGCAACGGGTTGAATTAGCTCATCATGATCCGCTGCCTTATGATTATTTGATCAACAGTCTGGGCTTTGAATCCGAAACGTTTGGCATTCCGGGTGCTGAGGAAAATGCACTGCCGCTGATC
Organism: Schleiferilactobacillus harbinensis DSM 16991; assembly: GCF_000425885.1. Classification (GTDB taxonomy): domain Bacteria; phylum Bacillota; class Bacilli; order Lactobacillales; family Lactobacillaceae; genus Schleiferilactobacillus; species Schleiferilactobacillus harbinensis. Next base: position 215,621 of record NZ_AUEH01000001.1, read on the forward strand.
GATATCGATACCGCGGTGGCTGCACGGAAGCATTTGGAAGAAACCTTAGCACATTTTAGTCAGAGTCAGGATCCCGATGATTTGCGGATCATTGTTTGCGGGGCCGGATTTACCAGTATCGAATACCTGGGTGAATTAGTACACCGGCTGCCGAAACTCATTGATCAGTATCATTTGCCAGCCGATCAAATTAAGATTGACTGTATTGAAGCAATGCCCAAGGTACTGCCCATGTTCTCCCAAGATCTAGCCGATTATGCGGTGCATTATTTGGAGAGTCATGGGGTCACATTCCACACCAGTACACCAATTACCCAAATTGATCCCGGTGTGGTCCACAGTAAAGACACCAGTTATACCGCCCATACAATCATTTGGACGACTGGGGTGCAGGGCAGTCACGTGATCGCGGATTCCGGTTACGCGCAGAAGCGCAATCGGGTCATGGTGCAAGATGACCTGACCGTTAAAGATCATCCCAATGAATACATTATTGGTGACGTCTCTGCGGTACCGGATCCGGCCAGCGGCCGCCTGTATCCTACGACGGCGCAAATTGCCATCGCCCAGGCGGATACTGCCGCCCACAACATTCGGGCCCAGGTCAGCGGCCGGACACCCAGCAAGTTTACGTTCCACAGTCTGGGGACGGTTTGTTCCTTAGGTCCGACCAGCGGGGTCGCGGAGATCAACATGCTGGGCCACTGGAAGTTCAAGGGCGTCATCGTCGGCCCGCTGAAGAAACTGGTCAATGATCGGTCGGTCTTAGAACTGGCTAATGTGCGGACCATGCTGGAAAGCAATTAATATTTTTTCTTCACCGCTGTCCGGTTGCCGCGGGAGCGGCCGGGCGGCTGCTATTATTGATGAGGGACACTGTGTCCCATCTACTAAGGGGGGATATTCATGATCGGTTTAGCGAGTGTGCTGGATTTGTCGCGGTTTCAATTTGCGATGACCACCATCTTCCACTTCTTTTACGTGCCGCTGTCTATTGGGACAGCCCTGGCCGTCGCCATCATGGAGACCATATATGTTCGAACAAAAAAGCCGCTGTATCAGCGGATGGCAAAATTCTGGGGTAAGATTTTCCTGTTGAGTTTTGCTGTTGGGGTTGTCACCGGGATCATTCAGGAATTCCAATTCGGGATGAACTGGTCCAACTATTCTCGGTTCATGGGCGATATCTTCGGGGCGCCGCTGGCGATTGAAGCCTTGCTGGCATTCTTCATGGAATCGACCTTTATCGGGGTCTGGATGTTCACGTGGGATCGGTTCAAGCCCGCGGTGCACGTCATCTTTATTTGGCTGACCTGGCTGGGTTCTACGCTGTCGGCGATTTGGATCTTGGCGGCCAATAGTTTCATGCAGCATCCGACTGGGTTTGAGATCAATACTCAGACCGGCCATGTGCGCTTGACGAACTTCATGGCTGTTGTCGGCAATCCGCAATTGTGGGTCGAATTTCCCCACGTCATCTTTGCGGCGGTGATGACCGGCGGTATGGTCGTACTGGGCATGAGTGCCTTTGGCCTGCTGCGCAAGAATCACCGGGAGTTCTTCACCAAGTCGGCAAAAGTCGGCGCGTGGCTGGCGTTAGTCGGTTCGCTGCTGACGATCGGTGCCGGCGATATGCAGACGCGGTACATCATCAACGATCAGCCGATGAAGTTTGCCGCGACGGAAGGCATTTACAAAGATACCGGCAGCCCGGCATCTTGGCAGGCTGTCGCATTGATTGATACCAAGAATAAAGAAACCAAAGCCAGTATCGACATTCCTTACTTATTGTCCATTCTGTCCTATCACTCTACTACGGGTTCAGTGAAAGGCATGAATACGATCAACAAGGAACTCCATGCCAAGTATGACAAGAAGTTTGGCAAGGATATGAATTACTATGTACCAGTAAAGACTTTGTTCTGGAGTTTCCGGTTCATGGCCTTGGCTGGCGTGCTGAGTGCGCTGCTCGCGTTCTGCGCCTTGATTTGGAGTCGCGTGAAGAAAGATACTTTGGGCGACAAGCGCTGGTTCCTGTGGATTCTAGGCATTTGTACGTATCTGCCATTTGTTGGGACTACCGGCGGCTGGCTGATTACTGAACTGGGCCGGTATCCGTGGGTCGTTTACGGTTTGCAGACGATCGCAGACGCGGTTAGTCCGACCGTTACCGCGGGTCAGCTTTGGTTTACGAACATCGTGTACTTGCTGCTGTTCTGTGTTCTGGGCGGCGTGATGGTCTTCTATTCTCGGCGGACCTTGCACCACGGACCGGAAGAACCGACGGCGCCTGAGCAAAAACCAGCATCTGCTCAGCAGCATGCAGGGGAGGCGTATCAAGCATGACAATTTTGCAATTATTATGGTATGGCGTCATTGCCCTGTTGTTCGCCATCTTCTTGTTCCTGGATGGTTTTGACTTCGGTGTCGGCATGGCGACCCGGCTGGTGGCCCAAACACCGGCTGAGCGGCAACTGTATATGCGGGCAATCGGTCCGCACTGGGACGGCAATGAAGTTTGGCTGATCACAGCCGGCGGGGCGATGTTTGCCTCGTTCCCGCTGTGGTATGCCAGCTTGTTTTCCGGCTACTACATCCTGCTGTTCTTGACGCTGGTCGCGTTGATTTTACGGGGTGTCTCGTTTGAATTTGCTGCTCATGCGGAAACACCGCGGGAGCTCAGCGTTTGGCAGTGGGCCAACTTTGGCGGCAGCCTGTGTGCGCCGTTCTTCTTGGGCATGATGCTCACGAGTTTGATTCAAGGCGTGCCGATGGATGCGCAAGGTAATGTGTGGGCCGGCTTTTGGCAGGTCTGCAACTGGCTGTCCATTGTTGGCGGGGTCGCTACGGTATACTTCTCCTTCCTGCACGGGCTGCATTTCTTGAGCCTGAAGCTGCCAGCGGCTGATGCCCGTAAGATGCTCCATGTCTCCAGTAAAGTCTATTGGATCGCCTATCCGGCCTTGATTGTCTTCGTGCTGTTGGCTATTTTCCAAACCGATTTCTACCGGGCACGGCCGATCTCCACTTGGATCATTACGGTCATTATCCTGCTGGCCACGATTTGCGGCCACTGGGCAGCCGCCCATGTGCGCGGCGGGTTGGCGTTCATTGGTACTGGTGTCACGCTGGCGGGGGTCATTGCGTTTATCTTCAATGGTCTCTTTCCCCGGGTACTCATCGCTACGGATCCGAAGTTCAGCCTGCTGATCAAAGATGCGTCGGCATCGCCCAAGACGTTGAACATCATGACCATTGTTCTGGTTTGCCTGCTGCCTGTCGTACTCGTCTACTTTATCTGGAGTTATTACATCCAGCGCAAGCGGATCAGTCTCGACGACGTTCAGGGCGACAACGGCTATTAACGCCACTGAAGGAGTTTTGTTAACGTGATCGACAAGAGCCTATTTCAATTCCCCCGGATTCGCCGGCAACTGATGGTTTTGAGCCTGCTGTCATTCATCCAGGCCGCCGCCATCGTTGCCCAGGCAATCGGGTTATCCCAGGCGCTTGTGGCCATTTGGCAATTACGAAAAATATCAGCATTGCTTATGCCGATGCTGGTATTTTTTAGTGCTTTCATCCTGCGCCAATTGATGGATGTGGCAAAAAACCAAGCGGCCACGCACTATGCGGATGAGAACATTACGCGGCTGCGGCCGTTGATCCAGCGGCAATATTTTCGGCTTGGCCCGGCCTATCTGCACCGTACCGGCACCGGATCGGCGGTGACCGTCGTGATCGACGGCTTGGACCAAGTGAAAACCTATATTCAAACGGTTTTGCCGAAAGTGACCGACATGATTTTTGTACCGCTGCTGACACTGATTTATGTGTTTTACGAAAACTGGGTAAGCGGCATTGTGCTGTTCATTATGCTGCCGCTGATCTTCTTCTTCATGGCCATTCTAGGCCTCGCTGCTCGAGCCAAGTCGAATCAGCAGTATGCGGACTTCACCCAGCTGAATAATTCCTTTGTGGATACGATTTTAGGCTTGCCGACGCTGAAAATGCTGGGTGTTTCCGATCAGTACGAAGATCAGATCTATTCGGTGAGCGAGCGGTTTCGCCAGAAGACGATGAGCGTGATCAAAGTCGCGTTGACGTCGACGTTTGCGCTGGATTTTTTTACCACCTTGGCAATCGCGATTATTGCGGTATTTCTGGGGTACCGGCTGATCGACGGATCGATCGTCTTGTATCCGGCTCTGGTCAGTTTGATCCTGGCGCCGGAGTTCTTTTTACCCATTCGCCAGTTTGGTGATGATTATCACGCGACGTTGAATGGTAAAAACGCACTGCAGCAGGTCAATGACCTGTTAGCGACGCCAGTACCCCCGGTGGCCCAGGCTATCGACTGGGCAGGGTGGGGCGCTGACAGTCAGCTGACGCTGACCAGTGTTGATTTTCATTATCCGGATGCCGCGGCGGATACTTTAGCCCTGCACGACATTCATTTACAGGCCGCTGGTATGGCCAATATTGCGATTATCGGCCGTTCTGGTTCCGGCAAATCGACGCTGATGAATTTATTGGCCGGGTTTAACCAGCCGCAGCAGGGTGCTCGGATCACGCTGGACGGACAGCCGCTGACCAGCTTTAACCAGCCGCAGTGGCAGGACAGTGTCAGTTATATTCCCCAGGATCCGTATATTTTTTCGGCGACGATCGCGGCCAATATCCGTTTCTATGTGCCGGACGCCAGTGATGCGGCAGTCCAGCAGGCCGCGCGGCAAGCGGGGTTGACTGATTGGCTAGCGGCTTTGCCGGCTGGCTTGGACACCATGATTGGTGAGGGCCAGCGGGGCATCAGCGGCGGTCAGGCCCAACGGATCGCAGTGGCGCGGGTCTTGCTGGATCACCATCGGCGGATCCTGCTGTTTGATGAACCGACGGCGCATTTGGACATTGAAACGGAATATGAATTGAAGCAGACCTTGCTGCCGCTGTTTCAGGATCATTTGGTTATTTTCGCCACCCACAGGCTGCACTGGCTCACGGCCATGGATCAGATCATCGTGTTGGAACACGGCCGGATCAGTGAGCAGGGCACCCTTGCCCAATTACGGGGGACCGGTGGGGCACTGGATCGATTAGTGGCAGAAATGGGGGGCAAACAAGATGCACACTTCGCAGAAAACTAAACCGCGCCTACGGAATTATCTCCGAGCGTGGCATAACGACCATTGGTTTTGGCCGTACCTGAAACAAAATAAATTGCGGTTGGCGTTGATTTTCTTCGTCGGAGTGCTGACGTTTATCTGTGCCGGAGCGCTGATGTTTACGTCTGGCTACCTGATCAGCAAGTCGGCTACCCATCCGTTCAATATTCTGGCAGTTTATGTGCCGGTGGTCCTGACCCGTGCGTTTGGGATCGGCCGGCCGGCATTCAAATATTTGGAACGGATCAACAGCCATAACTGGGTGCTGAATGTGGTGTCCAAGCTGCGGGTCCAGTTGTACCGGACTCTGGCCAAAGACGCAGCCTTTCTCCATGAACATCAGCAAACCGGCAAGATTTTCGGTTTGCTGGCCGATGATTTGGATCATCTGGAAAATTTCTATTTGCGCACAATTTTTCCAACAATTGTCGCGTATTTGGTGTGGCTGCTGGTGACGATCGTCATGGGCATTTTCACCTGGCTGGGCGCCATTGCAGTGGCATTGATCTTAGCGGTGGTTCTGATTGTCGTGCCGATGCTGTCCCTGCGTCAGGCGGCCAGCGGGTACGCGGTACAAAAGGCGCGTAAAGCGCATGAGTATACGACGGTCACCGAACACTACTTAGGTCTTGGCGACTGGGTGATTACTCATCGCCAAGACCGCTTCACGGCGGCGGGCAATGACGATGCCAGCGTGACGCAGCAGAGCGTTGCTGCCCAGGAACGGTTCCAGCGCTGGCGCAATTTTGCCATCCAGGTGATCTTCGGTCTCCTGGCGCTAGGCCTGATTCTGGGAACGCAGCGGCTGCTAGGCGGTTCCCAGCGGTTAGCGAATTATTCCGCCGCCGTTGTCCTATCGCTTTTTCCGCTGATCGATTGCTTTCTGCCGGTGGCCCAGGCGATGGCCGAGGTCCCGCTGTATTCTGATTCCTTAGCCCATTTGAACGAGTTGAGTGCCAGTGTGGCAGCGGCTGCTCCGGCACCGGTGGCCCAGGCTGACGCGCCAGCGGCGATTCAAGAAATCAAGTTTGACCATGTCACCTTTGCTTATGGGCCGGATCAGCCCAAGCTGTTGGATGATTTCAGTCTGACGGTTCACGGGAGGGAGAAAGTGGCTATTCTTGGACCCAGCGGTGAGGGCAAGACAACGATCCTGCAATTGCTGTTAGGGGATCTGACCCCGCAGAAGGGACAGATCACCGTCAACGGGATTCCAGTGGCCCAATTGCAGCAGGCTCGGCCGGCATTATTCGGCTACTTGAACCAAGCGCCATTTTTATTCAATACCACGATTCGGGCCAATATCCGCCTCGGCGCCTCTGATGCGGCTGATGACGCGATCTGGGCTGCCTTGCAGGCCGTGGGGTTGGCCGACGTGGTACGGAGCTTGCCGGCTGGCTTAGACACCGTGGTCACCGAGTCCGGCCAGCGTTTTTCCGGCGGCCAGCAGCAGCGTTTAGCCCTGGCGCGCATTCTGCTCAAAAAAACGCCTGTCCTCTTATTGGATGAACCCACGATTGGGTTGGATCCAATTACAGAACAGGCGCTCATGGCGATGATTATGCAAGCCAGTACCGATCGGACGCTGATTTGGGTGACCCACCATCTGCAGGGACTGGAACAGGCCAATCAGGCAATCTTTTTGACCGACGGCCACATCTCCATGGCTGGGCGGCCAGCAACGCTCTATCGTGATAATGCACGCTTCCGTGCACTGTACGCATTAGACGTCGGTCAGCTGTAAGGCTTGCTCCAAGTAGGCCGTCATTTGGGTCAGTGGGATCCGGGCCGGTGTATCCGGCCACTGGGCTAACGCTGCCTGGGCCTTAGTCAAGTAGACTTGACCGAGGCGGGCGGTGGCGGTGATAATATCAGGATGACGGCGGAGGAAGGCGATGATGTCGCTGACGGGCGCTGGCCCGACAAGCAGGGCCTGCAGCTGGGGATAGTCACGCATCCCGAGGCGCAGGGGCAGCGTATAGATCCCGGATTCTAAATCGCCCAGTTTCGGTTTGCCGGAGTTTTGCTGCAGGCGAAAATCGTTCAGGTCATCTAGAATTTGAAAGGTGATGCCCAGATTCTCGCCAAATGCGGTGCTGGTATCAGCAGTGTCGGGGGCACCTTGGGTCAGCCAGACGCCGGTCTTGGCTGCGAGCCCAAAGAGAGCCCCTGTTTTGCCTCGTACCGTGGCGATATACGTGTCAATGCCGGCCTGGGTATCATAGGCCTCAGCAGCCTGCTGCAGCTCGCCAGTGAGAATCTGCTGCATCACCCGGGCATGATAGTGGGTGAAGGCCAAGTCCGGAGCAATCTCGGTGACCAGCCGGAAATACCGCGCCAGCAATTCATCCCCTAAATAGATGGCCGCATGGTTCCCGTGCTTCATCTGCAAGGTTGGCCGGTGGCGGCGGATCGGTGCTTCATCCAGCACGTCATCATGCATCAGTGTGGCCAGATGCAGCATCTCAATCGCCGTCGCCCCAGTGGTGACTGTCGGCGGGAGAGTATCCGTCTCGGGGGCTGCTAACTGGGCAAAGAGAATGGTCAACGCCGCCCGCCACATTTTCCCCGTGGTCCGCAGGGCGGCGTTGTAGTCAGCGGCGTATTGCGGCACGGCTAATTGTTGGGCGGCTAGGGCTGCTTTAACCGTCGTCAGGGCCGGTGCAATCCCGGTGAAGTCCACCGGCTGCTTGGTTTGGTTGCTCTTCATGAATAATTTCCTCGGTTCCAATAATTGAGATACATTCACTATAGCATAGCGGACCATCGAGGGCGTGTCGAGATATCCGGCAGCGGCTGGCCAAAATTGAATAGGAGTTGATCACGATTACTTGGGACGCATTTTTCGAACTCGTTGAAATTAAAGCAAAGACGGCATCAATTTTTCCTTTCTTATTGGGCATCCTGTATTGTCTTTGGAACCTGCCGGCAGCACCTAAGGATTGGGGCAGCTGGCTGATTTTCATCATCGCGGCCTTCCTGTTTAATATGGCGGTGGACGCCAATGATAATTATCAGGATTACCGGCGCGCATTGAAAAACGGTGCTGAGAAGTTCCGCTTGGAAACTAACGTGATCGGCACCCGCCACCTATCCCTGAGCCAAGTCGGCTGGCTGACGGTGGTCCTGGTGGCCGGTGGTGCCATGCTCGGTCTGTGGCTGGTGGCGCGGACCGGCTGGCCGCTGCTTTGGCTGGGTATTTTCTGCTTCCTGGTCGGTATTCTTTATGCGGCTGGTCCTTGGCCGATTGCCGGTCTGCCGGTGGGGGAATTCTTCTCCGGGTTCACCATGGGGACGATGATCATGCTGATTACCGTCTATGTCGGCGTCGGCGCCAGCCAGACGCTGACTGCGCCGACCTTGACCGGTGTCTTGCTAGCCAGCAGCCCCTTGGCCTTTGCCATTGGGGCACTGCTCCTGGCCAACAATATTGCCGATTGGCAGGAAGATCTTACCCTGCATCGGCATACCATCGTCTCGTACCTCGGCCAACGCGGCGGTCTGATTTTCTGGTATCTCTTGTACCTGGGGGCGGCCGGCGGCTTGATGGCCTCTGCCGCCCTGCATGTGCTGCCGCTGCTTTCATTGCTGGCACTGATTTGTGTCCCCAAGGTCGTCAAAAATTGTCGGGCTTTCACGGCGCTGCCGGAGAAGAAACCCAGCTTCCACTTAGCCGTCCAGAATTTAGCAATTATATCTCTGTGTGTGACGGTAGCCACCGGTCTGGGCGTTCTTTTCCGGTTCTGATGTTGATTTCTAAGAAAATCTTTGCATTTCCGTTTCAATCACTGTTACCCACCGGTATTTTTACAAAGATATGGTAAGATAACCCTAACTGAGCGTTATTTCAAACTACGCAATGAAGGTGAATTAGAGTAATGGATCAACAAAACAACGACAACGACCAAAAACTGCCGCCACGCCGCAGTGATCATCAGGGGTCGAGTAAGCAGGGCAAAGTATGGAAGATTATTTTGCTTATCCTATTACTGCTTGTGACCGCTGGCGGTGCCTATGGGGTGCGAGTGGCGACGCAGGTGAAAGACTCCGCGGATAATACCTATGTACCCACTAAGAAGAAAACGCCCACGGTTGACTTAGCTGCTCAAAAGCCGTTTTCAATCCTCCTTTTAGGAGCGGATACTGGTACGGAGGGCCGCGACGGTTACCGCGGCAATTCGGACACGATGATTCTGGTCACCGTTGATCCGCAGCACAAGCAAACGACGATGTTTTCAATTCCTCGGGATACGGCGGCCCAGATCATCGGTGCCAAGTCGTATACATACCAGAAGATCAATTCCGCCTTCAATATTGGCGGGGCAACCATGGCGATGGACTCGGTTGAAAAACTGTTGAATGTGCCCATCAATTATTACGCTTTGATCGATATGGCCGGATTGAAGAAAATGGTGGATGCAGTGGGCGGCGTTGATGTGGATGTGCCGTTTTCCTTTGTCAGTACCGAAACAGGCAACCAGAAGTTCACGAAGGGCAAGATGCATTTGAACGGCGACATGGCGCTTGCCTACGCCCGCATGCGGAAGGAAGATGTTGAGGGTGACTTTGGCCGGCAGAAGCGGCAGCAGCAGGTGATTTCGGCCATTGCCGGCAACGTCATTTCCTTGAACAGTTTGACCCGCGTGCAAAGTATCCTGGATGCAGTCAGTGCGTCAGTACAAACGAATATCAAACTGAGTCAGCTGATCACGATGTACCAGAACTACCAAGGCGCGTTGAAGAATCTGAAGCAGGATGAGCTGAGCGGTATCGCGACGACCGTAAACGATAATGGTCAGGAAGTGGCCTATGTGGTCAACAAGACCAGTGAATTGCAGCGGGTCTCCGACAAGGCCCGGACGGCGCTGGGGTTGGAGAAGGAACCATTGAGCAATGAAGAAACGCGGCAAAACAGTCTGCAAACGCAATTTGATTGGAATTCTAAACTCGATCAGTTCTCGTATACGTTTTACCCGCAGAGCGGTAGTAATTAAATCGTGACAAAAATAAGAGCCCCAGCAAATCTGCCGAGGCTCTTATTTTTTGTGCCGGCTAGTGCTTGCGTTTTTCCCGGCTCATGGTCTTGGGCTTAGGCTGGTAAGCGACGGACACAATCAATTCCGGCAAATCTACCTGATCCGGATGGTCTTTCTTAGCTTCGGGAATTGCCAACTCAGCCAGGGCAAAATCATATTGGTCTGCCAGATCATTGACGTTACCAAAACCAACGCGATCGATTTTACCGATGGGCTGGGCCGTCAGCTGATTGGTCCCAGCGATGACCTGCAACTCCCCGGTGGGCGTGTAGCTCAGGGTGAAGTAGGGGAGTGACCGATGACCAGCGGCGTTGATGGGCAGCTGCGGCAAGACATTATCTTGCCCCAGGGTGGTCATTAGCTGCTGGAAGAAGGCCTGTTCATCCGGCGTGGCCGAAATGTGGGCGGGCAAGGTCTCATTGGGATCAAAGAGGCCATTGCCCAGGACGGCTGTGTTGTGCCGCCGCTCAGCGGTTTGTTCTTCGCTGGGTAAAAGCTTGGCAATCTTGGGCGAGATGTCGAATTTTGCCGTTTTCTTGGTGAAATAGTACATGAAGTTCAAGTAAATGAAATACAAGAACACCAAGACCAGCGCCAAATAGATGGCGCCGCGGGCATACAGCCCGTTACGGAAAGCGAGGAAAGTAATATAGGCTAAGTAACCATCGCCAAGAAAGGCGGCAATGGTCCAAGCCATGTTCAGCGGTTTGTTGTTGATGTTGAAGTAGCCTAAAATGTGGGAAACTGTGTCGAGCAGAGTAAGCATGGATGTATGCCTCCTTCCTTATTTATTCTGGTCAGTGCCGCCGGTATTGTTCTGGGTATCGGTTGTCGTCTTGCTGCTGGAACTGGCTTTGTTGGTGTTAGTGCCGCCGGTGGTCGTGCCGTTATTCGTGTCTGTGTCAGTGTTGCCGCTATTACTGGTCGCACCATTGTTAGTGGTGGTATCACCGCTGGTGTCATCCGACGTATCAGTATCATTACTGGACGATGACGCCGAAGAACTGGAATTGTTGCTGGCCGATGTATCACTGCTGGAACTTGCCGAGTTATCGCTGGCGCTGCTGCTTTCATCCGCCGAAGAACTGGAACTGGCTGGGGCAGGGCGGGAGCTGGTACTCGCGCTGCTCGTGCTGGCTGAAATGCTGCTTGAACTCTTCTTTTGTTTTTGTTCTTGACGAATCCGGATGCTGGCCGGACTATAGGTATCAACCACCACGTTTGTGGCGGCCACGAGCAAGATCAGCGATACAATAGCGGCCGGTCGTACAATCGGGGGGATGCGTTTATCCATAAAAAGGTGTCACCTCATGTCTATTTACAAAAATGCTTTCATTACCTAGAATACAGCGAAACGGCGTTTTTGGCTATTAAAGTTACGCTAAAGTTGAAAGGATCAGATATGTTATGTCAACTAAATTTCATCAAGCCTTTGGAGTATACGGTATACTTTCAGAAAATGGAAAACTGGCGGTCATTAAGAAAACCGGCGGCCCATACATCAACCGCTATGACTTGCCCGGTGGGACACCTGAAGACGGTGAAGAAATGGCCCATACCGTTGTTCGAGAAATCCAGGAAGAGACCGGTTTAACTGTCACCAAAGCCCATCAATTGGGCATTACAGGTTTCCGGTATCCCTGGCAATATGAGCACTGGCAGCTGAATCAGCATCGCTGTGTGTTTTATTGGATCGATACCTGGACCGGTCAGTTGGCTGATCAGGCAGCTCAATTTACTGGTCAGGATGCTTTAGGTGCTGTGTGGCTGCCGTTGGCTGAAATTAGTCTGACGACATGTTCGCCGTTGGTGGTCAAGGCCGCTGAAACAGTTCGTCAACATGGTCAATTTGATCCCACGGAACAAACTTTTACCGACTGGACCGTGCTAACGAAGCCTGTGTATTGATCAGCCGCTGAGCGGATTCAGCTGACAGTTATCCGTTGATTGTTGTCAGCTTGCACTAGAATCGCTGTGTCAGCACCAGTTAATTAATCTTGTAAGCCTGATGTGGGACATGCATGACAGCTGCTGGATTACTGGCAAATCAATGATCTGCGCCGATAATGCTCAAATTCGCTCTTTTTGATAACTTCGTATAATATACATTATGTTAACTCAATCCGTAAAATCAAGATCCGGTGAGTACTCCCCCGCCCGGATCTTGGTGTGTTGTTGCGCATTTTTACTGGTTCAGTATGTTACGCGGTCCAATGCCGGCGAAAATCAGCCCCAGAAAATTTTGGCTGCTCCGCTGCTGGCAGCGTCGCCACATATTTCGTGTAGGCATCCATGATCAGTTGGCTGATCGTTTGCCCAGAGTTGCCAGCTTTTAAGGCCTGAAAAATTAAGTCGCTCAAATCTTCGCTGAAATCAGAATGCTTGTTCGTCCAAGCCTGAACCGTCTTAGCCAACTTCAACGGTTTTTTACGGTGCTTCTTGGGCTTTTGTTTATAGCCAAAAGCCGCATATGCCTTTGGTGCGGTTTTATAACCGTATCCCTGGGCATCATCCACGACTTCACCGGTTTCGGTGTTCACGATGCGCCAGCGGGTTTCTTCCCACTGGCGATAATCATCGCTTTGCGTGACGGTAAACGGTTTGGCAGAAAATTCGTGCATGGGCATCACTCATCGCTCCCTGATCATCAGTTTTGCGGTACACCCATACATTACGCAATTAATGCGATTGCAGCAGCCAAATATCATCGTCGAAGTACTGTTCTTGAAATTGGGTCGCTTGGCGCACTTCTGCGGCAGTGACCAGCCGAAATTTCGGCGCGACGACCCATTTGTCTTCGTTGTCGTCTTTGCGGTGAATGATAGCCACCACATAGCCGTCTACGGTATCCGCCGGCTGATCAACATCCAGCACATAGGCATCCTGGGGATCACCATCCCCGCCCACGACGCCGTCAACATACCCGTAGTTTAACGGATAAACAATGTTGGCGTGCTCTGGATGGGTACTGCCGAGTTTACGATCTACTTTTACTTGGACATGAAGTCCAATAATCATTGGCGCTGCGATAATCAGTCATTCCTTTACTTTTACTTTTGAATTAGTTACTGGTCTCCGGTCTTCAGCCAGAGTGCTCCGGCGCCCACAGCAGCCAGCGCGCCCACAGCGATGATGCCGGCCAGAGCGAATTTGAAAATAGCGAAACCGCCCACGGCAAACAGCAGAATACTGATAATTGGATGCCGTAGGATCATGCCGAACAGCTTAATAATCAAGAAAACGATCAACACGATGGCGACCAATGCCCCAATGGCAATCGCTCCACCGATGGAATGCTCTTTAGCGACGATTGGTGCCGCCAAGGTAAGAACTGGTGTCATAAAAACCACCCTGCCTTTCTGTTATTTGAGTGTAACGGAAAGATTAGGTGGTCGGCAAGCGGCTTAGGACCGATACTGCTGAATCTTAATCATCGTCGGCCGCATTGGCCACTTGGGTCGGTTTGCTGATGTCCTGAATCAGCCAGCGGTTATTTTGATGTACCAGCGTCGCGGTATAGTCGTACGTCCGCACTCGGGCATCGGTATCATCGTCTTCGTCGGGGCCAAACGCTGCGGTGAAGGCTAAGGTAACCGCGCCCTTGGTGTCGATTTGCGCACCGTTGGTTTGGACGTCGAGATTCAATTCGCCCACGTGCTGTTGGCCAATGTATTCCTTCGCCTGCTGCAGAACAGTCTGGTAAGCCTTGTTCTGTTCACCGTTAACGAAGATCACGTCCAGCTGCTGATTATTTTGGGTCAAATCACCATTGCTGACGTCTTCGATTTCATCAAAGGCATCTTCGATCAGGTTATCAGCCTCTTTCGTCGTTGGCAGCGCCGTGGCGGTCGTGCCGCTCCCGCTAGCTGGCCGTTGGTTGGCTTGGAATGTTAAATTCAGTTCTGGATCATCCGAGTTAACATAATCTTTCACCACGGTGCGGCCAGCGCCTTGAGTGTCCTTGGCGGTAAAGGTGTAGCGCCCGGGCAGCAGCGGCCCGATTCGCTGACCCCGAACCGTTCCCTGGACTGTCGTCAATAACCGGCCGTTGACTCGAACTTGGGTCGTTGTCCCATTCGTGGTCAGCCGCGGGTGAACCGCTTCGAGCTTGAAGCCGTAACGGGGATAAACCAGCCAGCGGCGGCCGATCCGGTCGAATTCCACCAGATCCAGTACATCGTCGCCATCCCCCCGCCGAGCCTCGTGGGCCAGGCGGTTCAATTGATCCGGGTGCGTCTGGAAATAGGTCAGCAGCGGTTTGATATTCCGCGTGGTTAAAGGCATGGCATTATCGTCCACGGTCAAATACGGCAGCACCTTGGCCGCATTATTGCTGCGCAGTGCGCTGATAGCGCTGTCCAGCTGCCGTGTTCGACTGCCGTTGACCGCATACCCGCCAACGCCTAAAACGATCAGCACGACAACAACGATGCCGACTAACCAGCCAATTGTTTTCTTTCGCATGCGCGTTCCCCCTCGGTATTGTGTACTTTCCTGGACCGTCTGCTTTTATTAAAATGATAGCACATTCACGCGGGAAACCGAAAAAGCGGCTGCTAACCCCGCCGCTGAGCGGCCAGGACTTGTTTGATCACTTGCAGGACCCCATAGTCATCGTTGGTGCCCGTGACGTAATCCGCGTACTGATAAATACCGGGGTTGGCGTTGCCGACCCGGTAGCTGTATTTCACCGTTTGCAGCATCTCCACGTCGTTGAAGGAGTCGCCAAAGGCCATCATTTGGTTTGCCTTGATCCCCAGCTCTTTGCCTAACATACGCATGCCCCGGCCCTTGTCGACGCCGAAGTTCATGATGTCGATCCAATCGTTGTCGCTGACCGCTACGGAGTAGCGATTGCCGAAAGCCGGACCGAAGACGTCCTTGTACTGCTTCTCACTGTCCAAATTAGGGAAGTAAATAGTAAACTTGTTGGCTTCCACATCCAAATGGCGGATATCGTCCACCAATTTAACATTGGCATAGAAAGTCTTGTACACCGGTACAAACCGCGCGTCTTCTTTCGGAATATACGCGGCATCCAGACCGCACACGATGGGCCGGCCATCGGTATCGTCCAGCACATAGCCGACCATTTCCTGGTATTCCTTAACCGGGATCAGCGATTTGTAGATATTTTGGCCGTGGAGATAAATCGACCCGCCGTTATCGCAGATAAAGGCCATTTTCCCTTTGCTGGCCGCAAAAAGCTTGCGCAGCGTATAGATGGGCCGACCGCTGGCAATGGCGAAGAGGATGCCGGCATCGGTCAGACGGTCGATATAAGATCCCATTTGCGGCGGCAGCTGCCCCTTTTCTGTCAATAATGTATGGTCCATGTCCGTGGCAATCAGCCGTATATCCTGCATGATGAACTCCCTTTCGTAATGTCTTTATCTGTCATGGTACCGATTACTCCCCTGGATTGCTAGTCCAAGGTGCGTAAGAGGACAAGTTTTATCCGTTGAAACAGAAAAAACGACTCTGCCTCTTCAGCAAAGTCGTTTCCTGCCAGCCTGCCTAAGCCGTGGCGTTCATGTCGCCTCGGACTGCATGCAGTTTGCTGGTGATCTGCTCCATCACCGCCGCCCGATCAGCGGGATTGCTGACAAAATCATAGCGATCACCGTCGATCTGCATCTTCGGACTCTTGTCGTAGTTGGCATACCAGGTTTGGTAATACTGAATCAGCGTCTGGTAATAGTCCGTCAGGGACGGATCGGTCGTAATCTGTTCATACGGCCGCCCACGCTTGGTGATTCGCTCTACCATCGTTTCGTAGCTGACGTGAATGTCGATGAGCAGATCCGGGGCCTTCTTAGGCAGACCCTTGAGTTCTTCCATCATATTATTTAAGAGATCCTTGTAGATCAGGTACTCTTCCTCAGTGGCGTTGCCGTTGTCCGTATTCATCTTCATGAAAATAGCGTCTTCATAGATTGACCGATCCAAGACATTGTTGTCGTCGGTCAAGGCTGCCTTGATCGAATGGAAGCGCGTATTCAGGAAGTAGATCTGCAGCAAAAACGCATAGGGATTGCGGGCCTCCAAATCACCTGCCGCCCGTTTCTCTTCGGCGATTTTATTACCTTTGTAAAACAACGGCAGTACGGGATTATTATCCACACTCTCATAGAACGGTTGCGTACCCAATCGATCGGCGACGATCTGGGTCAACGAACTCTTCCCGCTGCCGATCACACCAGCCATAACTAACACTGTCACTGATTTCCCCTCTCTGCTCCGTAACGAACTTGCGCGGATGACCCGCGCGAACTTGTTCCAGTATACTGGCCGGCCAGAATCGGTGCAAGCAATTTGTCACAGAACGTCCAGTGCTTCCGGTTGCGTTGGTCCGGGGAAAGCGTGATCCAGCGCGGCCAGATCCTGTTTCGTCAGTGTGATTTTTGCCGCAGCAATATTTGTCGCCACATGATCCGGATTCGTGGATTCTGGGATGGCAATGGTTTGCCCATCCCGGATCGCCCAAGCCAGCATGATTTGGAACGGTGTTGCCCCGTGAGCCTTGGCCACCGCTCGCAAGGTCTCCTTACCGGTAATCTTTTGCCGTGTCTGCCAATCATGGGCCAGAGGCGAATAGGCAATCAGCCGCACACCATGCTGCCGCTGCCAGGGCAGCAGGTCATATTCAATCCCCCGACTACCCAGGTGATACAAATCTTCGTTATACTGGACTTCAGATCCGCCGGGTACCCGGAACAATTCCTGCATGGCGGCGGCATCGAAGTTTGACACCCCATATTGTTTGATCAGCCCTTGGCGTTGCAAATCTTGCAAAGTCTTGATCGTCTCAGCAAGGGGTACCTGACCGGGCCAATGGAGCAAGTAGAGATCTAAGTAATCAGTATTCAGCCGGCGCAGCGAGCCTTCCAGTGCTCTGGGCAGGTCGCGGGCCGAAGCATGCCACGGATAGAATTTCGAGATGAGAAAGACCTTGTCCCGGTCCACACCAGCCATCCCCCGGCCAACGACCGTTTCGGACGCCCCATCACCGTACATCTCCGCGGTGTCCAGAACGTTAACCCCGTGATCCAGAGCAAAGCGTACGGTTTGAGCGTTATGGTCCGCCGCCTCCGGGTCATCGCCGATGTGCCAGGATCCCAGACCGATGGGAAATAATGGTGGCGTAAACTTGGCATCTTGCATGTCACAACCTCATTTCTGAATAAAGCTTAAGTAATAAGTGACCGCCGCCACCGCCTGGCCGGCATGGATCGTACCGTTCTTGACGGCTTCGACGATATCGGCAAAAGGCACCAGCTTGGAGTTCACGAATTCATCGTGGTCAAAGTGCTGCTGACCGCGTTCGGCGGGGTCAATAATGCCCCAGGCCAACGTATTGGTCTCACTGCTGAAGCCCTCGCTGGTACTGACCTGAGTCATCGCTTGGGGTTGGGTCAGCGTATAGCCGGTCTCTTCCTTGGTCTCCCGCACGGCTGCTTGCAGCGGCGTTTCACCCGGATCAAGCAGCCCCGCCGGCAAGGAGTAACTTTCCGCGTTGATCCCGGCCCGGTACTCCACATTCAGCAAAGCCTGCTGCCGGTCTGGGGTCGGGGCCAGAATGACCACCGCCGGAATATGGGTCACGACGTCCCGTTCCACCGTCAATCCGTCCGGTGTCTGAATCTGCCTCTGGCTGACGGAGAAAATACGGCCCTTAAATACAGACTTTTCACTGAGAATCTTGCCCTGATTGGTTAATTGCGGTAACACGCCACCACACCCTTTTCTGAAAAATACACCTAAACATTAGTTTACCACGGATTGGCCACCGCCATCGCCCGAAAAAAGTCGCCCGCCGACCCCGCAAGCGGGTACAATAGAGGTAACTGCCAGACGCTCGCGCCTGGCATATTCTAGGAAGGAGTTTTGTCATGGCAGAAACAATTCTGCAGGCGTTCGAATGGTATTTGCCCAACGATGGTAAGCACTGGCAGCGTCTCGCCCACCAGGCAAAACAGATCAAAGCCATGGGCTTCACCGCTGTGTGGCTGCCCCCCGCCTCTAAATGTGCCGCCGGCATCGACGACGTGGGTTATGGCACCTACGACTTGTATGACCTCGGCGAATTTGATCAAAAAGGAACGGTGCGCACTAAATACGGTACGAAAGACGAGTATTTGGCCGCCATCAAAGCCCTCCACGAAGCCGGTTTGAAAGTCATTCCCGACATCGTGGTGGATCACTTCATGGGTGCCGACGAGGCAGAAAATGTCAAGGCTAAGAGCTATTCCTTTGACGACCGGTTGAAGCCCACCGGCGACACTCAGGAAATCAAAGCCTGGACCAAGTTCACCTTCCCCGGCCGGCACGGCAAGTACAACGATTACGTGTGGACCTGGAAGAACTTCACCGGCATCGACTACGATGGCCGCAGCAAGAATCACGCCATCTATAAGTTCCACACCAAAGAGTGGGAACCTAAGGTGGATTCCGAAAACGGCAACTATGACTATTTAATGGGTTGCGACTTGGATGTGAGCAATCCCGAAACTAAGGAACAGTTGGACAAATGGGGTAAATGGTTCCAGGAACAGACCCAGGCGGACGGTTATCGGCTGGATGCGGTCAAGCATATCAAGTTCGATGCCTTCGTTGATTGGCTGCTCCACCGCCGGGCCGAACACGACAACCATCTTTTCGTGGTCGGCGAATACTGGTCCGACGATATCAACGCCCTGAATAATTACTTGGACAACTCCGGCAATATCATCAGCCTGTTTGATGTGCCCCTGCACTTCAATTTGTACGAAGCCGCCACCACCATGGGCAAGTACGATATGCGCCATATCTTTGACCATACCTTAGTCAAAGACCGGCCGGACTTCGCCGTCACCTTCGTGGACAACCATGACACCCAAGTCGGCCAGAGCTTGGAGTCTTGGGTTGACGGCTGGTTCAAGCTCCACGCCTATGCGCTGATTCTGCTGCGCAGTGCTGGTATCCCCACTGTCTTCTGGGGCGACCTGTTTGGTATCCCGGCGAAGGATACCGCGCCGGTGGGCCAAGGGTTAGTCCGGATGCTGAAGATTCGCGAGTACCTCGCCTATGGCCGCATGGTGGACTACTTAGACGACCCGAACATCATTGGCTGGACGCGGACTGGCGATTTTGACCACGACCTGTCCGGTTACGCGGTGATCATGACCAACCAGCAAGGCGGTGAAAAGAAAATGACTGTCTCCGCCGTCCATGCCGGCCAAACTTTCGTGGACATGCTGGGCAACAATGACGCCAAGGTCAAGTTGGACGAAAACGGCGTCGGCACCTTCCCAGTGAGTGACGGCCAAGTGTCTGTCTACGTGAACGAAGACGTTGTCGCTGGTCTGGAAGCCGAAGAGCAAATGAATTAAGCACATTAAAAATAAGGACTGTCCCCCACCGGGATAGCCCTTATTTTTAATGCGCCTGATTTTGATCAATAACGGTATGCAATGGATCCCGCCAGTTGATCCACCAGACCACAGCCAGCATGATCACGACGACCCAGAAGACGCCGTGCAGACTGGTCAGAATCACCTGATCCATCGCCAGCGTGGGCCGGACCCGGCTGCCCTTGGCGCTGATCACCCCATTGATTTGGGCAAAGGGAATATTCCCGCGGGTGAACCGGATCACCAGATTCAATACCGCGCCGTACACCCCAGTCATCACCGTCTGGCCCAGCGACCGGCCGAGGGTGAGCACACTTGTTGCTGACCCGACCATCGCGGCCGGCACCATATGCTGACTGAGGATCGTATTCATCGAAATGACGATGCCCATGCCGGTGCCGTTGATCATGGCAATGACGTAGAACACCCACATCGGAAAATGCAGCCCGGCGAGCGTTAGACTGGCATAACTCAGCAGCAAGACGGTGATGATCACCAGGCTGATCCGTTTCGGCACAAACCGCGCGATCAGCGGTCCGACAAAGAAAGACGACGTCAGCCACATCACGGAACTGGAAGTAACGACGAAGCCCGCCTCCGTCGCGCCGATCCGGTACAGGGATTGCAGCCAGATGGGGAAATACACTTGATAACCGATCAAAACCCCGCTGAGGATCATGGCCGTGGCGATTTGAATGGCAAACGTCCGGTTAGCAAACATGGTCGGCGCAATCAGCGGATCACGCTGGCGCTTTTCTGTACGCCCGAAGAATACTAGGCTGACGGCCGCGATGACCAGCAGGAGACCGGCCAGCCAAGGGGCCCGCAGCAGGAATTGGATTCCCAGCAGTAAAGTGACCAAACCGCTGGTGAGCCAGAGGATGCCAGGCCAGTCGATGGTCAGCTGAACCGAGGCCGGCCGCTTCTCCCGATAGCCGACTTGAATCAAGAATGCCACCAGAATGCCCAGCGGTACATTGACGAAGAATACCCAGTGCCAGGACAGCGTATCGACTAGAAAACCGCCGATCAGCGGCCCTACCAAAGCCGACAGCCCCCAGGCGGTGTTATTCAGCGCCAGGACCTTAGCCCGTTCGCTGAAGTCATAGTAATCGGCAATGATTGTGAACGTCAGCGGCATCACTGCCCCCGCGCCGATGCCCTGGATTCCCCGGGCGGCAATCAGCCAACTGATACTGGGGGCCAGACCGGATAGAAAGGACCCGACCGTGAAGACCACCACGCCCCACTGGAAGATCCGCCGCCGGCCCCAGGCATCCGCCAGCTTGCCGTAAATCGGGGTCGTGATCGCCGTCGTCAGCAGATACGCACTCATGATCCAGCTCTGCATCGCCAGACCATGCAAGGCACTGATGATCGACGGCAAGGCGGTAGTGACGATGGTCACTTCCACACTGGTCATGAAGGTGGCAATAAAGACGGCGGTCATGACGATCCCCCGCCGGGCGGGTTTAACTTGCTTCTGGGACACAACACATCACGCTTTCTAAAAAATATGACTGGGGTCTATTATACGCCAACGCAAAAAGCCGCCGACAGTCAGTCAGCGGCTTGATCAACACGGGATCGATTAATTAAAATCTGCTTCACCCGGCAAGATGAAGTTAGCGTCTTTGAAACTGCGGCCCAATACCACCCAGCCGCCAGCCAGAATCACTGTCCCCACGATGAGCACCGCCCACCAGGGCACGAAGGCGCCGAGCAGACCGGCGGCCAAGGCAATGATAAAGTCCAGCAGCGAGGCGGCCCATGTCGCCCCGGTATTCACTTGGCCGGTTTGGAAAACTTGGCTATACGGCGCTGTGCCGGACATAAACATCCCGTTGAGCAGGGTCATGAGCAACCCGACTCCGAGGGCCAGAATCGTATTGCTCAATACATGCAGCGGCGGTAAAAAGATTAAGGTGATCAGACCTAAAACGAGAATCAACGGGACCGCCAAGCGTAGATACACGGTCCGGATGGCTTCCCGATAAAGCACCGATTTGTCAAAACGCGGCAGCGTCGCAAAGATCTTCATCGCTTCTGGATGCTGACTGAAGCGCAGGAAGTACACGGCGACGGGCAGTTCAGCGATGGCATAGACTTGCAAGAAACTCCACGTCCAGCTGCCCTGCAGCGTGGTCCAGAAATTGCGGTGGGTGCCGTCGGCCAGACCAAAAGGAATCAGCGCCAGCGGGATCATAATTACCAAACCACTGGCCAGTTGCGGATAGACTCGCATCTTGTAATCGGCGTTAGCCTGCATCATGCGCCAGCTCAGGGTGAAAAAGGTCCGCTGATCGCGGCTCCGTGGCACTAACTGGCGTACCAGCCGGAAGAACCACCCGGTGTGGGCTGGTTCGATACTTTCTTCATTGAGTTTGCTCAGGTTCGTGGTGAGCCGGCGCATCGCTGGGCCATAGGCGAAAAGACTGAGTATGAAGGCCGCCAGCATGAGCCCAGTCAGGATGCCGCCAGGGTTCGCCTGGCCGCTGGCCAACCACCCATTGGGACCAGCGAACCAGAATGGGTAAACGATGGCCATGTACCAGTGGAACCCGCTCGCCTTCACGACCGCCGCTACGGCTCCGCGGCTGCTGAGCTGCGTAATGATATTGACTACTTGGGGCAGGGCCACCGAAATGATCAGGATGGCGATCTGGATCATACTCAAGATGTTCTTCAATCGCTCACCGTGAAAGAACCGCAGTATCACGGCATAGATGCCGATGGACAGGACATAATTGACCACCAGCAAAACGAGCGCGCTGACTAAGAATAGGATCCCGCCGAGCACCCCGAGTGAGTAAAACGAACCGACAATCGGAATTGCCATCAGAGCAGCAAACAGGGACAGGACGTACACCAGAATATGCGCGGTCTGCGCTGCAGACCTAGTCCTTTCGCCCACGCCGCGGGTGTCCAAGATCGCCACATCCCGGACATCCAGCAGGCTGCCGGAGAAAGCTTGAACCAGGACGGTCATGTACATCGTAGAATAATAGAGCAAAGCCGCCCCCAAAATCAGCACTGGATTGCCTGGCATAGCGACTATCACTGCCGTCAGTAATAGACTCACCAACGCGTAGATCCATAAGCCGCGAAGAAACGCATTCTTTCCCGCCCGCCGGCGGCCATTGGTCAGCGTCGTCATAAAGTTGGGGTCCACCGCGTCCATGTACAGTTTGTAACCCAGAATCAGCCGAAATTGCGGATAATTGATACCCAACCGGATCAGCAGTCCGCGGAAACGGTCAAAAACTTGCAGCCAGCGGGAATGAATGAACAGATCCGCTGGGGTGTCTGGCAGCGGCGTATTGCCGCCGGCAGGATCCGGCTTTCTCTTGAACAGATTCATCATCGTTGTCACCCCGCTTGAGATTTCTTTCTAGGAAGACTATTCGAAATCGGTTTCTCCCGGTAAGGTGAAGTGCACATTGTTGTAGCTGTGGTTCAGGATGAACCAGCTGCCGACGAGGATAATGACGCCAGCAATCAAGGTGAGCCACCACGGCAGGAATACAATGGCGAAACCGCCAACCGTAGCGACGACCATGGCAATCAGCACTCCGCCAAGAGTGGCCCCAGAGTTCACTTGCCCGGCTTGAAAGACGGTACTGTAAGGGGCTGTGCCCTGCATCAAAGCACCGTTAATAATCGTAATCAGCAAACCTAACCCCAGACCGACCAGAATGTTGGCCAGCACTTTCCACGGCGGCAAAAAGAACAGCGTGAGCAACCCCACGATAATAATGAGCGGCGCCGCCAACCGGACGAAGACTGTGCGCACGGCCTCCCGATACAAGACGCTTTTATTGAACGCCGGGATGGTCGCAAACAATTTCATCGCGGATGGATTTTTGCTGAAGCGCAGGAAGTATATCGCCGTCACGATGC
Organism: Schleiferilactobacillus harbinensis DSM 16991; assembly: GCF_000425885.1. Taxonomy (GTDB): domain Bacteria; phylum Bacillota; class Bacilli; order Lactobacillales; family Lactobacillaceae; genus Schleiferilactobacillus; species Schleiferilactobacillus harbinensis. The sequence continues at coordinate 239,111 of NZ_AUEH01000001.1, forward strand.
CGATGGTACAAAACAAGGGCGCCACGCTCCAAACAAAGTTGTTCTGGATAACCGACAGGATGTCAGCTTGCTTGCCCGAGTTGCTGATGGTCGGGACCAATACGACGATGATCATGACAATGCCAATGGCCATCTGCGGGTATACCCGCATCTTATAATCCCCATCCGCCTGCATCATCCGCCAACTGAGGGTAAAGAACGTGCGCTGATCCTTATCCTGGGGGACAAGCCGGCGCATCGCGCGGAAGAAGATGCCGGAATGCACTGGTTCTTCCCCGCTCTCGCTAAGCTTGCTCAAGTTGTTCGTCAAGCGCCGCATGGCGGGAGCGTAAACAAAGTAGCTGATAATCATTGCCGCGAGCATCAAAATCGTCAGAATACCACCCGCGTTGAATTGTTGTGTTTGCAGCCAGGCATTCGGCCCAGTGAACCAGAATGGATAAATCAAGGCCATGAACCAGGCAAACTGCATGGGCCGATTCATACTCAGGCCGCCATGGGCAGACAACTGAGTCATGATATTCGGCAACTGATACATGAAGACGGACAGAACAATGATGATGATCTGAATCATGCTGAGAATGTTCTTCAACCGTTCACCCCGGAAGAAGTGCAGGACAACAGCATACAGGCCAATCGACACCACATAGTTCACCAGCATGAGCACGACAGAACTGACTAAGAAAATCACCCCGTCAGGAATACCCATGAAGAAGAATGAGGAGACGATGGGGACGGTCATCATCGCGATAAATAGGGACAGCACATAAACCAAAATATGTGCTGTCTGCGCGGCCGAGCGTGTTTTTTCACTCACGCCCCGGGTTTCTAATATCCCCACATCGCGTACGTCCAACAGGCTGCCAGAGAAGGCTTGGACGAGGACAGTCATGTACATGAACGTATAAAACAACATCGCAGTGCCCAGACCCACCACTGGGTTCTTAGGGAATTGGCCGATAAACATGATTAGGATCAAACTGACTAGTGCGTAGACCCACAATCCACGAAAGAACGCATTTTTCCCCGCCCGCCGGCGGCCATTATCCAAAGTGCTCATGAAACTAGGATCAACGGCGTCCATATACAGTTTGTACCCAACAATCAACCGAAACTGCGGATAATCCACCCCCACTCGGGTCAAGAATCCTTTGAACAAGTCAAAAAACTTCAACCACCGAGAATTACTCAGCAATTCATCCGGCGTATCCGGTGCCGGTTCATTCGGCGTACTGCCGTCATCCAACTCGTTTTTCTTCTTAAATAGATTCATCATTGTCCGTCACCCCGCTTCAATGACGTTCACGAAGTCCGCCGCCTTCTGTCCGTGTTCGGAGAAGCCGGTGAGTTCATTGAACAGTTCCTGCAAGGTCTGGTCCTTTTCGGCGTTCAATTCAGCGAAGGTCCCGTTGGCGATGACCTTGCCATCGTTCAGCAATAGAATCCGATCGGACACTTTCTGCACAACATCCAGAATATGGGAAGAATAGAAAATGGTCTTCCCTGAATCCCGCAATCGTTGAAGGACTTCTTCAATGATCAAGACTGAATTGGCATCCAGGCCATTCAACGGTTCATCCCAGAATAACAAGTCCGGATTATGCAGCAGACTGGCGATGATCAAGACCATTTGGCGCATCCCCTTGGAAAAGCCGCTGATCCGGGCATCAATAGAACTCTTCATCCCGACGATCGTCAATAATTCACTGGCCTTCGCTTCCGCGTCGGCCTGGGGCATACCGTACAGTTGGCCAACAAAACCGAGGTACTCTTTAGCTGTGAGCACGTCAAAAACATCGGCGCTTTCTGGCACATACCCGATGCGTTTCTTATAGTCGGTGTCCCCGGGATGGATCTCTTGGCCAAAGACGGAAATTGTCCCCCGGTCCACTTTAGTCAGACCTAATATCATCTTCACCGTGGTACTCTTGCCGGCACCGTTGGGACCAATATAGCCGACGATCGTCCCGGGGTCGACGGAGAACGACAGGCCAGTGAGAATTGGGGTTACTTCATAGGATTTATAAACATCAGATAATTCAATAATTGCTGCCATGCTGACACACCCGCTTTCTATCGGCAGGATAGCATACCGCGTGGGAAAATTAAAGAAAAATGAACAATTATTGTATATCGCAGAGAATGAATAAACCGCCAGTGCCGGTGGGATGCGGGATTGGCGGTTGGTATGGTTATCTTACAAAAATGTTAGTTGGTGACTTTCAAAACATCTGCCATCCAGGCGATGGCAATGGCCTTTTCGCCCAAGTGGGTGCCGATCACCGGCCCGAATTCATTCAGCTCGAAGGCGACCCTAGGGAAGCGCGGCTCCAGATCCGCCAACCAGCGTTTGCCCTCTTCCGGGTCGTTGGCGTGGATCACCAGACAGCGGACAGGATAGTCCACATCGGCGATGCGTTCGCTGAAGATCGTTTCGGCTCGCTTATAAGCCTTTTTGATCGAGCGGACTTTTTCAAAGGCGACGATCTTATCCTCATCATTGAACGTCAGCAGCGGCTTGATCTTCAGCATCCCGCCGATGAAGGCCGAGGCGTTGGACAGCCGGCCGCCACGGACCAGATTTTGCAGGTCGTTGACGATGAAAACTTCATCCATAGTCGCGCGCAGCTTGTCCAAGCTGGCCAAAATCTCGTCCAGAGACTTGCCCGCGGCGGCTAAGCGGGCGGCGGCGATGACCAGGTAGCCCATCAGCTTGACCGTGATGTGGGAATCGTAAGGCACCAGCCGGACATTAGTGAGCGTCGGCGCCAGACCGACCAAGGTGTTATAGAAGCCAGAGATCGTACTGGCCAAATGAATGGAAAGAATCGTGTCATAGCCTTCATTGGCTAAGTTTTCATACAGTTTAGTCACTTCGCCCAGCGGTGGTTGGGACGTGCTGGGGAAAGACTGACTGGTCCGCATTTTAGCATAGAAAGTGGGCGAATCAATCGTCACGCCTTCGTCGTACACTTGTCCATCCAAAATGACGGGAATAGGAACGACTGAGATATGGTAGCGCGCCACCTCTTCATCAGTTAAATATGCGGTACTATCGGTTACGATGGCGATGCGCATCCGGTACCCTGCCTTTCTAATCACTCATTACTTATCAAACGCGTCTAGCAATGCGTCCCCATCCGTGGGATAGGGATAACGCAGCCCCAAAACGTGGGCAAAAGTGGGGCCTTCATCCACCAGCTTGGCGCTGGGAATCGTGAAGCCGGACTTGATGCCGGGACCGTTAAGGATCAGGGTCGTGGCGTAATCGTCCTTGAACGGCGAATAGCCATGAACAGCCCGGTAGCGCTCCGGCTGGCCGATGTCGTTGGGGTCCACGTCTTCAGTGATCGCGCCGTTGGCGTCGTCAATGAAGTAGAAGCCGCGTTTGGCTTCGACGAGAAAAGCGCAGCCGGGATCGGCCCCGAAATCGGCTGCAGCCCCGGCAGAATAGACGTGCTCAATGCCCGGGACCGGTGCGATCAAGTCGGCAATCTCTTTGTCCAGCTGGGCATTGCGGTCGCGGACATAAACGTAGGTGGACCCGTCCGCCGACTTGGCCAAAACCCGCCAGTCCTTGGCAATCATGCCCTCCGGCGTCGCCCGCTGCCAGCCCTTAGCTCGGAACAGCGCGTTAAGCCGGATCATCGTATGCACGTCGATCTGGTAATGATCGCCAAGAACAGCAAAAGTGGTGTTGGCGTACGTGTGAGTGTCCTTGGTTGCTTGAATGATCCGACCCAGTCGCGTATCTAGCCGCTTGCGGGCAGCCAGGGCTTCCCGGGACAATACCCCATGGGCGTGGCGCTGGGAGTCCATGTCCACCAGGTGGATCATGGTCAGATCCGGCTGCTTGCGGACGATGGTGTCCACCGCGGAGGCGGTGACGAAGTCATCCAGCTGGGGCTGGTGAATGCCGTCCCGCAACTTCCCATATTTTGCATTCAACCGCAGGATAAACAGCGGCGAACTGGCCCACAGGGAAATCAGCACCTGGTTGGTCCAGATTCGATTAGGGAAAATCTCGGCGATATTGTAGTCGATCCCGCTGCGGGCCGTGACGGGCCACAAAAAGGCCGCCGTCGTCATCCCCGCTTCATGGGCCAGCTGATACAGCGGTGTGGCGTGGACGTCCTTGCGGTACCAATACCAGTCCGGCGACAGCCGCTCTGGCTGGATCTTAGTATTATTCACGATACCGTGCGTGCGCGGATACATGCCGGTAATGATGCTGGTATGGGACGGATAGGTCAATGTCGGGTAAATGCCTCGGACATTTTGCACATGCGTCCCGCTCGCAATCAGTGCCCGCAAATTGGGCAGATCTTGTAACGCCTCAGGCTTAAGATCATCAGCACCCATCGCATCCAGGGACACCACGACCAGTTTTTGTTTACGATTCCCCACGAAAATCACCTCGGAGGATATTATAGCATATGTTAAAAGAGCGCCGGTCATGCATGATGACCGGCGCTCAATAGACATTCCGGTTTAACGCAAACCGGCGTTGTTGACGAACTGCCAATACCATTCGCCCCGGCTGGCGGCATTATCAATGTCGAAGTCCCGGTTGTCGATATAGACCACCGCGGTGTTGCCGTCCCGGCTCATTAAGAAAATAGTCTCCTGGGAGGCTTTGACCCCATGGGAATAATAATGATCAGCGTCATTGTACAGGCCGCCGCGGTAAGTGCCGTCGGTCGCCGTCCACAGGTCGGATAAGGCTTGCTGGCTGATGATTTTGCCCTGAGTAATGGCTTGTTCCAGCTTATACAGGGCGAAAGAGGTCATATAAATGTTGCCGGTGCCCAGTTCGCTGTGCATGTCGGCCAAGGTCTCGTCATCCGTGCGGTCATAGCCGGTTTCGGTGACGTAGCTGACGGTGTGGTTGGGCTGGTTGGCCATATCCCAAGCAAAGCCTGCTTGGTCGGCTCCAAGACCCAGCGGCTTGAAGAGCCGGTCTTGGACCAGCTGCTCGTAGCTTTGGCCGGTGACCTGTTCCAAGATACCCGTCAGCAGCCAGTAGTTTACCCCCTGGTAATTGGAGACGCCGTGCTGGCTGGGATCGTATTGCATGAGTGAAATCGCCCGCTGCACAACCTGAGCGTCGGTCAAAACATCAGTCGGCACATCGTCAGTCATGGTCAGTCCAGAACGCATATCCAACAGATCACGGATCGTAATGTTGTATGAAGCGGGGACGTCAGGCAAGTATTGATTGATGTTATCCGTGTAACTGAGCTGACCGTCACCAACCGCTTGGGCGATCAGCACTCCGGTCAAGGACTTCTCCACTGAGGCAATCTGGTATAGGGATTGCACGGTATTCGCCCGGGCAGCGGCTGCATCAGCCATACCATAGGCGCCGTGGAAAATCACCTGTCCGTTGCGCACCAGCAGTAAAGTCCCATTGAACTGCTCGCTCATTAACCGATTATACAGCTGATCATTGGCACTCTGGTTTAACAGATCCACACTGGCCGTTCCATTTTGCTGGGCGTAGCTCTGGTCCACTGCAACGGCCTTGGCGTTCACCCACTGGTTGCCGCCCAAGTTGTACCAGTGCTGGCCATCGCTGGTGGTGGCGATGGAAAATGCCTGCCAGCGCGACCCTTGATTCAGCCAGCGGCCAGCGTAACTGCCCTGCAAACCGATCCACAGGGGTTCGTTATTTTTAAGTTGAACGGTGCCTTTGAAAGATTGCGTACTCGTCTGCGGCAGGGCACCCACATCGGCCCCATCTACCCATTGGTTATTGGCCACTTCGTACCACGTGGTACCGGCTGCTTCGGCCTTGTTCCAAGTCTTCCAGGACGTCCCCACGGCCAGCGTGCGGCCGGTACTTTGCTTAGCGGCGCCAAAGCCGGTGTATAAAATAGCGGGTTTGTTGATCCCGATGACATCATTGGCCGGCAACGGCGTGATCGTCCCTGCCGCTGTCGTGATGGTCGCCGCGTGGACTGGCCGGTTTTGACCCGCTATTGGGGCAATCGCCAGTAAGGCCAGGAGTGACAGTGTCATAACGCGCATCGTTTTCTTTTTCATCATCAGTTTGTAATCTCCTCACGGGCATTATCCTACCGCATTTGCGACCGTTTGTGCACGTCAAAAATGTTCAAGATTGGTTACAAACCGATGACAGGCTGAAACAAAGCGTGAGTTGGGTTAGAAAAATAGTTCAACTGCGGCGTGAAAACAGGTATCATCAAAGACACAAGCACCGCGAAAGAAGCTGATGTGATTGACTACTGTGCTGACTGTTTCCCATATTGCCCACCAATTCAACCGTCGGCCGCTGTTGCAGGATGTGTCTTTTACCATCCAGGCCGGCGAGGCCGTGATGCTCACCGGGGCCAACGGCTCGGGCAAATCCACGCTGCTGCGGATCATGGCCGGGTTGTTGCGGCCGCGCAACGGGACGGTGACGTTTGCGCCAGATCTGCTCTGGCAATGGTGTCCGGATAGCTTGTCCCGAGAAGCCTTGCCGACCCGGACTTTTCTGACCGAGTGCGGTCAGATTGGCGGCCTGCCCGCCGCGGACCGGCAGACCCAAATCACCGCGCTGGCGGCAGAGTTTGCTTTGACCCCCTATTTGGCGACCCCCTTGCGCAATTTGTCCAAGGGGAATCGGCAAAAGGCAGCGGTGATTCAAGCGCTGCTGGGCAACCCCGGGCTGATTCTGATGGATGAACCGTTGTCCGGGATCGACAAAGATGCCCGGCCGAAGATCATCACCTATTTGCAGCGGTTCCGCCAAGCCGGCGGCGCCCTGGTGGTGATCGCCCATGAACCCGCGGTGATTCAGCAGCTGGGTACCACAGTGTACCGGTTGGCGGAGGGCCAATTACGACCAGAAAATGGGCCGACTACTCAGCCCACCTACGTGATTCGGTTCGCCCCAACCGACCAAGCACAACCCCTGCCAGCGGATTGGGCGCCGGATCAGCTGCGGGTGCCCGCCGCCAACCATGACCAAGTGCTGGCGACGCTGATTCAGCGCGGTTACACGATCCAGGAGGTGCACCATGAAAATTAAAGGCATGCTGCTGTTCTACGTGCATCGGTACTTACATAGTATTTATCTGATCCTGCCCTTGCTGTTGTGGTTTATTTTCCTGACCACGAATTATGCCATCGCCCCCCAGTACTTTGCTTCGGCCATCGGGGCCAATGCACTGGTCCTGGTACTTTTGATGACCTGGGTGGCTTACGCCGTGAACAGCATTATCAGCGACACCGCCCTGAGTATTGCTGTGGTCCAAGCCCGCTCCTGGTGGACGACCTATTGGGTCAAATGGCTCTTTTTTGCGCTGGTGGCGGGCCTGTTCAGCCTAATCGGCATTATTTTCCCGCTGGTCCGTTGGCTCGCCCCGGGCACCCCATTTTTCTTTGAACGCTTGACGGGTCAGCATTTCCTGGCCGCTTTTCTGCTCATGTGGACCATTTCAATGCCCGGAATGGCCATTGGTAATTTCTTCAATCGGCACGTGGTGGCGAATCGGTATTTTGCCGTCCTGCTGACGATTCTGGTGCTGATCTGCGGCTATATTACCCCTACCCTGGCGGCGGACTATGCGTGGTGGCACTGGGTGAGCTGGCTGCTGCCGCCGACCGGCGAGGCGCTGACGGTGTTGAATCAGTTTGCGTCCCTGAGCAACGGGCAAGCGCTGTTGTGGGCGGGCATTCAGTTGTTGTATGCCGGCGTGGTGGCGGGGGTTTCTTATGCGTGGCAGCAACGGCGGAAAATGGCATAAAAAAAGAATGGGCAGCCAGCTGTCCATTCCTGAAATAACACGTTATTACTTTTCTTCTCTGGGTCGAACGCGGATGCGCATTTGTAGCAATGTCATGGACGTTGCTACGCCCATACCAACGACAACGACCAATCCCCAGGGTACCGGATTGAGATACGCTCGCACGCCAATAACGATCCAGTACAGCAAAAAAGCAACCAGAGCAACCCACCAAACGGGCCCGCGCATGACGCGCCGGACAATTGGTGCCCAAAACGAGATTAGATTGAGCAATATGAAAAATACGGCGACAAAATTGAACACTGCAATTTCTTGCATGGTTTCAGGGTTGATTGACATGCACAGCCACCTCTTTCTTTTGCGGCTATTATACGCCACCATACTGCAAAAGTATGTCGCCATTTTGTAGATCTGGTAGAAACACTTATTGAAGTAGCGACGACATGCCCACACTCTGTAGCATGGAACAACACAATTACTTTGCTTGTCTTGGTCGACCGAGGAAACGTATGGTAAACATGGAAAAGAATGCAGTCATGCCCATGCCTGCGACTTGTACCAGCCCTGACGGCACCGGATTGAGATACACTCGGACACCAGTGACCAGCCAGTATAGCAGAAATACAGCGAGGACGACCCACCAAACCGGTCCGCGCAGGATCCGCTGGACATTTTTTGCCCAAAGCGCGATCACTATGAGGATCATGATCAACACAACAACACCATTGAACACCACGATTTCTTGCATCGTTGCGGGGTTCATTGACAAACACCTCTCCTATAGAAACATATGGTGAGCATTGACAGGATCCAGCCACCTCTATTATACCGCCTCACGATGAATGCGCGTACATCATATGCATCCGCGCTACGATTAAGAAGTATACAATTGTAGAACGGTGTTGATCACCCCTAATGATTTCGGTCTAAGTAAATTTCCGCACTCAAGCTCAACCGTAATTGAACCGTGGAAAATATTACCAGAATCCCCGCCACGACCCAGATCGATCGTGTCGTTAACCACCGGCCGGCGAGACTGGAGACGAGGGCACCGGCGACGAAACAGAGGACCAATCCGCCATAATGGCCAAACTTTTCCCCGGCGGCGCGATTTCTCGTGGCCAGCGTGCTGTACAGATTGTTCATCGCCTTTTGCAAATTACCGGTACTGAACATATTCGCATAGCCCAGCCCATTCATTGACCGGAAGGCGGTCATTTGCAGGGCGGTGGTGAAGGCAATGGCACTGGTAATCAATATTGCTGGGGTCCGAGTAGGCAGAAAACCCACCGCAACAAAAATAACAATTTCCACCAGAATAACGCCTAGCCGCCAGAAGTTGCGACCAGTCCCGTTCAAATGATGCTCGACCCAATGGGTGCTGAGAATGCCGCAGCAAAACAACCCCACCGGCACTATTTTCTGCAACGCCGCAGTAAATTGCCCGTTCATGATACTGATCGCAAACAGCACCAGATTGCCCGTTTGGGTACTGGCAAAGACTCCGCCGTGTTGGGTAAAGGTGTAAGCATCGAGAAAACCGCCAATGGCGGTCATGAGACACGCGGTCGCAAAACGATCCCCCAGCGCGTAGACTGGCTTGCCGGCTGTTTCCTTTTCCATAACGACTCCTTTTAGTTTCTGAAACCAATGCAATACAGTGAAAACAGTATCTAGCGTAGCATATCCGCGCGGACCGGAACAGTTGGGACCCTTGTCGCGTCAGACCGTCATCTATATAATAGTAAGTTGACGACGCTTTACTGAACGAATAGAAAGCAGGTGAACCATGTCCTTTGACGGCATCTTCACCCGGGGAATGGTCAACGAACTCAATCGGACCATTGTCCCTGGCAAAATTACCAAGATTCAACAACCCTATGACAACGAAATCGTCCTGACGATTCGGGCGAATCGGAAGAACCATCCGCTGCTGCTGTCGGCGCATCCGACCTATGCGCGGATTCAAGTGACCGATATTCCCTACGTCAATCCCGATGTCCCGACAAAGTTTGCCATGACCCTGCGCAAATATCTGGACGGCGGCGTGGTGACAGGCATCAGTCAGGTTGAAAGCGACCGGCAGGTGCATATCCATTTCCGTTCCCGTAACGAGCTGGGTGATACCCAAGAATTATTACTCATCGTGGAGCTGATGGGTCGGCACTCGAACATCATGCTGGTGGAAAAAGACGGCGGTAAGATCCTTGATCTGATCCGCCATGTGTCGCCGGAGCAGAACCGATATCGGCTGCTCATGCCCCGCGCCACTTATGTTGCTCCGCCCCACGAAGATCGGCGGGACCCGCTGGCCGCGCAGGCGGACCTCAGCGGGCTGACGCGGGATCTGGACCGTAAGACCCTGCAAAGCACGTTTCAAGGTCTGGGCGCAGACACAGCGAGTGAATTAGTCGCGCGTTTAAAGGACAAACCCGCCGACCAGTGGGACTTTATCTGGTCCAATTTCTTTGCCCCGATCACCAATGATCAGCCGATGCCGACCATCGCGGAAACGGACCAGGGCAAAACCATTTTCACCCCCTTCGCCTACTCCTTAACGACCAAACCGGTGGCGCAGGCCGCGTCCCTGTCCGCCCTGCTGGATGATTATTATCGGGATAAAGCCCAGCGCGATCGGGTGCACGGCATGGCCAGCGACTTGCTGCGGGTGGTGAACAACACGCTGAACAAGGAAAAGACCAAGCTGGGCAAGCAGGAAAAGGAATTGGCGGCGACCGAAAAAGCCGATACGTATCGGGTAAAAGGCGAAGTGCTGACGACCTATCTGCATGAGGTGAAACGCGGGATGACAGAAATCACCCTGCCCAACTTCTATGCGGATAACGCCCCGCTGAAGATCAGTTTGTCGAATCAGCTCACCCCGTCCCGCAATGCCCAGAAGTATTTCACCCGGTACCAGAAGCTGAAGAACGCCGTCCAGTTCTTGAATACCCAAATCAAGCTGGCCAAGGAAGAAATCGACTATTTGGAGAACATCTTGAGCGAGATCCAATTAGCCGATCCAGGCGACCTCGGCGACATCAAGACGGAGCTGACCCAGCAGGGCTACTTACGGGAGAAGAAGGTCCGCGGGCGGAAAAAGGCCAAGCGCACGCCGCTGGGCAAACCGGAGAAGTTCTACGCTAGTGACGGCACTCAAATCCTAGTGGGAAAAAATAATTTGCAGAATGATCAGCTGACGCTGCACAAGGCGGCGAAGACCGATCACTGGCTGCACGTGAAGAACATCCCGGGCTCCCACGTGATCGTCCGCTCAGCCGACCCCAGCGATCAGACCTTGACGGAAGCGGCTGAAATCGCGGCTTATTATTCCAAGGCCCGCGGGTCCGCCAACGTGCCGGTGGATACCGTTGAGGTGAAGAAAATCCATAAGCCCAATGGTGCTAAACCGGGTTTCGTGATTTATGAAGGCCAGCAAACGCTGTACGTCAGGCCGAAGGAAAGCGACGTCCTGGCGCGGCGAAAGAAGCCGGAAACTGTTTAGAATGAAAAAAGCCTTATCCACCGTGATCATCAGCGATGACCATCGTCGGATAAAGCTTTTTTTATGCCTCATGAGACCTTCTTTTTCCGTGCGGGTTCGTCCAACCCGTTGGGCAGTTCGATTTTCGCGGCCCGCACCAACACATAGACCAGCAGCAGGACGCTGACCACGATTTCTGCCAAGTCAAGGTACGTGATCCAATTTTGATTCACCACGACCAGCCCATTATCCAACGCTGCAAACAGTGCATACCATTGCAGCACCGTATAGCCCAGCGTCAGCGCCGCCATGGCGGTCGAAAAGAGATACCGCCGGACCCGCCGATCCCGCCAGAGACAAAACGCCGTCAGACCAAAGAAGAAAACTGACAAGTAACCAGGAAACATTGTCCGCCCCACCCTTCCGCGTGTTCTTACTCATGACCATAGCGGAGGATGCGCAGTGCCGTCAAGTATGCCAGCCCTTTCTTACCACATTCCTAACGCCGGCAAAAAAGCAGCCCCGGAGGACTGCTTAAAAACAGTGCTATTCGTCATCCTCATCGTCCGCTTCCGGCTCAGCACCTTGGGGCACCGTGGCAAAACGCTGGGATTCCAGCACATTCAGCAGCGCCCCCAGGGTATCCAGTTCAGTAAATAACGGGATGCCCTGAACCAGCGTCACATTGCGAATCAAGACGGTGTCGCGGATCGACGCCGCGTCCATCGGGTCGTTGGTGTACACGATTGCCTGCGGGCCGTCCGCATTATGCTGCGGGGCCATGCTCAGGGCGACGGCGTGCTTATTTTGAATCCGCTGGATCGGCAAATGGTGGGCCTGGAAATAATTCGCCGTGTGCGGTGTGGCCTGGATCTGATAGCCGATCGCCCGGAAGCGCCGGGCCAGCTTCAGCGCCTGACTCTTGTCGCTGTCGGCCACGGTGAAGAGAATGTTGCCGTGGTTGGGGAATGGGTTATTCCCCGCCGCCAAGGTCTTGTAGTAAGCCTTGGCAAAGGTGCCGGCCTTCCCCATGACCTCCCCGGTGTGGTAAGTGGTGACATTCAAGTCGTCAGCCTGCTGGGTCAGTTTGGCCACGGAGAATACCGGCGCCCAGACGTAAACGGTTTGGCGCTTTTTCTGGGTGATTTCCGGTAATGGCAATTCCTTCAAGGTGTTGCCCAGGAAGATGCGCGTGGCCAGCTCCACTAGCGGAATCCCGCTGGCTTTAGCAAAGAACGGCAGGGAGCCGCCGCCAATGGTCTGGACGTAGAGCCGCCGGAAATGATCCCGCTGCCAGATATACGTCAGCTGCACCACACCCCGGGCATTCATCTGGCCCAGGTCTGTTGTTGCCACTTGGGCCAGCGCTGTTCGCTGGGCGGCGGACAGGTGATTGGTGGGAAAGACCGACAGCATGTGGTCGACGTTGGCATTTTGCGCCCACAGGTGCTCCACAATACCAGCGACATAAGCGTCAGTATCGTCTTTCAAACCGAAGACTTCGTACGTCGCGCCATCCGTATACGGCTGCAAGCGAATGACTTGATCATCGGCTAAATGGGCACTGGTCAAAAACTGGGCCAGCATTTCTGCACTGGTGATGAAGTGGGCGTGGGCAGCAAAGTGCCGCTTCGACGGACTGACCCACAGCGGATAGCCGATCTGGGCCGCTTGCGCCGTAACGTGCGCCGGATCCGTGGGAATCCGGCCGCGCAGCTTCAGCGGCTCTTTCAGCGACTGCTTAGGCAGTTCGGTCAACGGGCTGTCAAACAGTTTGACGCCAGCTTGACTGAGTGCCGTTTGGAAGCGGGCAGCGGTACTGCCGCCGAATTGGGTAAGCACCCCCACCGGCTTTTCCGCGTCCACGACATTGAGAATATCTTCAATCGTTAAGGGTTCAAAATAAAGCCGATCACTGTGGTCCCGGTCCGTGGAGACCGCTTGGGCATTGCAATTCACCAGGATCGCGGCATACCCGCTGCGGTGAATGGCATTCAAAGCGTGGACGGTACCATAGTCGAATTCCTGGCCTTGGCGGGTCTGGTAAGCGCCGGAGCCGATCACGAGGACTGCGTCCTTTTGCATCGGGGTCTGCTGACCGGCTTCGCCGTAAGTACTGAAGAACAGTTTTGCTGGACCAAAATTATTGCCGTCGTTGGTCCCCGACACACTGTAGTGCGGGACGATCTTGGCTTCCAGGCGCAGGGCCCGGACCTGTTCCGCCGGCAATTGCCATAACTCGCCGATACGCCGGTCTGACAAGCCCAGTCGCTTGGCCGCCATGAGCGTGTCGGTATCACCCGCCTGGTCCGCGACGGTTTTCAGCATGGCCACGATGTGATGCAGCCGTTCCAGGAAATAGGGATGAATTTTGGTCAATTCCGCCACTTCACTTACGGAATACCCCCGCTGCATCGCCTCCAGCATTGCAAAGAGCCGATCGTCTTCGGGGTGAATCAGGTGACTGGCCAGGGTATCGTCGTCAAAATGGCGGACCCGGTTCAAATACTCGTCATCCGTATCCCAAGTCAGACTGCGCATCGCTTTGAGAATACTTTCTTCCAAACTGCGGCCGAAAGCGACGACTTCGCCGCTGGCCTTCATCTGGGTGCCGATGCGGCGATCAGCGCCCACACTTTGATAAGACCAGCGGGGCAGCTTGGTGACCAGATAATCCAGCACCGGTTCGCTGGCGGCGGTCGTTGGCGCGGTTGCGCCTGCGGGGCTCAGCGGAATATCCGCCAAACTCTGGCCGATCGCCAGCATGGCGGTGACCCGGGCCACCGGATAGCCGGTGGCGGTTTCCGCTAAAACGGCGCTGCGGCCCAGCCGCGGGTTGACCTCAATGACGTAATAGGCATCGCTGTTCGGGTCCACGGCAAACTGCACATCGCAGACGCCTTCGATTTCCAGCGCCCGGATGATTTTGATCGCTGCTTCCCTTAATCGGGTCAGCTCCGTGTGGCTCAGCGTCTGAGCTGGCGTAACGACAATGGAGTCGCCGGTATGGATACCAACAGGATCGATATTCTCCAAGACCGCGACCACCGCCGTGTTGTCGGCATGGTCCCGGACTAATTCGATTTCGATCTCCCGGTAGCCGTCAATGGAGCGTTCCACTGCGACCTGCCCCGTCGGCGACAGGGTAATCCCATTTTGCACAAACGCCGCTAACGCCTTGTCGCTGTGGGCAATGCCGCCGCCAGTACCGCCCAGGGTATAAGCCGGCCGAACAATGACCGGCCAGCCGACGCGCTGCACAAACTGAACCGCGTCTTGGGGATCTTCTACCACCGTGGCCTGAGGGACAGGTTCCTGCAAGTTGCGCAGGAGGTTGTAGAACAGCTCCCGGTCTTCCGTTTGTTCGATGGCATTGAGCGGCGTGCCCAGCATCTTGATATGCAGTTCGCTGAGCAGGCCGTCGTTGGCCAGTTCCATGACCAGGTTCAGGGCCGTTTGGCCGCCGAACGTAGCGAGAATCGCATCGGGCATTTCCTGACGGATGATCTGGCTGACAAACTGCCGGGTCACCGGTTCGACATACACCCGGTCGGCACTGTGGGTATCCGTCATCACTGTCGCCGGATTGGAGTTGATCACGATGGTCTCGTAACCGGCGTCGTGCAGCGCCCCCAGCGCGGCCGCCCCGGCTTTGTCAAACTCGGCGCCTTGACCCAATACATTCGGCCCAGAACCCAGCACTAAGACTTTAGGCATCGTCGATCACCCCTTCCCCATGGTGGCGCGCCGCCGCCACCATTTCCATGAATTCATCAATCAACTGCGTGGCATCCGTCGGCTCCGGATCAGCCTCAGGATAGAAGAGCACCCCGCTCACCGGATACTGACGATGGCGGATCCCGGCGACACTGTGATCCCGGATATCTTCGTGGGTCACGATCAGCGGCGTATCGGCAACACTAGCCCGATCGATGCCATAGGTATGGTTCTGCATCGTCTGCCAGATCCGCCCGGTGGCCACTTCCCGGACCGGGAACGGCCCACCCCGGTGGTTGGCCGCGGTCAGTCCGATCGTGGCGTCATTGGCCAAACCAATCAGTTCGGCCCCCAGACCAATGCCCAGAATCGGCACATGGCCCTGGAGTTCTTTAATGTTTTCCGCCACCAGCAAGGCATCATTCGGATTCCCCGGGCCGCTGGTGAACACCACCGCATCCGGGGCAAAAGCCAAAATTTCCTTCGCCGTCGTGTTATACGGGACGATGGTCAAGTTGCAGTCCCGCCGCGACAGTTCGCGCAGCAGCGCATGCCGTACCCCCAGATCCACGACCAAAATATTTTGGCCAACGTTGGGACTGGCGTAAGGCTGCTTAGTGGAAACCTGCTTCACTTGATCATGGGGCAGCACCAAGGCCCGAATCTGATCAAAGGCATGTTCATCCGCGGTATCCATGAAACTGGCCTTCAACGGACCTTTGGCCAACAATATCCGGCTTAAAGCGGCCGTATCGACTCCGGTGATGCCGGGAATCTTATACAGCTTCAAATAATCGGCCAAGTTGAACTGGGAATGGCGGGAGCGCGGTACATCCGTGATGTTGCGCGCCACCACCCCGCGAATCTTCGGCAGGAGGCTTTGAATGTCTTCCTGATTAATGCCCACATTGCCAATAATCGGGTCGGTGAACGCAATAATCTGGCCGAAGTTGGCCGCGTCGGTGATGGTTGCTGTGTAATCCCCGTTACCGGAATTCAGGACCATTTCGCCGGTGGTGATCACCGGCGCACCAAAACCGATCCCCGGGAAAAACGAGCCGTCTTCCAGGATGAGATACCGCTTCATAAGCATTACCTTTCTTTTTTCTGTTCCGCCATGGCCCTTTCACTCCGGGCTTCCGCCGGCAGAATTAAATTCAATAAAATACCCAAGACTGTGGCAATAGCGATCCCGGAGAAATCCAGGATCCCGTTGCTGGTGGTCAGCTGCAGATGGGCATTACCGATCCCGATAACCAGGACCAGGGACGCAATCATCAGGTTGCGTTTCTTATCAAAGTCCACGTGGTTATCGATCAGAACCCGCAAGCCGCTGGAGGCGATGACGCCGAAGAGCAGGAACGAGATCCCGCCGATGACCGGAGACGGAATACTTTCAATTAAGGCCGCCAGTTTGCCGATGAAACTGAACAGAATGGCAAACATCCCGGCACCGATCAGGACATAGACACTGTGTACCCGGGTGATCGCCATGACACCGATGTTTTCACCGTAACTGGTAACCGGCGGGCCGCCCAGCAGACCAGCGGCGATGGAGGCCACCCCATCCCCGGTCAAGGTGCGGTGCAAGCCGGGATCCTTGAAGAAATTCCGATGAGTCAGGCCGTTCAGCACCATGATATGGCCCATGTGCTCGGTCATCGTGACAAAGGCAATTGGTGCCATACTCAGAACGGCATCAATATGCCAACTGGGCTGGTACTGAATGAACGGGATCTCAAAATTCGGCAGCCGCAGCCAGGGCGCATTGATCACGCCGGAGAAATCAACGATGCCAAAGGCCACCGCAATCAGATACCCAGCGATGATGCCCAGCAGGATGGCGATTTGGTTGGCAAAGCCCTTCAGGTACATGTTGAAGGCGACAGTGATCAGGGCCGTGAGCATACCGACGGCGAAAAAGCGCCAGTCATACTGCTTCCCGTTCATCGTGGCATCGGAGGCGGCGGTGGCCGCTAAGGACAGCCCAATCGCCATGACGATCGGCCCCACCACGATCGGCGGCAAGGCCTTATCGATCCAGCCCGACCCCATAAAATACACGATGGTTGCTACGACTAAGTATACCAGACCGACGGCCACCGTACCTTGGGCGATCGCCGGATACCCGGCCGTCTTCATTAATGCCACCATCGGCACGATGAAGGCAAACGATGAGCCCATGTACGCCGGAATCCGGCGTTTGGTGATCATGATGTGGAGCAGCGTGCCCAC
The DNA here is from genome assembly GCF_000425885.1 of Schleiferilactobacillus harbinensis DSM 16991. Lineage (GTDB taxonomy): Bacteria > Bacillota > Bacilli > Lactobacillales > Lactobacillaceae > Schleiferilactobacillus > Schleiferilactobacillus harbinensis. The sequence goes on from NZ_AUEH01000001.1 coordinate 256,301, forward strand.
ACCGGAAGAAAAAAGCGCGATACCAGGGTCTAACCCGACCAGGATCGGCACCAGCACAGTGGAACCGAACATGGCGAATAAATGCTGAATGGACAGCCCGACCCAGTGACCAAAGGGCGGCTTGTCATGGATGTCGAGGACGACATCGTCGTTATGGTAGGTTTCTTTCTCTGCCATCAGTCGTGTCCTCCGCTAGTCTTGGATGATGGCCACGCCATCGCTGCCGTCGATTTCTTTCACCCGCACCTGGATCCGTTCGTTCAGTGACGTGGGAATATTCTTGCCCACGAAGTCCGCCCGAATCGGCAGTTCCCGGTGGCCGCGATCCACTAAGACAGCCAAACCGATTTTCTTCGGCCGGCCCAGATCCATCAAGGCATCCAGCGCCGCCCGGATCGTCCGGCCGGTATACAGCACATCGTCCACCAGAATGACGTTTTGGCCATTGATCGGGAAGCCGACTTCTGTGGCCGTCACATCCGGATCCTGACCCGTGCGGCGGCCCCGGTCATCCCGGTAATTGGTGATGTCCAGATCGCCCACCGGGACGTCGACGTGTTCCAGCTGCTTTAAGCGGGAAGCAATCCGTTGGGCCAAATAGATCCCGCGGGTCTTGATCCCCACCAGCACCAGATCGTCCACCCCATGGTTCTGTTCGATAATTTCGTACGTGATCCGGGTCAATGCCCGGGTCATGGCCTGCGCGTCAACGATTTCTTTATTCTCTGCCACAATAAATGCCCTCTTCCAAGTTTTTTGGCTTCCTTTAGATGAGAAAAGCCCCCTATTCCGCGTGAGAATAAGGGGCCAATGCCGAGTTACCTTCCTAGCCTCACAGGACCAGTCCTTAAAGGAATGCTAGATACAGCATACGTAACGGGGAGATGGATGTCAATGCTTCGACGGCGTGAACGGGAGCGAAAAATGTTAAGCCCGCTGAGTGACAGTCTCAGAAATTAAATGAGCCAGCACGTCGTAGCCGGGCTGGCCAAAATGCAGGCCGTCGTTTAAGCTGCCCCGGCATAATTCGGATAATTGACCGGTTTGCATCATGGCGGACCGCAAATCAACATAACGGCACTGATATGCCGCTGCTGTGGCGGCCATGCCCTGCGCATACGCTTTGATCAACTGGTTGTCCCGCATGCGCTGCTTGGTCTCATCCACTGCCGGCGGCGAAATGAAAATGACCCGCTTCGGAGCGTATTGTTTGGTCACGCTCACCGCAATGCCGGCAAGATTTTGCCGGTAGCGGGCCAACGGGACCTGCTTATTTCGGGCCAGGTCATTGGTGCCAACTAGAATGGTGACGGCATCGGCTGCCGGCCGCTGGAGAACCAATTGAGGCAGCTGCACTAACAGCGCTTCAGAATTGATGCCAGAGACAGCGGTGTTTTCGATTTGCCAGCCAGGGTGCATTGATTTTAGCGTGGCGTTGAGCCGCGGTTCAGCCAGTCCTTCTTTCCGGGCGATGATGCTGTCACCAGTCAGTAATAGGCGCAATTTCCCACTCCCCCTCAATCAAATCGAGAATCAATTTAGCCTATGCCCAGAATGATTCATGTCGCGCGCCTTCTTTGGGTAAGAAAAACAACTCATTACAATAGTTTAATGATATCGTGGCGCAAAATCAAAAGACCAGTATCGGTACCAACAATTGTTAGTACCAAGACCACTAACGCGCCAAGGTCAGCCGCATGGGAAAGCTGGCTAAAAGCCAGCCAAAGGGAAATGAGACTCGGGATAAACAGCAACAGGATAATTGTGATGACATCAATTACCCCGCATACGATCAGTTTCGTTGTTTTGGTCATTTGGCACACCTCCATCATGTAATGTTGACAAATTGGATGCAATAATTTGTACGGCGACTGAGCTAAAAGCACATGCGAGGGCAAATGAAAATGGTGATTATCGGATCATACGAGTTTTTGTAGACGTCAATCCGCCAATCGGTTATTGCGGTGATTGAGGAGGATACTTACCAGCATCATGAGAACAATGGCAATGCCAAGCAGTATTCCAGCAGTCCAGTTATTGACTGGTGTTTGCCAGGCGAGCAGGGTTTGCCCCAGCTGGTTAAACGGATTCCAGTGCGGGGCTAATGGCAGAAATGTGCCGCCCGCCGCGACGATGACCAGCACCGCAATTCGGGTGCTGAGATGGTGCAGCAGCAATGTGCTACCCTGTACGATCGCGGCCAAACAGACAATCGCCGGGAGCGTAAACAATGCCAGGCTGATGGCCTGCTGCCCTAAGGAGACCTGCGGGCTGAGGGGGTATAGCCAGCGAATGGCCTCGTTACGGCCAAACAGCGCCCCGAGCATCCATAATACCGCAGTACTTACCAGACCAAAGACGCCGGTCGCTGCCACCGTACTGACAATGTTTTCGCTGACCACTTGGCGGCGGTGACGGACATGGATTAACAGGAACTGATGGGCATTGGTATCAAAGTCGTCCCGCCAAAGCCAGTTCAGACCGACCAGCAGGAAAATTAAGATCGGCGGGCAAAGCAATAATTGCCATAGGCGCGTGATGAGCGCCCGCGGCGCCAAGGAATACGTTGAGGTAATCAGCGTTTGGCCAGTGGATCGGAGGAATTTGTCCTGCTTCAGCTCTTTGGCGATGGTCGGGGCATCCAATGACATATATGCCGCGGCGACACCGGGCTGATAGTGGTTAAGCTTCTGTGCGGCTTGCAACAGCGCGATATGTTGGCGCAAAAAAGCGTGCTCATCTCCTGCCGTTTTGGCCTGGCTGGCGCGGTGCATCGCGACCAATAATACTTTCTTGGCCTCAATGATCTGCCAATACACTATTTGATCCGGCGGGACTTTCGCCGGTTTGGGCGGCACATTATACAGTGCCATGCCCAAACTGTCACTGCCGCGGTCCAACTGACGCACAACAGTCGTGTTCTCTTCCTGCAATTGCCATTTGGTGATGCCGAAAAAAGCGCTGCTGATGAGCAGCGCCGTGCCCAGGATCATGAGCCAGAATAAGCGCCGGCGGATGCGCAGCCAGGAAAAGAACAGTAAATTATGCATGGTGCACCAACTTCTTTCGCGGGTGGCGATAGAGCTTAGCATACCGGGCTTCGGCCCCCTCGGCGACGGTTTCCAGCGAGAGACCGTGATCAACTTTGAAAATCAAGCGATCTGTAACTTTATCCAGTTCGTCCAAATTATGGGACGATACAATGACGATTTGGTCGCTGGTTTTGAATGCCTCCAGCAGATCCCGAATGATGATCACGCTGTCCGGATCCAGTCCATTCAGCGGTTCATCCATCAATAGCAGCCGCGATTCCGGCAACAGCGCCAGCGCAATCAGCAGCCGCTGCTTTTGCCCTAAAGACAACCGGGCGACGCGCCGATCAATGAAGTCCGTTACTTCGAGTTCGTCGCTCAGCAGCTTGATTCGTTCCCGCGCCACGCCATGCTGCTTTGCTACAAAACGCAAATGATCGCGGCCGGTGAGGTAAGGATAGAGCACACTGCTGTCTTGAGCATAAGCCACGCTGGCGAAGACCCGGGCGGGCGTGAGTACTGTGCCATCTAACGAGATTGTGCCCTTGGCCGGACGTAACAACCGCGTGATCAAATTAAATAAGGTACTCTTCCCGCTTCCGTTGGGCCCGATCAGTCCGTAGACCCCCGGATCAGTTAATGTCAGGTTGGCCTGACCGTAAATCACTTGGCGGTGATACGCAAAACTGAGATTCTGAATTTGAAAAATCGAGTCAGTCAAAATGAACACCCCCTCTGTGCGATAACGGCACTAAAGTCAACCCGAGACACACGGCGCCTGCGGCAATCATGATCCCGACGACCCAGGGAAATACCGGCGCACGCTGATTCAGCAGATATCCGAGATAGTTGGTAATGACCCAATCCCCCTTCAAATATGTGAAGGGATTGTAGATACTGGTTGGCAAGACGAGTCCCAGTAACGGGACGATCACCATCGTTAGCAGTGCCAGCAGCCGAATGTGCAAGATGCGATTCACTAAGAGTGTTACGGTACTATTCAAGAACAGCAGACTCACCCAGAAAACGCTCAACTGTCCAAGGTAACGGGCCAAAGGGATAAAAACGATGTGCAGCGGATAAAAGTAGTTGGCTTCAGCGTTAGCGGTCATCCAGTTGTAAAAAGAGACCACTCGTTTACCCAGGGCCCAAGTTTGTACCGGATAGCGCAGATCGCCCAAACCCGTGCGCAGCCAGGCATAAAGTAGGAACAACCCTAGCGCTAGGCCAAGCAAAAGGCAGGATAACCCAAAATGGACGGCCAACTTGGTCAGAATCAGTTTGGTATGGGTCTCATTTTGCAGCCGCAGCCAGCGGGTACGGTCTGTCGATCCCTCCCACTCGCTGGCTAGGATGTCCCCGAAAAATAGATTGATAATGGCTAATGAAACCAATAAACCGCCGGCAATCGCCCAGAACCAAATCTGCCACCAGCCACATTCGTAGTAGCGGGTGGAGAGATTCTGAAAGACTTCAGCTTCGTTGGCTGGAATATTGTTGGTGCCAGCGGTTTCCGGATTAGTTCGAATAGTGACTGGAATCATAGATCCTATATGGTAACGGTGCAGGTACAGCAGTTCTTGGTGCGTGGCCTCGTTTTCCCCGGCATGCAATCCTTGGGTTATATCAAAACCGGTATATAACAAATACGGCGTTGGTGTAGAGTAACTTGTTAAGGCATCAGTGGTCATTGCAGATCGATTACGATGTTGTAAATCGGTCAGTTGGTTTTCGTATGATTTGTAGTCAGTTTTCACATCCGGCAGCCAGCCTTCCGCCCAACGTTTGTCTGCACTGACTTTAAAAATCGCCAAATTGGTCTGACTATATTGAATAGCCGTGTTAACGCTTTGGTTTTGAAAATAAAGGGATGCTTCAATGGACCCGATCATACAGATGAGCAGTACGAGTATTCCGGGAAGCAGCTTGTTTTGCCGCCACAACTTAATCAATTCCAATTGAATCATGTCGGCGCCTCCTACCAACTACGGCTGGGCCATGCGTTTGCTCAATGTCCTATTGTTCTCATTTCGCTCATCACCGAAATTATATCGGATCAGTGGTCTGATGTGTTAGCATTTGCACTTGTCTTTGACCGTGATTCAGTGCGCATCAGGCCGAAAAAAAGAGCCTGGACAGTTTGTCCAGACTCTCTCCACAAATTAAGTCCCCACACACCCATAGTCTCGTGCATTACCTAACAAGCAAACTATACCTCGGTGTGGAGGAAAATGCAACCGTTTCCCGTTATTTAATCGTCGTTTTCCGCTAGCCATTTTAACATCTCTCGAAAGTTCTCCGGCGGCTCAGCCGAAAACGTCATTTCTTCCCCCGTCGTCGGCTGGGTCAAGCTCAGCGTGGCGGCGTGGAGAAATTGACCCGCCCCTGGCAGCGTCTTGGCCGGCCCGTATAACGGGTCTCCGGCCACGGGGTGGCCAATATAAGCCATGTGTACCCGGATCTGGTGGGTTCGGCCGGTTTCCAGCACCGCCTGAATGTAAGTGTAGTGGCGGAATCGCCGCAGCACTTTGAAATGCGTCACGGCTTCCCGGCCGTCGACGACTACCGCCATTTTTTTGCGGTCTTTCGGGTTGCGGGCGATGGGCGCGTCAATCGTACCCTGGTCTTCATGGATCACACCATGGACGATGGCCAAATACTTGCGCGCGTTCTTGTGCGCCTTCAACTGTGCTGTCAGGCTTTGCTGGGCCTTGTCGTTTTTGGCCACCATGAGCAGGCCCGATGTATCTTTGTCGATCCGATGCACGATGCCCGGCCGAATGGCGCCATTGATCGTGGCTAGCTGACCGTGGGCCAGCAAGGCGTTGACCAGCGTGCCATGATGGTGCCCGGGCGCGGGATGAACGACCATTCCCTGAGGTTTATTCACGACAATCACATCGTGGTCTTCGTAGACAATGTCCAACGGAATGTCCTCGGGTTCCGCTGCAATGGGTGCTGGCGCAGACGGCGTGACGGTCACCACGGTGCCCTCGGCCAGCTTTGCCTTGGCATTCACCGGCTGGCCGGCGGCGGTCACGCGGCCCTCTTTGATCCATTTCTGAATCTGGGACCGGGTGATGTCCTGATCGGCCAAGGCCGTTGCCAGCGCTTTATCAATCCGGGCTTGCGCCCCGGCAGCGGTCACGGTCCAGTCAATTGGTGCAGTCATGAATTTCTCCCCTTATCTAGGAACAGCAGATAGATGAACAGCAGCGCTACCCCGACGGTCATGGCAATGTCGGCGACGTTAGCCACCGGGAAGTTGATGAAGTCGAGCTGGAACATGTCCACAACATAACCCTGACGCAGCCGGTCAATGAAGTTCCCCACTGCCCCCGCGATCATCAGACTAATGCCGATGGTAAGAAAGGCTGAGTACCGGTAGTGGAACAGTAAATAACCGAGCACCACCAGGGCAATGACGGTAATCCCGATCAGAAACGGCTGCCGGCCAGAAAGGATACTCCAAGCCGCGCCGTCATTGCGCACGTGGGCGAGGGAGAACACCCCAGGAATCACCGGTTTGGCCGTATTCAGCGGCACGTTAGCGACGATCCACTTTTTTAACAATTGATCGCCAATGACGACCAGTACCACGATCAGGAGGCTATACAGCCACCAGAGTTTAGAAAAGACCTGTGATCTTGCCATTATCATCCACATCCATATCCAGTGCGGCCGGATGTTTCGGTAAACCCGGCATGGTCAAAATGTCGCCTGTCATCGCCACGATGAAGCCCGCGCCGAGTTTCGGCACCAAATTACGGACATGCAGGGTAAAGCCAGTGGGGGCGCCCAACACCTTCGCGTTGTCGGACAGCGAATATTGTGTCTTGGCGACACAAATTGGGAGAGCTTCCCAGCCGTTGCGCTTGATCTGGCGCAGGTCGCGCTTCGCCGCGACGCTGTACTCCACGTCTTTCGCCCCGTAAATGGTCTGGGCGATGGTCGTTAGTTTGCTTTCCACGTCATCGGTATTGGCGTATAACGGCAGAAATTCTGTCTTTTCGTCCACCAATTCAGCCACATGCTGCGCTAACGCCTTGGCCCCAGCCCCGCCGTCGGCCCAGACGGTGGTCGGGAAGGCTTGGACGCCGTCAGCGGCGCAAAGCTGCTGCAGGGTCTGGATCTCTGCCTGGCTGTCTTGGGTGAAAACGTTGATGGCCACCGTCACCGGTCGGCCATAGCGCTGCATATTGCGGATGTGTTTTTGCAGGTTAACATAACCTGACTTTAACGAAGTCACATCCGGCGTCTTTAAATCAGCCAGTTTGACCCCGCCGTTATACTTCAATGCGCGGACAGTGGCGACGATCACGACGGCATCGGGCAAATGGCCAATGGCCGGGGCGGTGATGTCCATGAATTTCTCCCCGCCCAAGTCTGCACCGAAGCCGGCTTCCGTGATGGCGATGTCGCCAGTACCCAACGCCGCCCGGGTAGCCAGCACACTGTTGGCCCCATGGGCGATGTTGGCGAACGGCCCGCCGTGGACGAATGTCGGGGTATGGGCCAAGGATTGCACCAGATTAGGCTTGATGGCGTCCTTCAAGAGCATCGCAATGGCGCCCTGAACGCCCAAGTCAGCCACTGTGACTGGTTTGCGGTCATACGTATAACCGATCACGATGGCCGCGATCCGCTGCTTCAAGTCCGCCAAAGAATCCGCTAAACACAGCACAGCCATCAACTCGGAGGCGACGGTGATATCGAAGCCGTCTTCCCGGGGAATGCCGTTGGCATGGCCGCCTAGGCCGATGACCACATTGCGCAGCGCCCGATCGTTGATGTCCAGCGCCCGCTTCCACTGAATCCGACGGGGATCGATGTTCAATTCATTACCCTGCTGCAAGTGATTGTCGATCAGCGCAGCCAAGGTGTCGTTGGCCGTCGTCAGCGCATGCATGTCGCCGGTGAAATGCAGATTGATGTCTTCCATCGGCACGACTTGGGCATAACCGCCGCCAGTGGCGCCGCCTTTGATCCCCATGACCGGTCCCAGGCTTGGTTCCCGCAGGGCAATCGTCGTCTTCTTGCCGATCTGGTTCAGCGCATCGCCCAGGCCGATGGTGACGGTGGACTTCCCTTCCCCAGCGGGGGTCGGGTTGATGGACGTCACCAGAACCAGCTTGCCTTGTTTTTGCTGCTGCAGCCGCTTCATCGCTGCATAGGACAGCTTTGCTTTGTATTTGCCATAGACTTCAATGTCATCGGTACTCAGGCCGACTTGTTGGGCAACGTCTGTAATTGGCTTGATCTCGTTTTTTTCATTTTCTTGGGCAATCGCCAAATCAGTTTCCACTAAACATCGTTCCCTTCTGCAAACTTCTTATTCTGCTTGGTCCGGCCGCTTGATACGGCGGACCGCGTGCGTCCACTCATCGAAACGGGCCCGGTCTTTTTTCAAAAAGATGAACTCGTGCCGCATATACCGCGGGTGTTTGTACTGCACCGTGCGAGTAATCTTCGTGGTTTCGACCCGCGCCACATTGACCAGCCGCACGGTCCGCGGTTTGAGCCAAAAGATCCGGCGAAAAATCAGTTCATCCGCTGCATCGCTCAGGGTCACCGTGTTGGCCAGAATGCCATAAATCGCCAGCAGTACTCCGGGGATCCAAAGGGCAAATGCCCACCAATGGAAGTTGGCCGACTCCATTTCCCAGATACAGCCGATGAGGATCAGCCCAATCGTCAGGGACCAGTAAATGATGGTCACCGGAATACCAGGCTGGTAGTACAACTTGCGGTGCTTGCTCTGCAAAGCAATCCCTGCTTTCGTGTTAAGATACGTAATACAGTATACCTTATCAAGGAAGGACTTTTGCAATGATTCGGTTACAAACCGATGGCGCCTTCGCCCCCGACGGTCTGGCCGGGGCGGGGATTTTGTGGCAAAAAGACAGTGATACCAAGCAAATCAGCCGAGTGATCAGTGCCCGGGACAACCACGCCGCTGAGTTCGCCGCGGCTCTGGCCGGTTTCCAAATTCTTAACGATTTGGGCCTGGCGGACAACATTATTCAGTTTACCACGGATTCTAAAGCCGTGGTGACCGCCATGCAGAAACGGTACAGTCATGGTTACGGGGATGATCTGACCGCGCTGCTGGCAGTCACTGATCGCTTTAAATTAGTTTTCCCCAAATGGGTGCCGGAGAAAGAAACCCATCAGGCCCATGCGCTGGCCCAGCAGGCGCTGCAGCGGCAACGAAAAAAATAAGCCGACACGCCTGCCAAATATGACAAACGTGCCGGCCTTTTTTCAACTCTTGTGGGGAGTGATCAATTGATTAATTAACCAAACGTCTTGAACCGGTCTTCCCGGGCCAAGTATTCCTTCTCGCCAGCTTGACCTTCAATGGAACCGAACGGCATTTGCGCCCGCAGAACCCAGTTGCTGGGAATATCGAATTCCTTGGCTACCAGGTCATCAATCAGCGGGTTGTAGTGCTGCAAATTGGCGCCAATGTTGTTCTGCGCAAAAGCGGCCCAAATGGCTTGCTGCGCCCCGCCCTGGCCTTGTTCGGCCCAATCGTGGAAGTTGTCCCGGTAGAGGACAAAATCGTTCTCTTCCTGGGTGACAATGTCTTGATCGCGGAAGAACAGGATCGTCCCGAAAGCGCCTTTGAAGCCGTTGATCTTGTCGAGGGTGCGCTGGTACGCCTCTTCAGTCGGAACTTCACTCTTCAAGCGAGCGCCGGTCATGTCCCAGAGCTTGTCGTGGCTGGCGCCGAATAGGAAGACGGCGCGTACCGTTTGACCGTTGAAGGCAGTCGGGGAATCCATAATAATATCCTCAGCCAGCTTAACGATGTCTGCCGGCTTCTGGCTGACGTTCTTGCCCAATTGATAGATGGAGCGACGGTTCTTCAGGGTTGTCAAAACTTGATCATTCAAAATTGTTTACCACCTTGTTTTTAGCGTTATCAAGACTTTATCATGCTTACTTAAAGTAAGTCAACCGGTTTTTGCCAGTTTTTCTGGCCAAGCATGGTAAAATCAATGATGTACTGCAATTATTCTAAACTAAGGGGCTTACATCTATGAAGACAGCTATTGTTACTGATTCCACTGCTTACCTGACCCCCGAGGAAGCGGCCAAGCACCACATTACCGTCGTCCCGGTCACGATTCATTGGGGAGAAAACACGTACCGCGACCTGATCGACATTTCTTTCACTGACTTTTACGACCGGCTGGTATCCGATCCGGTCCAGCCGACTTCTTCGTTCCCCGCGTTGGGCGAAATGGAAGAGACTTTCAAGAAATTAGCCGCCGAGGGGTACGACAACGTACTGTGTATCGTCTTGTCCTCCGGCATTTCGTCCTTTGTGGACAATCTGCGCGCGTTCGCAGAACACTTCAACACCATTAAAGTGGTGACCTACGATTCTCACATCACCTGTGCCGGACTGCGCTACATGGATCTGCTGGCGGCGACGATGCTGGAACAGGGCCATGATTTGGATACTGTGGAAAAGGCGCTGGAAGTGATGCGTGACCGGATGGGGGTCCGGTTCATGGTGGACGATCTGGCCCATCTGCGTCGGACTGGCCGCTTGAGCGGTGTTTCGGCCACGATCGGCGGGCTGCTGAAAGTGAAGCCGATTTTGACCATTGATATCCAGGGCGCTGGTAAGATCACGGCGATTGCCAAGGAGCGTCAGGCAAAGAAGGCCTTTGAGCATATTAAAAAAGACTTTGGTGATGCGATCGCAAATGTGGACTATCCAGTCCGGGTCACGGTCTTCGATGCTGATGAACCGAAGATGAAGGCTGAATGGGTCAAGGACCTGCAGGATTCCTTCCCGCAAGTCCAAGTTGATCAAAGTATTATCGGCCCGGTGATCGGGGTGCATACCGGTAAAGGCGCCATGGCCATTATCTGGACCCAGGATTATCAAGACCTAGCAGCAAAGTACGCCCAATAATGCAAAACGCCTCAGCAAATTTAATTGCCGAGGCGCTTTTTGCATCACTGCTTAATGTTCCCAACGTACAAAGTCGCTGCTGTGCCCGCCGAGGTAATCCAGCGCTTCTTCGGCCAGTTTGTCCGTCTCCTGCTTGGCTTGTTCGCCGCCCAGATCATAATAATCCTTGACGAATCCGAGGCCGATCGCATAGAAATTATCCTCTCGGCCAATGCCGTTATCATGGAACAACCCGTCCAACCCCTTCAAATCCGGCTTGGCCGCGCTGATCACTTTTTCGGCCAATTGGTCCAAAGGTACGTCCGGCAATGTTTTATGCGCGTAATTGAATAAAAAGTCGTTCATATCCACAATTGCCTGGTGCCGCGCTTCGCGTTGCTTCTTCTTTGCCATCGTAATCACTCCTATGCTTCGATTATAGCGCACCTCGCCGCCCCAGCGGCTCAGAAAAATAAAAAGACGCTGCCCGACCCCACAACGGCCGGTACAGCGTCTTTGGTTTTAGTCACAAATTATTGAGCAAGGACCTGCTGAATCGCATATTGTTTAATCCGTTTCATGCCTTTTCGGGTGTTAAGGAAGACGGTGCGCCGTTCAAAGTAGGGCTTCACAGTCCCATTTTCAAAGCCCGTCACGATACCACCCAAGGTCCGGTGGTCGATGGTCTTGATCTTGACCGGTGCCTCATTTTGCAGCGACTGGTCGAGAATAGTAGAAATTTCTTGAAGATCTTGACGATGTGCCATAATCTCATCCACCCTTTCGAAACGATTGCAGTGCATCGGTGTAACCGATATCACTGTAGCTTTATTATACCACGCTGAGGGATGAGAATAGGGAAATCCAGCCCGGCTTTAGTCTTCCTTTACCGGGTCGCTTAACGATGTGACCAGGGCCTTGGGTTGTTTCCAATCCGGTTTGCCCCAGTACTGGAAGAAATCGACCCGCATCGCGCCGTTGTAAAGTTTCCGACGCTTCGTGGCCTTAGCCCCATACAGATTTTCGAAAGCCAGATCGCTGGTCAGAAAGTATTTGCTCCAGGTAGTCAGGGGCCGGAACACGTCGCCCATTTGTTTGTACAGCTCATGGACGCCAGCCGCATCAGAAAGCCGCTTCCCGTATGGCGGGTTGGCGACAATCACCCCGTTTGGCACACTGGTCTTGAAATCCTTGACGGCCAGCTGCTTGAAGCGAATGTCGTGCAGTACCCCCGCCTTCTGGGCGTTGGTGCGGGAGAGCTCGACCATGTTCTGGTCAATATCCTGGCCGAAAATCATCAGCGGATCATTCTTTTGGCCGGCCACCGCTTGTTCTTTTTGGGCCGCAAATTCTTGGGGATCAAAGACTTGGAATTCTTCGAAGGCAAAGTGCCGCTGGATGCCGGGGGCAATATTTCGGGCCAGTAACGCCGCCTCAATGGGAATTGTGCCGCTCCCGCAGGTCGGGTCCAAAAACGGCATGTCTTCCGGGTGCCAGCGGGTCAACAGCACCAGCGCGGCCGCAAAATTTTCCTTCAACGGAGCGCCGGCGGATTCTGCCCGATATCCGCGCTTGAAGAGACTCTCACCAGTGGTATCCAGCGTGAGCCGGACCTCATCCTTGGTGATCCGCACATCAATGTGGTAGGTCGAGCCAGTTTCGGGCAGCCGCGTGCGCCGGTGGTAATAGGTGCTTAAGCGCTCCACGATGGCCTTTTTGGCGATACTTTGAATATCAGGTTCACTGTGCAGCTTCGACTTGACCGCCTTGGCCGTGACCGGGAAATGGGCCGTCATCGGCAGCCAATCTTCCCACGGAAAGGCTTTGACACTTTCAAACAAGTCGTCAAAAGTCAGGGCCTTGAATTCTTTCAGCACGATCAAGATGCGATCTGCGCTGCGCAGCCAGAGATTGGTGCGGTAAACGTCAGCCATGGTGCCTTCGAAAGCCACCCGGCCGGTTTCGTTGTGGGTCTGGTAGCCCATATCCATCAGTTCTCGGGCGGTGACGGCTTCGAAACCGCCGGCCATGGCGGCCATTAATTTGTATTTTATTGCCATATTTTTTTGTGTTTCTCCTCTGCTGGTTGATCGGTTTTTATTTAGTAGATTATTTATTCCTGGATTAGGGTTGACGGCTTTTCAGCTTGCGGAGCACTTGGCACGGCGTTCGAAGAGGTGTCCTCCGCTTAAACGGGCTTCGGCCGACAGAAGCTAGGGCTCCTCCGCTTAAACGGGCTCAAGCGGCCAGAAGCTAGGGCGTAAGACAAAGCGGGCCAAAAACCTAAGGGCGGGTTTTCGGCCCGCTTTGTCTTACGCCTACGCTTCTGAGCGGCCGCTTTCGCCCTCTCTCTATACAAAAAGCGACTGGCAGATCGCTCTGAACCAGTCGCTGACATGTGGTCTCTATAAGCCATGTTCCGTTCCAAGACGGGTGTCGGCCGTCTCTTCAGTAATCATCTATCTGCACCGAAGTGCTCCCATGTCCAGTTCAGTTCCCTCATGGGACGCCCCTACCAAAAAGTTTGGGTTACTCGCTCGCGGGGTTTACCCGTTCCAACCCGTCTGTTTCCAAACGGGATCGTCACTGTGGCACTTTCAAAGACCGCCGCATAGATCCGAGGACCCTTAGCTTAAGTCTTGCCGTTACGCCGAAGCGTACCGCCGCTTATTGGGCGACGCACGAACACTACAGGCATCGCAGCCTGTGCGGGCATGGACTTTCCTCAGCCAAGCTAACTTGACCGCGATTACTCAAGACCACGATTAATTATCATACACCATTGGTATGCCGGTGTCCACTGGCTTTACTGCTGGGGTTGTTGCGGCCGATAGCCGTTGTTTTCACCATTGGCCGGCTGTTCCGGTCCGTTTTGGGGCGCTGGGTTGCTGGGACGCGGATTACCGTACGGGGCATTATTCGGTTGCGGGGCGGGCTGGCCGCCATTATTGGCTGCCGGACCGTAGTTGCGGTATTGCGTACCGCCGCCCTGATAGGGATTTGGTTCATTGCGGGGCGCCGCGGACTGCTGCGGTTGACCGCTTTGCTGCTGAGTCGGCCGCGGTTGGCTGGACTCTTGAAACGGGCTGCCGCTGGCGAACGACGGTTCCGTGCTTGGTTTAGGTGCCGGACCATAACCCGCCGGCGCGGCCGATGGATTCGGCTGTTGCGGCTGCGGTGCGGAGAACCGCGGCGCCGTATAAGAGCGCGGCATACTCGGCGTGGTGTTGGCCTTGCTGGCACCAAAGACGTGCCGTTCCAAATTAGAGATCCGCTTCAAAATATCGTAATTTGAAACATTGCTGCCCGGATTAGCGGCACCGGCCACAGCCGGACCGCCCTGGGCATTCATCTGTTTCGTCAGTTCATCGATCCGGGACTTCAACCGGTTATTTTCCTGTTGAAAGGCCTTGATCTGCTCATTATATGTTTCGTAGTCCTTGATGACGAGATCAAGATAATTGTCGACCTCTTCCACGTCATAACCGCGCATCTTATGACCAAAGTCTTGATTCACAATATCCGTCGGGGTCAGGTTCAACCGCCGGTTTTGCGGCGCATTGGTCCCGCCCTGCCCGGCTTGTGCTTGATTATTCCGATTATCCATTCTTATCCACCTCGTAATTCAACTAAAAAACCCACAGCAAGTATGTTGTCCCTTTCAGTATAGCAAAGTGCCGGGGTGAGAGAAAGGCAACCGGGATTTCTTATGTCCTTATTCGTCCCATTGATCCGGCCGCTGGCTCTCCTCATACTCATTGGCGGCATCCTGCAATGTATAAAAATCGATTAATTCCAGCGGATAAGGCCGCGTTTCCTGGTATTTCGTTATAATGTCGTAATCGTATTTCGGCTTGCCCTCTTGCTCCGTATCGTAAATCAGGATGGCACCGTCGGTATGGCCCAGCATGAACTGCTGGTATGCCTGCAACTGGCGCCAGCTTTGGTAGGTCGCTGAGGTGACGCTAGCGGAAAAATCCGCCTGACTTTTCAGGGCCGCCAAATGGCCCTGATTTTCTTCGTTCCATTTCTGCCCGAAATCCGCAAATGGCAGCATCATTGCCGCTTTGGGCAAGCCAATGTCGGCTTTAATGGCCAGGGCGGTCTCCAAAGCCCACTGCTCGACGCCCAGCTGGCCGCCGGTGATCACCCAGCGCAAGCCGTCGTCGACATACCGGCGCAGGGTACGATCTAATAAATACTTAATTACTTTGAGTTTCGGGTCCTGAGCGCCATAAACGCCGAGTTCATAGCTGCGGTAACCCGTGATCCACACACGTTCCAAACTCTCGTTCCCTTCTCCTGTACAAATTATGCCCGCGACTTGGTATAATAAGCTCACAGGCAGGTGTTATCGATGACGATCTCGTACCCTAATGGTAAGAAATATCTCGCGCCAGCGCAAGATTCTCCGACGCCGGTGAAAAAAAACGAGAATGACCATGTAATTTTCGGCAAACGGGGCATGCGGCTGGAGGACGCGATCAATGAAAGCAACGACTATTATCGCGTTCATGATCAAGCTGTGGTGTATAAGAAACCCACGCCCGTGCAAATTGTGCATGTGGATTATCCCGCCCGTTCCCAAGCCGTGATCAAAGAAGCCTATTTCCGCACACCCTCCACCACCGATTACAACGGGGTGTATCGCGGCTACTATCTGGACTTCGAAGCCAAACAAACCAAGAATAAACAGTCCTTTCCCTTGAAGAACTACCACCAGCACCAGATCGATCATTTTCGCCGGTGCTTGGCCCAAGACGGCATCTGCTTTACGCTGATGCAGTTTGCGGATCCTGAGACGGTCTATCTCTTTCCGGCGACGACGCTGCTGGCTTACTGGGACCAGTATCAAGGCCGGCACTCGATTCCGCGCAAAGAAGTCGCTGCCGCCGGGTTTGAGCTGACTGTCGGCTTTGCCCCGCCAATTCCCTATCTTGACGCTGTGGATGCTCTGATTACCCGGACAGAAGCACAAAAATAAAGGAACGATAAATTAGATGAGTGATAAAGAACAACCTGAATTACGGCGGCAGCACCAGCCGAAAAAACGGCATCCGATCCGCCGCTTTTTCAAGTGGCTGGCAATTCTTTTGGTCACCGTGCTGCTGGCCGGCACGGCGCTTTTTGCGTACTACGCGAAGGACGCCCCGGCCATTACCCAAGATGATCTGCAAAGCGGCGGCTCCTCCATCATTTACGGCGCTGATGGCAAGCAGCTCACCCGCTTGGGCAGTCAAAACCGGACTTACGTCACCGGAGATAAGATTCCCCAGCAATTGAAGGATGCCGTGGTGTCCATCGAGGATCGCCGTTTCTACCAGGAATTTCTGGGCGTGGATCCCCTGCGAATCGCCTCCGCCTTCGTCAACAACGTGACCACCGATTCGCTCCAGGGCGGCAGTACCATTACCCAGCAGTTAGTCAAATTGACCGTTTTCTCCACTAAAGCATCAGATCAGACGTTGCGGCGCAAGGCCCAGGAAGCCTGGCTGTCTTTCAAAGTGACCCGGGATTATTCGAAGGATCAGGTGCTGGAATTCTACATTAACAAAGTGTACATGGGCAATGGCATTTATGGTATGGCCACCGCGGCGAAATATTATTTCAATAAGGACTTGAGCCAGCTGTCCATCGCCCAGACTGCTACCCTGGCCGGCATGCCCCAGGCGCCGGAGTCCTATGATCCATACAAGGACCCCAGTAAGGCGACCAACCGCCGCAATCAGGTGCTGAATGCCATGGTGACTAATAAGAAAATCACCGCCCAGCAAGGCGCCGCGGCGAAGGCCACGGCCATCACTGATGGCTTGCAGCCGAAGGAAAGCCACCAAAGCAACGATACCACGGATTTAGTGCTGGACCCGTATTTGAAGCAGGTCATTGATGACGTCAAGGCCAAGGGCTATAACCCCTACATCGATAATCTGAAGATTTATACCAATGTGGATTATGATGTCCAGAAACAGCTTTATGATTTGGCCAACGCGGATGGCGGAGTATTTACCAACAATCTAATGCAAACCGGGGTGGCCATTACCAATCCGAACAACGGCCAGGTGGTGGCGATGCTTGGCGGACGGAAACTCGGCAATGTGCGCCTGGCCTTGAACCGAGCCGTCACCGCGGACCGGAGCAATGGCTCAACGATGAAGCCGATCATGGATTACGGACCGGCAATTGAATATCTGAATTGGCCAACCAGCGAACCGGTATCCGATACCGCCTACACCTATCCGGGGACGGACATTCAATTGTACGATTGGGACCGCCAGTACATGGGTCAAATGACCATGCGTCAGGCGTTGGTCCAATCCCGGAATGTGCCGGCAATTCGGACGCTGGAGAAAGTCGGTCTATCCCGGGCATCTACCTTTGCCAGCGGTTTAGGCATCAAGATTCCCAGCACGGCCGGTCTATCCGTCGGCATCGGCAGCGACGTTTCTCCGCTTCAACTTGCTTCTGCTTACAGTGCCTTCAGCAATGGCGGCACTTACTACGAACCGCAGTACGTCAATAAAATCACGACGGCCGACGGCGTGGACCATACGTATTCTGCCGCCCACCGCCAGGCTATGAAGGCCAGCACGGCATACATGATCACTGATATGCTCAAGGGCGTCTTCACTAGCGGCACGGCCACTGCGGCCAATATCAGCGGCCTCTATCAAGCCGGCAAGACCGGGACTACCGACTACGACAGCACGACTCTGGCCAATAATTCCGCATTGAATAATACCGTGCGGGATTCTTGGATGGCCGGCTACACCCGCCACTTCTCTGTCGCCATTTGGACCGGATATGATCAGGCTAATAAACGCGGCCTCGCCGGCAGTGAACAAAACACGGCGATCCTCTTCTATCGCCAGATCATGAGTTATCTGGCTGAAAAGCAGACCAACACCGATTGGAAGAAACCCAGTGATGTCGTCCGCTCTGGTCAGGAACTCTACATCCGCGGGACCCAACCAGCGGCCACTGTGACACCGGGGTCTTCCTCCAGTTCGGAAAGCCAGCGTAATGACGGTTCCGCCGCTGAAGATGGGTCAGCCCAGAACAGTTCCAGCAGCAGCGCATCGTCCGGCACTGGTCCGGGGGCAGAATCGTCGGCCTCCAGCAGTACGACTGAGAACCAGCCCGGAACGGGCACCGGTACGGATCAAGGACAAGACGGTACCGGCACCGGTACCGACCAAGGTCAGGGCGGCGCAGCCAGTTCGTCGAGCACCAATACCGGTGGAACAGGCGGTACGACCACCCCGCCGGCTGAAAGCAGCAGTAACAGTAATAATCAAGGCGGCGGACAAACGCCGTAAGTGTTAATATAATACGTATTATATTAAAAGACCGGTCGGTATCCGTGTTCACAATGAACATGGGATAACGGCCGGTTCTCTATATCGTCTAAGACACCAATGTCTGATGCCCATCAATTACGACGTTGGTTGGTGCACCAAACTCCAAACTGGCCGTCGTAGTCCCGTGGGTCAGCGTAAATTTCAGTACCCGCTCATGATAATTAATGATAAAGACCAACGATTCCCACTGCTCCGGCAGATGGTTGGTCACAGATAACTGTGCGCCGGTGTATTTCACGCCGGCAAACCCGGTGATGATCGACAACCAGCTGCCGCCAAGGTTCGCGAGATGCAGCCCGTCGGCGGCGTTCCCTTGCAGATCAACCAGATCCATGCGGGCAGTGTCGGTAAAGTAAGCATACGCCTTGCCGGCCATGCCCAGCCGTGCGGCGACAGCACTGAAGATGGCTCGGGACAAGGATGAATCATGGGTCGTTACAGGCTCATAGTATGCATAATCGCGCTGGGTCTGACTATCGCTGATGCTGTCCGGGAACAAGTAATCCGCCAGCAGCGTATCGGCCTGCTTGTTGACCTGATAGCGATAAATGGTCAGCGGGTGGAAATGCAGCAGCAGCGGGTATTTGTCCTTCGGCGTTGTTGCAAACGGCCAGCGCGGCTTTTTGAGGAAGCTGTCGTCCTGGGGATGGATCTTGAGGGCGTCATCGACGGGCAGATAGATGCCCTTGGCGATGCGGGCTAACTCGGTCAGATCGCTTTCAGTGACCCCGAGCGGGATCGCTTGGCCGGCTTTTTCAAACGCCCGGGCCACCGCCACCACGAGTTGCAGGTTGTGCTGGGCAATTTTATTCGTGTAGAAATTATTGTCGACGATGGCTGTGTACTCATCAGGTCCGGTGACGTCAAAGAAGCCAAAATAGCTTTCTCCGCGAACAGTGAACCATGACCCGAAGCTTGCCCAGAACTTTGCTGTTTCAAGGAGCATCTCGAAACCCATGTCTCTCATGAAAGCAAAGTCTCTCGTCGCCGCAAAATACTGGCCAATGGCATAGGCAATATCGCCGTTGATGTGATATTGAGCCGTGCCGGCAGGATAGTAGGCACTCGCTTCTTCCCCATTGATCGTGCGCCAGGCGAATAAAGCACCGTGATCAACACCGAGTTCGCGCGCCCGTTTTTTAGCCGCTGGCAGCACATGATAGCGGTACGCCAGCAAACTGCGGGCAATGGTCGGATTAGTCAACGTGAAATACGGCAGCATGTACATTTCCGTATCCCAAAAGTAGTGACCCTCATAGCCGGTGCCGCTGACTCCTTTGGCCGCGATATTCGTCAGACCGTCCCGGCCAGCGGAAGCGTTCAGTTGAAAAAGGTTGTAGTGAATACCCTGAGCAAGCGCGTCATCCCCCGTGATTTCCACATTTCCGTTCGCCCAGGTCTTGTTCCAATAGGTTTGGGCATCTTCGGCCAGGATGTCAAATGATTCAGGCAGAGCAAGCTCCGGATACGCAGCTGCCGCATCCACGATCGGTCCGACTGCTGCCAGAACGTCAAACGAGCTGCTGATGCTTTCGTCGAGGGTCAGTTCCCATTTCGCGGGCGCGTCGATTTTTATCCCCGTCTGGAGTTGGCTTCGGTCAGTAGTGACAACAACTTGCTGTCCGTTTTCGTTGGCACTGTGCGTAAAATTCAAGGTTTGCACACTGCGGGCCAGGCGCGGATCATCGGATTGGGTGTCCGCCGCATCCAACCATAGTTGTTTTGCCATCCGGACTGGTCCGGAAAAGTTCAGGGCGGTTAAAGTGTATCGAAAAGCCGCCGCCTGCTGCCGGTGTTGGCCAAGAATCGCCTGCAGGGTCAAACGAATCCGATGGCTGCTGGGGCTGATCAGAGTACTCTCCGTCGTCATGATACCGGTTTTCAGATTCAGTGTTTGACTAATCAGCTGCTCAGTCGCAAAGAACTGGCCGTCTCCTTCCGCAATCTGGATGCTGCGCAAATCCGGCAGATTAATGATCGTTTGATGATTCTTGGCGTAGCCGTAAGCCTGTTCGCCGTAAATGATCGGGCTGCTTTCGTAAAAGCCGTTGATGACCGTACCGCCGTTATGGGTCGGCTTGAGCGGATCGGTGGCGCGGGAACCGAAATGACCGTTGCCGATTGAAAAAATAGTTTCCAGATATTTGGGATCCCGGTTCTTTAAGTCGTCAAGTTGTAATTTGTATGGATCAAACATAATTTTCTCCCTTCGAGATGGTTAGAGCATCGGGTTGTCAGAGTGCGGCGTCCGGATGGTGGGAGAATTATTCATAAACACCATACTCATGAATCGTCACATTGTTCACGTCTTTAGCTTGGCCAAAAGGATAACCGGCCACGACGACAATCGCATCGCCTATTTGGATCACACCGGTTTGGGCCAGTACATTTTCTGCTTCTTGAATCATTGCCTCGCGAGTGCTGCCGCTGGCTACGACCAATGGGTCAATACCCCAGGAGAGCTGCAGACCAGCCGCGACAATCGGCTCAGCAGTGACTGCAATGACCGGCACCTGAGGCTTGTAGCGCGCGATTTGCCGAGCTGTGAAGCCAGCGCTGGTGATTGTCACGATTGCTTTGACTTGGGCTTGCCGAGTCATGACCACCGCCTGCGTGGCGGTGGTCTCGGTGATAGAGTCATTAGCCGGCTGCTGCGTTAAAAGTGGCGACTCGCTGGGCAGCATTGTGGCCGCTTTGTTGTTGATCCGGTTCAACATGGCTACGGCACCGGCCGGATCGCCGCCGCGACTGGCCGCTTCAGAGAGATAAACCGCATCAGTGCCGCTGACGACCGCATAGGCCACGTCGGTTACATCACCCCGGGAAGGTCGGCTGGACATCATCAGTGAGCTGAGCATTTGCCCCGCCGTGATGACCGGCTTGCCCGCCGCCAAGCATTGTTGAATCAGTGATTGCTCCACTTCGGGCACGTCTTCCACAGGGATCTCCCTGGCCAGGTGATCCCGGTCAATGAGCAGGCCGTCGTAAGTTTTTAGAATATCGGGACAATCGGTAATGTTGGCCGCACTGGCGATTTTGCCTAGAATCAGGACATCTGGATGCTGCCGGGCCAGGTCCCAAATGGCTTGATAAACGGCATTTGTGATCACTGGAATGGCAATAATTGCCGCCCCGACGGCCAACGCCCGATCAATCCGGGTCAGCAGCGTTCCCTCCGTGCTGCTGATGTTGCGTTCGATGCGTAACGGATCATTTGTGACCGGCAGATCAAGCAGGATGCCGACGGCTGCTTTTTCCGCCGCACTCGCTTGCTGTACAGCGGTGTACAAGTCATCCAGATCCTGACTGGTACCCATATTGGGATCAACACTGAACACGGTCGCACCAGCGCGAATGTACTCTCTGACCGCTTGTTCAGCGGGGACCGGCAGCCCTAGTTTCATCACGATTTTTGTCTTCACGATTTTCGTCCACTCCATTCTTCTTCCCACAATTGCTGACTCTATTGTACCGAGATTGCCGGATTTTGAACACCAAACAGATTCCGGTATGTTTTTGTTGTGCATAAGTGGGAAGTCGCTTACACTAATATTGTTCACAAGAATACATTATTTTAGGAGGGGAATTTTATGGCGAGTCCAGTTTTATCCTGGTGGGCCGCGTTAATCGGCTTGGCCGTTGCCATTATTTTGATTCTGAGGAAGCTGAACCCAGTGTATTCACTACTGCTGGGAGCAGTGATCGGTGCCCTGCTAGGGGGCGCTAATCTTGTCCAAACCATTGATATCCTGATCAAGGGGTCCCAAAGTGTCATGGGGACTGTACTCCGGGTGCTGGCAGCGGGGATGCTGGCCGGAGTGATGATGGAGTCCGGAGCCGCCGATACATTGGCTCGCGCGATTGTCAAAACTTTCGGTGACCGCTGGGCCCTGCTGGCTTTGGCGGTCGCTTCGATGGTGATCACAGCCGTTGGGGTGTTTATCCCAGTGGCTGTGTTGATTGTGGCGCCCATCGCCTTGGAAGTTGGCAAACGGATGGGCTTTTCCAAACTATCGTTGCTGGTCGCCCTGTCCGGTGGCGGCAAGGCGGGGAACATTATCTCGCCGAACCCCAATACCATTGCGGCGGCCAAGGGGTTCAACGTGGAATTGAGTCAAGTCATGATCGCCGACTTTATTCCGGCAATCGTGGCCCTGATCGTGGCGGTGCTGTTGGCGTTCCTGCTCCGGGGCAAAGGCTCCGCCGTGCTGGATGCCGATCTGGAGAATCTCGCTGCAGAAAGTTCCGCCGATACCAAGGAATTACCTTCTCTTGCCTCGTCGCTGGTGACGCCGGTGGTGGCGATTGTCTTGCTGTTGTTAAACCCGATTGGCTCCATTTTTCATATTAGCTTATTGGAAAGCATCAATCTGGATGCCTTTTATGTTCTGCCCTTCGCCGCCATTGTTGGCGCGATTGCCATGAAACAATGGAAGAAAATCCTGCCCTTTGCCAAGTCCGGTGTATCCCGGATGACCGATGTGGTCCTGATCTTGATCGGCGCCGGAGCGATTGGGGCAACGATCACATCCTCTGATTTACCGGCGCAGATTATCAATTTGATCAAAGCCTCCGGTATTTCCGGCGTCTTCCTGGCGCCGATTTCCGGTATCTTGATGGGTGCGGCGGCTGCGTCCACATCCACAGGTGTTATCTTGGCAACCGGCTCCTTCAGTAAAGCAATTCTCGGCTTCGGGGTCAGCCCCATCGCTGGGGCGGCGATGGTTCACACGGGGGCGATCGTCATCGACCACCTGCCCCATGGGAACTATTTCCACGTCACCGCCAATGCCATGCACATGGATATCAGCGAACGGTCCCACGCGATTCTCTATGAATCACTGGTGGGCCTGTCTGCCACCATCGTGGCCACAGTCATGTATGGTTTCTTGCACCTGTAAGCCAATAACAAATTTAAAGGAGGCTTCATCACGATGAAATTTGTACTTGCGCCTGATTCATTTAAAGGCGGCCGCTCGGCGATCGAGGTGGCGACGGCCATGAAAACCGGTTTGAGTAAGGTGTTCCCGGACGCCGAATACGATTTAGTACCGATGGCCGACGGCGGCGAAGGCACCGTCCAGTCCTTGGTCGACGCCACCCACGGCGAAATCATCAACGTCTCGGTGACCGGTCCCTTGGGCAATCAAGTCATTGCCCGCTATGGGATGCTGGGCGACGGGACCACCGCCGCAATCGAAATGGCCCAAGCCAGCGGCATTCAGTATGTTGACGATACGACCCACAATCCGATGATCACCACCACATACGGTACCGGTGAGATGATTCTGGACGCCCTGGATCATGGGGCAAAAGAAATCATCTTGGGTATCGGCGGTTCCGCCACCAATGACGGCGGCGCCGGCATGGCCCAAGCCATCGGGGTCCACTTGCGGGATATTGAAGGCAATGAGCTGGAATATGGCGGCGGTCAGTTGGACAAACTAGCGACTATCGATACCCGGGAGATCGATCCGCGGATTCCCAAGACCAAGATTTTGATCGCCTCTGATGTGACCAATCCGCTGGTTGGTGAAACCGGCTCTTCCGCAGTCTTTGGTCCGCAAAAAGGCGCGACCCCGGAAATGGTGAAGATTTTGGATGCCAATCTGGCCCATTACGCGGCAGTGATCAAGCATGAATTGAACAAAGATCTCGCGGAGGCCCCCGGGGCTGGCGCTGCCGGCGGACTTGGGGCGGGCTTGATGGCCTTTACCAACTCCCAAATGGAAAAAGGCGTTGATATTGTTATTGAATACACCCATCTGAAGGAACGCGCCAAGGATGCGGACTTCGTCTTCACCGGTGAAGGCGGGATCGATTCCCAGACCCAGTATGGCAAGACCCCGTTCGGGGTGGCGCTGGCCACGAAGTCTGTCGCGCCGAAAGCACCGGTGATCGTTCTCTCTGGGAACATTGGCGACGGGCTTAATGTCTTGTATCGGCCGGACGCTATCGACGCGATCTTCCCCACCGCCACGGCGGCCAAATCGCTGGAGAAAGCCATCGCAGATGCTGCTTCCGATATCGAAATGGTCTCTGAGAATATCGGCCGGCTGATTGCTGCAATGCAGCGCAAATAAGGCCGAATTAACGGTGTGACGATAATCAGCAGTTGGCCAATTCAGCTGACTGCTTTTTTTTTCGTCTATTCCTTGGTTGTTACCCAATCAAAAAAACAGATCGTCCCCTATTGGAAAAGACCTGTTTTTTCACACGAATCGTTGTCGTTATGTCAGCTCAATACGGACCACAGTGTCCTTTGGATCCGGCAACGGATACCCAATCGTGACGTCTTGATGCAAGAAAATGTAGCTATACTCTTTGAACGCGGACAGTGCCCAGTAATCGGTTGCTTTGACTTCAATTCCATCAATCAGCAGCGTCATTTGTTTGATCCGCTCCTTGGGCACCGCAATCGGGAATGCGCTGATTGATTCCTCCTGAATGTGGGCGTAAAGCGTATTGCCCTTCTGGGTATACCGCCCCCACTCAGGTTTTGCTAATTCCGCAGTAGTACAGCCGTAGACACTCTCGCCGTTGACGGCCATCCATTCGCCGATTTCAGCGAGCAGCTTTTTGGTCGGCGCACTGAATGTGCCCAGCGGCGTCGGTCCAACATTCAGGATCAAATTGCCGCCTTTGCTGACACACTCCACAAGGGTATGGATGATTAGCGATGTTGATTTGAACTGGTCATCGGTCGCATTATAGCCCCAATGTTTGTTCATGGTGATGCAGGCTTCCCAGGGTACCGGTTCACCCAGTTCGTTAACGATCGGTTTAGGCGGGATCATTTGCTCTGGTGAAGCGAAGTCACCGGCATAATTCGAGGGATGGGCCGACAAAATCGTACCATAATTCGCCCCGCTCCCCTCCATCCGATTGTCGATCAGCATTTGCGGCTGATACTGATGAATCATGTCCATAATCTTCTGCGGCTGCCACGTCTCACCGGCCATTTTAGGATAAGAAAAGTCAAACCACATGATATCCAGTTGGCCGTAATTGGTCAGCAGCTCTTTGATTTGGCCGTGCATGTAGTCCAGATAGCGTTGAAAGTCCCGTTCGACCCCCTTGGCTGCCGGATTATTCCGTTGCGGATGGTTGATATCGCCATAATGCGGATAGTCTGGGTGATGCCAATCCAACAGGGAGTAATACAGGCCGACTTTGATCCCCGCTTTTCGGAAGGCATCAAGGAACTCACGGACAAAATCGCGTCCCGCCGGCGAATTGGTGGACTTGTAGTCGGTCAGTTGGCTGTCATACATGCAGAAGCCGTCGTGATGCTTTGCTGTGAATACGGCGTATTTCATCCCGGCCTGCTTAGCTGCGGCAGCCCATTCATCGGCATCGAATTGATCTGCCGTAAATTTGCCGACCAGGCGGTCATAATCTTCATCGGACATATGGTTGATGCTCTTGATCCACTCGTCCACACCGATTAACGAATAGAGCCCCCAGTGGATGAACATGCCAAACCGGCTGTCTTCGTACCACTTTGTCTTCTTGGAATTCATATATTGTCTCCTCTCAGTATCGCATCTGCTGCCATCCTTCTATTTTTAACAATGAACCACGTCTAGTGTAACGTCTTTCATTATTTCGCAGAAGTTCTTCAAGATAATTGGTAACTCGTCAGAGAGATCAATCATCTTTCTTCATAAAGATTCAAAAACAATCAGTCAGAAATTATTAATCAGCATTTTTGCACAAAAACTGATGGACAGACAGAATCACCAACAATTTGAATTCTGTTTGCCCATCAGAGAGCAGATATTGCCTAATGTGTATTTTACAGCCCGTTAGTCAACGTAAAAGTAACCGTGGCATGATACTTACCAATAACCGGTACACTCCCAGGCGCGAAATCCAATTCAAAGGGATTCGCTGGCCAAGTCTTGATATATGCCGTATCCGTCCCATTGCTGGTGTTTTGCCAGATTGTGTACGGCGTCGCGATCGATTGCAGCGCCCCATTGCCTGAATTGAAGCGCCAGGGATTGGTCGAGACTTTGACCTGTGCGTCATCGGCGCTGACAAAATCAGAACCAAGGACATCAATATGCCATGGCATATTGGCTCGATCTGCGCGGGAGTCAGTCACATTGATCGTAAACGGTTCGGCATTTTTTGCGTTCAACCCGCTGAATTGCGGTTGAAAATGCTTGCCGTAATCGAAACTGCCGCTGATTGTCAGGGCAATCGTACCAGAGCTGGTCTGTTGCCACACATAAGTCTGAATGGTTGTCGGCCGGGTGCTGTTATTGTACAGTTTGATGAGATCTGCAGGCGTATACGTGGTGCCCGCGGGGGCAAGAATAGTTCCGGTGGTTCCCAGTGCCTGCCAGGCGGTGTCCGTGGACTGAACGATATACGAATGGGCTTGACCGGCAGTGTCGGTCCGGGTAATGACGGTGTTTGGCACTGGTCCGCCCAGCCCGAGGACATCGGTGGTCGTCTTGAAGTTCGGCCCTAGAACCAGGAGCCAAAGAGTCGTGGTCCCAGTGAACATGCCGGTTTCGTTGGTCACCTGCCGCGTATCCAGAGTACTCAGATCAAGATTAGTCAATGCGGCACAGCCATTGAACATATCACTGATGTCGGTGGCCCGGCTCAGGTCGAGCTGCTTCAGATTGGCAATGTCAACAGTCTTGCTTAGCCCTTTGAACAGTCCGTTGACTGCCCCCTGCGCATTCAATCCGCTGGTGGCCAGCACAACATGTTTGATCGCACTGCGCTGGCTATACCACGGCCAGGTCTCGGTCGAGTATTTATCCGTCGCAAAATTTAAGGTATGGGCATTGATCGTCAATGTGTCGCCATTAATGGTCCACCACCGCTGCGGTTGCCAAACGTAAGTCCAAACCGGCTTGCCGGTGGCGGGGTTGACTGTGCCCACCCGGGCCGTGGCCAGCTCGGTCGCCAGAGCGGTGGAATTACTGAACTGAGCACCGGCGGCCTCAAGGGGATCGGCAGCTACGCCCAGCTCTTGCCAGCCCGCGGCCGCTTTGTACGTCGGATCATTCTGAGTGATGGCGCCTACGGTATGCCCCGGCAGACTGCTATTAACCAGCGTTGTTTTATCACCAACTGACAGGCGCCATAAACTGGTACATCCGTTGAAGGCATCTTTGCCTAAATTACCCAGGACACTTTGATCATAGTTGCGCGTATCAAAGCCGCTCAAATCCAATGTTGTCAGCTTGCTGTCGCCAATGAACATGCTGGCAAAACTTCGGCAGGCACTCGTATTAAAACTGCTGACGTCGAGGCTGGTCAGTGCCGGACAGGCGGCAAACATGATCCACATCGTACCGACTTTACGCGTGTCAAAGCTGCGTAAATCAAGCTTCGTGAGCGATGCGCATTGGTAAAACATCCAGCTCATATCGGTCACTTGGCTGGTATTGAAATGACTCAGATCAAGGGTCGTCAGCTTGGCACAGTTCCAAAACATCTGGTTCATGGCCTTCGTTTTCGCCGTATCAAAGTGGCTCACGTCCAGAGCAGTTAAACTGCTGCATCCGCCAAACATACCGACCATATTCGTCACATTGCCGGTATTGAACTTGGTCGGGGTGAAAGTAATGGCTTTCAGCCCGCTGTCGCCATAAAACAGCCAGTACATGGTCGTGACCTTGCTGGTGTCAAAGCTGGTCAGATCCAGTGCGTTGAGTTTGAGATCCGAAGCGAACATATAACTCATATCAAGGACGTTACTGGTGTCGAAATTGGTCACATCTGTTAACGCCGGCGGTAAAATGTAGGAAATTGCCGATTAAGAAATGTCGGATTTCCTGCATTTTTTAGTACACTTAAACGCATACTGAATTTGGAGGAATCCCATATGCGTTTAGATGTTGAGCACTGCGTCCACCAGCACCTGATGAATAAAATTAAACCTAACTTTGCCGAGATTGCCCGGCGATTCGATACCGACCCACGAACGGTCAAACGATACTACGAACAAAGCCTCAACCCAGCTGCCAAGCCACCAGAAAAACTGAAACGGCCCAGTAAATTAGATCCGTTCAAAGGGCTCATCCGAGAGAAGGTCGAAG
>NZ_AUEH01000002.1 GCF_000425885.1 Schleiferilactobacillus harbinensis DSM 16991
CGTTGCTGGACTCGGCCGCGCTTAAGCTCACGGCTTACCGTACTAGGGGAATGATGGATGATGTGTGCAATATCGCGAATGGAATATTCATGGGAGTGCCAAAGCGCATCAATTATTCCGCGCTCGCCCTCTGTGAGTTGAGTGTACGAGCCGAGACTGTTAGACTGATTGTGGGTCATGAAGGTCACCTTTCTTGGTAGTTTAGTCGCTTCAAGGATAGGTCTTCATGGCCTATTTTGTTAAATCAACCCGGTCGATTGGTCTAACTCAATCGGTGTTGCACTTCAATTTTAAATCCGGCATTTAGAAAAACATACAAGGAGGGGACTATTGTGCACTTTATCGAAGAACCCGGCCGCTTTTTCACCAACGACCTGCAAGGCGACCTCATGGCCGAGCTCACCTACCAGCCCAGTGAAGACGGCAAAGTCTGGGTAATCGACCACACCTTCGTCCGCGGCGACCAGCGCGGCAAAGGGATCGCCAAAGAACTGCTGGATACCGCGGTGCAAGCGGCTCGGGACCGCAGTATCAAGGTCAAACCGCTTTGCACTTACGCCCGCACTCAATTCATGAAACATCCGGAAGCTTACGCTGATGTAAAAGCTTAGCCCCGGGTAAGACGAAAGGCACCGCCCGGGCCACATGGTCCAAGGCGGTGCCTTTGCTCATACCCGTAATTGCCTCTTAATCGTTATCAGGCAGTTCAGCGGCATAATAGACTTCGGAAACATCATCATTGTCTTCCAAAGCATCAATCATATCTTGGAATTTCTCCAGCTTATCGTCCGGGATCGGCGTCATGTTCTGGGGAATCATGGTCAATTCAGCATCAGCCAATTTGTAGCCTTGCTTCTCCAGCGCGTCGCGAACCGCCGTGAAGTCCTTCGGGTTGGTATAAATCTCATACGCATCATCAGACGTTTGCAGGTCATCACCGCCAGCGTCCATGACATCTTCCAACACTTGGTCCTCATCGGCATCGGTCGTGGACCGGTCAATTACGATGTAGCCCTTGCGATCAAACAGATAGGAAACAGAACCAGACGCACCCAGAGCGCCGCCATGCCGGGTAAAGGCGACCCGGACATCGGAAGCAGTCCGGTTCTTGTTGTCGGTCAAAGCCTCGACCAAAACCGGCACACCGCCCGGTGCATACCCTTCGTAAGTCACTTCATCATAGTGCGTCTCATCGTTGCCGGCCGCTTTATCCAAGGCCCGCTTGATATTATCCTTGGGCATATTGGCTGCCCGGGCTTTATCCATGACTAAGCGTAGAGAGGGGTTGCCGCTGGGGTCAGGACCTCCGCTCTTTGCAGCCATAAATAACTCACGGGAGAGTTTTTGGAAGATTTTGCCGCGTTTGGCATCTTGGGCGTTTTTCCGTCCTTGAATGTTATGCCATTTGGAATGTCCTGACATTCTATATTTCCTTCTTTCGTGTAATTGGTAAAAAAGTCACGCAAACACAATAGATAATACCAAAAAGCAGGCGGCAATTCAATATTTCGTCTGAAAGCGTACAATATTATACGAAGGAAGTGACCCTCCGGTGCAGTTAACACAGCTTTATAACCTGCTCTATGATACTTATGGCGACCAGGGTTGGTGGCCCGGCCGCAGCGATTGGGAAATCCTGTTTGGCAGCGTATTGATTCAAAATACCAATTGGCGCAATGTTGACCAGGCCATTGCAGCGCTGACCCAAGCCACTGGCATGATCCCGCACCAAATGCGGACGCTGTCCACGGACCAGCTGCAGGATTTGATCCGCCCGGCTGGATTTTTCACCCGCAAGGCGCAAACGATTCAGAACTTGCTGACCTGGCTGGCAGCAGCCAACGATGATTTAGCCCGGCTGCGGCGCATCCCTCCCCAGCAGCTGCGGACCAGTCTGGTGGCGCTCAGCGGGATCGGCAATGAAACGGCCGACGACATCCTCTTATATGTGCTGAGTGTCCCTACCGTCATCATCGATAAATACACCCGGCGCTTTTTTAACCGCTTCGAGATCACGCTGCCGGCCAGTTACTTAGCTGCCCAAAAGGCCGTGGCCGATCAATTGCCGAATTTCACCCTGCGCGGCCTGCAAAACTTCCACGCCCTGATCGTGGCTGTGGAAAAGGAAAAATATACAAAATCCCAATGGCAAGATTTACCAATGAGTCAGTACCGTTTAGAATGGAACCAATCCTAAAAAGCGAGGTCACAAGTTTGGACAAACAAGAATTGCTGGCGCAGTTTCCTGCGCTGGCCCCGTATGCCGCTGAGACACCCACGTTTTGGGCCAATCCCCACTATGGTGCGCCGCGTGATGACGCCGCCAGTCTGCGCGAAGCCGACGTCTTTGACGCCGGTACCCGCTGGCGCCGGTTCGCGCCGTATTTGGCGGAAGTCTTCCCCGAAACCGCGGCGGCCGGCGGGATCATTGAATCCCCCATTTACCGCCTGCCGCATTTAGAAAACCAGATCAGCCAGGATACTGGGACTGCCTTTCCCGGCAAGCTTTATATGAAAGCCGACAGTGAACTGCCAGTGTCTGGCTCCATCAAATCCCGAGGCGGCATTTATGAAGTACTGAAATTCGCGGAAACCATCGCGATGCGCGAAGGCGATTTAGCCTACACCGATGATTACCGGATTTTGAACAGTCCCCGCTACAAGCAGATGTTTTCCAAGTACGGGATCGCTGTTGGTTCCACCGGCAATCTGGGCCTGAGCATTGGCCTGATGGCCTCGACCCTAGGCTTTCAAACTACCGTCCACATGTCCGCCGATGCCCGCCAGTGGAAGAAGGATAAACTCCGCGCCAATGGCGTCACCGTGGTGGAATATGACGCAGACTTCACGACTGCGATCACCGCGGGACGGAAAAAAGCCGAAAGCGAGCCAAATACGTACTTCATTGACGACGAAGGCTCCACCGATCTGTTCCTGGGATATGCCGTAGCAGCAATTCGGCTGGGCAAACAATTAAAGGATGCCGGCATCAAGCTGGATGCCGACCACCCCGTCTTTGTTTATCTGCCGGCCGGCGTCGGCGGTTCCCCTGGCGGCGTCACCTTTGG
Organism: Schleiferilactobacillus harbinensis DSM 16991; assembly: GCF_000425885.1. GTDB lineage: Bacteria > Bacillota > Bacilli > Lactobacillales > Lactobacillaceae > Schleiferilactobacillus > Schleiferilactobacillus harbinensis. The sequence continues at coordinate 3,069 of NZ_AUEH01000002.1, forward strand.
TTTGAAGACCGTCCTAGGGGCCAATATCCATGGCATCTTCGCGGAACCGACCCACATGCCGTCGGTCACGATCGGGATGATCAGCGGACTGCAGGAAAAAATCGACGTCTACGATTTAGGCATCGACGGAAAAACAGCCGCCGACGGTTTAGCTGTACCCCGCCCATCCCGCTTAGCCGGCCGGGTCATGGACACCCTGCTCTTAGGCAGCTGCACCTTCCCAGATGACGATATGATGCGCTGGACCGCTCGTTTGGCCGAGCAGGAACACCATAATGTCGAACCATCCGGAGCGGGCGGCTTGGCCATTTTGGAACGTTCCTTCCCTGCTCTGGCCAAACTCGGCTACCCGGTGGAAAATGCCACCCATATCATTTGGGCCACCGGCGGCAGCATGGTCCCCGCTGCGGAGATGGCCGACTACATTAAGACCGGCGATCGGCTGCTGGCGGAGTGAAGGCAGTCACCCCCACTGTCAGCGTCTTTTGTGTAACCTGCGTGGCGGTCGCCCCGAAGAGCCGATCAATCAGCGCTTGAAACGCCTGCTGGTGCGCGGCGCTCAGTAGTGGCGGCAGTTCTTCGGTGAGATAGTCACGGTCGATTTCTTCCGTATACTGATAGTTGAATGATGTTTGCCGTTGGGCCCAGCCGGCCTGGCGGCTTTTTTGCTGCCACTGTGCCAGCGGCTGTTCGGTTTCACTCACGTAATGGGCCTTAAGTTCAGGGAACGCGCGGATAAACTGGTCAAATATCAAGTCGGTTCGGCCACTCACCCGACTGAGGACAAAGGTGCCCGCAGGCGCCAGCAGCCGGGCCAGCCGGGGCATGTCGGCAGGCGTTAAAAATGGTGCCATATGGGCAAAAATCACTTCATACTGCTGGTCCCGCTGGGCAAATTCAGTCCAGGGCGCCCGGATCACGGTCTGGGCGTGCTGACCGGCCACCTGGAGCGCCTGCTGGGCGTACTGGAGCATCTGGGCACTGATATCCATCAGGGTCAAAGTCTGGGCGTGCCGGGCCAGCATGGGCGAGAAACGGCCGCTGCCGCTGCCTAGATCCAGCACCCGACCAGCAGGCAGAATCTTCTCCGTCAGCAGCCAGTGGGCCATATCCGGTACCAAGGGCAGCCGGTCCGCTTGCTGCATGGCATAATACTCCGCCGCGAAGTCATCCCACGCGGCAGCTGTTTCACTGTCTTCAGAGTTGATGGTCTCAACCTTCTTTCCGCTTTTCTCTTCTCAGTATACTAAATGAGCACAGCATTCCCGCAGGAATACTGTGCTCATCGGCAATGCCTTAATTAATTATTCAACTGTCACACTCTTGGCCAAGTTCCGCGGCTTATCCACGTCCAGGCCCTTGCCTAACGCGGCATAATACGCGATCAGCTGGGCGGGTACGATCCCAACCAAAGCACTCAGCAGCGGGGCCACATCCGGCAGGACAATATTGTCTGTCGGCTGGGCGAGATGCTCACTGACGATGGTCATTGTATGGGCGCCCCGGGCTTCGGTTTCTTGCAGATTACTGCGGGTGTGCGCAGCGGTGGCGTCATCAGTAATGAATGCCAAGACCGGAGTATCTTCTTCGATCAGGGCAATGGTACCGTGCTTCAGCTCGCCGGCGGCAAAGCCTTCCGTGTGGACGTAGGAGACCTCTTTGAGCTTCAGCGCGGCCTCCAAACTCAGCGGATAGTCCTCACCCCGACCAATGTAAAACGCATGGGCTTGATTCGGGAAATACTGACCAACCAGATTATTGATCTGGTCTTTTTCGTCCACCAGTGTTTGCATTCCAGCGGCAGCTAGACTTAACTCATGACGCAGGTTCAACGCTTTGGCGGCCGTCAGGTTGCGATGCAGCCCCAAGGCCTTGGCCAAGACCGCCTGCACCGCGATTTGAGCCGTATACGCCTTGGTAGACGCCACGGCGATTTCCGGACCGGCATGCAGCAGCATCGTGTAATCGGCTTCCCGGGACAGCGTCGACCCAGCAGTATTCGTCATGGTCAAAACTGGATAGCCCTGTTTCTTCACGTTGACCAGTACTTCCCGACTGTCTGCAGTTTCACCGCTTTGGGACAGCAGCAGGAAGAACGGATGGGCGGACAGCAGCGGCATGTGGTAGCCGAACTCGCTGGCCAAATGCACCTCAGTGGGCAGGCCGGCTACTTGTTCGAATAAGTAGCTGCCCACTAAGCCCGCATGGTAGCTGGTACCGGCGGCGACGATGTACAGCCGATCCGCTTGGTCGAGTGCTGTCAGCAAGTCCGCCGATACGGTCACACTGCCGTCGGCCGGTAAGTAAGCATCAACGATGCGGCGCATCACAGCCGGCTGTTCGTCAATCTCCTTAAGCATGTAATACGGGTAAGTTCCTTTAGAGATTTCACTGGCGTCAATGTTGGCCGTGAACGTATCGCGGTGGACAAAGTCGCCCGCCAAATCGGTGATGGTCAATTCATCCTGATGCATAATCACGACGTCACCATCCTGCAGTGCCTTGAATTGTTTCGTCTGATCGATCATCGCCATGGCATCGGAGCCGACGTAGTAAGCACCCTCGCCGATGCCGACCAATAACGGTGATTTGTTTTTTGCCGCATACAGCGTGTTGGGATCTTCAGCATCCGCCAAGACAAATGCATAGGAGCCCTGCAGCAAATTCAAAGTCTTGTAAAAGGCAGCAGCCGGTGTTAATCCCTCGTCAGCCACGAACTTAGCCACCAATTGGACCACGACTTCGGTGTCGGTCTGTGATTTGAACGGTACCCCCGTCAAGTACTGGTCTTTTAACGCCGCGGCGTTAGTGATCACCCCGTTGTGAACCAAGTAAAAGCGCTCGTCTGCTGAGTATTGAGGGTGGGCATTGGCATCTGTCGGTGCACCGTTAGTCGCCCAGCGGGTGTGGCCGATACCCATCGTGCCTTCTACCGCCGGGGTCAGCTGGGCCTTTAAGGCGGCAATTTTACCTACTGTCTTCACCACATGCTGACCGTTGCGGGCGCTGTTGACAAAAATACCCGCTGAATCATAACCGCGATACTCCAATTTTTGTAATCCATTAATTAAAATCTTTTGAACCGGTTTAGCACTGATCACACCGACGATTCCGCACATAATAAAACCTCCGCGACAATATAATTGGTGGGCTTGGTCTACCTATTTGGTATAGACAGGTATCTGGAACCAATCCCGTGTGTCTGCCAAGTATGTTATACGGATTTATCCATTTAGTCAACAAAAAAATGCATTGGTATTCTCGGATGTCAGGTTTTGGTATATATGTCTATACCATTGTGTTCAGCCCGCCAGTATGCGAAAATACCGGCGAGGTGATTTTATGTCAGATGGAACTGCCATTGCCTTTCTTCAGGATCTGATCCGGATCCCCTCCGTCGGCGAACAGGAAGAAACTGTCGCCGAGCGGATTTGGGAATTCATTGAGGCTTCTGGGAAAGCACACTATTTTCATAAGCAGAGCATTCCTTACGCCGATGGGCGTGAGGAACTGGTGTTAGATGTCGGAAAGAATGCGGACGCTCCATTATTAGGCGTTTCCGGACATATGGATGTGGTCAAGGCGGGTAATGAAAAAGACTGGACCTACCCGCCCTTTGCGGCCACCATCAAGGATGGGCTGTTATACGGCCGCGGTGCCAGCGATATGAAATCAGGGTTAGCGGCACTGGTTGTGGCCTTGACGAATGTCGCCGGGACTAATTTACCCAACCGGATTCGGTTCATGGGCACGACCAGTGAGGAAGTCGACAACGGCGGCGCAGCAAAATTAGCCAAGCTGGGCTTCACCAAAGATCTTGATGCGCTGCTGGTTGCGGAACCGACCGGGTTCAAAACGATTTGGCACGGCGAAAAGGGAATCTTGGATTTCACCGCCCAAGTCAAAGGCAAGGCGGCTCACAGCTCCCAACCGGAATTGGGTAAAAACGCCATCAATGATCTGCTGACACTGGCTGCACTCACAGCAGCCCAGGCGAAAGTCTTAACGGATAAAACAGACCCGCTGCTGGGCCACGCAACGTACAACCCCACCTTGATCGGCGGTGGCGTGCAGGTGAACATCATCCCTGAGTCTGGTTATTTCCGGGGAAATATTCGCTCCACCCCGACGGCCAATAATGACCAGTTCAGTCAGGCCCTGCAGACTGCAGTTCAAGAATCTAAGAAACAGGGCGTTGACGGATCGATTCACGTTGATTCGGCTTTGCCTGCGCTGGCCAGCGCGCCGGACAATCCGCTGATCAAACAACTCCAAGCCATTCTCCGCGCTAATGGGTATGATACTGCCGACGTCATCGGCGGACCCGCGATTTCCGATGCATCCGTGATGATTCCAAACGGGTTCCCCTTCGCGGTTTTCGGACCTGGGAATGACACCAACCACCAAGTCGATGAACATATCAAAGTGGCCGACTACTTAGCAGCCATTCACCTATACACCGATCTCTTCACTCATTTCGGTGCTGGGCTGATGGAACAACAAAATTAATATTACGTAGACAAACAAAAAAACCGCCAATGGCGGTTTTTTCAGTCTGAATTCAATTATTCACCCATAACATTGCGGACAACATCGGCGATTTGATCAACGTATTGGCTGACCTTTTCTTCAGTCGGCGCTTCCGCCATGATCCGTAAAAGACTTTCTGTTCCGGAGGGCCGTACCAGCACCCGGCCATCGCCGGCCATTTCTTTCTCTACCGTATCAATGGCCGCCATGATTTCTGGGTGTTCCCGCCATTTGTTCTTGGCACTGGCCTGGACTTTAATATTCACCAGCTTTTGCGGATAGGTCTTTAACGGGGCAGCAAGTTCAGACAACGGTTTACCAGTCTGTTTCATCACATTCAGCAATTGCAGAGCCGTCAGCATACCGTCACCAGTATTATGGAAATCAAAAATAATAATGTGGCCGGACTGTTCGCCGCCCAGGTTGTAACCCCCCTCGCGCATCTTTTCCACGACGTGGCGGTCGCCCACTGGGGTCTGCTCAGAATGCATACCGGCCTTGTCCAGGGCCTTGTAGAGACCAATATTGCTCATGACCGTCGTGACCACGGTGTCCTTCTTCAAGCGGCCGCGCTGATCATAGTAGTTGCCCAAAATATACATGATCTTATCGCCATCAACGATATTGCCTTTTTCATCCACGGCAATCGCCCGATCGCCATCGCCATCAAAGGCGACCCCCATCTTAGCATGCCGTTCGACAACGGTCTTGGCTAATAACTCAGGGTGGGTGGAGCCGACGTGATCGTTAATGTTCAAGCCATTGGGCTTCGTGGCGATCGTTGTGAAATCGACATCCACATCCGCGAACAATCGGCTGATCAGGGCCGACGTGGACCCATTGGCCCCGTCAAATACAGCGGGAATGCCATCCAACGCTTCCGAAACGGATTGTTCTAAGAATTGCAGATATTTCAATGCACCCTCTGGATAATCGGCAACAGTACCCAAACCCTTTGCTTCAGGCCGAGGTAAGGTATCTTCCGGTGCGTCCAGCAAGGCTTCAATCTCCTCTTCCGTTTCGTCAGATAATTTATACCCGTCCGGGCCAAAGAACTTGATGCCATTATCCGCCACCGGGTTGTGGGAGGCAGAAATCATGATCCCCGCGTTAGCATTCTGTACTCTGGTCAAATAGGCCACCGCCGGAGTCGTGATTACGTCCAGGTTAAGCACTTCAATCCCCACTGACAGCAAACCAGCGATCAGTGCATGTTCCAGCATTTCCCCGGAGATCCGAGTATCCCGGGCCACTAAAACCCGGGCGTGCGGCGCACCCTCAGCATCCTTTTCAGTCGCGTGCTGGGTCAGCACATAGCCGCCTGCCCGGCCTAGTTTAAATGCCAGCTCCGGACTTAATTCCCGGTTAGCGATTCCCCGAACCCCATCTGTCCCAAAGTACTTCGTTGTCATAGCCAAAACTCCAATCCTAATTGTTATTGAACCGGTAACCGGTCACTCATTACTACTGCTGCTACTGCTGCTATCACTACTACTGCTACTGCTGGTACTGCTGCGGCTGCTGCTGGCGGTCGGCGTACTGTCGCTTTCATTTTCACTTTCACTCTCAGATCGGTCCGTGGCCGCTTTAATGGTCGCTTTCACCGAACTGGGATCGGCGCCATCCAGATCATTATCTTTCAACGGAATGGACACCTGTTGGTTATAACTGCCTGCCGAGGTGATGCTGCTGACATCAATGGGCACAGTCAGCTCTTTGATTTTATTCAGCACATCGCTGGGGGCGGTGATTTTCACAGTTTTCACGCTGGTCGTCACTGAATACGCCAGATTGCTCTGGCCTTTTTCAGTGGACAAGCTCAGCGGCACCGTCTTACTGGGCAGATGAATGCCCAAGGTGACGTGAATGGTCTGGGGATCCAAAACAGCATTCACAATATTACCGTTGCTATCCAAGGCTTGCAAGAGGACCTCTTGGTTCGAGGTGGTCTTCGTATCCCGCGACAGCGGCACATTAGCGACGACTCGAGCAATCTTGCGAATTTCGTCCGTTGCTCCGGTGACTTCCACTGTATTTTGACTCAGCTTGGGCTGATCTGTGATATAGCCGTCGGCAATCGCGTTTTTATTATAAGTGACCTGAATCGGGAACTTCTGCGTCCGCCGAGTTTGGATATTCACCGTGATTTCTTTCGGCGAAATCTCATAGGTCAGCTCCTTGTTCAAGCCGGAGGCCTTCAGTTTAACGACGTGTTTGCCCACCTTGAGCTTGCTCAGATCGGCCACGACCTCAAAATTCTGGGTATTGACGGTCATCGATACCAAGGAGGACGGGCCCTCCAGCGTCACGGATACCTTGGCCGGATAGCCGGTTACATAATATTTGTCAGTATCAGCATTCAGCTGCAGGGGCACTTTCAAGGTCTTCTTGGTCGTCGCGGCGATCGCTTGGCGTTCTGCCGTATTCCGGTTGGTGACCAAGCTGTTGTAGTTGACATACGTGAATAACAGCAGGGCAAAAGCCAGAGAAATGATCCGATAGAACCACTTGCTATTGGTGATTTTAGTCCACATGGTGGTCACCTCCATTACCATTACCGGTGAAGAAGTGGACGATGCGATCACGAATCCGATCCCATTGATTCGGTTCTTTATCAGCGACGATAAATTGGGAACGCAGATACTTGAGATACTCGGCCTGACTCATGTCCCGCATCAACTGGCTGTTTTTTGTTAAAGTGACACCGCCGGTTTCTTCCGAGACGACAATAGTCAAAGCATCAGTCACTTCACTGATTCCCACCGCCGCACGGTGCCGCGTCCCTAACTCTTTAGGGATCGTGTTGCTTTCAGAAAGCGGCAAATAGGCCGCCGCTACGGCAATACGGTTGTCGCGAATGATCACGGCCCCATCATGCAGCGGCGTATTGGGGATAAAAATATTGATCAATAAGCCGCTGGAAATGTCCGCATCCAAAGGAATCCCGGTTTCAATATAGTCCTCCAACCCGGTTTTCATTTGAATTGAAATCAGCGCACCAATGCGCCGCTTAGCCATATACTGAATGGCTTTGTCCAGTTCATTGATCATCCGCTCGGCGATCCGGTTCTGGTCCTGACTAGCCCGCTGCAATATCGAGCCACGGCCCAAGTGCTCCAAGCCGCGGCGAATTTCGGGCTGGAAGACGATCACCAGTGCAATGACCCCCCAGGTCAGAATTTGATCCATCAAGAAAGAAATCGTCGTGAGATGCAGCAGCATGCTGGCTAGTTTGACCACGACAATAACCGCGATCCCTTTCACGAGCTGGACCGCTTTAGTCCCGCGAATGAGCATGATCAATTTGTAGATCACGTACCAGACCACTAAGATATCGATCAGATTGGCCAACGACTGCCAGCTGATCAGGTTGCTAAATGACAATTGCATCAGTTCACTCCCACTCGTTTACTCCATTTTCCACGCACATGCGCTAACTCAAACATTATAGCATAGGGCGCCGCTGGTTCCCTGGAGAATTCTGGCACAGACCGCGGCGGCATTGTATGATGGTTGTAAAGAAAAATTTGGAGGCAGGGAGAAAATGTCAGAACGTGCATGGCGCTGGGGTATCCGGCTATTTTTCTGGGTGTACATCGGGTTGACCGCATGGCTGATCCAAGACGCCTTCAGCTTCTTGGCCTTTAACACCCTCCTAGCCTATATTCCCATTGAAATCGGCTTCTGGTTGCAGTACCACCGGTTTCGCTGGCCTATTGTCTTTTGGCTGACAGCCCTGGTTTGGCTGCTGTTTTATCCCAACGCGCCGTATATCTTAACCGATTTTTTCCATTTGTCTCTATTGCGTCCCTATGGCTTCTCCGGACTGATCCGCAATTCATTACCGCTCTGGACCCATTTTCTCCTGTTGGTGGGTATCGGGCTGATCAGCGCCGGCGTCGCCCAAATCGGTAGTGAACGCATCCTGCAGCGGATGCTGGCCTATTGGCCCAACCGCCGGCACAATTGGCTCCCAGTCGTCCGGCTGGCCTTCTACATCCTGGTGGGCATCGGTATCTACATCGGCCGCTTCCTCCGCCTGCACACCTTTTACCTCCTCACCCCCGACCTCATCTGGCGCCCCATCATGCAAATGTGGTCCTGGCACATGGCCGGTTTCGTCGGCTTGATGGTGATCCTGCAGTACATCATCTGGGCCCTAATGGTCTACAGCAGACAAACGAAACGGTCTGACTAGGCACAAAAGCAGCCCCTGAAATCCGAGATACAGATTTCAGGGGCTGCTTTTGTATTCAAGTAATCTTCAGTCTATCAGTCTGCGTGTATCTAGTGCCAACGCGGAGCAACCGGAGGCGGAATGGGCTCAGTGGTGCAACCACACGGCGGCTTGCCGCCGATGTGGTTAGGCGACTTTGAGACCGCGGTTTTTGCGGGCTCAAAGTCGCCGTCACCACTAGCTACGCCTTCGGCTTCGCACTTGCTGCGCTCCGCCAGCCCAATTCTGCCGGAGGTTGTGCAGCATTGGCACGGCAATCAAAGCCCCACCTAACTCATGACCGGTGCATCTTAAACTCCAAGAACAAGTCGTTATACATTCCCACGGTCTTCAACCCCAAGTCATCATAAACCTGCAGCTTGCCAATCGTCTTCGGCTCCGGATAAAACTGCTTGTCATTCCGAATTGCCTTCGGCAGCATCGCCTTCGCCTTGTCGTTCGGCGTCGCATAACCAACATACTCCGCATTCTGCTTGGCATTCTTCGGCTCCAGCATAAAATTCAAGAACGCGTAGATCGCCTTAAAATGCTTCGCCGTCTTCGGAATCACCAAGTTGTCAAACCACAGATTACTGCCTTCAGTCGGTACGACATAGTGCAGATGGCTGTTATTCGCCAGCATTTCACTGGCTTCCCCGGACCACGTAACGGCCAAGGGCGCCTCGTTTTGGATCATGTACATCTTGATTTCATCGGCCACGATGGCCTTCACGTTGGGCGCCAGATCATCCAGACTGTCCTTCGCCCGAGTCACCTGCGCAACGGACTTAGTATTCATCGAATCGCCGTTTTTCACCAGCGCCAGACCTAAAATATCTCGGGCACTGTCCACCAGCATGATACTGTGCCGCCACTTGGGATTCCATAAATCAGACCAATGCTGCATTTCATCAGCCTGCACATAACGGTCATTGTAAATGATGCCCAAGGTGCCCCAGAAATACGGAATCGAATAGCGATTGCCCGGATCAAAACTCTTATTCAGAAAGTCCTTGCCAATGTTGTTCATGCCCTTGATCTTACTGCGATCCAAGGGCAGCAGGAGGTGCTCTTTCTTCATTTTCTCGATCGTATAATCACTGGGTACGGCCAAATCGTAACTGGTCCCGCCCTGCTGGATCTTCGTCAGCATCGCTTCGTTGCTGTCGAAGGTCTCATAATTCACCTTATAGCCGGTTTCTTTCGAAAACTTCGTGAGCAGCGCCGGATCGATATAGTCGCCCCAGTTGAACAGATTCAGCGTTTTGGCATTCGCGTCACCCTGGGCGTGTTCCAGCCGGTTGACCCCCAATGTTAAGAGCAGACACGCCGCCACGATAGCAATGAAGAAACTCATTAATTTTTTCATTTCGCCGCGCCTCCTGCCTTTTCTTTATTCCGCCGCTGGCGATTCGTCTGATGCAGCTGAATGAAGAAGTACACCAGCACCAAGACCAGGGCGAACAGGAACATCAGCGCTGACAGGGCGTTGATCTCTAGTGAGATCCCCTGCCGCGCCCGGGAATATATTTCTACAGACAGGGTGGCAAAGCCGTTCCCTGTGACAAAGAAGGTCACGGCAAAGTCGTCCAGCGAATAGGTAAAGGCCATGAAATAGCCGGCCACGATTCCCGGAGTGATGAAGGGCAAAATGACCCGATTCAGCACCTGCGGCCCACTGGCCCCAAGATCATACGCGGCATCGATCAAGGCATGGTCCATTTCCTGGATACGGGGCAAGACCATCAAGACCACAATGGGAATCGAAAAGGCAATGTGACTGGCCAATACGGAACCAAAGCCTAAACTAATCCCCAGCATGGTGAAGAGAATCAGGAATGACGCCCCGATAATGACATCTGGCGAGACCATCAGAATGTTATTCAGCGACAGCATCAGATTTCGATTGGCCTGGCGTTTGGTTGCCGCGATACCCAAGGCGCCCATGGTCCCGACGATCGTCGCAATCAAGGACGACAGCAACGCCAGCAGCAGTGTTTGCAACACGATTTGAATCAACCGCGTGTCCGCAAACAGTGTCTGGTAGTTAGCCCAAGTGAACTGCTTGAACGTATTCATGGTCGAGCCGGTGCTGAATGAAAAGTAAATCAGGTAGGCAATCGGCAGATACAGGACCAGGAAGACAAAGACCAGATAGAGCCGGCCCAGCTTATTTTTCTTTTGCACCGGTACCAATCCCCTTTCGCTTATGCCGCCGTTCTGCGGTCAAAGCCATGCTCAGGAACATCATCACGATCAAGATGACCCCAATCGTGGACCCCATGCCCCAGTTCATGGTGGTCAAGAAATGCTCTTCGATCGCCGTGCCCAGGGTGATCACCCGATTCCCGCCAATCAAGCGGGTCAACATGAACAAGGAGAGCGACGGAATGAAAACCGCCTGCACGCCAGCCACGACCCCCTTACGGGTCAGGGGCAGCAGCACCCGGGTCAGCGTTTGCCAATTGGTCGCGCCCAGATCCCGGCTGGCATTAAGCAGCGCTGGATCGATCTCGGCGATGGCGTTATAGATCGGCAGGATCATGAACGGGATTTCAATATATGTCGCCACAAAAATGAAACTAAAATCGGTGAACAGGATCTGCTTGGGCCCGATGCCGATGAAGCCCAGAAACTGGTTCACCGACCCGTTTTGGCCAAAAATCCCGATGAAGGCGTAAGCTTTCAACAGCAAGTTGATCCAGGTCGGCAAAATGATCAGCAGCAGCCACAAGTCCTTGTGCTTCAACTGATTTAAGAAAAGTGCCGCCGGATAACTGATCAATACCGTCGCCACGGTGATGATCAGCGCATACCAGAATGAATTCAGGGTCATCCGCAGATAGGTGCCGGACGTGAAATAGGCGGCGTAATTTCCCAGCGTGAATTGATGATCCAAGTTGAAGAACGATTGATAAATGATCAACGCCACCGGCGCAATCACGAACAGGATGATCCATAGCATATAAGGAATGTAATAAAGGCGTTTAGCCGTATTGCTCACCCGGTTCACTCCCCTTCGTAAGTTTCCAGCCGCGCATCGAAGTCGGCTTCCTTTTCATTGAACCGCATGACATGGATATCTTCCGGTTCAAAGAACAACCCAATGTCCTTATCTTCCTCCACGGGGTTGGTGGAGTGAATCAGCCACTCGTTGTGGTCCGCATCATAAGCCACGACTTCGAAGTGATCACCGCGGAATAATTGGGAATCCACCTGGACCACCAATTTGCCTTTGTCGGGGGTCGTCACATCCAAATCCTCGGGCCGCAAGACAATTTCCACCGGCTCATTGGGCCGCATACCGGCATCGGCACACTCAAAGCGCTTGCCGACAAATTCGACTTCGTAATCCTTGATCATCGTGCCTTTCACAATGTTGGATTCCCCGATGAAATCAGCGACAAAGTGGTTGATCGGCTCATCGTAAATATCCACGGGGGTCCCGCTTTGCAAAATTTCTCCGGCATCCATGACAAAAATCTCATCACTCATTGCCAGGGCTTCTTCCTGATCATGGGTCACAAAAACAAACGTGATGCCCAACCGCTGCTGCAGTTCCCGCAGTTCATACTGCATGTCTTGGCGGAGTTTCTTATCCAGCGCCGACAACGGTTCGTCCAGCAGCAGCAATTCAGGTTCGTTAATGATTGCCCGGGCAATTGCCACCCGCTGCTGCTGACCGCCGGAGAGCTCATTGATCTCCCGATTCGCCAGTTCCTGCAGCCGAACCATTTTCAAAGTATCCATCACCCGCGTCTCGATCTCCGCCTTGGCGACGTGGCGAATGGACAAGCCAAAGGCCACGTTGTCAAAAACGTTCAAGTGCGGAAACAATGCATAGTTTTGGAAAATCGTGTTCACGCGTCGTTTGTTGGCTGGCACATCGTTTTGCGGTTTGCCCTGAAACAAGACCTCCCCGCTGGTGACCGTGTTAAAGCCGGCAATCGTCCGGAGAATGGTCGTTTTACCCGATCCGGACGGGCCCAGCAGAGAATAGAACTTCCCCTGGTCCAGAGTAAAATTGATATTCTTCAGCGCCTGGAAGTCGCCGAAGAATTTATTAACATTGTGAAATTCGATAATTGGTGTCGCCATGATGGCATTTACTCCTCCCCCTGCATCAATTTGTTATAAATAGGAATCTGTCGCTGTGATCAGTACCTGGCAGGGGCCGGTACAGCGCAACTGATGGGGCGCATCCGCCCGAAAGTACATGGCTTCGCCCGCTTGGGCTTGATACTCCTGCTCGCCTAAGCGCAGAATGATCGTTCCGCGCAGACAATAGATAAAGGTTTCTGCCGGTGATGGCGGAAACGACTTAAACGCGCCAGCACTGCTGAAAGTCAAGAGCACCGGTTCCATCTGCTTTTCATTGGAATCCGGGACCAGCCAGTGCAGCGTGTAGTGCTCGTCCGCATCCTCGTACACCGTTTGTTCTGCAGGCTTGTACACGACCTTAGTCGGCTCCGCGGCCACCGCGAAGAAATGCTCCGGGGTGGTGCCTAACACCTCTAAGATGGCAAAAAAGGTATCCAATGACGGCGATGACTGATTGTTCTCCAGCTGTGAAATAAACCCCTTGCTTAAATCCGTTCGTTCACCCAATTCTTCTTGGGTCAAGTTTTTCTGGACGCGCAGATTCCGAATACGGGAACCAATATCCATGGTGGGACCTACTTTCCTTTGTCACAGTTACGTAACACTAAACCAAAAGTTTAGTACACGGACCATTATACGGAACAGCAGTCTCAGTGCAAGCAAAAACCACAAAAAGTTCGAAACTGGCGTTAAATTCCGTTATAATGATAATGATTATTATCTACGAGAAAAAGGAGGCCCTGGCATGGCGACATACCAAGCCCTGCAATTCACTGGTGATTCCGCAAAGCCGCTGATTTGGGTGAACAAAGCGCTACCGGCAGCCCGGACGCTGCCGCCGGATCAAGTCTTGGTGGCGGTGCAATATAGCCGGATCAATCATAAAGACCGACTGGCTCTGAATCCGAAAAACCGAATAATTGCCGGTAATGACTATCCCTTAGTGGGCGGTATTGACTTGGCCGGGGTGATCACTGCCTCCAATCAGCCGGTGTGGCCCGTCGGTACGGCCGTTATTGCCACCGGTTTTGACCTGGGAACGGCCCGGGACGGCGGGTTCGCCGAATATGCCCAAGTACCGATCCAGTATTTGACCCAGCTGCCCACCGGATTGTCTGCCCAAGAAGCAATGGCTTTGGGAACGGCGGGCTTAACGGCGGCCGCGGCGTTGACTGAACTCTTTCGCGTCACGGCCTTGACCGACAAAACCGCCCCCATTCTGATCACCGGCGGCCATAGTGCGGTGGGCCAAATTGCTGCTGGAATCCTCCAGCGGCGGCGCTACGCCAATGTCACGATCAGTTCGGCGCATGATTGGCCGGCTCCGGCCCAAGCTTTGGCCCACGCCAAATACGCCGCCGCCCTGGATACCGTAGGCGGCGACGCATTAAGTGTCATTTTGCCCCAAATCGCTCCCGGCGGAACGGTGGTGGCCGTGGGCAATCTGGGGCAGGCCCAGCTCACCACGTCGATCTATCCGTTTATTCTGCGCGGCATCCGGCTCCAAGGCATTGATTCCGTTCATCTGCTGCCGGCGGACCGGGCAGAACTTTGGCAGCTGCTGGCAACCAATTTACGGCCGACACCTTTCCCAGATTTTCCGACAATTTCCTTTGACCAGCTGCCGGCTGCTCTGCTTGCCGCCAATCAGCCTTCACCCGTCATCGCGGTTGCTTAGTGCCAGATTCTCGGCAAAATTGATTTGCTGGCGCAGTTGCGTTGCCTCTTCCGGGGTGATCCGGCCAGCTTCGAATAACTCTTGAACTGCACTCCGTTCAGCCGCTAAAGCGGTTTGGCGGAGTGCTTTAATTTGATCGGCTAATTGATTATTACGCGGCGCAGAAAGACTCTTCAACTGGGCGATTCGGCCCCGATAGGCAGTGATCACCTCATAAATACTTTGGGGTGAAATCGCCGTCTCGGCAAAGTCAGGTTCTTTGGTCACCCGAGAAATACCCTTGATCGCGCCCTTGGCTAATTCGCGTTCCACAAATAATTGTTCATTAAAAAACGGATGCGCACTGTTGCGATTATTGCTGGCACTGATCCGAGTCCGTACCTGTTGATAGCGCAGCTGAATTAACCGGCCCGCACTGCGCCAGATCCGATAATTATTGGTCAGCATGGCCGCATAATCAGCTTCCCGTTGATGCAGTAATGCGACGTTGCGCTGATATGTCGTCGCTTGAATTAAATTTTGCCGCCATAAGTGGTCTAACGCCTGCCGCTCCTGCTGTACGCCGATGATCCGCAAGCGCAGACTCTCACCGAGCAGGGGTGATACTTTATCACCGTTGGGCTGCCGCAATTGTTTCAATCGGCGCTCATAGTCGTTGATGATCGCCAATACTGCCCGCTGGTTATCCTGCCGTCGTTCACTTTCCAGTGCCGTAATCGCCACCCGATACGTGTAACTTTGGGCTTGGGCAAAACCGATCGTCTGACCACTGGCCGCCGCAGCATCAGCCTCTTCATCTGCCGTGTTCACAGAACTCCCCCGAGACCGGAACAAACCGCTGCCAGGGGAAAGGATCGGCAATAAAATGGCGGCCATGACCAGACTCAAAATGACGACACCAGCCGCAATAAACAGCAGCAGGGCCCGTTCCGGAAAGGGTTTGCCCCCAGCCACCGTCATCGGCAAAGAAAAGACGGCGGCCATGGAAATGGCGCCGCGCACGCCGGATAAACCGCTGAGAATGGCCGTCCGCCAACTGGGCCGAGCGTTCTTAGCCGCCCGCCACGAATGGAGCAAAGCCGCCCCATATGTCCATAGGGCGCGAATGGCCACCAGCATCAGCCACATGGCAATGACGATTCCCACCGCATTCAATGTATTGATGCCCGGATCGGTGACCGCCTCGCCGAAAGCAACCGGCAATTCGATCCCCAAGATCAGGAAAACCATCCCGTTCAGCAAATACACCACCAACTGCCAGGTCCGCTGCGTCACGATACGCAGTTCCGGCTGGGCGGAAAAGTTGACTGCCCGCTGGGAGGCAAAAATACCCGCCACCACGACCGCGATAACGCCGGACGCATGGAAGCCCTCCTCCGCCGTCAGGTACACGACAAAGGGGATCAGCAGCGATACGATCGTGTGCAGCAAAACGTCAGAAATCCCGTGATCCAGCAAGATTGTCTGCCCCGCCCGGAATAGGAACGCCAGCAGCAGCCCGACGATTGCCCCCACAATACTGATGTAGAAGAAGTCCAACACCGCTGCTTGGGGATGGAACACCCCGCTGACCGTGGCGTTGACCCCATACTTAAAACCAATCAGACCGCTGGCATCATTGATCAGACTTTCTCCAGCCACCAGATGCAGAATATAATCCGGCAGTTTGGCCCGCCGCGCGATGGATTCTACGGCAATCGGGTCCGTCGGCGACATGATTGCCGCGAAAGCCAAGGCTGTCGCCAACGGAATCGTGGGCAGCAGCCAGTGAAAAAACAAGCCGCCGACAAAGGTCGCGACAAAAACCAGCAGAATGGCGTTGGCAATGATTGGTCCTTTAAGTTCCCACAATTGGCGCTTGGGGAAGCTCACCCCGTCGTTGTAGAGTAGCGGCGCGATGAACAGCAGGGTGAACCAATCCGATTCCAGTGGTATCTTCACCGCAAAAAAGAGGGCCAGTACCAGGCCAACGGCGATCTGAATCAAGCTGATGGGTACATCCACTAAGTAGTGACTGATGATGTTCGACAACACCACCAGCCCCACCAAGAGGATAACCCCTTCGATCAGGGCGATCTGCATGCTGGTACCGCTCCTTTCGTCCTTTGCTTAAACTACTTCTGTTCTGGCGCTTCGCCGATGATCCGGACTTCCGGCTCTAAACGGACACCGAACTTAGTCCAGACTGTCTGCTCAATCAAAGCAATCAGGGCCAAATAGTCGGAGGCCGTGGCCTGACCAATGTTCACGATGAAGCCGGCATGTTTGTTAGATACTTGTGCCCCGCCAATCTGTTTGCCCTGCAGTCCGGCTTTGATAATCAGCGGGCCAGTGAAATGCCCCACCGGCCGCTTGAAGACACTGCCGCAAGATGGATACTCCAGCGGTTGTTTCGCTGCCCGCTGGGCATTGAAGTGATCCATCCGGGCCCGGATGGCGTCCTTATCCCCGCGCTGCAAATGGAAGCGCGCAGTCAAGACAATCCCATCATTCTCTTGGATCAAACTATGCCGGTAAGAAAAGTGCAGCGCTTCGCCGGCCGCGCGGTGCTGATGGCCGCTGCGGTCCAAGTAAGTCACCGCCGCGGCGACTTCATCGATTTGGCCGCCATAAGCACCAGCGTTCATAAAAATTGCCCCGCCGACACTGCCAGGAATACCGGCAGCAAACTCCAGACCGCTCAGCCCGGCCCGCCATGCGGCTTCGGCCACATCAATGATTCGGGCACCGGCCTCGGCGACGATGTCCGTTTCTTCAATCCGAATCTGCGCCATTTGCGTTAAAATTAATACCAACCCCCGAATGCCGCCATCGCGCACGATCAGATTGGAGGCATTACCAATAATGGTGAGCGGGATCCCGTGATTTTCGGCCAGCTGCACCAGCTGCATCGTTTCTTCGTGGGTACGGGGAAATATCAGCCAATCGGCGCGGCCGCCGGTCTTGGTGAATGTGTACTTGGATAAAGGCTCATCCCGTAAAGGGGTAAAGCCGGCCTGGGTCAAAACATCAGTAAAATCAACATCAACTAACATGGGCGACCACCTATCTGCATAGACTGAACAGTAATACCTCTACTGCATAGGGCACAACTGTATACAGCAATAGTTTAGCACATCCGGCCAGCGGGCTTGGGGGCTTACGTTTCGGACCGGCATCATGTATTCTATTTGATGAGGTGGAAAAAATGAAATTAATCTCCTGGAACGTGAACGGGCTCCGCGCCGTCCTGAAGAAGGGCTTCTTAGCCACCTTCACAGCGCTGGATGCCGATATTTTTTGCATTCAAGAAACAAAAATGCACGAGGGTCAGGCCGAAGTGAACACACCGGGGTATTATCAATACTTCAATTACGCCGAACGCAAGGGTTACTCCGGTACGGCAGTGTTTACAAAATATAAGCCGTTAGCTGTTACCTATGGGATCGCCCCCTATTTCGATGACGATGAGGGCCGGGTGATCACCCTGGAATTTCCAAAATTCTTCTTGGTCACCTGCTACACCCCGAACTCTGGCGGTGAGTTGAAGCGATTAGACTATCGGACTGGGTGGGATGAGGCCTTCCGGGCGTATGTCAGTCACTTGGATAAAACCAAACCCGTCATTTTCTGCGGCGACTTGAACGTGGCCCATGAGGAAATCGATCTCAAGAACCCGACGAACAACCATCACAACGCCGGCTTCACTGATCAAGAACGCGCCGGGTTCAGCGTACTGCTCAAAGACCGGTTCTTGGACTCTTTCCGCCACTTCCACCCCACCAAGGTGATGTATTCCTGGTGGAGCTACCGTTTCGCGGCCCGCAGCCGTAACGCCGGCTGGCGGATCGATTATTTCTGCTACTCTCAACGACTGCAGCCGGAAATTACCGACGCGCAAATTCTGACCACGATTTTGGGCAGCGACCATTGTCCAGTGGAGCTGGATACCACGGATGCCCTGAAACCCGTCGAGACTGAAGAAAAGGCAGGTGCCCAGCAAGCGTGAATTTCACAGCCATGGACTTCGAAACAGCCAATGCGCGGCCCGATTCCGCGCTTTCTTTAGCGCTGGTCGTGGTGCGCGACAGCCAGATCGTCGATTCTTTTTATACCCTGATCAAGCCCCAAAGCAAGCTGGATTGGCGTAACACTAAGATCCACGGCATCCACACCGCCGACGTGGCCGATGCCCCGACCTTCGCGGAAGTGTGGCCGCACATCGACCATTTTTTTGCCCCGGATAAACTGGTAGCCGCGCACAACGCCGGGTTCGACAGCCGCGTACTGCGGGAGACCTTGGCCAGTTACGCAATCACACCGCCGCGGTACCTGCTCATCGATACAGTGCGCACGTCGCGCCGGTTTTATCCAGAGATGCCCAATCACAAATTAAACACCGTCGCCGCCGGCCTCGGCTTCGATTTGCGCCAGCACCACAACGCGTTGGCAGATAGCATTGCCTGCGCACAGATTCTGCTGCAGGAAGAGTATGCCTTTGGCGATGATGCGTTGAAGAAATTTGTGAAGATGGTCTGAGTAGTTCGTTGAACGCCGTGCCAATGCGTAAAAATGGAATTTCGTCCTAGCTTGTGCCAATCAAAAATCCCCGTAAGATTGCAATTGCAGTCCACGGGGATTTTTGACATAGTGCCAACTATTTAATTATCCTTGCGGCTATGCCACGCTACGTTTTCATACCGCTCATACTCATTACCCTGAGCAGAAATCTGAATCCGGCGAGCGTCGTCGCTTTGACCGGTGCGTTCAATTTGAATCCGCACGTAGTCTAGCGGCAGCAGGTCTGTGATGAACGCCGACCACTCAACGACGCTGACGCCGTCGCCGTCAAAGTATTCATCCAGGCCCAAATCTTCGGCGCCGCCATTTTCCAGCCGATACACATCCATGTGGTACAGCGGCAGACGGCCTTCCTGATACTCGCGAATGAGGGTAAACGTCGGGCTCTTCACCGGGCGCGAAATGCAAAGGCCCCGGGCAATGCCTTTGGTCAGCGTCGTTTTACCGGCGCCAAGATCACCGTCCAGCAGAATCACGTCGCCAGGTCCGGCAATTTCTCCCAGCGATTTGCCTAATTGAATTGTTTCCTGTGCCCCATTGGTGATAATTTCCCGCATCAACGTGCCCTCACTTTCATGTCCTTCTTAGTCTTGATCCAGTGTTTGGGCGGCCGTGATAATGGCCAGCTTATACACATCTTCTTCATTAGAGCCCCGGGACAAATCGGAGACCGGTTTGTTCAACCCTTGGAGGATCGGGCCGATGGCTTCGAAATGACCGAAGCGTTGGGCAATCTTATAACCAATGTTGCCAGATTGCAAATCTGGGAAGATAAAGACTGTCGCTTTACCAGCAACGGTAGAACCAGGCGCTTTTTGTTCGCCAACAGAGGGTACGAAGGCCGCATCGAATTGCAGCTCGCCGTCCAAATCCAGATCCGGCGCTAATTCATGGGCAATCTGAGTGGCTTCGGCGACTTTATCGACCTGCGGGGCCTTAGCAGAACCCTTGGTGGAAAAGCTGAGCATGGCCACGTGGGGCTCGATATCGAACAGTTTGGCTGTTTGGGCTGACGCCACCGCGATTTCGGCCAGCTCTTGGGCATTGGGATCAATATTAATGGCGCAATCGGCAAAGATATAGCGTTCGGCATCCCGCCCGCGCTGCATGATGAACGCACCGCTGGTCCGCGAAACGCCCGGCTTCGTTTTAATGATCTGCAGTGCTGGCCGCACCGTCTCGCCGGTGGAGTGCACTGCTCCGGAGACCATCCCGTCAGCTAAGCCGGTGTATACCAGCATCGTACCGAAGTAATTCGGGTCCCGCAGCATTGTTTCGGCCTGTTCCTTGGTATTCTTGCCCTTGCGGCGGTCCACAAAACTGGTCACCAAGGAATCGAAATCCGCGTAGTCGTTAGGATCTAGAATCTGGATATTGCCCAGCGTAAATCCAGCCTTCTCGGCGGCTGCTCGGATCGCCGCCGGTTCACCGAGCAGGATCGGCGTCACTGAGCGCTCCGCGTTCAAGCGAGCCGCCGCGCCAATGATCCGGGGTTCAGTTCCTTCGGGGAATACGATGCGAATGTCTTTGCCTTGAATTTTCTGTTGTAAACTTGCGAATAAATCCATCAATAGTTGACCTCCAACACCGGCAGTGCCGGCGACTTAGTTATGCCCTCAATGATACCTTGAAATCGCTCTCTTGCCTAGTATATTAGTCGTCAATATCCGGTTTTTCCGGTAATTGCCAATTGATTGGGCTCTCGCCCAGTTCTTTCAAGTCGGCATTGGCCCGGGAGAATGGATGGGAACCGAAAAACCCCCGGCTGGCCGATAATGGACTGGGATGGGCTGAGCTGATGATCCGATTGCGCTCTTGATCGATCAGCGGAATCTTCTTTTTCGCCGCGTTGCCCCACAGAATAAAGACTACCCCGCCCCGAGCAGACAGCGCCTTAATAGCGGCATCCGTCAGCGGTTCCCAGCCCTTGCCGGCGTGGGAAAAAGCGGCCCCGGCACGCACCGTCAGGACCGAGTTGAGCAGCAGCACGCCCTGTTTGGCCCAGCTCTTCAAATAGCCATGATGGACCGGCGGATAACCCAGATCATCTTGCAGTTCTTTATAGATGTTTTGCAAAGACGGCGGGATCTGCACCCCGGGCAGGACGGAGAAGCTCAAACCGTGGGCCTGATGGGGATTATGATACGGATCCTGACCGAGAATCACCACTTTCACCTGACTGAACGGCGTCCACTCAAAAGCCTGAAAAATATGGTGCATCTCTGGATAGATCGTATGGTGGCTGTATTCTTCTTTCAAAAACTCATGTAACCGGCCATAATACGGGGCCGCAAACTGTTTGGCCAATACTTCCTGCCAATCGTTGTGGATCAAGACTTTCACTGACCTTCACCTCTATTGCAAACTATAGCAAAAAGCGCCGCCCGGGGAAAGACGCGGGTTGGTGCGAATGTGCTAAACTATGGATTGAGAACGTTTTAAGCTAAGCCTCAAAGAAAGGAATATCGCCATGCTCAAAATGATTGCCTCCGACATGGACGGCACGCTGTTGAATGACAAAATGACTGTTTCTCCCGGCAACATTGCGGCTATTGAAGAAGCCACCAAGGCTGGCGCCGAGTTTGTCGTAGCCACGGGCCGCGGGCTCACCGAAGCACAGCCCTTGGTGGCCGATCTCACGGTGAAACCAGCCTTCATTACCTTGAATGGCGCCCGCGTATTCAGTGAAACCGGTGAACTGCTAGTGGATTTGCCCATTCCTCAAGGGCTGGTGACTAAACTGCGCAGGGACATCGAGGCAGAGGGTTATTACTATGAATTAGTGACCAACCGCGGCATTTTTTCTGAGAGCAAAGTGCGGCGGATTCAAAATGTCGCCGATGTCTTGACCCGGCTGAATCCGGATACGTCCTTCAAAATCGCCGTTGTGCTGGCGAGTGCCCGGCTGGAGCTGATGAACATCCACTATGTCGACTCCTTCGACAGCCTGCTGGTGGATCCGACCGTGGAGGTACTCAAGATGCTGGTCTTTGACAGCCGCGGCCAAGCCGCATTCGCCCCGATTCGGGAGGCGTACGACGCCAACGCCGGACTGGTGATTACGTCATCGTCGCCAAACAATATCGAAATCAATAGTGTCGAAGCCCAAAAGGGACTGGCTCTGGCCCGCCTGGCGAAACTGCGCGGCTACGCCATGACCGACGTGATGGCCATCGGCGATAACTTGAATGATGAATCGATGATCGCCAGCGCCGGTATGGGGGTCGCCATGGGCAACGCGGTCCCGGCCATTAAAAAAATTGCTCAGTACGTGACAGCCACTAATATTCAAGACGGGGTTGCCCAGGCCATTCGGTGGGGATTGGCTGCCAAGCCGGCCGCCCAGGCCAAGGCCCGCGTCTGATGCGCTTCTATGTCCCCGCCGAGCATAATGCCCTGGTCCGGGTAACGGATGAGAAAAACACCCCCCACTATCTCATTCAATCCCTCCGGTCGTTTGAATTGAACGGCGTGCGGGTCCTGTCCTTGAGCGCGGAGACGCTGGGCGAAGCTCGCCAGTCTTCATTGGGGTTATTGCCGAATTACACGCTGACCAGCCATGAAGAGACTGTCGGCCAGATCAACCGGATCGTCGGGATCTGGCGGGAAGTCATCTTTGTCAGCGGTCTAAACTGGCTGCTGGTCGGCGACCTGACCCAGAATCGCTACACCGGCTTCCACGGCAACCGGAAAGTGATGGTCGTGGATACCCTATCCACCGTCACTGACGCCGACTACTATGTCGTCGACGTTTTCCACCCGGATAACGAAGTTCCTGCCCTGCTCGTCGCTGCGGTGCTCAACCGCTGGCGCAAAGTCCGCCTGCGCTCCGGCGTCCGCAACCTCTTGCGGCCAAAGAAACGCGGCTATGTCCTCGGGGACGACTTCACCCCGTACCACCATCACCGGCGGAAATAAAAGAGACTGAGACTAGAACCCTTTCAAGCGTACCGAGTATTAATGCTCTGCATTGACACTCGGTACGCTTGAAATATGGTCAGTCTCAGTCTCTTTTTCAACTTAAATATCCAGCACCATATGGTGATACTGATGATCCCCAATCATCTGGTCGCCAATACTGCGATACCCGTTCTTCGTATACAGCCGCTCTGCTCCCGGATTGGTCAGATCCACATTCAGCGAAATCCGGTGCAGCCCGGTTGTCCGCAGCACATGCGCCGGCAGAGCCTGCAGCAGCGACGTCGCGATTCCATGATGCTGCGCCGCTGGCGCCACGGCTAGCGAATCCAAGTACCATTCGCCCGGCCGAGCCTCCTTATCGGTAAATAACCGATAATCTGCCGGTAAGCCGATCTTGGGCCACAGTGCCTGCAGTGCATCATCCACGTGAGCTTCATCGCTTTCCGGATACCCGACGGCGACGCCGACCACTTGATCATCGTCATCTGTCGCCACCAGGGTGCGCCGGTAGCTATACCGATAATTTTCTGTCTGGTAGGCAATGGCCAATTCTTTGAATAAGATATCCTGGGGAATCTTCGCCATTGTTTTTAATTCCATTTCTTCAAAAATCTGATTAACGATGGGCAGCACTGCTGGCCCGTCGCTTTTTTTAGCCATCCGAATCACATTGATCACTCCTATGTTTTCCAGTTTAATCGATTTAGCACGCCTTGCCAACGGCGGACGGTGCAAAAACCGCTTGATACCAGCGTCTCTTTGGTGGTCAAAACCGCTCAAATGCGGTAAAATCCTTAATGATTCGTTATGTTTCTGCACCAACATTCGCGGAACGATAAGCACTTGTTATCTGTTGATCCAGCACCAAGCATACTCAGCGAAGGGGAGAACACTTTTGCAAGTAACTTTTAAGGACGTGACGCTGTCTTATGACGGCAAGCGCGACATTTTGAAGCATCTGAACTTTGTCATCCAGGAGGGATCCCTAGTCTGTCTGCTAGGCCCCTCCGGCGGCGGCAAGTCCACGACGCTGATGCTGATTTCGGGGCTGCTCGCCCCGACTCACGGCCAGATTTATTTTGGCGATACTGACGTTACCAAGGAAGACGCCTTAGGCCGCAAGGTCGGGATGGTCTTTCAGAACTACGCCCTCTATCCCCATTTGACGGTTCAAAAGAATATCGAATTCCCGCTCAAGATGGCGGGCCTGTCCCGGGCTGACCGGGCCAAGAAGGCCCACGAACTCGCCGCCCTGGTCCACGTGGACGACCAACTGGATAAGAAGCCCGGCGAGCTGTCCGGCGGCCAGCAGCAGCGGGTCGCGATTGCCCGGGCCTTAGCCAAGGAGCCGAGCATCCTCCTGCTGGATGAACCCTTATCCAACCTGGATGCCCGCTTACGGATCGAGATGCGGGAAGAAATCCGCCGGATCCAACGGGAAACCGGCGTCACCACCGTCTTCGTTACCCACGATCAGGATGAAGCGATGCACATTTCCGACCAAATCATGGTCCTCCATGACGGCCATATTCAACAATTCAGCACGCCCAAAACACTGTACGCCAGTCCGGATAATCTGTTTGTCGCCCAATTTATTGGCGAACCAGTAATCAATTCTGTTCCGGCCAGTGCCCTGAGCCATGATTTAGCCGGCGTTGTTTCAGACGATATCTTAAGCCGCGCGCAAACGGCCGGCATTCGGCCGGAGGCATTGACGCTGCCCCAGCGGGCCCTTGATCCGCTGACCACACTGCACGGCAAGGTTATCGAATTTGACCAATTTGGCCGGGAATCCACAGCCAAGCTGGATTATAACGATCTGCAATTGATCAGTACCGAAATGGGGCAATTGCCGCACAATACTCAGGAACTTGATTTCACTCTGGAAAAGAAAGGTTTCTTCCTCTTCGACGCGGACGGCAAACGCATCTTTGGCGGTGATGATCATGCTGAATGAAAAACCTACCGTTAAATCCACCATCAAGGGCTGGCTGTATTTGCTGCCGATGCTGGTCATTACGATCACGTTCAACATTTACCCGATCATCAAGTCGTTCTTGATGAGTTTCTACACGAAATACGATTTCTATAATGATATTGTTTCGGCTTATGGCTTCAGTAATTTCACTTACTTGTGGAACGATCCGGATTTCCATCTGGCCGTCCGCAACACCTTGGTCTTCGTCATTGGGGTGGTGCCGCTGAACATTATCATTTCCCTGGCCATTGCCCTGCTCTTGAACAAGATCAAATTCTTGGCTGGCGCGTTTCGGACGATCTACTTCCTGCCTTTTGTCACCAGTACCGTGGCTATCGCTCAAGTTTGGAACTGGATCTACCATTCCGATTACGGTCTGTTGAACTATCTGCTGGGCTTGGTCGGCGTCAATCCGATCAACTGGTTGAATGATCCAAAATGGGCCATGCCGGCGCTGATCATTATGTCAATTTGGAAAGGTCTCGGGTTCAATATCGTCCTTTTTCTGGTGGGCCTGAACAACATCAACACCCGCTATTACCAGGCGGCTGAAATTGATGGGGCAAATGCTTGGCGCCAATTCACCAACGTTACGCTCCCACTGTTATCCCCGATCACCTTCCTGGTGACGGTCAACGGTGTCATCGGCTCCTTCAAAGTCTTCGATGAGATCTTCGCCTTGTTCCAAGGATCATCCGGTCCGTCGAAGTCGGCCTTGACCATCGTGTACTACTTATACGAGAAGTTTTACACCGAATGGAAGTACGGCATCGCCGCCGCCAGCGGCGTGGTCCTCTTCTTCCTAATCCTATTCGTCACCTTGATTCAGCTGTGGTATAGCCGCAAGCACGTCCACTATTAGGAGGGGAGAAAATCATGAAAAAAGCTGCATCAGTTTTACGTTACGTCATCTTGACATTGGGTGCCCTCATCATGATCCTGCCCTTCTTCTGGATGCTGTCAACTTCTCTGAAGACCCAGCCGGAAACGGTGCAAATTCCGCCGGTCTGGATCCCGAAGCAGCTGCAATGGGGCAACTACGTGGAAGCGTTTAAGGCTGCCCCCTTTGCCCGCTACTTCGTGAATTCAGTGATCGTGACCACCGTTACGACAGTGGGCCAATTGTTCACCAGCATTTTGGCCGCCTTTGCTTTTAGCAAGCTGCACTTCTGGGGCCGCAATCTCGTGTTCATGATCTTTCTGGGGACGATGATGATCCCCGGCGAAATGCTGATCATCCCGAACTTTGTCACCCTGTCGAACATGCACCTGGTCAACACTTACGGCGCTTTGATCCTGCCGTGGCTGGCTAGTTTCTTCACCGTCTTTACCCTGCGCCAAACGTTCAATTCGGTGCCGGATCAGACATACTACGCCGCTAAAATCGATGGTGCCTCGGATTGGCGCTTCCTCTGGCATATTCTGGTACCGATGTCCAAATCCACGATCACCGCGGTCACGGTGCTGCAGGTCATCGGCTCCTGGAACGCCTTCATGTGGCCGCTGATCGTCACCAATGATGAAAACATGCGCACCCTGCCCGTGGGGTTGCAGGCCTTCACCACGGATGCTGGGACAAATTATGCCCTGTTGATGGCGGCGTCTACATTTGTTATCATTCCAATGGTCATTGTTTACATTTTCCTGCAAAAATACATTATTGCAGGGATTTCGAATTCAGGATTGAAAGGATAGGTTTAAACTGATGAAAAAGCATACTTGGTTGAAAGTCATGGCCTCGACTGTCACCGTAGTATTAGCCGCCCTGGTCATGGCCGGGTGTGGAAACAGCAATTCCAGTTCATCCAGCAGCAAGGGAAGCAGCACCACTGATAATAAAAAAGTGGAGATCACCTTCTGGCATGGGATGAACGGCCCCTATCAAAAGGCAATCAACAGCATCATCGCCGACTTCAACAAGTCGCAATCGAAATATGTCGTGAAAGGTACCGCCCAAGGGAACTATACGGCGCTGCAGCAAAAGATCATGGCTGCCGCCAAGTCCCGCAACCTGCCGACTATTTCGCAGACCACTTACACCACCGTACCGGATTACAGCAAGAGCAATTTGATCGAACCCTTGGATAACTACATGCTGCAGGGCAGCGATAAGCTGAGCAGCAGCGACTTGAAGGATATTTACCCCGCCTTCTTGAAGAGTTCCAAGTACGAAGGCAAGTATTATTCGATCCCCTTCTCCAAGTCGACTCGGATCCTGTATTACAACCAAGCCATCCTGGACAAGTACGGCATTGCCAAGCCCAAGACTTGGGATGACATCGTCGCGGCTGGCAATAAGCTGAAGGCAGACGGCATCTACGGGATGGGCTTTGACCGGTCCTGGGACATGGAATTCGAGGGCTTAGCCCGCCAAGCCGGCAATCCGCTGATCGCCCCAGGTACACTGAAAGTTAACCTGGACACTGCGGATACGCTGGAAGCTGCCAACTTGATCCAGAACATGGTGAAGAACAAGATCGCCAAGACCGCCGGTGCAGATAACTACTTCACCCAAGGCTTCATCCAAGGCAAGGCCGCCTTCTACGCTGGCTCCTCTGCTGGGGTCACCCAGATGGTCGCTCAGGCGCCTAAGACCCTCAAGTGGGGTACAATGCCGCTGCCCAGTTACAAGGGCAAGAAGGCCACTGAAATCGCCGGGAACGATATCGTCATGTTCAAGAGTGCCAGCGCCGATCAGAAGAAAGGTGCTTGGCAGTTCATGAAGTTCCTGCTTTCTTCTAAGGAAACGGCAAAATGGGCCATGGCCACCGGCTATGTGCCGCTGCGCAAATCCGCAATGGATGACACCGACTTCAAACAGTATTTGAAGGACAAGCCTTACAACCAAGCCGCTGTTGATTCCTTGGATGATGGCTTCCAGTCCACTGCCTTCTTAGGCTTTTCTGAATATCGGAACGATTTGCTGGAAGCAGTCGATCAGATGATCACGAAGAATGCCGACCCGAAGGCAACGCTGACTAAGTTGCAAGCCACCACCGAAAACATCATCAAGACCAACAAGCAATAATCTGCTGCGCGCAGAAGAATTGAATAATGACCGCGGGCTGGGTAACGATTGCGTTGCCTGGCCCTTTTTAATCAGAAAGGATCCTGGCATTGACTACGTTACGGTTTTTAAACGGTTTAGACACCATCGGCGGAAATATTGTCGAAATCGCCCAGGGGGATTCCCGGGTAATCATGGATTTCGGCGTCACCACCATTGATCCGCAGTTATCCATTGACAATATGATTGCCCAGCATCAGCTGCCCCACCTGCCCGAGTTGTTCCATCCTGAGCTGCCGGACAAGTTTCAGCACGAGGCCATCTTTATTTCCCACCTGCACATCGATCACATGGGGGCTTTGCAGTATCTGCAACGGGACATCCCCATCTATCTGAGTCCCGACGCTTATCAGCTTTATCAAGTCTTGATTGCCCAGCACATGGAAGCACCCGTCGCTAATTTGCATATCTTGCCCTACGAACAGCCCTTAACAGTGGGCAGTTTACAGGTCACCGGCTTTGCCAGTGATCACGATACGGTCGGAGCGATGGCGCTGCTGGTGGATGATGGCCGCCAATGCTTTGCCCATAGCGGGGACGTCCGTTTGAATGGACCCCACGCCGACCGCGTGCTAAACTGGTCTAGAGTGCTGAAAACTCGGCGGGTCAAAGTATTCATGCTGGAAGGGACAACATTCAGCTTTTCTGCCCCGGTTCCTGTAGAAGATGCAGACCAGCCGGCGACACCCTTAACTGAAGCAACGCTTGCCGCTAAATTTCAAGATTTGCTGCACGATCAGCCGGCGACCCAATTTATTTTGAATGTTTATCCCCGCAACGTGGAACGGTTGCTGGCCCTAGACAAAATTGCGCGCCAGGCTGATCGGCCAATCATTTGGGAACCGGAATTTGCTGCCGTCTTGCATGCCTTTGCCCCGGACACGCCGCTCACGACGTTTGGTCCGGACACCATGGCAGCAATTCAAGCGAATCCCGGTCGGTTTGTTTTGCAAAACAGTTATGCCCATCTGGCCCGACTGACTGCCCTCCCCCGACCGGCTGTTTATCTGCACTCCAACGGCGAGCCGCTGGGTGATTACGATCCCCGTTTTGCGCAGTTGAAGGACTTCCTGGCAGCCGCTGATATTCCCTTCACTTTTTTATCAGCCACCGGTCATGCTCAGCGGGCAGATTTGATCACCCTGGCCGAGCGCGTTCACGCCATGTATGTGGTTCCCTGGCACACCTTTAAGCCCCAAGCAATGGCGGATGCGTTAGCCCCAACGTATAGTGACGTCTTACTCCCTGAACGGGATTTGTACTACGAATTTTAAATTTATCGAAAACACGGAAGAAGGAATTTTGCATGGCAACAAACGATACATTGCCTGAAAAATTGAAACAAGAATTATTACGGACAAAAGAGTCCACGAAAAATCTGGCGGTTGATATTGGTATTTCCTACGCCAGCCTCCAATCCTACTTGACCGGCCGGACTCAACCGGGCGCTAAGAACCGCGGCATTTTGGAAGCTTATTTTGAAAAAGTGGCCGAGGAATTAGCCGCCCAACCGGCCCCCAGTGAAGAAAAGGCAGCGGCCCCCGCGGCCAAGGCGCCCACCGTGGAAGAACCCGCGCCGGTGCTGACAGACTATTCCATCTACATGGATGAATCTTTTGATCCTGAACAACAGGGCCGCGGCAACAATCTGATCGTCGTCAGCGGTATTCTGGTGCCCCAATTGGAAGAAGCGAGCTCTTTGAAGAAATTCCAAGATGCCCTTTATCCGTTTGGCTGGGACAAAGGCGACGAAGTCAAAGCCCATTTCAAGACGAACGAAAATATCGTCAAGATCTTGCAGATGAGCCACGATAAATACATCGATTACGCCGGTTTGAAGACCGAAAAGGTTCCGGTCCTGCTGACCCGGAACAATGCTAACGAACGTTTCTCCCAAACCTTCCCGTATATCCGGTTGCTGAGTGAATTGATTGGCCACACTTTGGCCGGCAAACATCTGCCGCAACTGAACCTGACCATCACCATGGATCACTCGCCGATCATTGACGAGAATCAATTGCGGATGGTCCGGGAAAGCTTGCAAAAGCACTTGCTGCTGAAATACCAGCAACGGTCCAGCATCTACATTACCAGTGCGGACTCCAAGGATCGGCTGGGCTTGCAGCTGGCTGATTTCTTAGCCAACTACCTCAATCGGGTCGCTACGAAGTCCATTGATCCGGTGATCGACTTGATCCCGTTCAACCACGATAATTCCGAGATGGCCCAACAATTCGTGTACTTCTATGGCTTGCAGGATCAGCGGATCAACTACAGCGCCCTGCCGAGCACTGCGACGGACGAACAGCCAACGGCCGTTGCGGCAACAACGACCACAGCCGCTCCGGCCGCCGCTGTCTCCACTAGCAGCCCGTCCACCCAAGCCGCTTCTGCCGCACCGCAATCGGCTCCGACACCGCAAGTACAGATTCAGGCGCCCGCAGCGCAGATGCCTGCTTCGACCGCAGACACCAATAGCAACCATGGTAATGGTAATAATACTGCCGGCAGCACTGCCCCGCAGCCAACACCTAGCCGTAAGCAGCCGGTTATCCACAAGCTGGACGCCCACTTGAGCCGGCCGGTACCCACTTCGACCCAATACTTCACCAATAATCAGCATGGGACAACAGCAAATAACCGAGAAACAACATCTGCTGCACCGGCAACTGAAGTGAAGGCCGACGCTAAGTCAACGGATGACAGCGACCATGCCCCTCGGGTGCGCGTCGCTGAAATGGAGAAGGTCAATGACTTTGTTCACGACCTTCTGCCGTTAAATCTTGCCGTCCTGGCAAACACAACCAGTGCCCAACAGGACGAATACCGGGACACAGTAAAGGGGATCACCACGATCATCTTCAGTGTTCTGCCCAGCAAGATGAAGGGCCAGCTGATCACCGGCAAACCCCGCAAGACCTTGAAAAATATTACTGATCTGCTCGAAGCGGTGCACAATGCCGAGAAGAGTATTCCAACATTGAAGATCAAGGACAAGCATGGTCAACTGACCGCTGCCCGGACAATGCTGGAGAAGACGTTACAGTGGGCCGACAAGAACAATATCACTCCGGCGGCCATCGACTAATTCGAACCGCACAGAAAAAGCCAAACCTCTCAGCAACGAGGTTTGGCTTTTTTACTGTCCATGGTCCATGCACCATGCTGTTTAATCATAACGCTGGCTCAGGGCGCGCTGGACATCCCGGGCCTGTTCCTTGCGTTTCAGGGTCTCACGTTTGTCATACTCGTGCTTCCCTTTGCCCACGCCAATCAAGATCTTGGCGTAGCCATGTTTCAGGTAAGCTTTCAAGGGCACAATGGCGATCCCTTTTTCCTGGACGACGCCCGCCAGTTTGGCAATCTCACGCTTCTTTAACAACAGCTTGCGATTGCGTAACGGGTCGACATTGAACTGATTTCCCTGCTTATAGGGCGAAATATGCACGTTTTCCAACCATACTTCACCGTTGCGGACCCGGGCATATCCGTCCCGCAGGTTCATTTTACCCTCACGGACGGACTTGATCTCTGTCCCGGTCAAAGCAATGCCCGCCTCGTAGGTTTCCAGAATCTCGTAATTGTGACCGGCCTTTTTGTTTTGGGCGAGCTGGTTGGCCGGCTTTTTTTGCTCTTTACGTTTGGCCATGCCGACGCACCTTTCTTTCTGTTACTTATGGTTCTGATTGCGACGATGATTATTACTATTGTTGCTGCGCACGACCCGCGGCCGGTTGAAGCCGTCGTCGCTCTTGCCGCCGTTGTTATTATTGGTGTTCCGATTGCCGCGGTTGTTGTTATTGTTGCCGCGGAAATTCGGCTTGCCGCCAGTGGTCTTGCGAGGACCGCTGTAGTTGCCGGAATTGCCGTATTGCGCCATCCGCTTCTGCCGCTGATCCGCACGCTGCTGATCCTCTGGGCTCAGGACTAATTCAAAGGTCAACTGGCGCAGCGTCACATTAGCTGTGACCAATTTAACTTTGACGTCTTGGCCGATCCGGTACATTTTATGGGTCGATCGGCCAATCAAGGCTAACTGCTTCTCATCGAATGAGTAGAAGTCGTCGCCAATCGTCGAAATGTGGACCAGACCCTCAACGGTGTTCGGCAGCGCAATGAACATTCCGAAGCTGGTGACCGAAGCGACGACGGCATCGAATTCTTGATCGACTTGGTCCGCCATATATTCAGTCTTCAGCAGATCATCCACGTCCCGCTCCGTGTCGACTGCTTTGCGCTCTTGGGTCGAACATTGCAATGCAACATCTGGCAGGATCTCGTGGAACTTATCCTTTTCCTTCTGGGTCGTGCCATTAGCCGCGTACTCATGGATCATCCGGTGCACGAACAAGTCCGGATACCGGCGAATGGGCGAGGTGAAGTGGGTATAATACTCGGCCGCCAAACCAAAGTGGCCCAGCAGTTCATCGGAATAATGGGCCTGTTTCAAGCTGCGCAGCATCATGATATTGACAACTGCCTCTTGCGGCGTACCTTCCACCTGGGCCAGCAGATCCTGCAAGGCCTTGGGCTTCACGTTCTCTGTGCCGCCCTTAGGATGAATCCCAAAAGCCGACACAAATTCATAGAAGGATTGGATCCGATCTTCATCAGGCGTTTCGTGCACCCGGTACAAGAACGGCACATGCTTCTTGTAATAGGCCTCTGCGACGGTCTCATTGGCCGCCAGCATGAAGCTTTCGATCATTCGCTCTGCCGTCCCCCGCTCACGCAAGACGATATCCACTGGCTTAGAGTTTTCATCCACAATGATTTTTGCTTCAGTGTCTTCAAAGTCGATAGCCCCGCGGCGATGACGCATGGCAAAGAGAATCTTATGCAATTCGCCCATGGTGTCGAACATGTCGTCCAGCTTGGCGTATTGTTCCCGCAGTGCTGGATCGCGATCTTCGATGATTTTGTTCACGTTGTTGTATGTCATTCGGGCGGCTGACTTCATCACACTGGGATAAATATCATACTTCACGACGTGACCTTCACCATCAATTTCCATGTCGCAGGTCAAGGTCAGGCGCTCTACTCCGGGATTCAAGGAACAAATTCCGTTGGATAGGCGGAACGGCAGCATCGGGATCACCCGATCGGCCAAATAGGTACTGGTCCCGCGATCATAGGCTTCCTTATCCAGAGGCGATCCCTCAGTGACATAGTGGGACACATCGGCGATAGAGACGCCTAAATGATAATGGCCGTTATCCATTTTCCAAACCGCCACGGCATCGTCGAAGTCCTTCGAATCATCACCGTCGATGGTGACCATCGGCTGATCCGTAATATCCCGCCGGCCGATTTTTTCTTCCGGCTGCACGGTATCGGGAATACTATTGGCCTGATCCAGGACTTCCTGGGGGAATTCATCATGCAATCCATGATCGTAAACGATGGACAGAATGTCGACCCCGGGCTCGTTCTTATTCCCAATGGTCTTCAAAACGACCCCTTCCATCTGGGTCGGTGTCTTCGCTGTGGGATACTTAGTGATCTCCACTAAGACCATATCACCCATTTGGGGATGGATACCTTCATTAGACAGGAAAATCACATATTGGGCCAATTTCTTTTCGTGACTGGATGCATAACCGACCTGACCCGTCTTCTTAGCTTCTGCGTCGGAATACTGGACAAACTCACCGACTAGACGAGTGATTTTGCGTTCGACGACACCGGAAATATAGCCTTCCGGGCCCTTTTTCTTCCAAGGATTGCCCGGACCGACCATCGTGACAACGACCGTATCGCCGTCAATGGCCGTATCAGTCTTGCCTTTGGGGATAAAGATATCCGGTTGTTCATCATCATAAGAGACAAAGCCGAAACCCTTCTCGTGGCCATGGAAAACACCCGTAACGACTTCGTCGATCGGGGTCAGCTGATAACGGTCGTTACCCTGAGGTGTGATGCGCTTGTCGTTTTCCAGTTCGGTCAGGACCTTCACAATATTTTTGAAGGCTGCCGCGCCGCCTAAGTGCATGATCTTGGCTAATGTCTCGACCGTATATTGGGTCTCTGGATGACTGCCAAAGATGTCGTAGACATTCGCAATTAATTCATCGTGTTCATTCATTAAACTGTTTACCGTCCTTCTTACTTGGTGGCACCCCACCAGAATTCATTTGTGCAAAGAAAAATGAGGCCGAAAAAATGTGCGTTCACGACAACAAGGGGCAAAAGCCGTACCTTGGCTTTGCCCCTTGTTGCGTTAAGCAGAAATTGCTGGCTTGTGTTCCGCGACTAGGAAAAGCATGCGAGTCTGTCATCGCCGACAACGTTGTGTTCCAGCCTCTGTATCCATTAGATTATTTTGATCCGAGGTAGACCAGAATCAACGCAAATACGAAGAATAGAAAGCCTAAAACGGCCGTCACTTTCTCCATAAATGCTTCAAAGCCCCGCTTCTTTTGTTGACCAAAAAGCTCGCCGCCGCCACCAGAAAGGGCGTTCAGCGCATCCTGCTGTTTGGTCGGCTGCATCATGACCGCGATCACGATGGCAATGGAATCAATAATGAGTAACGTCATAACGAGATTATACACGTATAGAACCTGCTTTCACTCCGGATTGCTAAATTTACTTGTTTATCGTACCACACTACGCGGGCCGCCGTCTAGCATGGGCGATTCGGCTAGCACCCCCGGCGGGCCAAAATAGGGTATGATGGGGACAACTTAGAATAGAAGGAGCGGACGAATAATGACCAGTACAATGCTCGCCATTTTATTAACGACATTTCTCACGGTGATGACCCTATTCTTTGCGTGGCTGGCGGTCCGGGTCAGATTGCAGACCCTGGCCACGATTCGCCGCCGGATTCTTGCCTTAAAGGACAAATTACGCCGCCCAGGTGATCATTTTGAGCTCAGCGGCCCGGTGGTCAGTCATCGGTTCTGGAAAGATTATGTGCTCCGTGATGGCCGCGGAATCTTGCGCCGGGTGGGTAAAATCGTTACCTTTTTGCTGCTGATTCATATTGCGGGGATCTTTTTGCCATTGCGGCTGGTGATGCTGGTTCTTTTTCTGCCCTTTGCTGACGCGGTATATTTCTATATTCAGCTCCACCGGTACGACGATCTGGTCGCTAACTGGGATAGCCAAGTGCAGCAGCATTACATCGCCGCCGATCCCAGCGATAATCACTAGTGCCGTTGCTGGACCAGCGCTGTGAGCTCTTCTTTGACTTTTGCGCGCATGCTGGCGTCCACTGCCACTAACAGCGTATCCCCGGCATGAATCAAGGTATCGCCGCTGGGGACCAATTCCTGTTCCCCCCGCCGAATTGCCACCAGCAAAGTGCCTTTCGGCCAACGGAAATCACGCACCGAAGTGTCTTCCAACCGCGAACCAACCGTCACCGGAATTTCAATATGCGCCCGTTTGCCCGTTGGTCCCTGCGTGCCAGCGGGCAATTTGAGCCGGTCGCGCAAACTGGCATAGATTGGTGCCCCGTGCAGCACGTCCACTACCAGATAAGCCACGAGGGATACCACGGCCAAGGGCATCAGGTGCACGAGTGATCCCACCATTTCAGTGATCAATAGAATAGCCGTAAACGGCGCCTTGCCAATACCGGCGAAATAGCCAGCCATGGCAAAAATGACAAAATTAATGAAGTATTGCCGCGGCAGCCAGCCGAGCATGATCATCACGGTGGCGTAAATACCGCCCAATACGGCGCCTAGACTAAGAATCGGCAGAAAAATCCCGCCGGGCAGACCGGATCCATAAGCGACCATGGACAATGCAAAGCGGACCGCGAATAAGACCAGCAACAATCCGAGGGTGGGCACCACTTGCCCCATGTGCAGGATAATGGCGTTTCCCCCGCCCAACCACAGCGGTTGCCAAAAGCCAACTAAAATGGTGACTGCAAACGGTACGAGACCGTCCAGCCAGCGCGGCAGCGGGACAAATCGCCGGTACCAGCCGGGCATGGCCAGCAATGTCTTCTGATAAACCACGCCCAGCAGCCCCAGCAAGACGCCTAATCCCAGCAAATGGCCGTATTCATTTAACGGCAGACTATTGGCATAGGTGAGGTGCAGGACCGGCGTCAAGCCGAAGACCACACTGGCGACAAAGTTAGCCGCCACGGCGCTGGCCAGCGATGCCAGCCAAACCAGCAGGGAAAAGTTGTGGTATATTTCCTCCAGCACAAATAACGTACCGGCAATGGGCGCATTAAACGCGGCGGATAATCCGCCAGCTGCCCCGCAGGCAATGGCAATGCGGCGCGCGGTACCGGCCTGACCGGTAGTTTCCGCGAAACCCTGGCCGACAGCGGCGCCAAGCTGAATTGAGGGCCCTTCCCGACCCAGAAATAGACCCGGACCGATACTTAAGACGCCGCCGATAAATTTGCGCCAGAGGATCGACCACCAGTGCAGCTGCAAGGCGTCATCCAGTTGGGCCTCAACTTGAGGAATACCCGAGCCGCTGATCTGCGGCTGCTGCTTAACCAAGATGCCGGCCCCTAACGGCAGCAGGACACTGCCGCCGATGATCACCAGCCACCACCAGCCGTGGCCAGTCTGGACCTGCTGATAGACCCAGATGGTGGCGGCCAGCATTTTACCGATACTCCAGCGAAAGGCGCTCACGACCGCGCCGGTACAAAGACCAATCAGCAGTCCGCGCCCCACCAGAATCAAACGGGTCCAATCAATTGGCTGAGTCTGTTTGGACGTTTCCACACCCTGTCACTCCCTTCAAAAGTTCAGACAAAAACACCGCAGACTGGTGGCGCCGGCCCGCGGTGTTTGTCGACCCCTGATCGTCACCAGAGGGTTAAGCGATTATTACTTCTTGATGTTGTAGAAGCTCTTGATGCCCTTGTATTCAGCAGCATCGCCGAGTTGATCTTCGATCCGCATCAATTGGTTATACTTCGCGATCCGATCAGTCCGGCTCATGGAACCAGTCTTGATCTGGCCAGCATTGGTGGCAACAACCAAGTCAGCGATCGTTGTATCTTCAGTTTCACCAGAACGGTGAGAAACAATAGCTGTGTAACCAGCTTCCTTAGCCATTTCGATGGCTTCCATTGTTTCAGTCAACGTACCGATTTGGTTCAACTTGATCAGGATGGAGTTAGCAACGCCCATTTCAATACCCTTTTCCAGATATTGCGTGTTCGTTACGAACAGATCATCACCAACGATTTGGACCTTCTTGCCCAAACGAGCAGTCAGAGTCTTCCAGTCGTCCCATTCGTTCTCGTCCAAAGGATCTTCAACGGAAACGATCGGATACTTGTCGATCAAGCCTTCCAGCAAGCTGGTGAATTCATCGGCAGTATAGTTCTTGCCGTCACCCTTCAATTCATATTGATGAGTGTCGGTGTTGTAGAATTCAGAAGAAGCGCAGTCGAAGGCGATGGAAATATCTTCCCCAGGCTTGTAGCCAGCACGTTGGATGGCTTCAACCAAGATTTCGAAAGGCTCTTCGTTGTTCTTCAAGTCCGGTGCGAAGCCGCCTTCGTCACCAACAGCGGTCATGTAACCCCGCTCCTCGAGCAGTTTCTTCAAGGTGTGGAAAGTTTCAGAACCCATCCGAACAGCTTCGTGGATCGACTTAGCCCCAACCGGCATGATCATGAATTCCTGGAAGTCAACGTTGTTGTCTGCGTGTGCACCACCGTTGATAACGTTCATCATCGGTGTGGGCAGAACGTGACCATTGGTCCCGCCAAGATAAGAGTACAGCGGCAGGCCCAGTTCGTCAGCAGCTGCGCGAGCAGCGGCCAAGGAAACACTGAGGATGGCGTTAGCGCCCAACTTACCCTTATTCGGGGTGCCGTCCAAGTCGATCATCGCTTGGTCCAAAGCACGTTGGTCGGTAACGTCCATGCCGATGACTTCTTTAGCAATCTTGTCGTTAACGTTGGCAACAGCCTTCAGGACACCCTTGCCGCCGAAGCGCTTGGGATCGCCGTCACGCAATTCAACAGCTTCATGTTCACCAGTAGACGCACCAGAAGGAACGATTGCCCGGCCAAAGCCGCCCAGTTCAGTGTAAACTTCGGCTTCGACAGTGGGGTTGCCCCGAGAATCCAACACTTCGCGGGCCAATACATCAGTAATAACAGACATGTGGTTATCTCTCCTTTTTAAACAATGTAGAAACAATGACTCAAGTTCATTCTACCGTATTTAACGGTGGGACAAAAGGAATTCCTGGATTTCCCAACCAATCATTCCCCTTGCCGCAACCAATTAGTCTTGGTAGTGAACGAGTTGCAGGAAGGAATCAGGTTGCAGGGAAGCCCCGCCAACCAGCCCGCCGTCAATATCCGGCTGAGCCATTAATTCCTTAACGTTGTTCGGCTTCATGGAACCGCCGTATTGGATCCGAGTGGCATCCGCAACCGTTTGATCATAAAGCTTCGCGATCGTCTCCCGGATGTGCCGGCAAACTTCCTCAGCTTGGTCGGAGGTCGCCGTCTTACCGGTCCCAATGGCCCAGATTGGTTCATAAGCAATGACCAATGCCTTGGCCTGGTCAGCAGATAAACCGTTCAAAGCGGCTTCAACCTGAGTCGCGACCCAGTCTTCCGTTTCGCCGGCTTCGCGTTGTTCTAAGGACTCGCCAACACAGATGATCGGCTTCATACCGTTGGCAAAAACGGCCTTAGCCTTCTTGTTGACGTCCTCATTCGTTTCATGGTAATAACCGCGCCGTTCGGAGTGGCCGACGATGACGTACTTGACGCCTAAGTCAGCTAAAACCTTAGGACTGGTCTCGCCAGTAAAGGCCCCTGATTCGTGATCATTGGCATTTTGAGCAGCGGGCACCAAGACAGAATCCTTGGCTGCATCCACTAAGGCCGTGATGTCGATTGCCGGTGCGGCAATGACAGACTCCACCTTGCTGGGATCCGGTAATTCATTCTTGACAGCAGCCACGAATGCCCGGGTCTCATCAGGGTTCATGTTCATTTTCCAGTTGCCTGCAATAATAGGTTTACGCAAAATTACTCCGTCCTTCCGTGATTACTTGTCAGAAATGGAGGCGATACCCGGCAATGTCTTACCTTCCAGGTATTCCAGAGAAGCGCCGCCGCCAGTGGAAATGTGGGTAATCTTGTCTGCGATGCCCAATTGCTCAGCAGCCGCTGCGGAATCGCCGCCGCCGATGATCGTGGTGGCCCCTTGCAGGTCGCCCAGTGCTTGGCCGACTTCCAAAGTACCCTTGGCGAAGTGGCTCATTTCAAACGCACCCATCGGGCCGTTCCAAACAACCGTCTTAGCGCCTTGCAGCTTCTCCTTGAACAGAGCAACTGTCTTCGGGCCGATATCCAAGGCTAATTCATCGTCAGGAACATCCACGCCGACAGTCTCGTAAGGCACGTCGTTGGAGAATTCCTTAGCGACCACGTTGTCGACCGGCAAAACGATCTTGTCACCAGCTTTAGCCAGTAATTGCTTAGCCAAGTCTTCCTTGTCCGGTTCGTACAGAGACTTGCCGATCTTGTGGCCCTGGGCCGCCAAGAAGGTGTACGCCATGCCGCCGCCGATCAGGATGTGATCAGACTTAGGAATCAAGTTGTCAATGACGCCGATCTTGTCGGAAACCTTAGCCCCGCCAAGAATGGTAACGAACGGGTGAACCGGATTGTCGACCGCTTCGCCCAAGAACTTGATTTCCTTTTCCATCAAGAAGCCAGCCGCAACGGGCTTGCCAGCAGCCTTCATAGCGGTGGCGATACCAACGTTAGAAGCGTGCTCCCGGTGTGCTGTCCCAAAGGCGTCGTTGATAAATACGTCGCCCAAGGAAGCCCAGTATTGACCCAGCTTCGGATCGTTCTTGGATTCCCGCTTGCCAAAATCGTTGTCGATATCTTGGAACCGAGTGTTCTCCATTAACAATACCTGACCGTCTTGCAGCTTGTTGATGGCGTCTTCCAATTCCTTGCCTTCGTTAACCGGTACAAATTCAACCGGCTTGTTCAACAATTCGGAAAGACGAGCAGCAACGGGCTTCAAGCTCAGCTTAGCCTTGTCTTCGTCACTCTTGATCCGGCCTAAGTGAGACAGCAGAATTGCCTTGCCGCCATGCTCGATGATGTATTTAATCGTCGGTAAAGCAGCGCGGATCCGGTTGTCGTCGCCAATCTTGCCGTCCTTGATGGGCACGTTGAAGTCCACCCGCATCAAGACTTTTTTGTCTTTGACATCGACGTCAGAAACAATCAATTTTGCCATTGTGTAGTAACCTCCTAGTTAAACTTTCCAAAAATAAAAGGCGAAGGGAGTGAACCTCCCTCCGCCTCAACGTTATTGCCGTATTAAAGCTGGACGCTCAGATTAGAGAGTGGCAAACTTCAACAGCGTACGAATCATCTGGCAAGTGAAACCATATTCGTTGTCGTACCAAGCAACAGTCTTAACCAATTGATTGTCGCCAGCAGTAACAACTTCAGTTTGGGTCGGGTCGAAGATGGAGCCGTATGTTGTACCGATAACATCGGAAGATACGATTTCATCAGCGTTGTAGCCGAAGCTTTCGTTGCCTTCAGTGTGCTTCTTGATTGCTTCGTTAACTTCGTCGGCAGTAACCTTCTTGTCAAGGATAGTAACCAATTCAGTCAAGGAACCATCAACAACAGACACACGTTGTGCATGGCCGTTCAGGACACCCTTCAATTCAGGAATTACCAAGCCAATGGCCTTAGCAGCACCTGTGGAGTGGGGAATCGTGTTAACAGCGGCAGAACGAGCAGCACGCAAGTTGCCACCACGTACAGGGCCGTCAAGCAGCATCTGAGTGGAAGTGTAGGCGTGAACCGTCGTCATGGTACCAACCTTGATACCAAATTCGTTGTTGACGAAGTAAGCCAGAGGAGCCAAGCAGTTAGTTGTGCAGGAACCAGCAGAAACGATACGATCGTCACTGTTCAAAGTGTCATCGTTAACGTTGTAAACGATGGTCTTTGTGTCGCTGCCAGCCGGTGCTGAGATCAGTACCCGCTTTGCGCCAGCGTCCAAGTGTGCTTGGGACTTAGCCTTGGAAGTATAGAAGCCGGTGCATTCCAGAACGTATTCAACGCCGTCGTTCTTAACCCAAGGAATGTTTTGTGCTTGGGGTTCAGCGTATACACGGTACTTCTTGCCGTCAACGACGATGGAGTCGTCAGTCGCGCTCACTTCACCAGGGAAGGTGCCATGAGTGGAGTCATACTTCAACAGATGAGCCAGCATTGCCGGGCTGGTTAAATCGTTGATAGCGACAACTTGAATATCGTTGGACTTAGCACCTAATTCATAAATCCGACGGAAAGCCAAACGACCGATACGACCGAAGCCGTTGATACCAATTTTGACAGTCATACAAAACTTCCTCCTTTAGGAAATTGAACAATAATATTTTAAAGGGTTGCCCCATTTAAAATCACTTTAGCTGCACCTTCATCCGTGATCAACCACGTATGTTCCGGTGCACTATGCATGTACGCCTTAATTGCTTTGCCTTTGGAAGCTCCGCCAGCAATGCAGACGACGTACGGGATTTTCTGCAAGTCAGAAACTTGCAGGCCAATGCGCGGTACCTTGTAAACCACCTGGCCGGCTTCATCGAAGAAATAGCCGAAGGCTTCGCCGACTGCTTGATCCTTTTGCAACAGCTGAATCGTGGCCGCGTCCATTTCACGACGCTTGGCCATGACCAAGGCATCACCCACGCTGTGGACTACCGCAGTCGCATGACCGATCAGATCAAGGACCCGGCGTACACTCGGTTCTTTCAAAAGCGGCTCGTAAACATCGGCACTCACATTATCCGGAAGATAAAGGGCACGATGCTCGCCGCCAGTGGAACGGGCCATCTCGGCACAAATCGTGTTGGCCTGAATGTCGACCCGTTCGCCGATACCGCCGCGGGCGGGAACGAACATGAGCTGGCGGTTCTGCCCCAGCCTACGGCTAAGAGCGGTCGCCACATGGCCCATCGTGTTGCCGCCCATGACGGCAACGACGTTCCTGCCATCCGGCAGCAATGCGTTCAGCGTTTGATTCACCAGCGCACCCATCTCATCAAGAATCTTCGGCTGCGTATCGCAGTTACCCGATACAATCATGACGTGATCCACACCCAACACATGGGCTAATTGATTCTCCACATCATGAATGCCAACCAATTGATTCATGAAGTTCTCCAAGCCTTGAAGAACTTCTCGACCATGGGTGGTGATGACCATCCCGGCGGATGTTGAGTCGATCAGCCGCTGGCGCCGGAGGAAATCTGTCTCCGTGCGCAGCACCCGCTCGCTTACATCCAATTCAGCCGCCAGTGTGCGGCGGCCGATCGGGGACGCCCAACTGATCATGCGCAGGACCTGATACCGTTGGCGAAGCACAGATAGGAAATCCGGCGCGAGCGCCTCGATCCACCCCAGTTCTTCGTGCACGATATCTGACCCCTCTCTGGGACGCATTATGTCCAAGGGTGTCACAGAGTGACCCGGTGAGGGGAAAATTTTAAGGGATCCACTCACTTCGGTTCTCCCTCTGACACTTATCAATATAGCACTCGCCGTAGGGGTTTGCAAGTTCAGCGCTTCTTCCCGCAAACCCCATTGGGCCCGGTTTTGGGCCACTTTTCAGCCCTTTTTTGCGCAAAAATATCAATAATTGTTCGGAATTTGCACATATTTTCAGCAGGTTGGACAAAAAACGCCCCAGTCGGCCGGGGCAGGCTGTCCGAAGCCACCAAAAAACCGCCCACCGACAGCAATCGGTGGGCGGAACATTCTGAATCACTATGCGCTGTGGGGGAATCGAACCCTCATCTAAAGAACCGGAATCTTTCGTGCGATCCATTACACTAACAGCGCATCACTTGAAATATAATACCTGAAACCCCGAGGAATTACAAGGGGGTCGCAGAAGTTTTTCGCCAGAATCGACAGAACTTTGCTATGATGGAGTCAGTTACTGAATTAAGAAAGGAGCCTTCCCCAATGGATAAACACACTGCCGCCGAAGTGTTACATA
Organism: Schleiferilactobacillus harbinensis DSM 16991; assembly: GCF_000425885.1. Taxonomy (GTDB): domain Bacteria; phylum Bacillota; class Bacilli; order Lactobacillales; family Lactobacillaceae; genus Schleiferilactobacillus; species Schleiferilactobacillus harbinensis. The sequence continues at coordinate 46,125 of NZ_AUEH01000002.1, forward strand.
TCGTGAACGGCGTCTTGCTGATCACCACCGGTACGATCGCCATCGTCGCTGCCGGTCTAAGCTTGGCCGCCCCCAAGGACAAACATGAGCGTCGCCGTTGACGCCTGGATTCTTTCGTGGTAAATTAGCAGAGTAACTTGATGAGTGCTAATTGCGGGCATGTTGATGCCCTACCACAGTACCCAATTGCCTGTCACCATGCATCGCACCGCTGCTCGCCGCATTTTGGCTGAACCGGTCGCGGTGCGCTCTTTGAAGGAGGTTTTCTGAACCTATGTTAGTCCCTACAGTTATTGAACAAACTTCTCGGGGCGAGCGCGCCTATGACATTTACTCCCGGTTACTGAAGGACCGCATCATCATGCTGTCTGGCGAAGTAAATGACCAAATGGCCAACTCGATTATCGCCCAACTGCTGTTCCTGGATGCCCAGGATTCCGATAAAGATATCTACCTGTACATCAACTCTCCGGGCGGTGTCATTACGTCCGGCTTGGCAATCATGGATACCATGAATTTCGTCAAGGCTGACGTGCAGACGATTGCCATCGGGATGGCGGCTTCCATGGCCTCCATTCTGCTGACTGCCGGCACAAAGGGCAAGCGCTTTGCTCTGCCAAACGCCACCGTCTTGATTCATCAACCCTTAGGCGGTGCCCAGGGTCAGCAAACGGATATCCAGATCGCTGCTGAAGAGATCTTGAAGACCCGGAACAAGATCAACCAGATCTTGGCGGACACGACTGGCCAGCCGCTGAAGAAGATCCAAGCCGATACCGAACGGGATAACTACATGTCTGCTGAACAAGCCAAGGATTACGGTTTGATCGACCAGATCATGGACCGGACGCAACCGGCAGCAAAGAAGTAATTTAATCTTGGGCTTCGGCCCGACTAAAAAATAATAGCGGCGGCACATGCCAGATTCTGGTATGTGCCGCCGCTATTTTTGTTGGCGCTAGTTGCTCATCGTCGGCAGATCTTCAAAATTGCCGTCAGGAATCGCCGCCAAATGATCCCGGACAGAGGACACTGCATCCCGGACATGATTGTATTGGTCTGGGGTCAGCCCGATCCACTCCATGCACGTACCGACGCGCTCGTCGACTTTATCCTGCATGTCGCGGCCATAGGCGGTCAGCTGGACGTCCAAGCGCCGTTCGTCCCGCTTAGAGCGCTGCCGGCTTAACCAGCCGTCCTTTTCTAACCGCTTCAAGAGCGGCGTCAGGGTGCCGCTATCCAGCCCAACTCGTTCGCCCAGAGCCTTCACTGACAGCGTGCCATACTGCCACAAGGCGAGCAGCACGATGTATTGGGAATAGGTGAGGTGGAATGGCGCCAGTGCCTTCGCATAGAAGCGATTGAATACTTTATGTGCCTGATAAATGGAAAAACAGAGTTGTTCATCCAGAATAATAGGGGTTGCCATAGGCTTATGCTTCCTTTCTGTTACTGTAATTGCCTTGCCGCAAGGTATCCGCGAAGGCATTGATTTTGCGCAGCCGGTGATTGACCCCGGATTTCGACACTGGGCCGCCGGGGAGCAATTCACCAAGCTCTTTCAACGACACCTCAGGATGAGCCAGCCGGATGGTCGCAATTTCTCGGAGCGATGGGGATAACGCGCTCAGGCCGACTGTTGCTTGAATCAATTCAATGTTCTCGATCTGGCGGGCGGCAGCGTTCACCGTCTTGTTCATATTTGCGGTCTCGCAATTGACCAGCCGATTAACTGAATTGCGCATGTCCCGGACGATGCGGACATCCTCAAATTGCAGCATCGCATTGGTCGCACCGATCAATTGGAGAAAATCGGCGACTTGTTCCGCCTCTTTGAGGTAGACAATATAGCCGCTGCGCCGGGCTGTTTCCTTGGCATTCAAGTGAAACGACCGCAGGGCTGCCAACAGATCCCGGGAATGATCGGCATATGTGGAGTAAATCTCTAAGTGATAGCGGCTGGTTTCAGGATCATTCACCGACCCGCCGGCAAGGAAGGCCCCCCGCAAGTAGGAGCGCAGCAACGGTTCTTTGCTGCTGATATCCGACGAGATCCGGTGACTGATATGCAGGGCATCATCTTGCAGGATCGACAGGTCGGTGAGCACCCGATGGCTGCCGCCCTGCAGGCGCACCGCGTAATTATAATTCTTGCGTAAATTCATTTTCCGACTGACCAGCAGCTCCGCCTCAACGGCATACACCTGCTTCAGTAAGGCATAAATACGCCGGGCAATGGCTGGATTCTCTGTCGCCACGGAAAGGACAAATTGATGATCCACTAACCGCAGTGTACCGTTCATCCGAATCAAAGCAGCCAGCTCAGCCCGGGCGTGCTGCCGATGGACCGGCAATAGCGTTAATTCCTTTTTCACCTGACTGGCGAAAGACGCCATTGACTCACCCCCTGCCCTTTCTGCCGCGCTTATCCAGTTTGGCTTGGAACGCCAGATTCAGCAACTCCTTGGCCACCTTGCGGCCGTTATGGAAAACACCGCGATCGTGCAGGTCCAAGAAATTGTCGGAGATCACATTGCAGCCAAAGGCCCGTAAGCCATCGAAGTCATGGCGCACTTGGTATAAGTATTCATCATACTTTTGGCGGTCCATGTAATTCTCCGGTACCGGCGCCGTATTGACCAGGACAGTATCGATGTAGTTGCCGCCGAGATGGCGGTTCAATACCGCCACATGGTCGGCGTCAGAAAAGTTCTCGGTCTCACCCTTCTGAGTCATGATATTGCAAATATAGGTAATGTTGGCCGCGGTATGGCGCAGCGCGTGATGCACATTGTCGATCATCAGATTCGGCAGAATACTGGTGAACAGCGAGCCCGGACCCAGCACCACGACTTGGGCGTCCATGATCGCGTCAATCACCTGATCGGCCGCTTCCGGCGGTTCAGCGGGGTTGTCCTTCTGGGTCACCCACACGCGCTGGATGCGTTTGCCGGCACCGGAGATCTCAGTCTCCCCCTGGCGGGTGGAGCCGTCGGTGAACTCAGCGTTCAGAGTCAGCGGGACATCCGCCACGGGATAGACGTGCCCGTCCACTTTCATCATCGCCGACAATTCCTGAACAGCAGTGAAAATATCGCCATCCATTTCCGCCAGCGCCGTAATGATCAGATTGCCAATGGCATGACCAGAGAGAAAGGCGTCGGAACTGTTAAAGCGGTATTGGAAAATCCGCAACTCTGAATCGGATAATTCCGATAATGCCACCAGGACATTGCGGATATCCCCGGGCGGCACAACATTGATGTAGTTGCGCAAAACGCCGGAGGAGCCGCCATCATCGGCCACAGTCACGACCGCAGTGATGTCAGCGTTCTCCTGGCGCAGGCTGGATAAAATGACTGGCAGGCCGGTGCCGCCGCCAATAACGACGACTTTGGGTCGGCGGCCGCGGATGACGCGAATAATGCGGTTGTCTCCATTCATGAGCGGTTCACCGTCTCCTTTCGCCGATGCATATCCCGATGAGTCACATCCACGGAATACTTCTTGCCTAAGTCCTGAGCCAGCCGCTGGGCAATCGCCACACTGCGATGCTGACCGCCAGTACAGCCGATGGCAATGGTCATACTAGTCTTGCCCTCTCGCTGGTAACCCGGCATCGTCAGCCACAACAGATCAATGAATTGCTGGTAGAATTTCTCAGTCTCCGGCTGGTTCATCACATAATCATAAACGGGCTTATCCAAACCCGTCAGCGGCTTGTACGCTGGAATGTAGTACGGATTCGGTAAAAACCGGACGTCCATGACGATATCGGCATCAATGGGAATGCCATATTTATAACCGAAGGACATCACTTCAATGTGAAACGGCGTATCACCGGATTCCTTGAAGTGGCCGAAAATCTCTTCCCGTAATTGCCGAGGCGACATGTTCGAGGTGTCGATCACAATTTGTGCCCGATTCTTCATCTCGGTGAGCAGCTCGCGTTCCAGTTTAATGCCCTCCAGCAGCCGACCGTCCATTGCTAACGGATGGGAGCGGCGGGTCTCCTTATAGCGGGCGACCAGCTCAGAATTCGAGGCATCCAGGAAGAGGATCCGGGTGCGTACGGTATTGGCGTTGTCCAGATCGGCCAGCATGGAAATAATCTGGTCATAGAATGCCCGGGAGCGCAGGTCGATGACCAGCGCGACCTTTTGGATCGATCCGGATTCACGGACCAGGTCCCAGAACTTGGGTAATAGAGACGGCGGCATGTTATCAATGACGAAATAGCCTAAATCTTCGAAGGCTTGGGCGGCAATGGTTTTGCCGGCGCCGCTCATACCGGTGATAATGACCACATCTAATGGATTATTTGAGGCCATACGCACACTCCTTTTCTTTTGCATGGACATTATAACACAGCCGGGCGTGTCCTTCATGGGGCAAATTAATTGTTGGCAATTAAAAAGAGGATTAAGGCAAGGTGATGTCCGGTATACTGCCGTGCCAATGCTCCGCAAGCTTCGGCACTAGATCGACCAGAACAAATTACCTTGCCTTAATCCAGATTAGAACTATTTCTTCGCCTTTACCGGCGTTTTCTTTTTCTTAGCTGCTACGGCGTTTTCCGTCCGGGCTTTATCCCGGTCAAGAATAGGACCGAGGTATTGGCCGGTGTAGCTTGCCGCTACAGTAGCGACGTGTTCGGGGGTGCCGGTGGCGATCACGGTGCCGCCGCCATCGCCGCCTTCTGGACCGAGATCGATCAGCCAGTCGGCGCTCTTGACCACATCCAGATTATGCTCAATGATCAGTACGGTGTTGCCCTCATCTACCAGTCGCTGCAAGACCGTCAGCAGACGCTTGATATCATCGGTGTGCAGACCGGTGGTGGGTTCATCAAGGATGTAGAAATTGCTGCCGGTGGACTTCTTGTACAGTTCAGAGGCCAGCTTCATCCGCTGGGCTTCGCCACCGGACAGGGTCGTGGCCGGTTGACCCATTTTCACGTAACCCAAGCCCACGTCAACAATAGTCTGCAGCTTACGGGTGATCTTCGGAATAGCTTTAAAGAAATCCAGTGCCTCAGCCACGGTCATGTCCAAAACTTGGGCAATGTTCTTCCCGTGATAGGTGACTTCCAACGTCTCGGAATTATACCGGGTGCCGTGGCAGACTTCGCAGGGCACATAAATATCCGGCAGGAAGTTCATTTCGATTCGAATGATTCCGTCACCCTTACAGGTCTCGCAACGGCCGCCCTTGACGTTGAAACTGAAGCGGCCCTTGGAATACCCGCGAATCTTCGCTTCATTAGTCTTGGCAAACAGGTCGCGAATATCATCAAAGACACTGGTATAGGTGGCCGGGTTGCTCCGGGGGGTCCGGCCGATCGGGCTTTGGTCGATATCCACCAGTTTATCAATATTCTTGTAGCCGGTGATGTTCTTGTACTTCCCCGCTTTGTGGGAATTATGGTTCAGCTTCTGCGCCAGCGCCCGCTTCAAGATCTGGTTGACCAGCGTCGACTTGCCGGAACCAGAGACTCCGGTGACCACAATGAACTTGCCCAGGGGGAAGTCCACATCAATATCCTTCAGATTGTTTTCTGCGGCCCCGGTGATGCGGATCTTTTTGCCATTGCCGTTGCGCCGTTCGAGCGGTACCGGCACAAACTTTTTCCCTGCCAGATACTGCCCCGTCAACGATTTCGGATTTTTCGCAACCTGGGCTGGGGTACCGGCGGCCATCACTTCGCCGCCCTTTTCACCCGCGCCGGGTCCAATATCGATCAAGTAATCCGCCGCCCGCATGGTGTCTTCATCGTGCTCGACAACGATTAAGGTGTTCCCCAGATCCCGCATTTTTTTCAACGACGAAATCAACCGGTCATTGTCCCGCTGGTGCAAACCAATGGAGGGTTCATCCAGAATATACAGCACCCCGGACAGATTGGAACCGATCTGGGTAGCTAATCGAATCCGCTGGGCCTCCCCACCGGACAACGTACCAGCCGCCCGGGACAGGGTTAAATAATCCAGGCCCACATTACGCAGGAAAGTGAGCCGATCCCGCACTTCCTTTAAAATCGGCTTGGCTATGACGGCTTCTTGTTCAGACAATTCGACCTGCTTAAAGAACGGGAGTGCATCCTTGATTGACAGGTCAGAAACTTCGGCAATATCCTCGCCGCTGACCTTAACGCTCAGGGCTTGACGGTTCAGCCGCTTGCCGTGGCAGGTCGGGCAGGTCAGTTCGGTCATGTACAACCGCATTTGATCTCGGGTAAAGTCACTGTTGGTATCCCGATAACGCCGGGCAATGTTCGTAAGGACGCCCTCGAAGGCCACATCAACATCCCGTACGCCGCCAAAGTCGTTTTCATAATGGAAATGGAATTCTTTGCCGCCGGAACCGTTCATGACCAGGTCCCTATCTTTCTTCGGCAAGTCCTTAAACGGCGTATCCAAATCAATATGGAAGGCGGCGGCCGCCTGGGCCAGCAATTCCGGATAATACTGAGAACTGATTGGGTTCCAGGGTGCAATGGCCCCTTCCCGCAGTGTCTTCGTATCATCAGGGACGACCAGATCCGGGTCCACCGACAGCTTCATGCCCAGTCCATCACAGTCGGGACAGGCACCAAACGGCGCATTGAACGAAAACAGCCGCGGTTCAAGCTCACCCACGGTAAATCCGCAGATGGGGCACGCATAGTGTTCAGAAAAGACCAGCGGCTCTCCGCCGATCACATCCACATTAGCGTACCCATCAGATAGCCGCAGGGCAGCCTCTAGGGAATCGAAAAGCCGTGACCGCACATTATCCCGAACCACGATCCGGTCAACCACGATGTCCACATCGTGTTTCTTGTTCTTATCCAGTTCCGGCGCTTCGCTCACATCGTAGGTCTCCCCGTCGACCCGCAGGCGGACATAGCCCTCCCGCTTCACCCGGGCAAATTCTTTTTTCTGGGTACCCTTCTTTTGGCGGACGATCGGGGACATAATTTGAATCCGGGACCCCTCCGGCAGAGCCAGCGTGCGGGCGACCATTTGGTCCACCGACTGGCTTTGGATCGGTGTGCCGTCGTTAGGGCAGATGGGATGACCCACCCGGGCCCACAATAGCCGTAAGTAGTCATTGATCTCGGTCACTGTGCCGACCGTGGACCGCGGGTTCTTAGAGGTCGTTTTCTGATCGATCGAAATTGCCGGCGATAATCCGTCAATGCTGTCCACATCAGGCTTCTGCATCTGCCCGAGGAACTGCCGGGCATAGGCTGACAGACTTTCGACATAGCGCCGCTGACCTTCGGCGTACAGCGTGTCGAAGGCCAGCGAACTCTTTCCTGACCCGGACAGGCCAGTGATGACCACCAGCTTATCCCGGGGGATCGTCACGTCAATGTTCTTCAGATTGTGGGCCCGGGCACCATGAATAATGATTTTGTCGTTGGCCATATGTTTAATCCACTTCCGCTTTCAATTCTAAGATAGTATCGCGCAGCGTGGCCGCCGTTTCGAAGTCCAGCTTCTTGGCGGCATTCTGCATTTGTTCCGTCAAATTATTGATCAATTCAGTACGTTCCTTCTTCGTCATTGTACTCAGATCCACACTGGCCGCCTTCTCTTTGGTCGCTTCATCAGCGTCATCCGCCGGCCGCATGACTGAAATGGCATCCCGAATCGGCTTGACAATCGTCGTCGGGGTGACGTCGTGCGCCTCGTTGAAGGCCTCTTGTACCTTGCGCCGGCCACGGGTCTTAGCAATGGCCTCTTGCATCGAATCCGTCACCTTGTCGGCGTACATAATCACTTTACCGTTGACGTTCCGCGACGCTCGGCCAATGATCTGGGTCAGCGACTGGGCAGACCGGAGGAAGCCTTCCTTGTCGGCATCAAGAATACAAATCAGTGAAACTTCCGGAACATCGATCCCTTCCCGCAGCAGGTTGATCCCGATCAAGACATCAAATACACCGAGCCGCAGGTCGCGAATGATCTGGGTCCGTTCCAAAGTCTTGATATCTGAGTGGAGGTAGCGCACCTTCATACCCATTTCTTTGAGATAATCGGTTAAGTCTTCGGCCATTTTCTTCGTCATCGTCGTGATGAAAACCCGCTCGTGTTTCTCCACGCGCTGATTGATCTCACCGACCATATCATCGATCTGACCCATAATTGGCCGGACTTCAATGATAGGATCAAGTAACCCGGTCGGCCGAATGATCTGGGGGACATGGTCCTGGGTCCGGTCCATTTCATAGGGGCCTGGCGTAGCGGAAACATACAGAATCCGTTTGACGTGTTCCTCAAACTCATTCAGCTTCAACGGCCGGTTATCCCGGGCACTGGGCAAGCGGAAGCCGTAGTCCACCAGCATCTGCTTCCGCGCCCGGTCGCCATTATACATGCCGCGAATCTGAGGCATAGTGACGTGGGATTCATCAATCATAATATTGAAATCATCTGGGAAGAAATCCAGCAGCGTATGGGGCGGCACGCCCGGCGCGCGGCCTTCCAAGGTGGCCGAGTAGTTCTCGATCCCGTTGGTGTAGCCCATTTCCCGCATCATATCGATGTCGTAATTGGTTCGCTGTTCCAGCCGCTGGGCCTCCAATAGTTTGCCGTGCTCCCGGAAATTCTTCAGTTGGCCCTGCAGTTCAGTCTGGATGCGCTTGATGGCGCCCTCCATCTGTTCGTCGTTGGTCATAAAGTGGGTCGCCGGAAAGATCGATACCTGATCCCGGGTCCCGATAATCTCGCCGGTCAGCGCATCTACTTCGACGATGCGATCAATTTCATCCCCAAAAAACTCGACCCGAATCGCATTTTCGTCGTTGGAGGCAGGGAAGATTTCCACCACGTCCCCCCGGACTCGGAAGCGGCCCCGTTGAAAGTCGATATCATTGCGTTCGAATTGAATCCCGACCAGTTCCCGGAGCAATGTATTCCGGTCGATCTGCATCCCTTGGCGCAAAGAGATTACGCTCTTGGCATATTCCTTAGGATCCCCCAACCCGAAAATACAAGACACACTGGCCACCACAATGACGTCATTACGCTCCAACAGTGCACTGGTCGCGGAGTGGCGCAATTTATCGATCTCATCATTAATGCTGGCATCTTTTTCAATATACGTATCACTGGAGGGCACATAGGCTTCAGGCTGATAGTAATCATAATAACTGACAAAGTACTCCACCCGGTTGTGGGGGAAGAATTCCTTGAACTCGCCATATAATTGACCAGCCAGCGTTTTGTTGTGGGAAATGACCAATGTCGGCTTGTTCAGCTTTGCAATCACGTTCGCCATCGTGAACGTCTTACCAGTCCCCGTCGCCCCTTCTAGGACAACTTCTTTATCCCCTTGCTGGAAGTCCTTCGTGATCCGGGCAATCGCTTTACCCTGATCCCCGGCCGGCTTGTATTTCGAAACCAAATCAAATGGTCTGTCAGGTTGACGTGTAATCATAGTTAGGCAAAATCCTCCTCCACAAAAGCTGATAAGCGAACGAAGCGCAAAAGCCAAAAAATGACTCTTGCGCCGCATATTACGTACTACTAATTCAACAGAAATATTGTACCACAGAGAACATACTTTCGCCAGAGAGAGGGCGAAGGCGACCGGTCAGAAGCGTAGGGATAAGGACGGCCAGGCACAAACCCCGGTTTTGGGTTTTTGCCTGGCCGTCCTTATCCCCTAGCTTCTGGTCGCCTGAGCCCGGTTAGAAGAAGCCAGCCTACCGCGCCACATGATACGCCGGCACGATCTGCTTCGTAATCGCGGCCAGCTTATCCCGATCCGAAAAGTCCTCATTCAACAGATCCGGCATGATGTTCTCCAAGAAATACTGCACCGACGGCATCGCTTTAAATGATACGATCGTTGTCAAGCTCTCCTTGAAAATATCCATATACACCGTCTCCGGATTGCCCTTTTGGATTCCCCCAAAGGACTCATACAGCAGATCCACCTTATCGGCCACCGACAAGATTTTGCCTTCCAGCGAATCATCTTTGCCCTCTGACAACCGCCGACGGTAAATGTCCTGCAGTTCTTCCGGAATTTCATTCTGAATGAAGTTCTCAGTCATATGATCCTCCACCCGGGCCAGCATATGCCGCAGCTCCGGAGTGGCGTACTTCACCGGGGTCTTAATGTCCCCGATGAACCGTTCCGTATAATCATGGTTCAATGATTTTTCGTACAGCATCTTCCAGTCGATGGTGTTTCCGGCCTGTTCCTCAATGTCGCCCAGCATTTGGGCGATCGCTGCCACCTTAAATGAATGGGCAGCAACGGAATGCTGCTGATACTTGAAGAACCCCGGCGCCCGATCCAACCATTCCAAATTTGTTAACCCCGTGATGTACTGATGCAGACCCATCCAGACCACTCTCCATTTCTGATTTTGAATTGTCCGTATGTTACCACGTCCGGACACCCAGTACAAGCATGACAGATTCTCTGCCAATAGACAATTCAGCCCCACCGGCAGCAACGTGTCAATGGGGCTGAAAGTTATTTTATTACATTTTCAAAAGATAGACCAACCATTACGCTTTAGTGAAGGCAGTCAGCGCCTGTTCAAAGTCATCCAAACGCTTGTGGGCCGCGTCTTGGGAATCAGACTGAGTGCCCACATAATACTTGATCTTCGGCTCCGTCCCAGACGGCCGAATGGCGATCCAGGTGCCATCGCTCAAGATGAACTTCAAAACATCGGACTTCGGCAGCGTCAGCTTCTCCGTGCTGCCATCCGCCAACTTGGCTTGGCCGGTCTTGTAGTCTTCGGTCCGGGCAACCTTAACGCCGGCAAACTCGCTGGGCTCTTCTTTCCGGAACTTGGCCATCAAGGCACTCATTTCTTCAGCGCCCTTGATACCCGGGAAGTCTTGGGAAACGGTCTTCTCCGCGAAGTAGCCGTATTCCTTGTACAGCTCCTGCAAGCCGTCATATAGCGTCTTGCCTTGGTGCTTATAGTAGGCCGCCACTTCCGCCAGCAGCAGTGTTGCCTGCATGGCATCCTTATCCCGCACGAACGGCTTGATCAGATAACCATAACTCTCTTCGAAGCCGAAGAGGAATTCGTGCTCGCCGGTTTCTTCAAAGTGTTCGATCTGCTCGGCAATAAACTTGAAGCCGGTCTCCACATTGATCATCTGCATGCCGAAACTTTCGGCAATCTTAGTGGCCAATTCAGTAGATACAAAGGACTTCACGACGGCCCCATTCTTAGGCAATGTGCCGGCATTCTTCCGGGCCGTCAAAATGTAATGCAGCATGATGCTGGCGATCTGGTTCCCCGTCAGCAACTGATACTCGCCGTTGGGCAGCCGCACTGCCGTGCCTAATCGGTCGGCATCCGGGTCCGTGGCGATCAGTACATCCGCGGATTCTTCCTTGCCCAATTGAATTGCCAAGTCAAAGGCTTGGGGGAATTCAGGGTTCGGGAACGGTGTCGTCGGAAATTCAGGATCCAAAATGGCCTGCTTCGGCACGATGCGGACGGCCTGGAAGCCAGCGCCCTGCAGTACCCGTTGGGCCAAGACCTTGCCGGTCCCGTGCAGCGGACTGTAAATCAGCTTCATGTCCTTGCCATCACTGGCAATCAAATCCGGATTGATGGTGACAGACTTCAACGCCGCCAAGTAAGCTTCGTCCACATCTTCACCGATCAAGCTCATGATTTTGGCTTCCCGCAGCTTCTGTTCTTGAACGACGGGAATATTGAAGATATCCGTCACTTCGCGGATGTACTTGGTGATCGTATCGGCCTCTTCCGGCGGCATCTGACCGCCATCCGGCCCATAGATCTTATAGCCGTTGTATTGCTTCGGGTTGTGACTCGCGGTGATCATGATCCCAGCATAAGTGTGCAGGTGCCGAATCGTGAAGGACAGTTCCGGAGTCGGCCGCAGGGAGTCAAAGACAAACGATGGAATCTTGTGGGCCCCTAAGACCCGCGCGGATTCATGCGCAAACTCTTGGGAATGATAGCGGGAATCGAAACTAATCGCGACCCCCTGCTGCTTTTGCTCTGCGGGTAACTTGTCCATAAACCGGGCCAAGCCCTCAGTGGCTTGGCGCACGGTGTAAATATTCATCCGATTGATGCCCGGACCCATCACGCCGCGCATGCCGGCGGTACCAAACTCCATCGGAGCAGTAAAGGCGTCTTCCAGATCGTCTTCATGCCCTTTCATCTGAGTCAGTTCCTCGGCTAAATCGGGTACGAGGGTAGCTTGTTGCCATTGCTGATAATTATCTTGCCAGCTCATCGATAACAGCCTCCTAAAACCAATTTTTGATTCCACTTTCATTATACATGGTTGTTGGGAAAAGCGATGATGTAAGCCCTCAAAAAAATTACTAAATCAATGGTAAACGTTTCTTTATATTTACTAAACATTTTACCTGAGCGTTGTAAAAAAGCGCCTGTCCACAGGACAAGCGCTTCTCAATTCACAATAGACTGTTTGGTCAGGGTAATTAAGCGTGCGCCTGCGTGGCGGATACTTTGTCGCCCAATTCTTGGATATAGTGGTAAACCTGCTGACCGGCGAGGCCGCCTTCACCAACGGCAGTGGTGATTTGGCGCAGATCCTTTTGCCGGGCATCGCCGACAGCAAAAACGCCAGGCACCTTGGTCCGCATATGATCGTCGGTGATGATCCAGCCTTGATCGTCTAAAATCGGCAGATTCTTAAAAGCAGCGGTCATCGGCGTAATGCCCACATAAATGAAGACACCGCCGACCGCAATCTGTTTCTCTTCACCGGTCACTTTATCTTTATAAGTGACACCGGTGACCTTCTTCCCGTCGCCATCAATGGATTGCAACTGGGTGTTCCAAACAAAATGCATGTGGTCATTGGCAAACGCCCGGTCCTGCAAGACCTTCTGGGCGCGCAATTGATCCCGGCGATGCAGTACGTGTACATCCGGTGATAATTGGGCCAGGTACAGGCCTTCCTCAACGGCTGAATCGCCGCCGCCGATGACGGCTAACGGCTGACCTTTGAAGAAAGCACCGTCGCAGACTGCACAGTACGATACGCCTCGGCCCGAATACTCTTCTTCGCCAGGCACGCCAACCTTGCGATGTTCAGCGCCAGTCGCCAAAACGACCGCCTTAGCTTCGTAATCGTCTTCGTCCGTGTGAATCAGCTTGGTGGCGCCGTGGTCTTCGATGCTGCTTACTTCACCGTAAGCATATTCCACGCCGGCTTGTTCTGCTGTCGCGTACATCTTCTCCCCCAACTCGGGGCCAAGCACATCGGTAAACCCAGGATAATTTTCAATCGCTGCGGTGTTGTTCATCTGGCCGCCATAAATCCCGCGGTCCAGCATGACCACCCGCAGATTGGAACGGGCAGCATACAACGCGGCAGTCATGCCGCCCGGTCCTGCACCGATCACGACGACATCATATTCTTTGGCCATCAGCAACACTCCTTACTAAAAATAAGTACATGTCATACTATACATGAATTCTACTAATAAATCTACCACTTGGCTCAGTCGCTGACCAGCCTGCGCAAATAGGCGCGCAGCGGTGCGGCAGTATCCGGATCAGTCAGTGCCAGGTCAATATTGGCTTCCAACAGACTGAGGCGGCCGTCGATGTTTTCCCGAGGACCACCATAGGGCAGCCCGGTCAGATTTCCTTCAGCCGCCAAAGCATTCAGCGCTTGGGCAAATTGTTGTTGATCTGCGGGATATTGGGCCAGTTGATCAAAAATGGCGGCCGAAAACACATACCGCCCGAAGACTGCATCCTGGCTAGGCGCCGTGGCCGGCGTCGGCTTTTCAGCAATCCGCTTGATCTGGCCGGCCGCTTTGTCCGCCCACTCCACGATCCCATATTGCTCGCTTTGCTTGGCCGCGATCGGCACCGTCGCCAGCATTTGCTGGCCGCTGGCCGTGTGGGCCTGCCACAACTGCTGCAGCAACGTGGTTGGCAGCGGCAGCACATCATCCGACAGGACGAAACAGAAGTCTTCCCCATCAATGAAATCCTCGGCCAAAGCCAGGGCACTGCCGATGCCATCCGCGGCTTGCTGGCGGATAAAGTGCAAATTCACCGCTGTAGAAGCAGCAATATCGGCAAGCTGGGCCGTATCGCCCTTCGCCCGCAGGAGATGCTCCAATTCCGGCGCCGAATCGAAATAATCCTCGATGGCCTGTTTGCTCTTGTTGGCCACCAAGAGAATATCGGTAATGCCATTGGCCTGCAGTTCCCGCACAATGTAATCAATGACTGGGCGGCCGCCCAAGGGCATGATCTCTTTGGCCACGGCCTTGGTCAGCGGCATGAGGGAGCCCCCCAGACCGCCGGCAGCGATGACGGCTTTCACCATAAACGAATGCTCCTTTACTGTCTGTTAAAAATCAATCTCCGGCTTAGCGATTCGGCCCATCAAGGCATCGATACTGTCTTGCAGCGGCCGCTGGCGATACAGCACTTCATAAATAGCTTCGCAAATCGGCATATCCACTTGTGCTTGACTGCTCAAGTCATGGGCCGCCTTCGCGGTAGGCACGCCTTCGACCACCATGCCCATGGTATCCAAAATGTGCTGCAAGGGTTCGCCTTGCCCCAATCGATTGCCGCAGCGCCAATTCCGGGAATTCGTACTGGTGCAGGTCACGATCAAATCGCCGAGACCAGAGAGGCCGCTGAACGTCAGGGGATCTGCACCGAAGGCCACCCCCAGCCGAGCCATTTCGGCTAAGCCCCGGGTCATCAAAGCGGCTTTCGTATTATCCCCATAACCCAGCCCATGGATGGCGCCGGCACCGATGGCGATCACGTTCTTGATTGCGCCGCCCAGCTCCACCCCGACAACATCTGGGCTGGTATAGATCCGCATGAAATCATTCATCACGATCCACTGGACCCACGCCGCGGCATCATCGTTGGCAGACGCCGCGGTAAGGGTCGTAATATCCCGCTTGGCCACATCTTCCGCGTGGCTGGGCCCGGACAGGATCACAATATCGCCGCGGACAGCCGCCGGGATTGATTGACTCAAGACTTGAGAAATACGATCCAGTGAGCCTTCTTCCAGCCCCTTTGCGGCCGAGATCAGGAACGGCCGGTTGCCCTCTTCATTTAAGATAGCACCAACCTTTTCCGCCACCGAGCGAATGGCTTGAGTAGGAATTACAAAGAAAATGGCTGCTGCGCCGGTGACCGCTTGGCGCAAGTCCGTCGTCGCTGCAATACTCTCGTCCATGTGCAAATTGGCAATGTAGTGCGTGTTCGTGTGGTGTTCGTTGATTTCAGCAATTTCTTGGGGATTGCGGCCATAAATCGTGACGGCATGGCCGTTTTTTGCCAAGACATCCGCCAATACACTGCCCCAGGAACCAGACCCGAGCACGGTGAGATGCAATTGTCGCTTAGCGTTCATAAGGATATTTCAACCCGCTTCCATCAAGATACCAAGGATTATTTGGCTTGCGTACGCGCCGGTAGATAATCAAAAACACTGCACCGACGAAGAGGATCGCAGACAATAACTGAGACACCCGAACGGGGCCGAACAGATACAGACTGTCCGTCCGCGTGCCCTCGATCCAGAACCGCGCGAAGGAGTACCAGGCCACGTAGCTCAATACCACTTCGCCGCGTTTAAATAAGTGCTCCCGATGACGCAGGGCCAGCAGCAGAATGACGCCCAGCAGGCTCCACATCGACTCATATAAGAAGTCCGGCTGATGATATACCCCGTTGATATTCATCTGGTTAATGATAAAAGTCGGCAAATGAATGCTCTCTAGAAACGCCCTGGTCGTTTTCGCGCCAAATGCTTCCTGGTTCATAAAGTTGCCCCAGCGGCCAATGGCCTGGGCCAGCAACACGGTCGGCGCCACAATATCCAGCACCAGCCAGGCCGGCAGCATCCGGTAATAACAATACACGACCAGCACGATCAGCCCAGCGATGATTCCGCCGTAAATGGCCAAACCGCCCTCCCAAATGGCAAAAATCTCGCCGGGATTGGCGGCGTAGTATGACCAGCGGAAAATCACGTAGTACGCCCTGGCCCCGATCACACCGATCGGCAGCATCCATAATAACAAATCGACGATATCGTCAGGGCTGATCTGACGCCGATTCGCCTCCCGCATGGAAAGAATAACGGCAATCACCACACCGGTGGCGATCAGTACGCCGTACCATTTGATTTGCAGTGATCCCAGGCGCAGCGCCACGGGATTCAGGGCAGCAAGTGACAACATAGATCCATCTCCTAAATATCCGAGTTTTTACTTTTCTTCGTCTTCCGCAGAATGTTCCTTAATCAAAGAATTCAGATTCCGTTCGAAGACCTTGGTGGCATCGTAACCCATTGATTGGGCTCGGAAATTCATCGCCGCCGATTCAATAATAATGGCCAAGTTCCGGCCGACTTTCACCGGAATGATGATCTTGGGCAGGGCCACATCAAAAATCTGCTGGAACTGTTCATGAGCCCCGATGCGATCGTAATTCTTATCCGGTGACCAATTTTCCAAATGGACGATCAGCGAAATTTCAGCCGAATCCCGCACCGCGCCGGCGCCAAACAGATTCATCACATCAATGATGCCAATCCCGCGAATTTCCAATAAATGGCGCAGGATCTTTGGGGCTTCGCCCACAATGGTTTTTTCATCCCGTTGATAGACATCCACCCGATCATCGGCGATCAGTCGGTGGCCCCGCTTGATCAGGTCTAGGGCCGTTTCTGATTTACCAACGCCAGAATCCCCGGTGATCAGCACGCCCAAGCCATAGATATCCACCAGAACACCGTGCATTGACCGGCGCTCTGCCAATTCTTCTTCCAGAAACTCGGTCACGACACTGGATAACCGGGACGTCGGCAACGGTGATCCCAGTACCGGCAGTTTCGCCCGGTTGGCTTCAGTGATCATTTCCGCCGGTGGTTCGTAGCCCCGGGACACCAGAAATGCTGGTGTCTCGGCGGTGGCCATCCGACCCAAGACAACACTCAGCTCGTCCGGGGTCATCCCCTTAGAGAAAGAAATTTCGGTCTTGCCAAATAATTGAATCCGATTGCTGGGATAATAGCGAAAATAACCGGTCAATTCCAGGCCCGGCCGGGAAATATCACTCACGGTCACGGTGCGGTCTGCCATGAACTCCTTGCCGGAGAACACTTTCAGATCTGTTTCCTGGACCAGCTTAGCCACTGGTACTGCATCTGCCATAGTTCAACCCTCCATTGCGATATACATGCTAAATCATACCATAATCGGCGCCGCTTTTTTCTCGCTGACAGAAAAACGACGCTCACCGAAGTCAGCGTCGTTAGTTGATTTGTTAATTAGCCGGACAATTAGAAATCATCCCAAGTATCATCCTTGCCCTTGTCCTGTTTCGGCTTGGCCTCGTTATGGATCTCTCGGCGCGGCCGATTAGGTTGATACGGATGGGCATAGGGCGTCCCGCGGAAATCAGTGGGCCGCTTCGGCCGCTTCGGTGCGAAAAGCCACCGGTAGATCAGATAGATGACCAGCACCGGGAAGAAGAAGCGCAGCAAACCGATGACCATGGCCAGCATCCCAATCCCAGTCGCAAACAGGACCACGAGTAAAACGGGAATCAGAATCAAAAGCACCAATAGTGTAATCATTTTTAGAAATCACTCCAATTATCATCGCTGCTATTCTTAGACCGCGGCTCTTCCTGGGGCTGACTCGGCTTCGCCGGCTTTTCCGGCCGCGGCGCCAGCGGCATGATCATGTCCAGGACGATGTAGACCACGAACATGGTCCCAAAACTGGGCATTAACAGGACAACGAAGAGAATCCGCAGCAGCGTGCTGTCCCAGCCGAAGTAGGCGGCAATCCCGCCGAGGACACCATCGACCTTGCGATCGGTCCGCGACTTCATTAATCGTCTCGTGTTATTTCGTTCATTCATGGTCTGCTCGTCTCCTCTAATTCTTAGTCGTTATCCTTTAACATGATGGCGCCAGCGCCAGCGGTCAATTGCAGCTCGGCCACATCACCGGAATCCGTCGTGCGATCCAGCGTCAAGCGCTGACCAACCGTGCCGCGGACCGGTTCACTGGTTAAGCCGGACAAGCGTGAGCGCACAGCCCCAACCTTGCTCTGGGCCTCGCCGGTCAGGCCGAGACTAGCCGGTACGGATACCTTGATCGTGCCGCTGGTAGAATTGGCCACCAGCTTGTGCAGGTCGTTGGTTTCCGCAGTGACCCGAATCGTCCCATTGACAGTGCTCAACTCGGCACTCTTGAACGGCGCCTTGGCGGTCAGCGTACCGTTCATGGTCTGGGCCAGCAATTCATCCACTTTGCCGCTGTCGTAGTTCACGGTGCCGTTGATGTCTTCCACATTCAGCAATTGCAGCGTCACGTTGGCAAAGCTCCCAGTCCCATTGGTCAGCTTGGCATAGAAGTCTTGACCATTGAATCCGTCGACGGCCAGGTTGCCGTTGAGGATCTTCACCGAGGTGTGATCGTACAACCGCTTGGGCAGATAAACATCCAGGTCGGCCCGAATCCGCTTATTGGGTACTGAGAATACAATGTGCTCATTTGAAACGTCGATCTGACTGCGGGCAGTCAATGCCGCCAACGGAGTCGGTTCATCATAGTGGCCATAAATCTTGAACTGACCGCGAATCGATACGTTATCGTTAATGGACGGCTTAATACGAATGTCACCATTGGCAATACGCATCTCAACCGCCGGCGCGTCAATGTGCTCGAACAAGAATTCATGGTCGAAACTGGCACTGACCACACCGGGCACCTTGATCTTCACGTCTTTCCAATCCACGTTGTCGGTGACACTGGTCACCGCGTCGCGGACGGCTTGGCCGACTTGAGTGCCTAAGCTGCCCATCCGCTTGCCGAAGTCGCTGAAGGTTTGGGAGAAATCCCCGGCCCAATCCGTATCTTCGAATTCCTTCTTCGCATTTTGCCAAGTCTTGGCTTGCAAATCATCAACGACTTGCTTCGCTGCCTGCACTTGATCGCTCAGCCGATCTACGTCTTCCTTCAGCGTGATCAGGCTGGCCTGCAGCTTGGAACGCTCTTCCGCCTTTTCAGCCGGCAGATCTTCCAAATCTTCCAGTGTATCCAAGACGGTGATCTGTTCCTCTGTGGCCCGAATCTGACGCTGCTTCTCCTGCAACTGCTGTTGCAAGTCAGCCAAAGTCTCATGGGCATTGCGTAAATCATCGGAAGCCTGCGCGTCGGCCTCTTCCTGCGCTGCATCGGCACTCTCTTGCTCCGCCGACTTGGCCTCTTCCGCCGCCGATTGCTTCTCTTCTGTGCCGTTATCGGCCTTGTTCGCTAAATTTTCCAATAGTACAATCGCTTCTTGCGAGCTGATGACCCCGTCCTTGACGAGCTGCATAATCCGTTCACGTTCGTTCATTAGTATTTGCCTCCATCCACATTGGGTACATGGCTTTATTTACATTCTCATTATGCCAAGGAACCGGCGAGAGTGCATAGGTCCAAAGGTTGATATTTGGATGGGCTATAGTATGGAAGAGAGGGCTCAGGCCGACGGTCAGAAGCGTAAGCAGAAGGACAGCAGGGCACAAAACCCGCACTTAGGTTTTTTGCCCTGCTGTCCTTCTGCTCTAGCTTCTGTCGGCCTGAACCCGTTTACGCGGAAAAGCAGCCCCCTCCGACGAAGCTTGCGGAGCACTTGGCACGGCGTACAACGACAAATTTCCCATTTCCTACCGCAAAACAAAAAGACCCACCAACACCGCTGGCAGGCCCTCCGAAAACAACCCCTAAAAGTCGTCTTCCTTCGCATTCGAATTCAATTCCACGATCTTCCCCGTCTGCAAGTAAACGATCCACTCACAGATATTCGTTACATAATCGCCGATCCGCTCCAAATACGAACTCACAAACAAATAATCCATACTTCCCGGCACCGTTGCCGGGTCCTTTTGCATGATCTCCAGACAGGTCTCATAGATCAAGTCTGAATAATGGTTGATCCCGTGGTCTTCATTGGCGATTTGCAACGCCCGCTTATCGTCACTCTTGACATAAGCGTCCAAGACCTCGTTCACCATTTCTTTGACCAGCTCCGCCATTGAGGCGATATCCTGCTCCACCTTCGGCACCCGGGTCGTGCCCTTCACTCGAATGGTGGATTTCGAGATGGATACGGCGTGGTCCCCCATCCGCTCCAGATCTGAACTGGCCTTCATGACCGTCACGATCGTCCGCAGATCCGTCGTTACCGGCTGCTGCAACGCAATTAATTCAAAACTGCGCTTCTCCAAATCGACTTCCCGCTCGTTGATCAAATGATCACTGGTGATCACGTCCCGAGCGAGTTCCTTGTCGTGGTTGATGAACGCTTTAACTGACTTATATATGGCCTCATTGACCATCATGCCCATTTCTGAAAAACGGACGTGTAAATCGTTCAACTCATCTTCAAATACGCGGCGCACGCTGCCACCTCCTGCTCCTTTTATGATTACCCGAACCGCCCGCTGATGTAGTCTTCGGTTTCTTTCTTATGGGGATTCAAGAAAATCGTCTTAGTATCATCATACTCGACCAGATGCCCCTGAAGGAAGAAAGCCGTGCGGTCAGAAATTCGGGATGCCTGCGACATGTTGTGCGTAACTAAAATTATAGTATAGTCCTTTTTCAACGCTACGAGCATACTTTCAATCTGGCTGGACGAAATTGGATCCAACGCGGAGGTCGGTTCGTCCAGTAAAACCACATCCGGCTTCACCGCCAGCACCCGAGCAATGCACACCCGCTGTTGCTGACCGCCGGACAGGCCTAATGCACTGTCATGCAGCTTATCTTTGACCTCTTCCCACACAGCCGCTTGCCGCAACGCGGTCTCGACCGCTTCATCCAGCTGTTCCCGGGTGTGCTGCTTGCCCAAGCGCAACCCGTAAGTTACGTTATCATAGATCGAGAACGGGAACGGGTTCGGCTGCTGGAAAACCATACCGACTTCCTTACGCAGGGATACCGTATCGTTTCCCGGCGCGTAAATATCTTTTCCCTTTAATTTCACTTCACCCTTGATGGTCACTCCGGGAATCAGATCATTCATCCGGTTCAAGGTCCGCAGATAGGTGGATTTCCCGCATCCGCTGGGCCCAATCAAGGCGGTGATTTCATGTTCCTTGAAGGTCAAGTTGATGCCCTTCAATGCTTCATTGCTGCCATACCACAGATGCACATCCTCGGTATCAATGATTGGCGGGGCTGCTGTCTTATCCGGTTCTGTTGCTTCAATCGCCATTGCCATATACCGTCACCTCTCTACGGATTAACCGAAGTGTCCAGACACATAATCGTCTGTTGCTTTGACCTTCGGCGTCGTGAAGATTTCTTTCGTCGTATTAAATTCCAACACGTGGCCCAAGTGGAAGAATGCTGTGTAGTCGCTGATTCGAGCCGCTTGCTGCATATTGTGGGTCACAATGATAATCGTGTAGTGCTCCCGCAACCGAATCAGCGTCTCTTCCACCGTTGAGGTCGAGATCGGGTCCAACGCACTGGCCGGTTCGTCCAGCAGCAGGATGTCCGGCTTCATGGCAATCGCCCGGGCAATACACAGCCGCTGCTGCTGACCGCCAGAAAGAGCCAGCGCAGATTGGTGCAGGTCATCTTTAACCTGATCCCAAAGTGCGGCCTCCTTCAGTGTCGTCTCTACCATCTCATCCAACTTAGCTTTATCTTTCAAGCCGTGCCGTTTCGGTGCGAACGTAATGTTGTCATATATTGATTTAGAAAACGGGTTAGGCCGCTGGAAAACCATTCCAATGTGCTTGCGCATCTCATAAGTATCGATGCCGCTGCCGTTGATATCCAAATCCCGGTACATGATTTTACCAGTCACTTTAGCGCTGGCAATATTGTCATTCATGCGGTTCAAAGAACGCAAATAGGTGGATTTACCAGACCCGGAAGCGCCGATCAAGGCGGTGATTTTGAAGCGTTCGAATTGCAGTGACGCATCGAAGATGGCTTGATTATCGCCATAGTACACATTGAGATCATCGGTAGATATCGCAATTTCGTGTTTTTTCGGGTCCAGGGGTAGAAAATACGTATCATCAAATGAATAGTTCTGCATCGTTTGCCTCCTCTAGACCCCAGTGAGCCGTTTGTAAACCTTGTTACCAATCAGCCGGGCCAGAATATTGAACAGCAAAACGGCAATGATCAACACCGCACTGGCACCAGCAGAAACAGCGGCCGCATCGGGAATGATCCCTTCTGAGTTGATCTTCCAGATGTGTACGGCCAAAGTTTCAGCCGGCCGCATAGGATTAAGCGGTGACGCAATGTAGAACGGATTCCAGTTCGTAAAGTCCAGCGTCGGCGCGCTTTGCCCGGCAGTGTAAATCAATGCTGCGGCTTCCCCAAATACCCGGCCCGCTGACAGAATCATCCCAGTGATGATCCCCGGGAGCGCCTCCGGCAAGATCACGTGAATCACAGTTTCCCACCGGGAAAGGCCAAGCGCTAAACCCGCCTCCCGTTGCGTGAAGGCAACGGAACGCAGTGAATCCTCCACGTTCCGGGTCAACAGCGGCAGGTTGAAAACAGTTAGCGCCAATGCTCCGGAAAGAATAGAGAAACCAAACCCAGCCTGGACGGCGAAAACTAGGAAACCGAACAAACCCACGACAACTGACGGCAGTGACGACAAAATTTCGATGGAGGTGCGAATAATATTGGTCAATCGATTAGGCTTCGCGTACTCCGATAAATAAATCCCAGCCCAGATGGAAATTGGCGTCGAAATCACCATGGACAAAATCAGCAAGTAGAAGGAATTAAAAAGCTGGACGCCAATCCCGCCGCCTTTCTCAAAACTCTGGGCGGGGGCGGTAAGAAAGTGCCAGCTGATATGGGGCAGCCCATTGGCTAAGATATAGAACAGCAGCAAGGCCAGAATCAATACGATAATTCCGGACATGGCGTACAATACCCCCGTGGCAATTTTATCGCTTCGCTTAGCGTTCATTAATGTAACGCTCCCTTCTTACTGATGCGGTGAATCAAAATATTGAACAACAATGACATCAGCAATAGCAGTAATGCCAGCGACCACAAAGCGTTGTTGGACACACTGCCCATTACAGAGTTGCCCATACCCATGGTCAGAATACTGGTCAAAGTCGACGCCGGGGACACCAGGTTCTGGGGCAGAAGAGCAGCATTCCCGATGACCATTTGGACAGCTAGGGCCTCACCAAAGGCTCGGGACATACCAAAGATCACCGCCGTCATGATCCCGGGGACCGCTGCCCGCAGGACGACTTTATAGGTTGTTTGCCAGCGCGTAGCCCCCAAAGCCAATGATGCCTCCCGATAATAGCGAGGGACAGACCGCAGCGCATCCACACTCATGGACGTTACAGTGGGCAAAATCATCACGAACAATACCATCGTCCCGGCTAAAATACCAAATCCAGTTCCGCCAAAGTGATTGCGAATGAACGGTACGACCAGCGACAACCCGACAAACCCATAAACAACGGACGGGATCCCAACCAGCAATTCAATGACCGGTTGTAAAATCTTATATCCTCGCCGGGGCGAAATTTCCACCATATAGATGGCCGCCGCAATCGCAAACGGCGTCGCCACGACGGCGGATAACAGAGTCACGGCAAAGGAACCGACAATCATTGGCAGTGCCCCGATCAGCGGATGCCCGCTTTTATCCGTTGCCCCCGGATTCCATTGGCTTTTTGTGAAGAAGTCCCACAAACTGCCCTTATCCACGGTAAACGTCGCAATTCCCCGGGTGGCAACAAAGATGAAAATCGCCACCACCACGATGACGATCAAGCCAATGGCGGCGAAACTCAGTATTTTGCCGTGCTTTTCCCGTTTGGAAGCTTTCGACTCCTTTAACAGACTGGCTCGAATTTTATCCTCTGCCATACCTACTGCCCCACTCTCTTCGTCACGTGACCGGCAAGATCACGTGCAACTTGCATTTCATTCACAGCAATGTATCCTAATTTCTTAACAATTTTTTGTTGTACAGTATTGCTCAATACATAATCGATGAACCGCTTCGTCAGCCCAGTAGGCGTGCCCTTGGTGTACATATGCTCATAGGACCAGATCACCCATTTGTTGGTCTGCACATTGCGATCCGTCGCCGCGATACCATCCAGCTTGAGGGTCTTCACGGTCTTGTTCACATAAGGGAAGGCCACGTAGCTGATGGCGCCGGGGGTGGACGAAACGATCTGCCGTACCATCCCAGTAGAATCCTGTTCCTGAGCCGCTTTGGTCGGCACTTTGTTCATGACCCATCGTTCAAAGGTCACCCGTGTCCCAGAACCAGTGGCGCGATTAACCAGAACAACAGGGACATCAGGACCGCCAACCTGGGACCAATTCGTATATTGGCCAGAAAAAATGCCCCGTAATTGGGCCATCGTTAAATTATCCAGGGGAATATCTTTATTCACGATTGGCACAACGCCGACCACCGCGACCTGATGGTCAACAAGCTTCTTAGCATTGATGCCGCTCTTCTCCTGGGCATACAGATCAGAATTACCGATATCCACGGCGCCGCTTTGGATCTGACTCAAGCCGGTCCCGGAGCCGCCGCCTTGGACATTAATAAACTCACCGCTATGTTCACTGCTATAGCGTTCGCCCGCAGCTTCCACGAGCGGCTGTAAAGCCGACGACCCCACGGCGGTAATGGCCGCTCCCTGCTGTTTGCATCCGGCCAAAATAAACAGGCCAAAGACTGCGGCCAAAAGCCATAATTTATGTTGTCTCACTGGGCATTCCTCAATTCACCAAATATCTCTCTCTATACCAGCATACGGTAGCTATGTAACGATTTATCTTGGGAAATGTAAATTTCTTGTAAATGCATTGCGTACCGGGTGTTTTCTTCCGTATCCGGATTCATTGTACCAGATACCGTCCGGTAAACCGGCGCTTCCTGCTCAACTGAAAAAGCCCTGCCGGCAAGGGCAGAGCTGGGGAAATTAAGCATTCTGTTTTTTGAGCGGCAGAGTGACCGTGAATGATGAGCCGACACCCACTTGGCTGTGCAATGTGATTTCGCCGCCAGCCCGTTGAACAATTGCCTGAACAATGGCCAACCCCAAGCCAGTGCCGCCGTTGCGCCGGGAGCGCATCTTATCCACCCGATAGAAGCGTTCAAAGATCCGCTGCTGGTCATCTTCAGGAATACCGATACCGGTATCCGCTACCACCAGCTTGAAATTATCCTGGTCGCTGCTGTACCGGACATCAATACTGCCCTGATGGTGATTGTAAATCACTGCATTGGTCATCAGATTCTTGATGATATCTTCAAACTCAGCCGGGTCAAAGACGACGGTTAGATCCTCAGGACCCTCAATTCGCGTCTGCAAACTGCGTTCTTCGATCCGCGGCTTGAGCATGGTCAAACAATGATCGATCTCTTTCCGCACCGTTACTGGTTGCGGATGGATAGGATGGGGATTGGCAAACTTCGCCACAGAAATCGTGTCAGTGACCAAATCATTCAAACGATCGGCCTCTTGCAAAATGATATGCAGAAATTGATCCAGCGCCTTGGGATCATCCTTTGCCCCGCCCAATAGGGTCTCGGCAAAACCGGCAATCGACGTAATCGGGGTCTTTAATTCGTGGGACACATTGCTTACAAAGTCCAGCTGCATTTGTTCAGCCGCTCGAATCAAAGCCAGATCATAAAGGACAACCACGACTTGTCCGGATTCCTTATCGCCGATCCAAATCACATAGGCATCCACCGGCCGTTCGTTATTCTGCACCAATTTGATCTCCGCGTGATGCGTCTGATGATTCCGCTCCGTATGCTCAATCAAGCTGCTCAGACCATACGTTTTTACGTCATCCAAATAGGAGTGGGGTTCCTGGTCGATGGGTACATCCAGCAGCGTGGCCATAACATCATTGGCCATCTGGACCATATCGTCCGGATTGATGACCATCACGCCCACGGGCAGATGATTGATCAGCCGGTCAAAATCGGCCTGTTTTTGATCAATGGCTACTTTAAACCGATGCGTCTGCAAGTTGACCTGGTTGGCGGCCTGATAAAACTGCTGCCACTCCGGGGCATCCTCCGCCAGCATCAGTTCCGGCGCTTGCAGATGCTGAATCTGTTCCATGTAACGGGTCGCCATTGTCAGCTGCCGCCGATACCGGCGCATGCGCAGATCCCGCAGGGTGCTGAGGAGCAGATAGAGCACCCAGTAAACCACGATTATGCCCCAGAAGATTCCAGGGGCGGCCACTTGGAACGGCTGAGTCAGCCCCAGCATCGGTCCCCACTGGGTCATCCAGATCAGCAAGCCGACGAACAGCACACCGGCGCCCAACAAGCGAAACAACTGTACCCGAAATCTCATTCAGACACCTCCGAAGTCGGCTGCGTCAACTTATACCCGAACCCGCGAATCGTTTGCAGATATTGCGGTTCTTTGGGATTAGCTTCAATCTTTTCCCGGAGATGGGAGATCTGCATGTCCACAGTCCGAGTTTCGGTGGGATAATCCACACCCCAAACGGCATCCAGGATGTGTTCCCGGGAAATGACTCGATTCGGGCGCTGGACCAGATAAGCCAAAACATCGAATTCCTTCGGCGTGAGGGTCAGCGGTGCACCACGCAAAGACGCCTGCAAGCCGTCGATATCCACCGTCAAGGGGCCGAAGGTGACTACCCGGCCGGTTGCCAGCGCTTCAGTGGGTGCCTCCATCCGCCGCAGGACCGCATGAATGCGGGCCAGCAGTTCCTTGACGGAGAACGGCTTGGTGACGTAATCGTCGGCACCCAGCTCCAGGCCAACGATCTTATCCGTCTCGCTGTCCTTCGCGGTGAGCATAATGATCGGTGTCGCATTTTTCTCCTGGCGCAGCGTTTTGGTTACGGCCAAGCCGTCTTTGCCTGGCAGCATCAGGTCCAGCAAGATGAGGTCATAGTCTTGACCCTCGGCCTTTTGCAGTGCCTCATCACCGTCTTCTGCCGTATCCACGGTAAAACCTTCTTGACTTAGGTTGTACTCGATCAGCGTGCGAATGGTAGATTCGTCATCCACCACCAGAATGCGTGTGGTCATGGTATCCCCTCCAATTTCACCAATAGTATACCAGAAAAAAACACCCGCCTGATATTTTCTGAAAAAAATCAGAAAACAGGTGAGTGTTTGACCGTCTTAAATCTTCAAGAAGCGGCCCATGGAGATGGCCGCGCCGACGGCCCCAATGACGATACCGATGACTGCCAAGAGCAAATCCATGCCGAACAGCAGGCTGCCCGGCGACAACAGTGCATAGCCAGCAGAGGCAAAAGTCTTCGCCGAGGCGCCATAGAGTACTGCATAGCCGATATCCACAATAATGATGGGAATAATCGCGCCGAACAGTCCCGTCCAGGCTCCCTCAAGCAGGAACGGCCAACGAATATAGGAGTTCGTCGCCCCGACCAGCCGCATGATCCCAATTTCTGTCTGACGGCTGAGAATCGTGATCCGCACGGTGTTCGAAATGAGGAAGACGGCCACCAGCAGGAGCAGAATACTGAAGCCCAGCCCCCATTGGCGCAGACTATCCGTCGCCCGGAACAAGTTGCGGGCGTTAGCCCCGCCGTAGTTAGCCTCGGACACATGGGCCAGTTTCTTCGCCGCCTTGGCCACTTTTTCCGTCGCCTGGGGTGTCTTGGTCTTCACGATAAAGACATCGTTCAATGGGTTTGAATCGCCGCCAAACATTTGGAAGGCACTGCCGTAGCTGCCGACCACCTTATCCAGCTCCTGTTGGCGGCTGGAATAGGTGACGCTGCTCACGTCTGCCATCGCCTGCAATTCATCGCGCAGGTCATTGCGCTGGGTCTTGGTCGTCTTTTGATCGATCATCACCCGTACCCGCACATCATTTTCCACTTCCCGGGAGACGTGGTTCACGTTGAAAATCAGGGCGAGAAAGATACCGACTAGCAGCAGAGTCACGGTAACGGACACAATGGCCGCCACGGACATCCCGCCATTCCGCTTGAGACTGCGGAAACTGTCGGTCACGTGGCGCTTGAATGTACTAGCCTTCATTGGCGTAAGTCCCCTCCTTCTCGTCCCGTACGATATCGCCGTTGTTGATCTCCAGCAATCGGTGGACGTGACTGTTCACCAGCTGGTCATTATGGGTAGCCATAATCACAGTCGTCCCCTTCGCATTGATCTTTTCTAATAACGCCATGATTTCTTCAGACGTATTCGGATCCAGGTTGCCGGTAGGTTCGTCGGCAATCAGAATATGGGGATTGTTCGTGATTGCCCGGGCGATCGCGACCCGCTGCTGTTCCCCGCCAGAGAGCTCGTTGGGGAACCGGGCGGCCTTGCCAGTCAGGCCGACTTCAGCCAGCACTTGGGTGACCCGCTGTTTAATTTCTTCCGGATCTGTTTCAATTACTTCCATTGCGTACGCAATATTCTCGGCCACTGTTAATCGGGAGAGCAGTTTGAAATCCTGGAACACGACACCGATTTTTCGGCGCAGAAAGGGGACTTCTCGATCCTTGAGCTGGGTCAGATCGAAATCATCGATCATGATCAAGCCGCTGGTCGCGCGCAATTCCCGGTAGAGCAGCTTAATGAACGTGGATTTCCCGGCCCCTGAAGGACCGACCACGTACACGAAGTCACCCTGAGCAATTTCGACGTTGACGTTTTCTAAGGCCGTCACTTTATTGTCGTATACCTTTGACACATCTACCATACGAATCATAGGGGTGGACTATTCCTTTCCTGTTAAAAGCACGTCGCTATTGTATCAAGCCAACGTAACAATTCGTTTACGAAACAATACAGAGTTGTCTCAAAGTTGTGAATTCCGGTTTTGATGACGGGCCAGTTCCCATTGCAAGTACGCATAAATGAACCCGTCGATGTCGCCATCCATCACAGCTTGGCCATTGCTTGTCTCGTAATTGGTCCGGTGATCCTTGACCATGGTGTAGGGATGGAAGACGTAGGAGCGGATCTGGGAACCCCAGCCGATCTCCTTTTGCTCGCCCTGAATAGCGGCTTCCTTTTCCTTCTGCTCCTCTTGGGCCCGTTCATACAGCTTGGCCCGCAGCATATTCATTGCCGTTTCCCGGTTTTGCAGCTGAGACCGCTGCGCCTGGGATTGGGTAACGATGCCGGTGGGCAGGTGGGTGATCCGGACGGCACTGGAGGTCTTATTAATGTGCTGCCCACCAGCCCCAGAGGACCGGTAAACATCGACCCGCAAGTCCTCCGGCCGAATATCAATATTGATGCTGTCGTCCAGCACCGGCATGATATCCACGGAGGCAAAGGAGGTGTGCCGCCGGCCGGCGGAATCGAAGGGCGAGATCCGCACCAGCCGGTGGATACCCTTTTCACTCCGCAGCAACCCGTAGGCGTTATGCCCGCTGATCTGCAGCGTCACCGACTTCACGCCGGCTTCATCGCCAGCGAGAAAGTCCAATGTTTCCACCTTAAAGCCCCGGTTCTGGGCCCAGCGGGTGTACATCCGCAACAGCATTGATGCCCAATCCTGAGCCTCAGTACCACCAGCCCCAGGATGGATTTCGACTAAAACGTCATGACTGTCATAGGGGCCGGTCAGCAACTGGCTCAATTCATAATCATGCATCGCTTTTTGTAATTTAGGAATGCCGGTATCCAGCTGTTTGGCAATATCCGGATCCGGTTCGTCAGCTAATAGTTCCGCTGCCACCTGAAGATTCTGCCAGCCATCGTCTAATTGTTTAAACGTATCCAGTTGGGCCTTGGCCGCATTCGTTTCATCAATGATCTTCTGGGCATGTTCGGAATCATTCCAGAAGTCGGGTTCAGCCATTTTGGCTTCATTCACGGCAATTGTTTCCTGCAAGTGAGGGAAGTCAAAGAGACCCCCTAAACTGATTTATTTTGGTGCGCATTTCATCCAGCACATGACGTGCATCGGCTAATTCCATAGTGTGAGCCTCTTTCTATTCATTTCTTGGATATACGAAAGGCTGGCGACAACGAGCCCCCAGCCTCTCTTTGGTTAACGCCGAATGTTCTGGCGGATCTCAGCCCGCATGAATAACCGAGTGGCATCGTAATCGATGTCGGCGATCATTTCTTCAAACATGCGATAGCCCTCTTCTTGGTACTCCACCAACGGGTTCATCTGGCCGTAGCCCCGCAACCCGATGGATTGACGCAGCTGATCCATGGCGTCGATATGGTCCGTCCAGTGGGAGTCAACGACCCGCAGGATAACGACCTTCTCGAATTCCAGCATTTGCGCCGGATCTTGCAGCGCATGGGCCTTCTCGTCATAGTTTTCTTCAGCCAGCTTGTACATGAAGGCCTCGATCTGTTCCGGGGTCTTGCCTTTGATATCCTTCATACTGATCTTGTCTTCGTTGACCATGGCGGTATATGCAAAGTCCAAGATGGCCTGCAAATCCCACTCTTCAGGTTTGCCCTGGGTATGAATGTCCACCTGATTGGCGATGGTCCGCTTGATCATGGGCATCAGCACCGGCTTCAAGTCCTTCTGTTCAGAAATGACTTCCAGCCGCTGCTTGTACATCACTTCCCGCTGTTCCCGCATCACATCGTCGTACTGCAAGGTGTTCTTCCGGGTATCGTAGTTGTTCCCTTCGACCCGTTTCTGGGCCGATTCAACTTGGCGGGTGATCAAGCGGCTCTCGATCACTTTGTCTTCATCGGGGCCGCTGAGCCGATCCATGAAGCTCTTGATTCGGTCGCCGCCGAACCGTTTCATCAGGTCATCTTCCAGCGACATGTAGAAGCGGGTCTCGCCCGGATCCCCCTGTCGGCCGGAACGGCCCCGCAACTGGTTATCGATCCGCCGGGATTCATGCCGTTCAGTCCCCAGTACGGTCAAGCCGCCCAGTTCCTTAACGCCCGGTCCAAGCTTGATATCGGTCCCCCGGCCGGCCATGTTAGTGGCGATGGTGACCGCTCCGCGTTGGCCGGCATTCATGATGATCTCGGCTTCCTTGGCGTGGTTCTTCGCGTTCAGCACGGCGTGGGGAATATTCAATTGATCCAGCATGTGGGACAAACGTTCCGAGTTTTCTACGGCAACAGTCCCGACCAGCATCGGCTGGCCCTTGGCGTG
This sequence comes from Schleiferilactobacillus harbinensis DSM 16991, assembly GCF_000425885.1. GTDB lineage: Bacteria > Bacillota > Bacilli > Lactobacillales > Lactobacillaceae > Schleiferilactobacillus > Schleiferilactobacillus harbinensis. The sequence continues at coordinate 77,257 of NZ_AUEH01000002.1, forward strand.
GCGTTCTTGGATTTCTTTCACCACAGCGTTGAACTTGCTGTCCAATGTTGGATACAGCACATCCGGATTGTCCACCCGGATGACCGGTTTGTTTGTCGGGATAGAAATGACTTCCATGTTGTAAATCTCACGGAATTCTTCCTCTTCGGTCTTCGCAGTCCCGGTCATCCCTGCCAGCTTGTTGTACATCCGGAAGTAGTTCTGATAGGTGATGTTGGCCATGGTCTTGGTCTCATCCTCGATCTTGACGCCTTCCTTGGCTTCAATGGCCTGGTGCAGTCCATCGGAGTACCGGCGGCCTTCCATGACCCGGCCGGTGAATTGGTCAACGATCAGGACTTTGCCGTCTTGGACCACGTAATCGATATCCCGAAGCATGATGTAATTGGCCCGCAGTGCCTGGTCCAAGTGATGGTTCAAGACCATGTTGTCGGTATCATACAGGTTGTCCAAGCCAAAGTTCTTTTCGGCCTTGCGAATCCCCTGCTCGGTGAGGGAAATACTCTTGGTCGGCCAATCGATCTTATAATCGTCTTTTTCTTTCAAAGTCTTGACGAAACGATCGGTCCGGATGTAAAGGGCCGTCGACTTTTCGGCTTGACCAGAAATGATCAGCGGTGTCCGGGCTTCATCGATCAGGATCGAGTCGACTTCATCGACAATGGCAAAGTTCAACGGGCGCTGTACCATTTGGTCTTTATACACGACCATGTTGTCCCGCAGATAGTCGAACCCAAGCTCGCTGTTGGTGGAATACGTGATATCGGAATTGTAGGCTTCCCGCTTCTCATCCGTACTCTTTTCGTTCAGGTTCAAACCAACCGTCAGGCCCAGCCAGTTGTACAACTGGCCCATTTCGGTGGCGTCCCGGCTGGACAGGTATTCGTTGACGGTGACCACGTGGACCCCTTTGCCGTCCAAGGCATTCAGGTAAACCGGCATGGTCGCGGTCAAGGTTTTCCCTTCCCCGGTCTTCATTTCAGCGATATTCCCCTCATGCAGAGTGATCCCGCCGATGATCTGGACCCGGAACGGGAATAGCCCCAGGACCCGCTTGGCGCCTTCGCGCACGGTGGCGAAAGCTTCGGGTAAAATGTCATCCAGGGTTTCACCGTTGGCTAATCGTTCTTTGAACTTGGGCGTCTTGGCTTGCAGCTGTTCATCAGACAACTTGGCATATTCATCCTCGTAACTGATCACCTGGTCCGCAATCTTACCCATCCGTTTGACTTCGCGGGCGTCGGATTCGACCCACCGCTTCAATACATTTGCCATTTCTAGACCTCACAACCTCAATTGACGTAATATTTCTTTAGCTAACTTCGATAAACAGAGTTCGTTACATTTTACCATAGGGGGCAAGGAGAACGCAAAAAGACTGGGACAAAGTGGGATTTCCGGGCACTGCCGCGCCAATGCTGCGCTCCGATTGCTCCGCATTGGCACTAGATACACTTGAAATCTTTACTTTGTCCCAGTCCGATCAATTATCTAAATTCTAAAATGGTCGCACCTATTTTATTCGTCGGTCTCGATCAAGCCGTAACGGCCGTCGCGGCGGCGATAAACGATGCTTGTGCCATTGGTTTCTGCATCTTCGAAGATAAAGAAGTTATGCCCCAGCATGTCCATTTGCAGGACAGCTTCTTCGGGATCCATGGGCTTCAAAGAAACCTGCTTAGTCCGGACAATGGTGAAGTTGTCGCTAGGTTCTGCCGGTTCAGGGATCGGTGCATCCTGTACCCCTTCGGAAGGACCGGTCAAATCAAAGTTCTTGATGCCCTTTTCCCGGCTCTTGCGGTTGATCTTGGTCTTGTACTTGCGGATCTGCCGCTCCAGCTTATCAGTGACCAGATCAATACTGGCGTAAAGGTCCGGAGAAGTCTCCTCTGCCCGTAATACTAAGTACGGCAACGGAATCGTGACTTCGACCTTGGCGTTCTTGTTGGAATACAATTTCAAGTTCACATGAGCGATGGAGTCAGGCGCGTCTTCGAAATACTTATTGAGCTTGCTCAGCCGTTTCTCGACATACGCACGAATGGCCTCAGTGACCTCAATATTTTCGCCACGGACATTAAAAGATAACATAGTACTTCTCTCCCTTCAAAGTGTATCAAAAAAGGTACACCCGGTGGTGAGTAAAACCTCTTGCACCACCCTTACTACGTCTTAATTATAACAAAGTAGGCGCCGTAGATAAACAGCTTTGTAAGCATTTTCGACTTATCGGGCTAAAGTGAAGGTATCCATGACGGCGTCGCTGCCAGCGGCGTGCAATACAGCGGCCGTTTGATGGAGGGTACTGCCCGTGGTGTAGATGTCATCGACGAGCAGAATGCGGCGCCATTGGCGCAGCCTAACGCCGCGCTTGGGCTGATAGATAAACGGCTGGCGCGTGGTCAGACGAGTGGCCCGATCCTGCTGCGCTTGTTCTGGTGTCGTGCCTTGTTTTTCCAGTACCGGCGTGAGCGGCAGGACTGACGCAAACAGGGCCGTCACGGGGTCAAACCCCCGTTGCCGGGCCCGGACCGGGTCACTTGGCACCGGAATGACCGCATCGTAGTGCCGGCGCCGAGTGCGCCACCAATCACCAATGTCTGCCGCAAACACTGCGGCCAATTGATAGTCTCCCTGGCGCTTAAACCGTTCAAAATACGTTTGGATGGGTGAGTGATAGGCAAAAAGGTGCTGGGCTTGGCCGTCCAGCCAGGGCAGCAGCTGCTGCCAATACTGACAATCAGCGCACAGGACCGCGGCCCCCGGCCGGTGGCACCGGGGACAGTGGACCGTTTCGGCGGACCAGGGCAGAAAAGTGGCCCGACACTCTGGACAAAGGGTCGCGGGCCGCTGCCGCCGCAGGCTGCACAGCGCACCAAAGGTAGGCGTAATCGTCCACGGCCGCCCGCACCAGCCGCATGCCGGCGTCATCGAAAACCGCCTCGCCGATTCATCTGCCGAATCTCCCGCCGGGCCCGGGCAATGGCCAAGGTATAACGGTGGTAAAAGAAATCCACCCGGCCCCAGGGATCATCCGCCGCTCGACCGGCGCGTCCAGCCACTTGAACCAGGGCATTGGTTTGAAAATGCTCATGATCGGCAGCCCACACGATCACCTGCAAATGCGGAATTGTCACGCCTCGCTCCAGAATCGTTGTGGTGACCAGCAGTGTTATGCGCCCGTCCCGGAAGGCTTGGACCTTGGCCACCCGTTCGGGGTCATCAGCATGAACACTGACCACGGTTTCTGCTGGGAAGCGGCTGCTTAGCCAAACAGTCAGTGCTGTCAGCAACGGGACAGTCGGGACAAACAGCATTACCGGCCGCCGGGCACTGCGGTGGCACCGTACAAGCCTTTGTAACGGCTGAAAACCCGTGGTCAGTGTATGTTGGCGGCACCAATGCAAGCGGGGCACCGGCAGCGGCGCCCCATGGAACCGCCGAGGCAAATACGCCACCGCCAATTGCCCGCGCCGCAACTGGTGGCGCAAGTGGGCATCCGGCGTGGCGGTCAAATAGACTGGTGCCGTTCCCGGCTGCAGCGCCTGGGCCACCGCTGCGTGCAGCAAGCGCGAATTATGCATAGGAAACGCATCCACTTCATCCACGATAATCAGGGAGAAAGCATGATAGAATCGAAGTAGTTGATGGGTCGTACACACAATAAGCTGCTCACCCATATAGGGCTGTTCCTCCCGGCCGTGACGCAGGCCGGTGCTGATCGTTGGAAAGGCCGTTTGGATTCGCGGAAATAATTCATTGCACACGTCGATCCGGGGTGACGCATAAGCCACTAACCCGCCGGCGGCCAGAGCAGCCGTGACGACCGGGAAGGTCATCTCAGTTTTGCCGGCCCCAGTCACCGCCCAGACCAGGATCCCCCGGCCAGCAGTGTGGGCGTGTTGAATCGCCTGCGCTGCCCGGACTTGATTCGGCGTCAGGGTCCCCTGCCATGCACAGCATTGGCCGGCTGGCCGCTCAGGAAATACTGGCGGCGCCAAACGCCATAGCCGATCCCGGGTCGTCACTCGCCCCAGCCCAATACAGTCCTGGCAATACGCCCCGCCCAACGGTAAAGTCTGTATTCCGCGAGGCCAAATCGCCCCGCAGCGCTGGCAGCACAATTGCCGCCCCTGAGCGCGCACGGCCGATACCAGCTGACCGCCCCGCGGCGGTGTCTCACCGGCTGGGACCACCAATTGCTGCCCGGGATAAAACGACCCCGTCATCATTATTCTCGCCGCCTTTCTTCCTTACATAGTTAAATTACGCAAAGGAGCTGCAAGTATGCAAAATAATTACCTCACCATTGCCCAAAATGGCGAATACGAAATCGAAATCAAAAAGTCCCGTTTCATCGGTCAACTCGCCCGAGTCACCACCGAAGACGAGGCGGCAGCGTTCATCGCCCAAATCAAGAAAAAGCAATACAAGGCGACTCATAATTGCAGTGCCTACGTGATTGGCGACAACGATGAACACCAGCGCGCCAATGATGACGGCGAACCCAGCGGCACGGCAGGAATTCCCATGCTGGAATCTTTGAAACTGATGCAGCTGAAAAACGTCGTCGCGGTAACGACCCGCTACTTTGGCGGGATCAAACTGGGGGCTGGCGGTTTGATCCGAGCATACAGCAACTCCGTCACGGAAGCGGCCCACCACATCGGTATCGTCCGCGGCGTCTTGCAGCAAGCGCTCACCTTCACGATTGATTACAACCAAGTGGATCCCATCCAGCATTTCTTCAGCGAAAGTCCTTATACCATCGAAAAGACGGACTACGGGGTGCAAGTCACCATGACCGCGTTGGTCGACATCACTGAAATCGATACGTACCAAAAGCAGCTCCAAGACTTAACCAATGGCCGCATCACCATGACCGTCGGGGCCCAGCAGTTCCGGGAGGTACCTTACACGGATACTGCCGCGCCGCGGTATGAAAATTAGTTAGAGAGCGCAGGCCGACGGTCAGAAGCCAGAGCGCGTTTAAGCAAAAAAAATAGACGGTCGCCCGTCTATTTTTTGCTTAAACTGGATGATCCGAATGGGACAGGCGCTTCACGAAGCGCTGAATTGCATGGAGCAGCGGCTGACGGCCAGCCCCGACCAAGCCGATGGATTCCACAAAGAGTTCCAAGCCCAGAATCACCGCGATCGTCAGCAGAATGCTCCCCCACAGCGTGGACAGCGGATAAATCAAAGCAATGGCAGCGAAAATCAAGGCCAACCCGTAGATTACCATGACGGTTTGCCGCTGGGTCAAGCCCAGAGCCATCAGCTGATGATGCAGATGGTGTTTATCCGCTTGGGAAATCGGTTTGTTGTTCAGCTTGCGCCGTAAGATGGCATAGACTGTATCCGTAATCGGCACCCCGAGGATGATGACCGGAATAACCATGGTCACGAAGGTCACGTTTTTTAGCCCCTTCAGGGAGAAAACGGCCACCATGAAGCCGATGAACAGCGCGCCCGTATCCCCCAAGAAAATACTGGCCGGGTGAAAATTATGGGGTAAAAAGCCAATCAAGGCCGCTACTAAGCAGAAGATCCAAATCGGCACATAGATTTCGCCGGGAAGCAGGAAGAAGACCCCGATGACCCCCATGGTGAACAGCGCGATGATGGCCACCCCAGTGGCCAAGCCGTCCAACCCATCGATCAGGTTCACGGCATTAGTCAGCGCGGCGATCCAGAAGACGGTCACGAAATAACTGGCCCAGCCCAGGTTGAAGTGCAACCCAAACAGGGAGACATCGTCCATCCGAATGCCGGCCAAGAAGTAGATGATACTGGCGGCAATAACGATTCCCAGCATCTTTTGCCAGGGCTTGAGTTCTTTGATATCGTCGATCATCCCGGTCAGAATGATCACACTGCCGGCGAGCAGGACACTGAACAGTTCGTGAGTGGGAAATTGATTGCGCAGCAGGACAAACGTCACAAAGACGAATGCAATGAAGATCCCCAAACCGCCCATGGTGGGCATCGGTTTGCGGTTTACCCGCCGCGCGTTGGGCATATCCACCGCCCCCAGGACGAAGGCCAATTTTCTAACAAACGGCGTGATGACGGCCGAGAAGAACATGGTACCGAAAAGGGCGACGATTACACGAAACATAGAATGAGCTCCTGTCTAGTCAATTACACTTATTATACCGATTCATCGGGCAAAACAAAAGCAGTCCTGCGCCGATCGGCTGACCGGTGCGGGACTGCTGCTGATAATGCAATTTGCTGTCACTTTAGAAACCCAAGAATCATGGCTACTTAGCAGTTTCGATAAATCGGGTTTCCCGAATGACCGTTACCTTGATATGACCTGGATATTCCAGCTCTTTCTCAATCCGCAAGCGGATCTCGTGGGCCAAAATGGCCGCCTGATCATCAGTGACCTGATTGGGGGCCACAATGACTCGGACTTCACGGCCGGCTTGAATGGCGAAGCTGTGATCCACGCCAGGGAAGCTGTTAGTAATATTCTCCAGCTTCTCCAACCGATGGATATAATTCTCCAGCGATTCAGACCGGGCCCCTGGCCGGGCGGCTGAAATGGCATCGCCAGCCGCGACCAGTACAGCAATGATGCTCTGCGGTTCCACGTCCCCATGATGGGACGCAATGGTGTTGATCACTGTAGGGGACTCGTGATACTTCTTGGCGAGTTCCACACCAATCTCCACATGGGAGCCATCGACCTCATGGTCAATGGCCTTCCCAATATCGTGTAATAATCCTGCGCGTTTAGCCAGGGTAACATCTTCACCAAGCTCACCAGCCAAAATACCGGCCAGCTTTGCCACTTCAATCGAATGATTGAGAACGTTTTGTCCATAACTGGTGCGGAAGTGCATCCGCCCCACCAGTTTGATCAGATCCGGATGCATGTGGTGAATGCCCAATTCAAATAACGCCTGCTCACCGATTTCGCGGATCCGGGCATCCATTTCTTTCCGGGCTTTCTCCACCGCTTCTTCGATCCGGGCCGGATGAATCCGGCCGTCAGCGATGAGTTTCTCCAGTGCGATCCGGGCGATCTCCCGACGAACGGGGTCAAATCCGGACAACACAACAGCTTCAGGTGTATCATCGATAATCAGGTCAATTCCGGTCAATGTCTCCAAAGTCCGGATATTACGGCCCTCTTTACCAATAATGCGGCCTTTCATGTCGTCACTCGGCAGCGATACAACAGTGACAGTAGTTTCCGTCACCACATCTGCCGCGCTGCGTTGAATGGCTTGGGCAATTAGGTCTTTGGCCTTATGCTCCGCCTCTTCTTTGGCGGTCTGCTCGCTTTCGCGAATCAGAGCCGCGCGTTCATGGGTCAATTCTTCTTTAGTGGAATCAAGGATCTCCTGACGAGCATCATCCCGGGTAAATTGGGCGATGCGGGCCAGTTCATCTTCTTGAGCTTGCAGTGTATCTGTTACTTTTTGTTTGGCTTCATCGATCTGCTGCTGTTGCTGCGCCAGTTTGTCCTCACGTTTATCCAGACTGCCTTCCTTATTGTTCAGAATGTCGTCTTTGTGGTCCAAGGAGTCTTCCCGTTGCAGCAACCGATTTTCTTGCTTTTGTAATTCCTCGCGCCGACTCTTCAGCTCCGCTTCCTGCTCTGCGCGGTAGCGATGGGCTTCATCTTTAGCGGCGAGGAGTTGTTCCTTCTTAGCGGTGTCTGCCTCCCGCTTAATGGCGGCGGCATCCCGCTTGGCACTCGCAATGATCCCCGCGGCATTCGTATGGGCATCGTTAACTGCCCGCTGATGCGCGGCTTTCTTGGTCAAATACCCAGCAACAAAACCAACAACACACATGATGACGGCGAGGATTATTGGAATCCAAAGTTCCATTAGTTCACCTCCGCATCATCAAAAAGTGGTACTCATTTCTTAGAGAATCTTTTCATGATGGTTAATTGTAGATTATTGACACAATCACAATTCTAGAGGGAAACGGTAGGGGTGTCAATAGACAGAGGGCACAGGCGACCGTTCAGAAGCGTAGGCGGAAGGCCAGGGGCGCAGAAAACCCGCCCTTAGGTTTTTTGCGCCCCTGGCCTTCCGCCCTAGCTTCTGGTCGCCGGAGCCCGTTTAAGGGGGGAGAAAGCCCTCTAGCTTCTGTCGGCCTGAGCCCGTTTAAGGGAGAGGCAGCCGCAACCAAAAAAAGCCCACCGGTCACCCGGCGAGCTCCTCTCACTCTTAACGAAATCCTTACTTCTTCGCGTCCGTACCCTCAAAGATATCGATCGACTCGCCATCCGCGGCTGCCTTCGTATCCTTGGCCTTCGGCGTATCTTTCGCACTGTCTTTGCTTTCCGGCTTCTTCGCGTCCGTTGCGGCAGACTTGGTGTCCTTCGTACCCTTGGCATCTTTATCGGCCTTAGGGGCGTCTTTAGAATCCTTATCCTTGGCCTGATCATCGGCATCCTTCGCATCCGGATCCGCGGCACCGTCAATGCCGTAAGCATGCCGGACCTTAGTCCGCAATTCGGCTTCCATGTCCGGATGATCCGCAATATATTGCTTCGCGTTCTCCCGGCCTTGGCCGATCCGGTCTGAATTATAAGAGTACCAGGAACCGCTCTTATCCACGATATCCTTCTCGACCGCCATATCCAGCAATTCGCCGGTACGGGAGATGCCCTTGCCGTACATAATGTCGACTTCGGCAACCTTAAACGGCGGGGCAACCTTGTTCTTCACAACCTTGATCTTCGTCCGGTTGCCGATGATGTCGGTACCGTCTTTGATCTGTTCTGACCGGCGTACTTCCAACCGAATCGTGGCGTAGAACTTCAGCGCCCGACCGCCCGGAGTCGTTTCCGGGCTGCCGAACATAACACCGACTTTTTCCCGGATCTGGTTGATAAAAATAGCAATGGTTTTTGTCTTATTAATGGATCCAGACAACTTGCGCAATGCCTGGGACATCAACCGGGCCTGCAGCCCAACGTGGGCATCGCCCATTTCACCATCGATTTCAGCCCGCGGAACTAACGCTGCCACTGAGTCGACAACGACCAGATCCACGGCGCCGCTGGTGACCAGCGCGTCCGCAATTTCCAACCCTTGTTCGCCAGTGTCCGGTTGGGACAGCAGCAAATCATCAATGTTGACGCCCAAATGCTTAGCGTATTCAGGGTCCAAGGCGTTTTCCGCGTCGATATACGCCGCCGTACCGCCTTCACGCTGTACTTCAGCGACTGCGTGCAGCGCCACCGTCGTCTTACCGGATGATTCAGGTCCGTAAATTTCGACGATCCGGCCGCGGGGGTAGCCGCCGACTCCCAGTGCTGTATCTAAGGCTAATGAGCCCGTGGAAATGGTCCGAATTTGCGTATCGGCTTTATCGCCCATCCGCATAATGGCCCCTTTCCCGAAGTTTTTTTCAATTTTCTTCAGAGCATCATTCAAAGCAGTCTTGCGTTCTTGCTTGTCGGTTAATTCAACGACTTCTTTAAGCTTGGTATTTTTAACAGCCAAAAGCGTCCCTCCTCAATTAGGTTGCTCGTTTTCGTTCACTTTATGCGTCTTATATAGTTTATCGGATTGCCCGGCAAAACACAACAAAAAAGCGAACGAACGTTCAAATTTAATTTTTTAAGGCGTTCTGCAGCATCTTGAATCCCCAAGCCACGGCCCGGGCGCGGACTTCATTACGGCTGCCCAGCAAATGGAACTCCTGCACCGTGGTGCCCTGGGGCCCGGCCAAACCGATGAATACTGTGCCGGCCGGCTGTCCTTCCAAGGTATCGGGTCCGGCCACGCCGGTGAAGCCCAGGGCGTAATCAGTACCGACTTTAGCCCGGGCACCCCCAGCCATCGCCGCCGCCGTTTCCCGGCTGACCACTCCGTACTGCTTAATCGTGGCTGCCGGCACGCCGATCATCGCTGTTTTTTGAGCCGGGGCATAGGTGACAAAACCGCCGGGAAAGACGGCAGAAATACCGGAGACGGTCCCCAGTGACGCCTGGAATTCGCCCGCCGTCAGGCTCTCCGCCGCCGTGATCGTCAAATGCCGCGTAATCAGCTGCTGCCCCACGACCTGGGCCAACGAGCCGTGTTCGCCAGTACCGTAATAGGCATCGCCCAGCAAGTCCTTCACCTGGGCGGCCACCGGCGCCACCAGCTGTTCCGCCGCGGCATGGTCCGCCGCTTGAGCGGTGACCCGCACGGCAATATCTGGAAATTGGTAATAAATGGCGATCGTCGGATTCGTCTGGGCATCGATCAGCGGTGCCAGCTTAGTCGCGATCACTGATTCCGTCAGCCCATAAAAGCGCAGCATGGTCGACGCCAACACCTTATGCGTATGCTGGGCCAGCCGGGGGATCAGCTGCTCGCTGACCATCGGTTTGAACTCTTGGGGCGGGCCGGGCAGCGTCACGTAAATCGTCCCCTGCATGACATTCCAACTGCCCACCGCGAGCCCGGTCCGGTTCGGCAGCGGCTCGCCGCCGGCCGGTAATTGGGCCTGAACCAGGTTGTTCGGGGTTAATGCATGCTGCAGCCGGGCTGCCGTGGCCGTTAATTTTTCCTTGGCCTGAGCGTTAGTCACCAGCGGCTGATGCAGAAACTCCGCTACCGTACGTTTCGTCACATCATCGGCGGTCGGGCCTAAACCGCCGCTGAGAATGACCAAGTCGCTGCGCTGGCTGGCCTGTTGCAGCAAAGCCGTGATTCGCTGGGGATTGTCCCCCACCGTTTCCTGATAATAAATATCGATGCCCAATTGAGCCAGCTGCCGGGCTAAATACGGGCTGTTGGTATCGGTGATTTCTCCCAACAGCATTTCTGTACCGACCGCGATGATCTCTGCTTGCATTGTTGTCCTTCCTTTCCCCACATCATTACATTACGCAATCTGGTGTCAAATAAACGAAGCAAGCCCCAACAACCAGAAAATGGTCATCGGGGCTCACGACTGAAAAAATCTATTCCTTGCTGGCGTCCTTAAAGGCATCCTTGCCCTTGATAAAGTACTCCGCCCCCGAGTAAATCGTGAAGAACAGGCAGATATACAGGAGGATCTCGCCAAAGGGAATGTGCCAGTTGCTGAAGCCGATATTGTTCAGCAATAAGAAGATGATGGCAAACATCTGGGTGTTGGTCTTGATTTTGCCGGGCCAAGCGGCCGCCATAACGGTACCGTTCTGCTCAACGATCAAGAGCCGCAAGCCCGTGACAGCCAACTCCCGGCAAACAATAATGGCGACGACCCACGCCGGGGCCTTGCCCAATTCCACCAAGAAGATGAACGCCGTCATGACCAGCATCTTGTCCGCCAACGGATCAGCAAATTTACCAAAGTTGGTGACCAAGTGCTGGCCCCGGGCAATACGTCCGTCCAGCAAATCTGTCAATGACGCGACAATGAAGACAATGGCGGCAATTAGGTAAGTCGTCGAAATACCGGTTCCCAGCAGGACGACGCTGCCCATGTTCCAAGGCACAGCCAGCAATAGGATGAAGACCGGGATCAAAATGATCCGAAAGACCGTTAACTTATTGGGTAAGTTCATTTATTTTTCTCCCCCTGCACAATCAATCCTGACCCGCATCACTGCTGCTGGAACTGGCCGCGCCGCTTTGATCACTGCTGGCTGCGGCTGCGCCGCTGATGGTCAGATTCGCCGTCCGCACAATACTGGTCACACCCGCTTGATTCATATCAATCGTCTGATCATTCAGCTTAGCGGTGGTGTAAGTGGCATTCCCTGTGCGGATCTGAATGCTTTGCGTGCCGCTGGGAACCTCCACGGTATGGTCCGCGCCGGCCTGCAGTGTTCCCTGCCAGCTCTGGACATTACCGAAGGAAACGGCCAGCCAAACGGCTTGCGTCGATGCCGCCACCGTGATCTTGTTGCCGGAATCCGGCAAGTCAGTCACCGTATAGTTCATCTGGGACCCGCTGACGCCGGCCGCAGTGATCTTCAATTCCTTCTTGCTGCTTTCCTTCTTCTTACTGGATGACTTGGCACTGCTGCTCTTAGCTGAGCTGCTGGTCTCCTTGCTGCTGGACTTGGCTACTTCACTGGAAGTGGCTTCAGTACTGGGAATAGCCCGTTTGTTGCCCTGGGTTCCCCGCCACGTGAAGTAACTCAGAATAATGATAATGATCGTCACAACAGCAACAATGATGATCTGCGGCAAGTAATTCTTCGCCCGGGCAGTCACTGTAGACGCCCCAAGCAGCGGCCGGGCTTCCCGGCGCTTGTCGGTCGGCTGCTGTTCTTCTTCCTCAGCGGCAGCGGTCGTTGACGCCGACTGGGGCAGCTCGTCAGAATATTGGTCTAATAATTTCTGACCATCCAGGCCGACAGTCTCGGCATACTGTTTGATAAACGCGCGTACGTAAAAGTCACCGGGCAAGGCATCAAAATTACCTTCCTCAATGGCGATCAAATAGCGTTTTTGTATTTTTGTAATCTGTTGCAGGTCATCAATGGTATAGCCCTTATCAATACGGGCCTCCCGCAACTTTTTACCAACTTCATCCATATTCTATATTCACCTACTAGGTATTATTCAAAAACAGTATATCATAGGCCGCCAACGACACCAATGAAAGAAAGTCTTAAGGCCCGCTGGTCTATACCAGCCAGCCGCCGGTGACGTAAATCGTCTGACCCGTTAAATATTGGGCTTCCGGCGCCAGCAGCACCTGCAGCCAGTATGCAACATCCTGGGGCTGGGCCATGCGGCCGGCGGGGATCTCATCCGTCAACGCGGCCTTCGCCCCGCCAGCCAGCATCGCCGCGTTCATCGGGGTATCCACCGCTCCGGGGGCAATAACATTCACCGTGATCCCCAAGGATGCCACTTCGCGGGAATAGGCCTGAGCAAACGCAGACAACGCCCCTTTAGTCATACTATACACGGCTTCCATTGGACTGCCGTGTCCACCATAAACAGACCCTAAGTATATCACACGGCCATGGCCGGTTTGTGCTAATTTTTCCTGTAGTGCTTGGGTGATCAGCAGCGGTGTGCGGACATTGATTTGCCACAGCCGGTCGAGCTGCGCTGCCGGCGTGTCCGCAAATAATTCATAATCCGTGACACCCTGGCTAAAGACCACGGCATCAACACCAAAGAGTGCTGGGCGCAGCTGATCCACCACAGTGGGGTTGGTGAAATCCAATTGAACGGGTAAAAACTCTTGGCCGGGATAACGTACCGTTAATTCCCGGATCAGGTCAGCCACCCGAGTCATGTGCTGCCAGCCCTGCAAGTAAAGGGACCAGCCAACCGCCGCTAAAGCTCTGGCGGCTGCTTGGCCAATGGCCCCTGTGGCGCCGCAAAGCAAAACGCGTTTCATCCGGCGGCCTCCTCGTCTGGCGAAACCAGCACGGTGGTCATTGCGGCCGGTTGAAACAACTCGTCCGCTAAGGCCAGCACATCGGTATACCGCAAACTGGCGATGATCGCGGCCAGTTTCGGCAGCGGATAAACCACCCGCCGATCGGCCGCCCGAGTATCCGCGGCGTCCACCAGCTGAGCACCCAACCAGCCGAAATGGTCGAACCCGGTAATATTGCGCCCAATCAGTTCACGCTGCAGCCGAGTAAAGGCCGCCGGGGTCAGTGCCGCCCGGGCGTGGGCTGGGGTCAAAATTTCTTTCAAGGACTGCGCCAGGGTCGCTGGCGCCGGGGTCTTCCCGCCGACGGTTAAGACGCCAAAGTTGCTGTGCAGTTCCGCGTCAACTAAGAATGAATCATCAATTAAGCCGCTTTGATACAGGCGCAAAAAGTCCGGCGCGGATTCCAATAATAACCCGCTCAGCAGCAGATCCAGCTGCAGTGATACCCGCAAGCGTTGGGTCGGATCCGGCAAAGCCGGCAGCCGCACCCCGACCCAAGCCTCCGGCAGGCTTAAGGGTGCCCGCAGCAGCCGGGGGGCCGTGATCACCGGCGCCGTGGCCACTGCACTGCGGGGAATCGGGCCAGCTGAAGCAGCAGCAGCGGGAATCGTCAGCTGGGTCAGCAGTGTATCGAAGTTGAAGTCCCCCACCACAACCAGCTGCATATTGTTCGGCCGATAAAACGTCTGGTACGCCGCCGTCAATAATTCTGGGGTGATGCCGGCAATACTTTGGCGGGAACCCGCCACATCCTCGGCAATCACACTGGCGGGAAAGAGATGGTCCCAGACCGTCTGCTGCGGCCCATAATCCGGATCATCCCGATACATTTGTATTTCCTGGGAAATAATGCCCTGTTCTTTAGCCACCGTGGCCGCCGTAAAATACGGCGTCAGGACAAAGTTCAGCAAATCCTGAACGTTTTCTTGCAGGTGAGCCAAACCGGAACAATAATAATTGGTCACGTTCCGGGTCGTGAACGCATTGACATCCGCCCCCCGAGCCGCAAACGCGTCGGCAGCATCGTGGTCGCCCTTATCAAACATTTTATGCTCCAAGAAATGGGCCACCCCGGCGGGTAATGACGCGCCCGGGTTGGCCCCCGTCAACCGGCGGGCACTCGCACTGCCGAAAAATACGGTGAGCTGGGCGTAATGCCGGACAAAACCGGGTTTTTCAATTCCCACGACGGTCAGGCCGTTGGGCAGCACGGCTTGGCGCACTTGCTCCGGCAATGGTGGAAAGTCATTCGCCATCCTGGGCCACCCCTTCCTGTAAATAATCCACAACCAAGACGTAGTGCTGGGCACACGCCTGCACCGCTGCCGGCGTCACCGCCCGCACCTGGCGGACAAAGGCCGCTGTACGCATATCAGCCGCCGGGAGGCGGTATTGCAAAATCAGGCGGCTGTTCACATCGCTCTGGCGATCACTCTCGCCCAACCGATTAGCAATCAGCTCTTCCTGCACACTATACAGCCGGGCTGCGGTAAACTGGCCGGTTTGCATCCACTGCAGGGTGTCTGCCACGATTTGGCGCACTTGCGGCGCAGTCCCCGGATCGATGCCGGCTTGCAGCAGGGTGGCCCCCGTCTGGGCATCCAGTTCCGTCCCAGCATAATAAGCCAAACTGGCCTGCTCGCGGACCGCGGCAAACAATAGCGAATTCGCTGAGCCGCCGAACAAGGCATCGGTCACCATATATTGGAAATAGGTCGGCCCGTAATACGTGACCGGCAGATGATACAAGGCCACATATTGGCTTTGCTGAAAATTCTCCATCGTTTGCCACTGACGAAAAGCCGGTACCTGCCCCGTCCATTGCAGCGGCGTGGTTACCGCCGGCCGGGCCGCCAGCGGCCACGCGGCCACCTGGCTCAGTACCGCCGCTGGATCCACATCGCCGGTCACGATGATTTCAATTTCATCCTGACTGACCATCTGCTGCCAATACGCCGCCAAGTTTTCGGCCGTGGCCGCTTCAATGGTCGCCGCTGTCCCCCCAAGCACCGCCGCTTGTTCCGGCGCATGCTGGAAATACTGGGCCTGGGCAGTCAAAACAGCCTTATTGTCAGCACTATCTGTGACGCTCTGCAGCTCATGGCGCAGATTATCCTGTTCCGGCGTGAAGAAAGGCGCTGCATATCCCGCCGTACTGAGCAGCGGGTGCAGCGTAATGGCCTGCAGCAACGCCAAAGCTGGGCCCAAAATGGATTCTCCCTTGGGCAGGACCGCATCGCTTAGAAATTGCAGCTGGCAAGTGGCAATGCTGAGTGCCCCTTCCCGATCGACGCCTGTGCGCAGCGACGCGCCGTACAGATCCTGCAGTGCAACAGTGAGCGCAGTCGGATCCGGATATTGAGCGTTCGCCACCGGCCACAGATTAACGATCAACTGCCGAGGCGTCAGCGTTTCTAGTTGCAGCGGGGCAATAAAATTGACCGTGGCCGCCACTGTTTTGAACTTCTTGCTAGGGACGACCGTCAGCCGCACCCCAGACTTTAATCGTTGTGAAAAAGCCATACACCGTCTGCTTTCTAATCGGCCGCTTGGCCGGTCTTATTGAGTACCTTCCGGGGTTTAGACCCGTCCGGTCCGCTCACGACTCCGTGGGCTTCCAATTCATCCATCAACCGCGCCGCCCGGTTATAACCGATCCGGAACCGCCGCTGGAGCATGGATACACTCGCTGTATCCTGATCTTTCAACATCGTGACAGCGTCATTGAAATATTCGTCTTCACTGTCTTTACCCTGATCACCGCCCAGACCATTAATGTCGTCGTCCGTCGGCTCCATGGACTCATCGTATTCAGCCGGCTGCTGCTCCGCCACGAAGGCCACCACTTTTTCCACATCGTCTGAGGAAATATAAGCCCCCTGGACCCGGACTGGTTTGCTGGCGCCCATGGGCAGAAAAAGCATATCGCCTCGGCCGAGGAGCTTTTCCGCCCCAACTTGATCCAAAATCGTGCGGGAATCGATCCCGCTGGATACTGCGAAGGCAATCCGCGACGGAATATTGGCTTTGATCAGCCCCGTGATAACATCCACGGAAGGCCGCTGGGTGGCAATAATCATGTGGATCCCCGCCGCCCGGGCCATTTGGGCCAACCGGACGATGGCATTTTCCACTTCATTGCCGGCGACCATCATCAGATCGGACAATTCGTCCACGATCACGACAATATACGGCAGAACTGGCATCGGCGTCTTTTTGCCTGCATCGGTCTGGTTAAATTCTTCGGCCTTGGCATTGTATTCATCCATGTTGCGCAAACTGGCATGTGCAAAAAGCTCATAGCGCCGTTCCATTTCGGCCACGACTTTGTTTAACGCTCCGGCTGCCTTCTTGGCCTCGGTGACGACTGGGATCAGCAGATGGGGAACGCCGTTATAAACGTTCAATTCCACCATCTTGGGATCGATCAGCAGCAGTTTCACTTGATCCGGTCGGGTCCGCATCAGCAGGCTGGTGATCATCGTATTGATCATGACCGATTTCCCGCTGCCGGTAGATCCGGCGATCAGTAAATGGGGCATTTTTGCCAAATTAGCGCTGATCACTTTACCCGTGACATCTTTCCCCAGCGGTACCCGCAGCAGATGTTTCCGGTCAGCCGGCAGATGCTCCGCAACATCCCGGAAGGAAACCGTGGAGACTTGCTGGTTGGGTACTTCAATGCCGACGTAAGGCTTCCCAGGAATCGGCGCTTCCATCCGAATATCCTTAGCGGCCAAGGCCAGGGCTAGGTCGTCGGTCAAATTGACGATCCGGGACACCTTCACACCAGCCGCCGGTTGGACTTCATACTTCGTAATCGCCGGGCCTAAGCTAGCCTTTTTTACTGCCGCATGCACGCCGAAACTGGCTAAAGTCTCTTCCAGCTTATTCTTATTGGTATTGATCGTTGCCACCTCCGCGCTCTGATCCGTCGGCGGAATCGCGGTGAGCAGACTGGTGGGCGGCAGCTCGTAATCTTCAGCCACCTGAGTGTCTCCTAAAGGCAGGTCCTTGGGTTCATCTTTGGGCGGCTCCGGCACCGGTGCCGCCGAAGTGGGCGCAGGCGGCGTATCAATAACAAAATCATTCTGGGCCGCCGGTTTAGGCTTCGCCGGGGCTGGGGGAGCTGTTTCTTCAGGTGCCGCCGGAGCCGGTTTTTCTGCCGGAGCCGGGTTCTTTGCCGGCCGCGGACCAGCATCATTGAGAAAACGATCAGCCAATGCCTGCCAGAACGACACGGTATGGTGCCGCGCCGCCCGGCTCATGGCCGCGCCGCCGGATTCCACAGCTTGCGCGACGTGGGCCACCTTGGCAAAGGGAATACCAAAGAAAATCATCGCCCCGGCCAGCATGAACAAAGTCGCCAGGATATACGTGCCGACCTGCGACACTAGGAAATACGTGCCTGTATAGAGCACAGTCCCGACCATGCCGCCGCCCACACTTTCGGTAATCGTCGCCCGCACGAATTCTTCACGCAAGATCATCCACAAATATTGCAGGAACCGGCTGTGCACGTCCGCCTGGCCAAAATACAGGGCCGCTACAAAGAGCAGACTGCCGCCATAGGTCAGTGCCAGCCCGCCCAGCTTGCTCAACGCAATGTGCGGCAGTTCACCGTTGGCCATCAACGTGAAGCCGCAAAAACCCAGCAGAAAAGCGGCGATCATGTAAGTATCCCCCACCAGCAGGCGCAGGATATTCGCCATGAAAACGCCGATGAAGCCCAGCCGAAAAAGAGCCAGTACCGCCAGCAACAGAAAAACAAACCCCACCACATTCATTGTGGGAATCGGCTGTTTTTTACTGGTGCGCGGCCGGCTGGTCGTTGGTCGTTTTTTGGTTGTCCGGGCTGCTCTGCGCTTAGCCATGGTGTACTCCTTCTACTGTATTCTCGGTCTGAAAACCTGTTCCCCATTATAAGTTAAAAAAGCAGGCAAAACCAAACGGTTCCGTCTGCTTTCTACCTTAATGGGCCTTACTTGGCATCGTCTTTCGTTTCCGGTTCGCCAGAGGCTTGGAAGTTCAAAGAAACGCCCTCGTTCAAAGCCACCGAAGTCACCTGATAAGTCAAGGTTTCAATGTACTCCACTAACGGCCGGGACAGCTTCTCCAGCTCTTCCGGCGGCAAATCGCTGGCTTCACCAAAGTAGTTCAGCACTTGGACCACCCGGCTGATGGACCCGGAGATGCGGAAGCCGTTGTTCTCCACAGTCACATCGAAGGGCACCATAATTTCAAAGAAATTACCGTCCTTCTCCGTCCCCTTCAACCGGTCGTCGTTGGGTTGGACTGTCCGCATGGCCACTTGCACGTCCTGGCTGGCTTGATCGTCTTTTTGCAATAAATCATAATGGAACGAATTCACGATGATTGGGAATTTTTTAGTCTCCATGATTATCCTCCAAAGTTTCAGATTGCACTCTCTTTAGTATGGCAATTTTTTGCCAACCTCGCAACCTACTTCCACTTATCGTGGGGATAAACATGATGTTCTTCCAACCCCGTGAAGTGCTGCTGCCGGACTGCTTCGTAAATCACGATGGCCACCGAATTGGCCAGATTCAGTGCCCGCACTTTATCCGTCATGGGAATCCGCAGGCAGCGATCGTGGTACTTGTCCATGAAGTCCTTAGGCAGGCCCGTGGTTTCCTTGCCGAACATGAAATAGTGATCCGCATCGGTATCGCTGAAGTCTTGGTCGGTATACACGAGATCCGAGAATTTAGTGATCAAATAAAGATGCTGGGTATCCGGCAAGGTCGCCATGAACGCATCTAAATCATCATGTTCCACCAGATTCACATTATCCCAATAATCCAGCCCCGCCCGCTTCATGTTCCGGTCGCTTAGTTCAAAGCCCAGAGGATAAATCAAATCCAAAGTCGCCCCAGTCGCCGCACACGTCCGGGCAATATTCCCGGTGTTTGCCGGCATCAGGGGTTCATAAAGTACAATATGGTTCGTCAAGGAAGGTCCTTCTTTCATATTCAGTCATGTGTACTAGCATACAGCGGTCGGCGGAACTTTTCACGTAATGCTAGTAACGCTAAAGGATGTTCCCGTACACTGCCGTGCCAAAGCTACGCAATCTCCGGCGGAATGGGCTGGCGACGCGCAGCAAGTGCGAAGCCGAAGGCGTAGCTAGTGGTGACGGCGGTTTAAGCCCGCTGAGGACCGCGGTCTTAAACACGCCTAACAACATCGGCGGCAAGCCGCCGTGTTGTTTCCACCACTGAGCCCATTCCGCCTCCGATTGCTTCGCATTGGCACTACACTGTGGCTCAGCTAACAACACGCCTATCTATACTAAACAACAAAAAAACGCATCGCCTCGGTGACAACCACAGCAAGGCAATACGCTAGTACGTCCTTTTCGTTTATTTTTATCAAAAAAACTTCTGAGAAAAGTAAGCGGAAAGGTCATTGGCAATATAATAACACCTGCTCCAAGGGGTTGCAACAGGTCTAGACTAATTATTTTCAGCAGGTTATAGTCAAGTTAATTCGATGGAAAGTGAGCAAAACCATGCTAAAAATCTACGAGTACGATCGGCGCAACCACCAAGTGGTGCCCACTGATCATTTCGCCAACCAAACCTGGATCAATGCCGTCGACCCCAGTGCCGAGGAAATCGCCACCCTGTTAGGCAAAACAGATCTGCCGGAATCCTTCGTCTTCTATGGCCTGGATAAGGATGAGAATGCCCGGACTGAATATAATGAGGACGATGATGCGACCCTGATTATTTTCGACGTCCCCATTCTGCAAAAAGATGGCAGCAATACCAACGCAGTGTATCGGACTGTTCCTCTGGGTATTATTTTGACGAAGAATCACATTGTTACAATTTCGAATATGCATATGCCCTTTTTAGATTCCTTCAGCGACAATCGGCGCCATTTGAATCCCACCAAGCCGATCCATGCGGTGCTCAGTATTTTGGCCCACGTGGTGTCCAACTATCAGCGCTATCTGCGGGACATGAATAAGAGCCGGGAACGCACCGAAGACCGGTTGCAGCGGAACATGCACAACCGAGATCTTTACAGTCTCATGCGAATCCAGCGCGGTCTTGTCTATTTCCTAATGTCCCTGCGGACCGACCGTCTGGCGCTGGAGGCTTTGCGTAAGGCGCCCCATTTCCCACTGAACGACGTGGATGGTGAATACATCGACGACATCCTCACCGAAGTGCAGCAGAGTATCGAGATGGCCCAGATCAGCAATAACATCCTGACGGAGTCCATGGACACTTACTCTTCGGTGATCAATAACAACATGAACAACGTCATGAAGTTTCTTACGGTTTACTCCATCCTGTTGACGATCCCGACACTGGTCTTCAGCTTCTACGGGATGAACATGACCCTGCCGATTGCCAACTTGGGCGTCAGCTGGGTGATTGCGATTGTGTTATCGCTGATTATCGGTGCTTTGGTCGCATTTCACTTTTGGCGCAAGCATCTTTTCTGAATAAGTGTTCATATGAGCACTTACTAATTGTTAGTCCTTTACTGGCGTGGTATACTAATCTTGTTTGTGGTTCGCTTAAATCGAGTATCCATATTTTTCAATTGAAGGGAGGCCATTGTATGGCCAAAAAGTCAAAGATCCTCAAGGAACAAAAGATCGAGGCCACCGTCGCGAAGTATGCGCCGCTGCGGGCTAAGCTGAAGGCAGAACATAACTATGCCGCGCTGTCCCTGCTGCCGCGGAATGCGTCGCCGGTCCGGATCCATCACCGCGATCGCCTTGACGGCCGGCCGCACGCTTACTACCGTAAGTTCGGTCTGAGCCGGATCAACTTCCGGGAACTCGCCCACAAAGGCGAAATTCCGGGTGTCCGTAAAGCCAGCTGGTAATCAGCTGAAAAAAATCCCAATCATTGGCCGGTCGCCTTTGATTGGGATTTTTTGCTGTCTATTTTTTATCGGCCGGCGGCTCCGGAGCTGTCGATGTCGGCTTATCGGCCGGTGCTGCCGCGGGGGCGGTTGCCGGAGTCGGCAGTTGCGCTTGTTCTTCATAAAGCGACGACGTCGACACGAACCAGTGCCAGATGCGCACCCAGATGATCTTGATGATTGCATAGACTGGAATCCCGAATAGGACACCCGGCAGACCGTACAGCCCGCCAGCCCCCAATAGGACCAGCAAAGTCGTCACCGGATGCATATCCATCTTACTGCCGACGACCAGCGGCGAAACGACCCGCTGCTCAATGGTCTGCTCGATGGCAAAGACCACCAGCACCCATAGGATCATTTGCGGTGACGTCATCGCCGCCACCAGCAAACTGGGGATCATAGCCAAAAATGATCCCAGATACGGAATGAGGTTCAGGATAGCCGCCAGAATCGCCAGGGTCACGCCGTAGCGCTGGCCGATGACCGTATAGCCGATGGCAAACATCACCCCGACCCAGAAGGCGACGGTGAGCTGCCCGGTGATGTAATTACTGATGGATTGACTGATTTCAGTCAAAATATGACGCAAATGATCCTGCCAGCGCAGAGGCACCACCCGCACCATAGCCTCGCGGAACCCATTGGGGTCCTTCAGCATGAAGAACAGCAAGAAAGGGGCCGTGACGATGGTCATCACCACGCTGGTAATTGTCCCCACCGCCCCGCCAATATTCAGCAGTGTTGCCCCAGCCGCACTTTGCACCGTGGACATCCACGAACTGGAGACATTCTTCAACGCATTTTCCACCTGCTGGGTGACCTGACTGAAGCGGGAGTCCTGAAGCAGCTCGCCGATCCATTTCTCCAGTCCGTTCCAATACCCGGGAAAGGCCGTCAGAAACTGGGTGATCTGGGATTGAATCAGCGGAATCACGGAGACCAGTCCCCAAATCACCAGAGCCAGGATCACGACAAACAAAAGCAGCGTGGAGACGACCCGGGGAATATGCCACTTGCGCTGCATGAAGGATACCGGCGGTTCCATCAGGTAATACAGGACGCCGGCCAGCAGAACGGGCGGCAGTAAAATATTGAAGACTTTGCCGACAGGGTCAAAAATACTGCTTACTTTAGTGAAAACAAAAATCACGATCAGCACCAGCAGCACATTGATCAGTGCCGCGGTGACTTTGTTATTCACGAACCAGCGGAAAAACCACGATTGATTGAACCGGTCAAACCGCCGATTCGGTTGCGATTGTTTAGCTGCCATCGCCTGGCTCCTTTCTTCCTAATAGAACTTACACGTGATGCGTATAGCTGATCGTCGTGCCCGCTTGAAAATCAGGGAACCGCGGGGCATCAGCGATGGGATGCAAATAAAGTCCGTTTTGCAGCCGGTCGCCCTGGGCCGTATCGCTGAACACAAACGCCACATGACCCAAAGACCGTAAATTATTCTGGGCCGCCCGGCCGACGTAGGTGATCGTGTAGGCCGCCGCCCCGACCTGGATCGTGTCACCCACAGCGACAGTCAAAGCGCGCTGCTGGGCCGGGTCGGCAAACCGTTGGATCACTGCAATGGCAGCAATCTCCGTCGTGGCTTCTTCGCCAAACAATACCACGATCGGATCCGCATGGCCCAATGCCTGCTCACCGATCTGCGTCACCGTTGCCTGTGTTGTTGTCATCTCATTTTGCCTGCCTTTGTCAATAGTTAGCACATAGTTATAGTTTAGCATAATCCCACCGGCTGACTGCCGGTCCCGAGACCGGTTTCTCTGTTATAATCGATTTAGCTTAGAAATTAAAGGAGTCGATTCGCGTGCAAGAGAAGATCTACCTGGGCGGATACACAAAACGCGTATCCCAAGGCATTTATGAAACGGTTCTGGATACTGACAAAGAAACGGTCGCTCAGCCGCATCTGCTGATCAAAAACAACGGCAGCACCTACATTGCTTGGGATGGCAAACACCAGCGTCTTTTTGCCATCACCAGTCAAGACGGTCAAGGCGGCGTGGCCAGCTATGACCTCAGCGGTGATACGCCCCGGCTGATCAATACGGTGCTGGCTCCCGGCTCGTCCCCCGCCCATGTCTTCTACGACGGCGGCCGCTCCCTGCTCTACGCGGCTAACTACCATAAAGGCCAAGTCCTGGTATACAGTGTCGCGGCCGATGGCACCTTGGCGTTAGTGGACACTGTCCAGCATGAAGGCCATGGCCCCAAACCGGAACAAGAAGCTGCCCATGTCCACGAGACGATCCTGACCCCCGATAACCGGCTCGTTGCCTGCGATCTCGGCATGGATCAAATCGACACCTTCGACATCAGCGCGTCCGGCCACTTGACCCACGCCGCCACCTTCACGGCGCCCGCCGGTTTTGGCCCCCGGCACATTGTTTTCCATCCCAGTGCGCCGATCGCCTATCTCTTAGGCGAACTCGGCAGCGCCGTGATCGTCTTAGCCTATGACGCCGCCAAGGGCAGTTTCACCCAGCTGGAAGAAAAATCTTTGATTCCCGACGACTGGACCGCGTTCAACGGTTCCGCCGCCATCCGCGTCAGCCAAGACGGCCGGTTCCTGTATGCTTCTAACCGCGGCCACAACTCCATCGCCGTCTTCAGCATCAGCCCCGACGGCCGCAAAATCAGCTTGATCCAGCGCATCAGTACCGAAGGCCGGATTCCCCGGGACTTCAATCTAGACCCGACGGACCGTTACGTCCTGGCGGTAAACCAGGATTCCGATAACGGTACTCTGTACCGCCGCGATCCGGAAAGCGGCTTTTTGACCATGATTCAAAAAGATATTGATACCCCGGAAAGCACCTGTGTGCTGTTTGTCTAAGCTTCTGTAAAAACACTACAGTCATAATCCTCCATACGTTATACTTGAGAACGTCAAAGTACTAACGAGGAGGATTTTTCTTGTGCTGAATATTTTCAAAGCAGTGCTGCTGGGCATTATCGAAGGAATTACCGAATTTCTGCCCATCAGTTCCACCGGCCACTTATACCTGGCCAATGAATTCATCAAACTCGACGAGACCCCAGCCTTTATTACCATGTTCATGGTCGTCATTCAACTGGGCGCGATCCTGGCGGTGGTCGTGCTCTACTTCCACCGGCTGAATCCTTTTTCGCCAAAGAAGAGTCATCAGGAAAAAAACGATACCTGGAAGCTCTGGTTCAAGGTCATTCTGGCTGTTATTCCGTCCATGATCATTGGCTTATTGCTGAATGACTGGATGGATGCCCATCTGAATACGTGGCCGGTGATCAGTGCCACCTTGATCATTTACGGGGTCCTGTTCATCGTTATTGAACGCTGGAACGCCCACCGCACACCCCGGGAGACGGATCTGAACGCGATCAGTCCGAAGACGGGTTTAGAAATCGGGTTCTTCCAGCTGCTGAGTCTGGTTCCTGGGACGTCCCGGTCCGGCGCCACGATCCTCGGCGGGATCACCATCGGGGCCTCCCGCTACGTCGCCACCGAGTTCTCGTTCTTCCTGGCGATTCCGACGATGGTCGGGGCTTCCGGTTTGAAGCTGGCGAAGTATATCTTGAAGGGCAACACGTTCACCGGGGATCAGCTCATGGTCCTGCTGGTCGGCACCGTCGTGTCCTTCCTCGTTGCCTATGTGGCAATCCGCTTCTTGCTCAACTTCATTAAGAAAAACGACTTCCAAGGCTTCGGCTGGTACCGGATCGTTCTCGGCTTGCTGGTCATCGCTTGGTTTGGTTTGCACGGATAGGAGAGATTAGGTTGGCTCAATTTCTGAAAGAACTGGCTGTTGAAAACTTTACCCATATTCCCGCCTTGTTGGCTGCGGGGGCGGATCGGATCGAACTCAACGACAATCTGGCCGTCGGCGGCACCACCGTCAGCCGCGGCGTGATGGCTGAGGCCACCCGCTACATTCACGAAAAGCAGCGCAGCGTGGCCGTCATGATTCGGCCCCGGGGCGGTGATTTCGTTTATAACGATACCGAGATCAAGATCATGGAGGCAGACGTCTTCAGTGCCCAAGAATTGGGCGCGGACGCCATCGTCACCGGTGCGCTGACGCCAGCCGGGGACATCGATACCGATGCCATGGAACAGCTGATCGCCGCGGCCGCGGGCATGGACGTGGTCTTCCACATGGCCTTCGATGCGATTCCCGAAGAAAAACAGGCAACGGCCCTCACTTGGTTGGCCGCCCACGACGTCGTCCGGGTCTTGACCCACGGCGGTCCTTTGACGACCCCGATCGCTAACACCCTGCCGCATTTAGCCGAAACGATCAAAGCGGCCCCAGCCGGCTTGACGATTCTGCCCGGCGGCGGCGTCACCGCGGTGAACGCGGACCAAATTGCTGAGACACTGCATGTTAAGCAGCTGCACGGGACGAAACTGATCACAATCTAAGCAGTCAACAGAAAGAGCGTCTGCCAGGAATCACCCAGCAGGCGCTCTTTTTATATCCTCACTCACTCGTTCGGCAAATCGCCGCCCGCAAATTCTGAATATCCGGCGGCAGCGGCGCCACGATGGTCAGCGGCGCGCCCGTCAACGGCTGAATCAGCCGCAATACGTGGGCATGCAGCGCTTGGCGCGCAATCGCTGGACTAACCTGACCGTAAACGTCATCCCCCACCAAAGGATGGCCCAGCGCGGCGAAGTGGACCCGAATCTGGTGGGTCCGGCCGGTGAGCAGCCGCACCGTGACCACACTGGCATCAGTGTTGTAAGCCGTCACTGCAAACGCGGTCTGGGATGGTTTGCCGCCCGCACCCACCATCCGTTCGTAGGTGCTGTTGGGCGCCCGCCGAATCGGCAGATCGATCAAGCCGCTGGGCACAGCCAGCGCCCCGCTCACGATGGCCAAATATTCCTTTTGCATCGTCTTATCCTGCAACTGGGTGTCCAGCAAACTATGGGCCAGACTGTGTTTGGCAAACAGCATCACCCCGCTGGTGTCCCGATCCAAGCGGGACACGACATGGACCGAGTCGCTTTCGTTATGCTGGGCCTGCAAATAACCCTTGACCCGATTGGCCATCGTATCGAAATGATGGTTGGGCGATGGGATCGATGCCACAAAGGGCGGTTTATTCACCACCAGAATATCTTGATCCTCATACAATATCCGCAACGGCTTAGCCGACGGGACAATGGTATCCGCGCCCTGCTCCGGCGGGGCGATCAGCCGGATCACGTCGCCAGGATGAACGGGATAATCGGAATTACGCTGGCGGCTATTCACAAAAAGGGCCCCACCGTTGAACTTGGTGCGGCCGATGAACGCCCGGGACAAACCCCGGTGGGTCAAAAACTTCTGCACCGTGGCCGGAGCGGGATCCGGGACCACCCATTTAAAAATCACGCCTGGGGCCCCCGTTTGCCATGGGCCTGCTTGCTGCCGATGAACGCATCCTCCACCCGATCCCAAAAGTGCATGTGGCGGTAGCGGGCAAAGTGGATCCGTTCTTTGGCCACCCGGAAGGTCACTTGGGAAATCGGCCGTTCCCGGTGGGTGAAGGAATCAATGGTCAAAATATAGTCTTCCTGGGCGTCCGGGCGCAGCGTGATGTCCTCATCCGGGGCAATCACGATGGGCGACGACAACGTCCGGAACAGACGGTTGTTGATCGAGGCAATTTCGGCCATTTGCAACGCCTCCAACCGTGGGTGGAGCACCGCGCCGCCCAAAGACTTGGAATACGCCGTAGACCCGGTGGGCGTCGAAATACAGAGCCCGTCGCCCCGGAAACTCTCAAACAGCTCGCTGCGAATATAGACATCCGTCTTCATCGTCTTGTTCACCCGACGAATCGTCGATTCATTCAACGCAATGTAGTGTTCCTTCGTCTGATCGAAATACTGGATCACCACGTCCAGCAACGGATAGCTGACACTTTGGCCCGAGTCGTTGGCTAAGGCTTCCACCAGCTCCGGCAGTTCATAATCCCGCCAATCGGTGTAAAAGCCCAAGTGGCCTGTGTGCACGCCAATAAAGCGGATATGGTCGATCTGGTGGGCATACCGGTGAAAGGCGCTGAGCAGCGTGCCATCGCCGCCCACAGTGATGACAATGTCCGGGTCCTGATTCGTGACAACAATATCCAACCGGCGCAGTTCCCGCATCAATTTGCGGCGGAACATGCGGGATTTCTGTTTATCGTTACTAAATATTGCGATCTTCATGGGTGTTTTCGTCTCCTGTGTCCGGATCCTCGGGATCGTCCGGCGATTGTTGCCCCCGCCGATACATCGTCTGGGCATCCTGGATCTCTTCACGGATCGCGGACATTTCTTTATCCAGCATGAACGCGGCCTCAGCGGCCCGCTTCAAGCGGTCATTGATTTCTTCGGGAAAAGCCTTAGGGTACTTATAACTCAGCGAATGTTCGATCGTCGCCCAGAAATTCATGGCGAGTGTCCGAATCTGGATCTCAGCGAGAATTTTCTTTTCTCCCTCGGCCATTTGCACTGAATACTCGATGACAACATGATAGCTGCGGTAACCGCTGGGCTTATCGTTTTTGACGTAATCCCGTTCCTCAACCACATGCATATCGCTGCGCTCGCGAATCAGGGCGACGACGTCGTAGATATCCTCCACGAACTGGCACTGGACCCGGAGTCCGGCAATATCCTGCATATCTTCTTCCAGCAGAGCGGGGTCGATCACCCGCCGGTGCATCTTTTCCTTGATACTGGCCACGGGCTTGACCCGCCCCGTGACGAACTCGATCGGGGTGTGTTCCCCTTTTTCCAAAAACTCCTTGCGCAGTGCGCGGAGCTTGATTTTTAACTCATTGACGGCCTGCTCATAGGGTAACAAAAATGTTGGCCAATCTCTGTCCATCGTACGTCCCTGCTTTCTCTGTGCCGACTGCCGCGCGCAGTTGACACACAACCTTTGTCATTTTAACATAGTTAGGTGCTTATCCATCAGAAATAAGGCGGCCCGCTTGACCGGACTGGCGCTTGCAGCCAGTCTCCGGCTTAGCGGACCGCCTTACCTTGATTAACGCGAAAGCATATTGCAACACTTCCCCGTAAAAATACGGTATGATTCAGTTAGTTAATCACGTGGTTCACATCGCTGTTGCCATGGTGCTTCTAAAAATTGGAGGTATTCCCGTGCTCGAGATTTTTTTATTTGTCAATCCAATCGGCATCGAATGTCTGTCGGCGGAACGTTCCACCCTCAAGGCCATTGAAGATTACCCGGATACCGTACACTTCTCGTTCATCCCGTTAGTTAATCTGAAAGTAATCAAGCGCTACATGGCGCTTAAACACATTGACCCGGCGGATCTCGCGGCGCAAAACGAGATCAACCGGATCGCCTATTCGGTCGCCCTGGACTTCAAGGCGGCCAGCTTCCAGGGCACGAAAAAGGCCCGGGAGTTCCTCTTGTTCATGCAATCCGCCATTAACGAACACGACCGGGAATACACCCCCGACCTCATCGAAGAGGGTCTGCGTGAAGCCGGGCTCGATTCGGCCATGTTTTGGGAAGACCGGCACAGCACTTACGTCAAGAGCGGGTACGAAAAGGACCTGGCCGCTGCCACGCGAATGGGCGTGGAGATTGCCCCGTCCATGGTGCTGTTCGACTATTCAAAAGATATCGATCATGCCGGCCTGCTCGTGGCCGGGTGTACGAATGAGAACATCATCCGCGGTCTCTTCTCCCACGCCGGCGATTTGCACACCACGAAGGAAATTCAGTCGCGCCGGCATTTTCACGTACTATAAACCCTGCTGCTGATGCAGCCAGTGGATCGGAAAATCGATCCACTTTTTTTGTGCCGCGATACTGAGCAGGGGCGCGTTCAGCCGCGGCACCACCGGTGTGATCCCCAGCCAGTGCTGCACGGCCCAAATGAAAAATGAACCGCTGAATACCGGCGGCAGCGGGGTCAACGGAAAACACCACGCCGGAACATCGTTGACTTGCCGGCCATGGGTGTACAGCAGCTGAAGCAGCTGCTGATACCGCGGATCCCGCCGCCGGCCCTGCCAGACCAAGTGCTCCCGCCACGCCGCCACGGTTAGCGGCAAATACGGCCGACTGGGATGCGGTGCGTTATGCCAGCGCTGAAAATGCGCCCAGTCTTCCGTCAGGGCGAAGCGGTCACAGCCCCCAGCGATCCACTGACTTTTGTGCGGTGCCCGGGTCAAATGATGCCACAATTCTAACTGGCGATACGGTGCGCGAAACAGATACAGATAAAAGCCTAGGGCCGGACTGTATTGGCAGAACTGGGCGGTCTGGGCCTGCCAGCGCTGCTGGGGGACGTAATTTTCTCCCAGGATCCACCAATCCCGCCAGTTGGCCATCTGGTAGCCCTGATGCCGCTGCCGCAGGGCCGTCAGTGCCAACGGGCTGCACTGGTACTCGCCGGCCAAGATCAAACTCGGTACACAGACATCGATCCGCTGCGCCCCCGTTAAAATGACCCGCTCATTCTCCGGCGCCAGCCCGCTGGCCGCCAGCCACTGGGTAAGTGCCGCTTTGCCTGCTTGGTGTGCTTCGCTTTCCGGCATGTGCGGGCGCCGTCCCTGCACGTGGCTGAAATACCATTTCTCCCGGCGACGGCGCAGCACGACGGCTTGGCCGCAATCACAGCAGGTATACGGCGGGCATGGATACTGATTGGCTTCCGCCCCAACTTGCAACTGACCGCGCTGATTCAACGCAACTTTCACGACGATCGCCTCCTCGTCATTACATTACGCAAACCGAGGCGCTGACAACAAAAAAAGCCGCCAAGTTAACTACCCTTGCCGGCCATAGTGCATTGACTGCTTATTTAGATGCTTTCGCGCGCTTCTTCGGTTTCTTAGGTTGCGGGCCGAAGAAATGAGCAACTTGATGCAACGCACTCTTTGCCATCAATTGTTTGCCGTGTTCCGACAACAGTTCCGGCGTGACATTCTGTACTTCCTGCCCGTATTCATTGGCCACCGCTAAGTAGTCTTCCCGGGTCATATCCAACAGGTCTTGATCCGGCATCGTAAATACGAGGTAGTACTTATTCTTGTAAGAGTAAAGATCCACATCAACTTCATCATCGTTCAGCACATCGGCCAACGCGACGATATCCTCAAAATCATCAAAGGCCAATACCTTAGTAAACGGCTGATTGCCATATCGGCTCCGATTCGCGCCAGGGGTGCTGACTTGGCTTTGTGCGCTGGAATCATCATCGTAACCGCCCAACTGCCGCTTAACGAATTCAGAGACATCCTCATCACTGGGCCGATCGTCGTGACGGCGGCGACCATGATTTTGATCATCGTCATCCTCTTCATCACGGTCGCCCTTACTAATAAGAAGTTCCAAGCCATTCTTATTGGGCATCACTTGGAAGGTCACAGCATCGTTACTGACAAAGGTGTGGTCTTTATCGACCTCTTCCAAGATGCTGTAGAAAAAGCGTTCGATCTGCTTGCGGTTACCCAGCAAGTCCAGAACAGTGACGCCCCGCTCGGCGAGATCTTCACTGCCCAGTATCACCCGAATCGTATTATTATTGATCCGTTCCATTTCCATTCCGGATGCACCTCGCTTCCAGGAACTGCGTTAACATCGTTCTCAACAACTTAATTATAACAGTGTCTTTGAAAAATGCCCAATGCGCAGTACCCGTCATACTAATGCAGAAAGACAAGCGCGTCAAGTGGGCGCGGCGGGTCTTTCTGTACGTCTGGTTCTGTGTTTACTGGTGTATATTGTACCGCACTTTGAGAGAAGGAGTCTCGGTCGGGAGGCGGAGGCAGGAAATGGGCGTTGATTGCCGTGCCAAGTGCTCCGCAGGCTGCGGCAAAATTGGGCTGGCGACGCGCAGCAAGTGCGAAGCCGAAGGCGTAGCTAGCTGTGACGGCGGTTTGAGCCGGCAAAAACCGCCGTCTCAAACACGCCTAACAGCATCGGCGGCAAAGCCGCCGTACTGTTCCCACAGCTGAGCCCATTTTGCCTCCGCCTGCTACGCACTTGGCACTAGCCCCACTGTAATCAATAGACGTTCATCAGCCCGACACTTCAAATTTCTCTGGCCAAAACAAAAAAGCAATCTCACCCCCAGGTAAGACTGCCCTCCTCGTTTTGATCAGGCTAACCCCAAACTCATTGCCTGATCGCACTCCTTTGTTTCTTTAGAACCCAGCCATCATCTGGGCCTGATGTAACTCCAACGCGCGCACTTCCCGTGGCAAGAAGCGGCGGATCTCGTCTTCGTTGTACCCGACTTGCAGGCGTTTGTCATCCAAGATGATCGGCCGCCGTAACAGGCCTGGGTGCTGTTGGACTAAATCGAGCAGCGCGTCAATGGTTAAATCATCCAAATTGATCCCCAGCTCTTGGAAAACCTTAGACCGGGTGGAAATAATTTCTTCCGTCCCGTCTTCAGTCATCCGTAGAATATTCATAATTTCCGCTTTGTTCAGCGGATCAGTGAAAATATTCCGTTCCACGAAGGGAATGTTATGTTGTTGAAGCCAAGCACGCGCTTTCCGGCAAGATGTGCAGCTCGGCGAAATGAAAAGTGTCACCATGATGCAGGACCCCCTCTACCTCTGTGACAATAATTAAATTCAACTACAAGGATATTATACACAACCCACCAAAAAATGGCTATACAATTTTGATTAAAAAACATTAGGCATACCGAGTGGGACCTTTTCCCACTCTTGGTGGGAACGCTTTTACCGTCAACTTTTGCAGTTTTCAGCGCAAAAGTTGAAATGTAAATGATTAGTGACAAATATGTAAGGCTGGCGACCCTTGTACGGATAAATATACCCCTGCAGATGACCTGCAGGGGTATGTCACGGCTTTGTAATAAAAACCACGCAAGTGTCCTAGACCAATTCTAGACCATGAATATTACTTGCTAATGTAACCTTAATTGAACCCGCCGCGGCCTGGGCTTGTTCTTGCAGCTTGGTTAGCGATGCTTCCTGGGGCAAGTGGGAGATAATCAAATGTTTGACCCCTGCATCTTGGGCGAGCTGGCCCGACTGTCCGGCTGTCATGTGCCAAGCCACGCCCTGGTGGTCGTTCAGGAAATTCGTGTCGGTGATCAGGACGTCGGCACCCTGAACAAAATCAGCGAGCTCTGGATAGTAACGAGTGTCTGCAGTGAAAGCCAGCACTTTGCCAGTCCCAGCTTCTGTGATCCGCATGGCAAACGCTGGGACTGGGTGAATCGTCCGCTGGAAGGTGAACGTCAACGGTCCGATGGTCACTGGCGCAGTATCCGTATACGCCCGGCCAACCGTGGCGCCAGGCCAGGTGAGGGTGGCAAACTCAATGGGATTCTGAGTATTGCCGTAGATGGGCAAGATGGGCTCTTTCTTTGGTCCCTGTTTCAATTGCCACAAATATTGCAGGACCCCCACATCCGCGGTATGGTCATGGTGGTAATGGGACAGCACGACGGCATCCAGCTGCAAGGGATCCATGACTTTTTCCAATTCGCGCAGCACGCCGCTGCCCGCATCAAGCAGAATATTAGTATCCCCGCTGCGCAGCAAGTAGCCGCTAGTCCCAGCCGCGGCAGTGGGATAGCCGCCGTAATAACCCAATACTTGAAATTCCATATGCAGTAACCTCCTAAAAGAAAAGTGAGATGATTTTTTTGACCACATTGATCACTGTACTCGGTTCGGCCGAGTACTTGCACAGTAAGCAGGCCAACCTGCCGGCGAGCCGATTGCTCGTCCCGTGGCACGATGACGGCGAT
Source organism: Schleiferilactobacillus harbinensis DSM 16991 (assembly GCF_000425885.1). Lineage (GTDB taxonomy): Bacteria > Bacillota > Bacilli > Lactobacillales > Lactobacillaceae > Schleiferilactobacillus > Schleiferilactobacillus harbinensis. The sequence continues at coordinate 110,284 of NZ_AUEH01000002.1, forward strand.
GCGTTGCTGTACAGCGTCACTAACCGCACCTTACCACAATTTTCAGCGGCCGCCTATTTTTCTGAAACGAATCGGCTGGGGATTTTTGGCCCAGATGATTTCTACCACTTCTGGTATTTGCATTTTAAACGGACCGACAATGCACTCTTCAACAACGCCTTGACGCCGGCCTTTTTGCAAAATATTTTGAATCAAACCGGCGCAGCCGGGTTATGGCTGGGCCAATCCGCCACGGAAAAACGAGCCTGGCTGATGGTCCTTGCGGTGCAGGAGCCGCCCTTGGCGGGAGGCCATTTGCGGGATCAGGCTCCGGCGCAGATGCAGGACTATATCGAACGCAGCCGGCATAGCCTGAGCGGTTTCTTTGCCCACGTATACATCACCGAAGAAAAAGCTAACGCGATACGATCGACCGGCGGACCAGCTGCGCCGACAGCATAAAGAACAGCCAGGAGACCAGTGCCACTGCCCCCAGGACCAGCAGGAACAGGGCTGCTGATTCAGCCGTCCAGGCGACAGTCCACAGCATTTGCAGGGCAAACAGACCATTCAGCGCGGCCATGATCACCGGCAGGGCATAACGCCAAGCCAAGGCATCGTTTTGCACGTGACGGATCTCATCGGCGGTCATACCTAAACTGAAGAACAGGCCCACCCCCTCTTCCCGTTCCGCCCAGGCCCGCAGCGTGAGCATACTGTTCACGGCAAAGAGAATGACGACGCTGAGGACACAGCCGACAAAAACATCAATGCCGGTTTCCCGCCGGAACGTTTGGCGAATCTTGGGGGCCGTCCACAGGGTTTGATCTCGGGAGTCAGTGTAGTGCCGCGTGACGACTTTCCCTTTTTCAGAAAAATAGGCCGCATTCCGATACTTGCTGGGCATCGTTGCCAGCAGCCGATCGATCTGGGTCACCGTCAGGGGCTTCGTCGCCTGCCCGCCGTACCAGGTAATGGTTGCTTCCGGTTTGATTTGCGGCCACAGCGCATCGCTGACGACCATCACCATATCGGTGGCATAGGCCGTGTTGAAAGTCGTGGCATAGGGTGTCGCGGTGAGAAATCCCACTCGACGCAGGGGTGGCAGGCCCTTTTGGTTCAGATGCAGCGTGATGTTTGGCCGATACAGCGACCAGGCTGTGTTGCTCAGGGCATCACCGATCATCACGGCGCGGCCCGTCAGCCGCGGCAGCTCCGGCAGGTTCTGCATGCGCTGCACCCGGCGGTATTCCGCTTGGGACATGATCGCCACCGTGTTGTGCACTGCCTGTTCCTGACCCGTTTGGTGATTCACCAGCCGGAACTGAACCACCCTGATTTTGAACGTCGATTGGACACGCTGCACATCACTGATTGAAAATCGGGTCAGGGCCTTATCTAAGTCCTGCCAGGCCCGCGGATTGTGGGTCACAAACGTCATCCGCGCCTGGTTGGCCGCTTCCCGATTGGCAACACTGATGGTGGTGGTCAGCATCCCCGCCCACGTCACGACGATCGACAGGAGGATCGCGCCGATCCAGAGCACGGTGGCTTCGCCGCGGAACTGCCGGGTAAGCCGGGCCAGCTTGAGCAGCCGGTTCCTCTTCAGCGGCCAGCGCGGCAACCGGCGCAACCCCATTAACAATAATGGAATGGTGGTGTGAATCAGCGCGTGTTCGCCGGAAATGACCAGGATCAAAATCGCGCTCAGCAAGCCCAGCAGCCGCAGGCCCGTCGTGTCCGGCCGAATGAGCCAGAGCCACCAGAAATGCTGGGCAATAATCAGACCGCTTACGGTCGCCAGAACACCGTACACTCCGGCCACCAGCGACAGCCGATGGCGGCCGTGCAGGGTATCCGCCTTTTTGCCATGGAGCAGCTGAACGGGCCGAACCCGATAAACCTGGCGCACCAGCACCAGTTGGGACAACAGGCCGATCGCGGCGAAAGTGGCTAACGTGCGCACCAGGGCAGCACCCTGCCAGGGGGCAACGAACTGCGTGGCCAAGCCCATGAACCGTTGCAGCAGCAGGACCGCCAACGGCATAAACAGAGCACCAAAAGCCAACCCCGCCGTGACCATCAAGCCCAGCACGATCAGATTCAGGGTCAGAATCGTACCGTATAGTTGCTGGCGCGGCACGCCCCACAACTGATACAGGGCAATTTCTTGGCGATATTGGCCGATGATGTAGCGCTGACCATAATAGAAAAAGGCCATGAAAAATAAGGCATTGGTCACTGCCGCGACCAAAAAGACGTTCTGACTCGTGGCCGTCCAGTTTGCCGCCACGGCGTAGCAGCACATCATGATGTAAAAAACCGCGACGAGGAAAACCGTCGCCAGCCAAAACAGGACATTGTGGTGCAGGACTCGGCCGATTATCTTACTCTTGGTGCGCCACGTCATGCCAATGCCCCCCTCCACCGATGGTCGCCTGCATATCAATGATCGCATCAAAAAAGGCCTGGCGGTCGCCGGACCGGCGAATCTCCGCGAAAAGCGTGCCGTCTTTGATAAAAATGACCCGCGAACAATAACTGGCCGTGAAGGCGTCATGGGTCGCCATCATGATCGTGGTGTGCCACTGCTGATTGATGGTGGTCAGGTAGCGCAGCAGCTCCGTCGCTGCTTTCGAATCCAGCGACCCCGTCGGCTCATCCGCAAAAACCAGGGTTGGCTGGGTGATCAGCGCCCGGGCCACCGCCACCCGCTGCTGCTGACCAATCGACAGCTCCTGGGGATAGCGTTCGGCCAAACTGGTCAGCCCCGTCACTGTCAATACCGCCGCAAGCCGGTCCTGGGCATCCGCGACACCCTGCCGGGCAATCGACAGCGGGAGCAGGATATTCTCCCGTACCGTCATCCCGGATAACAGATTAAAGTCCTGGAACACATACCCGAGATTGGCGCGGCGGAATTCGGCCAGCTTGTCCCCGCGCAGCCGGGTCACATTCGTGTTCGCCACCGTCACCGTGCCGTGGGTCGGGACATCGATGGTCGAAATAATACTGAGCAGCGTCGTTTTGCCCGCCCCGGACGGACCCATGATCCCCACGAACTCCCCTTTTTCCACCGCAAACGAGAGACCGTTCAGCGCCCGCACGGGATGGAGCCGGTGGCCAAAAATCTTAGTTAAACCTTGAACAGTAACCAGGGCCATAGCAGTGATCCTTTCTTGTCATTCAGAGTCGGAATCGGTACGATAATACCAGTATACAGAAGGAGGCAACATCCGTGTTCAAAATTCTCATTGTGGAAGACGACCCCACCGTCAGTCGGCACATCGCCCAGGCGGTTACGGAAGCCGGCTGGCAGCCCTTGCTCGTCACGGACTTCAGCGATGTACTGGCGGCCTTTGTCAGTCAACAGCCGGATCTGGTCTTGATGGACATCAATCTCCCCGGCGGCCATGACGGTTTCTATTGGAACAGCCAAATCCGCAGCCACTCCCAAGTCCCAGTGATCTTCATTTCATCCCGCAACAGCAATATGGACATGATCACCGCCATGAACAGCGGCGCGGACGATTACGTGGAGAAACCCTTCTCGGCATCGGTGCTGCTGGCCAAAATCAATGCGCTGCTGCGCCGCACTTATCATTATAGCAACCAAAGCACTAAGACTTTGGAATACGGCGGGGTCGTATTGAATTTGGAAGATTCATCCGTACAAGTTAACGGTGCTAATGTTGATTTAACAAAAAACGAGTATAAATTATTGCAATATCTCCTTCGCCGGCACGGTCAACTCGTCCCCCGCGCCAGTCTGCTCCGCGCCATGTGGGAGGACGAACGCTTCGTGGATGACAACACCCTGACCGTGAATATCAATCGACTGCGCAAGAAACTCAGTGATGCCGGCTTAGCGACCTTGATCCAAACCAAGGTCGGGAAAGGGTATCTGATTCCGTGAACGTTCGCAAATACCTGCAGGACCATCTGCCCCACATTCTATTCTGGATCGCCGGCCTGCTGGTCGCCGATCTGTTATTGTGGTTAGCCCCCGGCCAGCGGCTGCTGTCCTGGCCGACCTTAGTCTATCTGGACATTCTGCTGACCGTCTTCTTTTTTATTTTCATGGTCGGCGTTTATTTCTACCGTGCCCGTTGGTATCGCGGCATTCAGCAGCGGGAAGACGCCGGCTCCGATGCTTTGAATTGGCCGCTGACTGGCGCCCAAAACGAAGCCCAGCAATATACCCAAGATTACGTGAACCGAATCTTGCAGCTGCATCGCGAAGCCACGGACCAGCTGCTGCAGCAACAGGAAGACCAGCTGGCCTTCATTACCCGCTGGGTTCACGATATCAAGGTGCCCCTGGCTGGGCTGCAGCTGACCAGCGATCAATTGGCCGGCCAAGTTGATGAAGAAACCTATGACGACGTGACCACCCAGCTGGAGCGGGTCAATCACTACGTGGAAGAAGTGCTGTATTATTCCCGGCTGAGCAGTTTTGCCAATGACTACCTGCTGCGGGACCACAATCTGCGGGAAATCGTCGCCACCGCGCTGCGCAGCCAAATGAACGGCTTCTTCAGCAAGCACTTCCAACTTTCGGTGTTTGACGAGGACTACCAAGTGCTCACCGATGATAAATGGCTGCTTTTCATCATCAACCAGATTCTCGCCAACAGCGTTCAGTACACCCCGGCCGGCGGCAAGATCACGATTACCGCCGGGCAGGATAAGACAGCTACCTGGCTGGCCATCGCTGATACTGGCGTGGGAATCGACCCCGCCGATTTGCCCCGGATCTTTCAAAAGGGTTTCACCGGCCAAAACGGCCGCCAAGTCAACTCCCAAGCCACTGGTCTGGGTCTCTATCTCGCCCACACGATGGCCGAGCGGTTAGGTCACGAACTGACCGTCACTTCCACTCCGGGCCAAGGCACTACCGTCAAAATCACGTTCCCGTTTCTCAGCTATTATGGCGACGACCAGGCCACAGTTCAAGCGCCCAAGTTAAAGAAATAGCGTCCAGACCGCAATGGCTGGACGCTATTTGCTTGGGTTAGAAGCCCTTCAACCGATTCAACGGCCAATACCGGAACTTGACGACGCCGACAATGGCGCTGCGTTTGACATAACCGAACATCCGGCTGTCCTTGGAATCGTCCCGGTGATCCCCCATGACGAAGTAGGAATCCGCCGGCACCTTTTTGCCTAACCCCTTAGATTGCAAGGTGAAGTCGTCGGTGTACAGATCACCCCGGGCCTCGTCGCCCTTCATCAGGGAATTTTTGAGATAGGGCTGGGCGATTTTTTTGCCATTAATGTACATGACATCATTTTTTGATTCCACGGTCTCTCCCGGCAGCCCGATCACCCGCTTGATGTACAGCACGCCCGGTTCATCCGGCGCGTTCAAGATGACGACGTCGTTGCGGTCTACGTGCCCGTGGCGCAGGGCGATCACCCGGTCATTGCCCTCAAACGTCGGCTGCATCGACGGTCCGGAGACCTGGTCGTTGGCCAGAACGAAGGTGAACAGCAGGGTCACGATTCCCACAAACACCAGCGCCATGGCAAAGGTCTGGAGCCACCATTTGCCCCAGCTTTCTTCCTGATTCTCTTGGGCCTTAACCTCTTTGCGACTGCTCGGTTCTTTCACGATTTTGCCACCTCAACTCAGATATATAATCATTGTACCTTATTCAATGGAGGGAGGTGGAGAAAATGTTTTACTTGGCGGCGGCAGCGGTCACGCCATGGTGTTGACGCAGCCATCCTCGGACCAACCGGGTAGCAGCCAAAATTACCAATAGCAGCACGCTGGCCGTCAACAGCACCGTGAACCCTTGCCAGGCAGTAAAGGCCGAATCGTCCACTTGCTGGGCCAATGCGCCCGTCAGAATGGGATCCAGCTTAAAGTACGTGAGCGGTGAGGAGAGCATCGGCGGTGCCACCCAGGTAATTCCCAGGAGAACGAGTTGCAACGCCGTCACGATCCAAGAATTGCGAATCCAATCCGCCAGCAGCAGATTCGTTGTCGCAATAAAAATAATCAGGCCGATGCTCAGCAGCAGGGCGCCGCCAAGATACTGCTGTAATGGCAGCAGTAGGGCGCCAAAGCCCAGCCCGTTATTGCCATAGCCCACCACCGGATACGCCAGTGATCCAAGCCCTTGCCAGAAGGCAATCACGATGAAGGCCAAGAGAAGCGGCAAATAGGCAATTTGGCCCAACGTATAGGCAATCACGCCAAACTGATTCAGTACTTGCCGGGCCGGGGAAATTCCCTGTAGCGTCAGCCACTCCCCGTGGACCGCCCCATTCGCCAATTCTTTTGCCCACTGCCGTCCGGTAATGAGAATGCCGAGAGTGAGTAACACATAAAGAATGTTTTGCTGAATCAGACCCCAAACGTAATACCAAGCCGTTTGGTAGAAACGTTGACTGAGGTAGCGCAAGTTGCCTGACTTGTCAGCAGCCATATCGGTGTTGACTAAAAACATGCTGTCTGGCCACATCGGCGTGATCTTGTTTTTTTTCATGTACTGATAGGCTTGGTCCGTCAGATCAACTGATTCAGACTGGCCGCTGGGCAATTTGACACTTGACCCGGTCATGGCCGGGGTCGGCATGACACGTTGTTTTCGGACCTGCAGCGTATTATAGAACCAGCGATGATAGGCGGCTGGTGATTTGTGTAAGGCAGCTAATTCGGCGTCGTAATTTTTTTCTGACCGGGAAATTTGGCCATGCGCCGCAAAGTAACCGCATAGTCATCAACGAAGCGGGATTGCTTGATGCGCAGCGCGCCAAAACCACCAAGCAAGCCCAAAAACACCAGTCCCACGACTAACCACACCGGCCACCGGCGGTTTCGTTTCAGCAGTTCAAAGTGCCATAAATGCTGCATTATCCTCGCCTCCGTCGTTGAATCCACTGGGTCAGTCCGAGCCATACTCCATAACCGCCAATAAACGATACCCAGCTCTGCCCAAGGGCCAACAGCCACGCCTGCCAATAGGTCAGCTTGCTTCCGGGTAATACTGCAGTCCAAGATATCGTGCCGCTCAACAAGGGGGAGCCCAAAAAGCGAGCAAATAAAAACATGCACCCATTGGCAATCAGCAGCATCATTAACCAGATTCCGCTCATGACCGCCCAATTGGCAGCTAACCACTGCCACGCCGGCTGCACATTGAGCTGCATCCATTGCCGGTTGGCCGTGAATACCGCAGTGACCCACAAGGTGGACAAGATCAGGATCACCAGCACCAAGGTCAAGGGAGACGCCAGCAGCCGCTGCCAGTTGACGAGCAATCCTGGCGCTTGCATGGTCACTGTGGGACTTTCGAAAGCCTGGTGCTCTTTTTGCAGAGTCTGATACTGCTGCTTTTGCTGCAACAGCTGCTGGTCGCTCCAACCAGCAGAATTGCCCGCGCCGGTCTTATTGAATTGCGGCCCATACCGGCTGACTTGCAACCCGCCAGCAATAAAGGCCGGGCTGTTGCGCTGCTTCACCGCTTTGATCTGCGCCACGATACCGTCATCGGTGCGGCTGGTCAAGTTCAATTGGGCGCGGAGCACCTTCTTAACTGCCGCATCGTCGGTTTGTTTGATTTGAAATTGCAGCCCGTTGACTTCTTGACCAACACTTTGGTCCTTGCTTTCTAAATCCTGCAGCAACTGGGTGCGATATTGACCGACTCCCACTTGGGCGAACCAGAAAAAGAGCGCCGTCAGCAACACCGTCAGCAGCAGCAACCCGCCCGCTAAATAACTGCGCCAGAGTCGGCGCAACTCGAATCGGACCACCCGCATCATCGCTTTTTCACGTACAAGTCGTTGTACCGCGCCTCCGCAGTGTCGCCCGCATCCAAGTGGTAGAACTCAATGTGCTGGTCGACGATGAAGAAGACATCCTGAGTGACCCGCATCAGCTCATCCAGATTATGGGACGAAATCAGCGCTGTCTGACCGGCTTCCTTTGTACTAATCAAGGCCTCGCGAACGATCTGCAAACTCGTCGGATCCAATCCGTTCAACGGTTCATCCAGCAGCATCAGCGGCCGCTTCACCAAGAGCGCCATGGCCAGCAGCAAGCGCTGCTTCATCCCCAGCGAATACTTCTGCGTCTTCCGGGCCAAATAATCAGTCATTTCCAGTTCGTCAGCAATCGGCTGGATGGCTTGAATCGGCAGCTGATGCATCTGGGCGACAAAAATCAGATGCTCCCGGCCTGTTAGATATGGGTACAATACCGAATTGTCCTGTAAGAAAGCCACTTGTTCAAAAACCTGGCGGGTCGAATTGGGCGCATCCATGATTTTGATCGTCCCACTCTGTGGTTTCAGCAAATTAGTGATGAGATTCAGCAAGGTGGACTTGCCGGAACCATTGGGTGCCACTAAGCCATAAAGGCCGGGTTCCTTTAATTGCAAATTAGCTTGATTGAACACGGGTTGTTTGCGCCAGCCAAAGGACAGCTCATTAATATCGAGAATCATTGTCGTTTGCCTCCCCTTTGCATCCGATTACACTGCTTAATGGAATTGTACCGCCAAACGATGAGAAACGATAGGAAAACGATGATGTTAATTTAGGAAATCGCCAAAAACTACACAAAAACGGCACCGCGCAGAATTTGATCTGTACAGTGCCGCTTGGCTTACCCGGTCAATCTATTCTTTGATCTTCGCCGCCGTCAACCCCATGGCGTTCAACGCCACGATGACGGTGGACAGGGACATCAGAATCGCGCCGACTGCCGGATCAAGGATGATCCCGGCAAAGGCCAGGATCCCCGCTGCCAGCGGAATTGCCAGAATGTTGTAGCCAGCGCCCCACCAGAGGTTCTGGACCATCTTCCGGTTGGTGATCCGGGCCAGATCCAAGAAGTGAAGAATATCCTGGGGATCGGATTTTACCAGCACAACATCGGCGGAGTCAATTGCCACATCGGTCCCCGCCCCAATGGCGATGCCGATATCCGCCTTGGCCAGACTGGGCGCATCGTTAACGCCGTCGCCGACCATGATCACGTGGTGGCCGTCGGCTTGATACTGGCCGACCATTTTCTGCTTGTCATCCGGCAGCAGACCGCCGTGAAACTCGGTCAGCCCCAACAGGTTGGCTACGTGGGCCGCCGCCTTGGGGTTATCGCCGGTGAGCATCACCGGGGTAATACCCCGCTTTTGCAAACCAGTAATCAAGTGCTTGGCGCCGGCTTTGATCGTATCCCCTTCAGCCACCAGCCCTTGGACGGTTTCGCCCTGGAGCAGGAAGCTGACAGAGTTGCCCTTGCCGGCCCACTCGTCAGAAATCTGTTCATCAAAGGCGATGTGCTGAGACGTTAAGTACTTGGCATTGACGATGGTGTATTCAGTGCCGTCAATTGTTCCCTTAATCCCCACCCCGGGCAGGTTCTGCGTATTCTTGGCCGGTGTGAAATCGACCTTGGCCGCTTTCGCCGCCGATAGAATGGCCTGGGCCAACGGGTGGGTCGAGTTGCTTTCAAGAGCCGCTAACCGGCGCAACAACGTATCTTTATCCGTATCACCCGCCGGGACCAGCGCGTTCACAGTGAACTTGCCCTCCGTCAAGGTGCCGGTCTTATCCAGCAGCACATGACTGATCTGGGTGCTGGCCTCAATCGCTTGCCGGTTGCGGATCAGCAGTCCGTTTTGGGCCCCGATCGCCGTTGACCGCGCCACGACCAGCGGGATGGCCAACCCTAAGGCATGGGGGCAGGCAATGATGAAGACAGTGACCATCCGCGCAAAGGCAGTGTCCAGCCCCTGGGGCAGCCAAGCGAAGAAGGCAATGATGCCCACGGACAAGGCCGCATAGAACAGGTACTTGGCCACAGTGTCCGCTTTGCTTTCGGCATTGGACTTGGCCTGCTGGGCACTTTGCACCAGCTGCATGACTTGCGCCAGGTAGCCGGATTTACCAGTCCCCGTGATGGCGACGGTCAGGGTGCCATCGTTGTTGGTCGCCCCGCCGATCACCCTATCGCCGCTCTTTTTCGCGACAGCGGCGGATTCCCCGGTAACCAGGGATTCATTCACCGTGGATGTGCCCGCCGTGATCGTCCCGTCGGCCGGAATACTCTCGCCGGCCCGAACTTGGAAGGACTCGCCGACTTGCAGCTGGCTGACCGGCACGTCCTCGGTCCGACCGTCCGCCGTCACCCGGTGCGCCGTCTTCGGCAGCAAGGCCGCCATCTTCTGCAGCGCGTCGCCGGCGCCCATCACCGCGTTCATTTCGATCCAATGACCCAGCAGCATGATCAGGATCAAGGTCGCCAGTTCAAACGAGAAATCCATGACCATGGTCTGGGGATGCAAGAAGTTGTTGGCGATGAAGGCATAGAGGCTGTATACATAAGACACGGTGATGCCCATGGCGATCAAGGTCATCATGGCCGGTTCCTTGCTCTGCAATTCGGCCTTCGCCCCTTGCAGGAAGACTTTCCCGCCATAGAAGAAGATGATCGTGTCAAACAAGACGACGACCCAATCTTGGACGATGGAATTGAAATTAAAAACTGGTCGGTTCAGACCCATGATCGGTGCCAGCAGCAGCACCGGCAGGGACAATACCACCGAGACCCAAAACTTCTGCTTCAGGTTGCCCATATGCATCATTTGGCCGCCGTGCATCATCATGTCGTGGCCGCCCATGTCCATATCGCCGTGATCCATATGGCTGTGGTCCATGCCGGACATCTGGCTATGATCCATGCCGGCCGTCTCATGAGTCATCTTGCTGTGCGCCATACCGTGATGATCCATCTTCGCCATCTCATCATGACTCATGTGCGCGTGGTCCATCTTACTGTGGTCCATCTCTTGGTGCGTCATTTGCGAGTGATCCATCCCAGACATGTCATGATCCTTATGCGTCATCTTGTCATCGTTGGCCATCAACATCGTCTCCTTCACTCATACAATTCTCGCCCATCCCCGCCGGCAGACAGTTGCAGGCCACCATCTGCGGCGCGGTTTTCGCTTTTTCTTGTAAAATCTGCTGCAGCTGGGCAATATCCGCCTGGGACAATTCGCGACTGTTGATCACCGCCGCCACCGCGCTGCCGGCGCGCATGGCACACATCTGGTCAAACAGCCGCACCGCGGCGGCATCCATGGACGCTTGCTCCTGCACCGCCGGGACGTAATCATAGGGCCGGGCATCGCCCACTGGGGTAATAGCGCCCTTCTTGATCAGGCGGCGGAGCAGCGTCTTCGTCGTAGAATCCGCCCACTGCCGTTCTTCTTCCATAATGGTGATCAATTGCCGGCTGGACACGCGTTTCAAGGTCCAGACCGCCCGCATTAATTCCCATTCAGAATCAGTAATCGCGACTTGTTGTTCGTCAATCATGGGTTTCTTCCTTCCTTGGTTACAAATGTAAACTCTCAACACCAATTAGTTTACAACTGTAAACTTAAAAATGCAAGAGGCAGACCCGCGCTTCAAAAAAATTTATGCCCAGCCCAGCAGCCGAATCACCGCCATCGACGCGATCCCAACAATAACGATCACCAGCAGATTTTTCGAAATAACGGCCGCCAAAAAGGTGGGCAGCGACGCTAATAAATTGGCGATGTTCACCCCTGGCCACTGTCCCGGCCGATACGTGAGCAGGCTTTCCACATAAATTGCCGTCAATATCGCCACGGGAACAAAGCTTAAAAATTCCACCAGCCAGGCCGGCAGCGTAAACCGTTTGACCAAAATGAATGGCACCACGCGAATCAGCCAGGTCGCCAGGCCGCTTAAAATAATGGCTGCTAAAACATACTCAGTCATGCCGGCTCACCGCCATTCCAAACAGACAGCCGAGTACGGTGGCCGCTAAAATCGCCAAGTTGCCGGCCATGAAGCGCATCAGAATGACCATCAGCACCGCCACAAATACGGCGATACCGACCTGCTTCACCAGCGGGTGGGTCCGGTCCGTGATCACCTGCAAATACAATAGACCAATGAACATCGCCACGACGGCAAAATCCAGTCCGAGAACATCCGGGTCCGGAATCAGCTGGCCGGCCATGGCACCGACCAGCGTCGCCAGCGCCCAAACTAAATAGGCCGCCAAATTCGCCGCGTGCAGCCAGCTGCTGTGCAGGGTGCGGCCAGCATGGTTCAGCTTATTCATCGTCAGCGCAAAGGTCTCATCCGTCAGCAATGACCCCGCGGTGATGTTCTGGAATAAACTTTCCCGCTGTAATAATGGCGCCACGGTCATACTCATCAAGCCCATCCGCGCATTGATCAGGGCTGAGGACAGGACCACCGCCCCCAGCGGACTGTGCACAGCGAGCATACTGACCATCACAAATTGGGCGGAGCCGCCGTACACGATGAGCGACATGAGCACCGCTGCCAAAACAGAAAAACGGCTGGTCTTCGCAATAATCCCGAAGGCCAGACCGATTCCTATGTAACCAAAAACCGTGGGCAGCACATCCTTAAACCCGCTGCGCCACGTGAGTTCATCATCCACCGAACCACCTGCTCCCTGCTTTTTCCCTAGTGTAGCAAAATCCGCCGGCAAAGCAAGGCAGTTCCCATTAAATTAGTCTACTGCATTTTTCTCCCCGTAAGCCTGATTGATCAATTCCTACAGCTGCTGGGTATCGCTGGACGCGGAGGCCAGGCCGAAATGATACACATGACCATGCCAGTCTTTAGGCACGTATCGCGGCGCGGACACGATCAATAAATCCGGCGGATCGGCCGGGTTATACGGGATCATATCCACCAGCGGAATGTGTTCCAGTAAATTCCGCACCGGCTGCTGCAAGTGGTAACTCAGCCCCATCCGTAAACTGACCCGGAGATGATGGGTCGTGTAATGGGCCCGATAAGCCGGCCAGAACAAATAGGTCAACAGATTCGTCAGCTGGTCAACCGTGTGGTGCAGCCAGTAGCAGTCCTTGCGCCGCGCCACCTTTTCCCAAAAGGCCCGAATCGACCGGCGCAGTTCTTGGTAGTGGCGGTTATTCGGGGTCAGCTGCATCCGAATCAGCGGGAACAGCACCGGTAAGGGCTGCTGGAAATAAAAGATGGGAATCAGCATCAAATACGTATTCGCCAGCAATACCGTCCAGCGCTCATGGGTCGGTTCCCCGCCCATCTTGTTGGCCAGCGTTTCCGCCAATTCGTCCGTTAACTTGGCCCACGGATCCGCTTCCTGAGCCAGCCGGGCACAAACCAGGGAATGGATGCGGTCGCTGGTGGCCAGCACCACCGGACCGGAAAACAGCGCGAACCCCGCAAAAGCCACTTCCGCTTCAATATTCGGGATATGCCGGGCAGCAAAAACATCCGCGATCATTTGTTTTTCCGGCAGACGGAACCACAAGTCCGGGATCGTCGTATCCTCGACGGCAAAGCCGTGCCGAGCCCGCTCCAGTCCTACGCCCAACACGACCAGCAGCCGTTCCTTGATCACGATTGGACCGGCATTAGCATTGAAGTAATGGCCCAGACGGTCCACCACCGGCAGCAGTTCCGGGTAGCGCACGGCATAGTCCTTAGCGGAACACAGCCCCACATCCACTAATAAGTTAAAAATCATGTACCGGACCAAAGGCTCGCTGCCGACAAACGTCAGCTGGCGTACGTTGATCCGAATACCGTACTGTTCATTCAAATAATCCACCAGCGGCTTCAAGCGGCGAATGACCGTCATCGTGGACAGGTACACCGATTGGCTGAACTCTTCGATCGTTCCCGCCGGGTGATGCAGCATATACGCCATCGCCTGCATCGCCAGACTGTCACTGATCAAATATTGGAAATACACCTCCGCCGCCGGCAGCCGGTCATCGACTGCCACGTCGCCATTAGCATCAACGAAAGCCGCCATATTCGGCTCCACAGTAGCCAGGTCGGTACTGATCAGGTGTACCAGGGACCGCAGCCGGGTGACGCCGTAATCGCCATATTCAGCATCCAGTGCCCGGACGGTGTAGACTCCCGGGGACGCCTGCCGCACTGCCGTATACAAGTGCAGCTTGTCATTGGCGGTCTTATCCAGGAATAAATCAGCGACATTAGGCATGATGATAACCTCTTTTCTCAAGCAAACATTCTATGTCTTATCATTACCATAAGGATAACATAATAGCCGAGAAAAAAGGAATAAAATATTTGCCCCGAGACGAAAAAAAATCCCCACTGTCATAGACAGCAGGGAAATTCTTAATCCAGTAACAGCAGATCCCAGCGGGAGATAAAACACCGCGTATCCAATTGAACCCACTGGCGGCCCTGATCATCGGCTAAAATACCGGTGGTCGTCACGATACTGCCCGAGGCCACAGTGTTCGCGGCCTGCCCGAAGTGCGGGAAATCGAAGACCGGCACCTGCTGCGCCGTATGGCTGACGACCTCTGCCCGGTGGGCAAAAGCGGTCAACTGCGGCGGCGTAGTTAAAATCGGCCGGCCTAGCAGCGTCATCCGCTCTGAGCGTTTGACCCAAATACCGCCGCCCAAATCGTACCATTGAGTGCGGCTGATCCGATCGACTACCGCCCGATACACCGGCCAAGTCGACCCGGCGGGCAGCGCCGCCGCCAGCGGTTTCGGCGCCAGCGGATCGGCAAACGGGTACACCGCCATATCCATCTTCATCAGCAATTGTTTGTCCACCGGCAGCCGCATGAGCTGCAGCGTGTCATAAACATACTGGGCAACTTTGCTTTTGGTGGTAAACACCCCGGCACTCGCGTCGGGTGTTTTGATGATTGGAAACGGATTGCCCGGCAGCGGTGTCAAATGATACGGCGCATTCAAATCGCCGGACACATACTGGGGCGGGACCAGCAAGTTGCCCTCGGCGTTTTTGTGGTACACCACCACCGGTGCCGCCTGCTGGGCCGTATAAATCATGCGGATCCCGTCCGGTACTGGTTGGAAAATTTCCGAGTAATTTTCCACCCGAATCAGTTTGTATCCCTGAATCACCCGCCAGGGTAAATCAAGATGGCTATGGGCCGGGCCAGAAACCTGGGTATCTTTTAACAAGCGGTCGCCTAGTACCGATAAATAACGTACAATAATCCGCACCGGTGCCACGTTCAACGGCGACTCCCGGCGTGCCGGTATCCGTTCAGGATGATCGACTTCTGTCACCGCTGTGTCCCCTCCGCTCATTGCCAGAATAACACCTAACTGATTTCTGTTCGGCGCATATCCATGGGAATCGATACTTCCGCCAAATGATGACCACGGACCAGATCAACTTCGTTCTGCTTCGCCTTGCACAATTTATCTAAGACATAATCGATTTCGGCGTCCAAAATATTGCGCCGCTCATTCGTCAGCAATATTTCCTGATGTGCCGGCGCCTGGGTATATACGACCGTCGTCGGCCCCAGTGAGTACACCTTCACGAATTGGGCATCGGTCGCTGATAGCTGTTGCGCTACCAGATGGGAATAACTATTGGTGATATCAATGAGACGCATTGCTTTTCCACCCCTATCCAAGAAACTCCGTTCACAAATCTATTATAGAAGAAAAACGCGCATGGGGAAACCAAGAAACACGAAAACACCGTGGTTTTCGTGCGTTTCCCCCAAGCGGTCGTGATACTCATCATGTTACACCAAATACCGCCGGAAGAGAACAAAACGGCCATCTCCAGCGATTGGGCCGGAGATGGTCGTTTTATCAAGGTACTTCAATTACATTAATTACTTTTTAGCAGAATCCGCTTTGGCATCCACGGCTGCTGCAGGACTGTCGCCGCTGATGGTGATTTCGCCGTCACTCATCCGCGCTTCCAATTCCTTAACATCCGGATGGGCCAGATAGTAGTCAGCAACCCGGTCTTCGATCTGTTCCTGAATCACCCGGCGTAACGGCCGCGCGCCCATGGACGGATCATAGCCCAGATCCACTAGTCTTTCCTTCACAGGTTCAGTGACATGGATGTGCAACCCTTGATCCGCAATCATACTGTTGGTATCTGCAATCATCAAGGATACGATCTTCATCAGATTATCCTTAGTCAAGGAGTTGAACTCGATGATGCCATCGAACCGATTCAGGAATTCCGGTTGGAAGTAATCTTTCAAAGAGCCCAGGACAGAATGCGTCTTGCCCGATGCTTCTGCCGCGAAACCAACATTGGCTTCTTGGTTTGCTTGGCCGGCATTGGACGTCATGATGATGATGGTGTCCTTGAAGCTGACCGTGCGGCCTTGGCTGTCGGTCAACCGGCCGTCATCCAAAATCTGCAGGAACATGTGCATCACGTCCGGGTGCGCCTTTTCGATTTCATCCAGCAGGATCAAGCTGTACGGATGACGCCGTACCTGCTCAGTCAACTGACCAGCCTCTTCGTAGCCGACATAACCCGGAGGCGAACCGATCAGCTTGGAGACGCTGAACTTCTCCATGTACTCACTCATGTCAAAGCGAATCATCGAATCCTCGGAACCGAAGAGCTGCTTAGCCAATTGCTTGGCCAATTCCGTCTTACCGACCCCAGTGGGGCCAACGAACAGGAAGGAACCAATTGGCCGGCCGGACTTGTTGAAGCCGACCCGGTTGCGCCGAATGGCGCGGGCCACATCTTCCACGGCCTTGTTCTGGCCGATGATGTGCTTCTCCAATTCAGGGGCCAGGTTGACCAGCTGATGCTGTTCCTGATCCTTGATCTGGCCGACGGGGATACCAGTCTTCTCTTCAACGATGTTTTCCATGTCCTTTTCGGTCACGGTCGGCTCGTTCTTGGGATCAATGGTATCCTTCTTCTTCATATCCCCGAGCTTGTCGATCTGGTCACGGTAATAAGCGGCCTTCTCGTAGTCTTCCTGCTTGAGGGCGGCCTGCTTTTCTTTCTCCGCGGCGTCGATCTTTTCTTGGATCGTCTCGGGATCAACAACAGTCAAGGTCAAATTCTTGCGGGAACCAGACTCATCCAACAAGTCAATCGCCTTGTCTGGCAGGAACCGATCTTGGATATACCGGCTGCTCAACTCCGCGGCTGCCTTGATGGCTTCCGCCGTGTAGTGCACGTGGTGATAATCCTCGTACCGCTTCTGAATGCCCTGCAGGATCTTGATGGTTTCCTTGACACTCGGTTCATCCACTTGGATGGGCTGTAACCGGCGAGCCAGAGCAGAATCCTTCTCGATCGTCCGATACTCGTCACTGGTCGTTGCACCGACCAGCTGCAGTTCACCCCGGGCCAACGCTGGCTTCAAGACGTTACCGGCGTCCATACCGCCTTCCGCGTTGCCCGCCCCGACGATCTCATGGATCTCGTCGATGAACAGGATGATGTCTTTATTCTTCTTTAATTCTTCCATTAACTGGGTCATGCGTTGTTCGAATTGGCCGCGGATCCCGGTGCCTTGCACCAGAGAAACAACGTCCAAGCGAATCACGCGCTTGTTTTGCAGCTTAGCGGGCACATCGCCATCGACGATCTTCTGAGCTAAGCCTTCCACCACGGCCGTTTTACCGACCCCGGCCTCACCAATCAGGACAGGATTGTTCTTGGTCCGGCGATTGAGGATCTCAATCACCCGGGCAATTTCCTTATCCCGGCCGATCACTGGATCGATCTGGCCATTCTTGGCTTCGGCAGTCAGGTCAACCCCGAATTGTCCGAGCAGACCACCGCCGTTGCCGCGCCCGCCTCGACCACCAGCTTGGGTCTGGGGACGCTGTTGTTGGAAGTTCTCGTTTGCTTGGTTTTGGGCGGCTGGATTCATGGCTTGGAAAATATCGTTTAAGCTGCTAAACCCGAATGGATCATTCGGGCCGGCGTCACGAGTGCCATTCTGTGCCTGGTTCTTCAGCAGTTGATAGCAGTCTTGGCAAAGATTGATTTCCTTGCGCTGGCCATTAACGCTGGTGTACAGATGGATCGTGGCTTCATTCTTATGACAGTTGTCACACAGCATACGCTTGCCACCTTTCTTCACTGGCCGAAACTTGCTTTCGACCTACGCTTATTATCATACAACTAGCACTCTCTTGATGCAAGTGCTAATGCTTGGGGCAAATCGCCGATTTTTCGCGGCTTTTTAATGCACTGTGCTGTGAGGGGGTATAATAGGAAGCGGATCAATGTTTCTAACAGAAAGGAGGCTGTGGGGCTCATGCCTGACTACCAACAAGCGCTGCAACAGCTGGTGGCCGGGAAGATCAGCGAGATCACCATTAAACCGGAGAACTTCTTCGCGTTTCGAAAGGTCTGGACCGATTTTCCCCAGCGCAACGAGATTGTGGGCACCGCCCAGCGCGGCGGCACCATCGTTTACCAGTTCCATGAAAGCGGTAAACACTAACAGCCATCGTACTTTTTACGGGGCTTGAAGGTTGTATCACTACTGAAAAAATGGTACTCTGAAAGATGAAATGTAGGGCTTTCGCCGTGCCATTTCCCGACCACCTGACGTGGTTAATTAACTGATCAAAAGGAGATATGAATCATGGAAAAACGCGATTTTCACATCATTGCTGACACAGGTATCCACGCTCGTCCCGCTACGCTGCTGGTCCAAACAGCAAGCAAGTACGACTCTGACATCAACTTGGAATACAAGGGCAAGTCAGTGAACCTGAAGTCGATCATGGGCGTTATGTCCCTGGGCGTTGGCCAAGGGGCTGATGTGACCATTTCTGCCGAAGGCGCGGATGAAAAGGATGCCATCACTGCCGTAGCCGACACGATGAAGAAGGAAGGACTCGCTGAATAATGAGTAAGCACCTCAAAGGGATTGCCGCCAGTGACGGGATTGCCGTCGCGCCCGCCTACCTGTTGGTAGAGCCGGATCTGTCGTTCGACAAGAAGACGATCAGCGATCCTGATACAGAGGTTAGCCGCTTACAAGATGCACTTGATAAATCAACTGCAGAATTAAAGATTATTCGGGACAAGGCCAAGGAAACTTTGGGTGCAGACGAGGCACAAGTCTTCGAAGCACACATGATGATCCTGGCCGATCCTGATTATATCGGTGCAATCAAGTCCAAAATCAAGGACGATAAAATCAATGCAGAAGCGGCATTATCTGCTGTATCGGATCAGTTCATCAGCACCTTCGAAGCCATGACGGACAACAAGTACATGCAAGAACGTGCCGCTGACGTGCGGGATGTCACAAAGCGGGTGATGAGTCACCTGCTGGGTGTCACCCTGCCCAACCCGGCATTGATCGACCATGAAGTCGTCATTGTGGCCCACGACCTGGCGCCCAGTGATACGGCGCAATTGAACAAGAAATTCGTTAAAGGATTCGTCACCGATATCGGCGGCCGGACGGCCCACTCGGCTATCATGGCCCGGTCGCTTGAGATTCCCGCCATTGTTGGTGCAGAATCCGTCACGAAGGACATCAAGGACAATGACATGGTCATTGCCGATGGTCTGACTGGCGATATCGTGATCGATCCTTCTGCTGATCAAATCAGCCAGTACAAGGACGCCGCTGAGAAGTTTGCCGCACAAAAGGCGGAATGGGAGAAGCTGAAGGATCAGCCTTCTGTCACCGCTGACGGCAAGCAATATACTGTTGGGGCCAACATTGGTACGCCGAAGGATATGGCGGCCGTGAACGCCAACGGCGGCGAAGCAGTCGGGTTGTATCGAACCGAGTTCTTATACATGGACTCCGACGAGATGCCCACTGAAGACGCCCAGTTCGAAGCGTACAAGTCCGTACTGGAAGACATGAAGGGCAAGCCGGTCGTTGTTCGTACCATGGACATCGGCGGCGACAAGCACCTGCCCTACATGCCGTTACCGCACGAAATGAATCCGTTCCTGGGTTACCGGGCTATCCGGATCTCTCTGGATCGCCAAGACATCTTCCGCACCCAATTACGGGCTTTGCTGCGGGCTTCCGCCTTCGGCAAGCTGCGGATCATGTTCCCGATGGTCGCCACGCTGGATGAATTCCGGCAGGCGAAGAAGATCTACTTGGAAGAAAAGAAGAAGTTGGAAGACGCTGGCACCAAGGTTTCTGATGATATCCAAACTGGTATCATGATCGAAATCCCGGCTGCCGCTGTTCTGGCCGATCAATTCGCCAAGGAAGTCGACTTCTTCTCCATCGGTACCAACGACCTGATTCAATACTCCATGGCCGCTGACCGGGGCAACGAGCACGTTTCCTACCTGTATCAACCTTATAACCCGTCCATCCTGCGCTTAGTCAAGCATACGATTGAGTCTGCGCACAAGGAAGGCAAATGGGCTGGTATGTGTGGGGAAGCCGCTGGCGACCCGATCATGGTTCCCCTCTTGCTGGGGATGGGCTTGGATGAATATTCCATGTCCGCCACCAGTATCCTCAAGGTCCGCAGCTTGATGAAGCGGCTGGACACTAAGGATATGAAGAAGTTAGCTGACAAGGCAGTCAACGAGATGACCTCCAACGAGGAAGTCGCCGAGATGGTCAAGAAGGCAACTGGGCAAGAGTAAGTTGTGTCCATAGCTTAAATAAAACACCGAGTCCCGCACAAGCGGCGACTCGGTGTTTTTGTGTACTGCTTTGATAGCCTTTTCCTGCCGACTGCTCTATACTCCAAGTATATTGAGAAAGGAGCGAACCAGTGATGGCTAAAAAGTATTATAATACGCGGACTCCAGCCTATGGCGGCGGGCCTGTGACGGTGATCGGCAATGGGTTGATGAGCAAAAGTATCCCAGTTTTTGCGGAAGTAGACGACGAAACAGGCGAAGTGAAACTTTTTATTCGGCATCGGGACCTGCCGCGTCTCGGAGAAATCCGTCCGCTATCAGACGCAGAAGTTTACTAACACGACCGGTCAAAGACCAGATAAAGGAAAAACGCCGCTTCCAGCAGCAGCAAAAGTCCCGCGATCCTTGGCCACTTCGGGTGCTGCTGGTGCAGACCCAGATAGCCCAGCAGGATCGTAAACAAGACCGCCGCCAGAATAATCACTGTCATGCTCTACTTCCCCTCCTTCGGTAACAGCACCGGCAAATACCGCGGCCGCCAGCGAATGGTCATCGGCAGCGCCGGTCCCTTGTCCCCGTCCAGCCGCAGCCGAATCGTGTGCTTCGCATTCACCGGCACCAACCGTAGCTTTTCCGTGGTGAAATAGGTCACACCCTTCATCTGATCGAAGTGGCCGCTGAGGAAGTAGCGCAAGTATGTCAGCGTCTCGTTCCAGCGGAAATGATGGAGCAGCGAGACGTGCAGCAAGTCGGACTCATCGTCGGGGATATACTGCACTCGGCCGACCCCGTTCGTGGTCGTCACCAAACCGGTCCAAATCCGCGACGTCTCACTGCCGCCGTCATGGATCATTTCGATCCGATACGAGCGATTCGTCACCAGCAGCTGCACCCCCTTCGCTAAATAGACGATGGGCCCGAACTTGCGCTTCTCCTGTTGCCGCACTTGGTTCGAAATATCGGCCAACGCCCCAAAGACCAGCGAACTGACGAAGGCGTGGTCGCCGCATTGGCCGATGCCGATACTGACGGTATGATCCTGGGTCATCGCCGTGACCAGTCGATCAATCGCGATCAAGGGCAGCGGCGGAATATTCAGCTGATGGGCTAAGTTATTCACCGTGCCGCCCGGGATAATTCCCAGCGGCACGGTCTTTTTAGCGCGCAGAAAGGCCGTCGCCACCAAGTTCAGCGTGCCGTCGCCGCCGATCGCCACCAGCGCGTCATACCTGTGCGCCGCCTTAGCCACCGCCGTGATCGCCTCATCCACGCTGGGCGCGGTGATATAGGCGGACTGGATGCCTTGTTTGGCCGCTTTGGCCGCGAACTGTCTGGCCAGCCGAGCCGATTGGCTGTGACCGGCTTGGTCATTGTAAAAAATACCTACCCGTTGAATCACGGAAACCCCACCTTTCCCACTTTCAGTATCTAAAAACACGCCCTGCCGGTGGGCAAAGCGTGGTATTCTTATAGTTATCTTAGCATACCGGGCGGCCTGCGCGCCGCCTGGTAGATTAATCCATCTCGAACTTGGCGGTCAGCTTCACGTCCGGGTACTTATCGTGGAACCAATTCTCGGCAAAGCGGTTCTCGAAGAGGAACAGCGGATTGCCTGCCAAATCTTTGACCAGCAGGTTCCGGGACGAGGCCATGCTCGGATCCAGTTGTTCTGGATCGATCCACCGGGCCGTCCGAGAACCGATCGGGGTCATTTCAACCTCAGAATTGTATTCGTGGAGCATCCGATACTGGAAGACTTCGAATTGCAGCTGACCGACCGCCCCCAGGACATAATCCTCGGTGTTATAGGTCCGATACAGCTGAATGGCCCCCTCTTGGACCAGCTGCTTCATGCCTTTATGGAAGGACTTCTGTTTCATCACGTTCTTCGGCGTCACCCGGACAAAGAGTTCCGGGGTGAATTGAGGCAGCTTAGGGAATTGAACCTTCGTCTTGCCGGTATAAATACTATCACCAATGGCGAAGTTGCCGGTGTCGTACAGACCAACGATATCCCCGGCCACGGCCTGGCTGACCTGTTCCCGTTCATCGGACATGAATTCGGTGGCATTGTTCAGCCGCAGCGTCTTGCCGGTCCGGGCCAGGGTGACGTCCATGCCCTTCTCGAAGGCGCCGGAGGTCACCCGAACAAAGGCGATCCGGTCCCGGTGGTTGGGGTTCATGTTGGCCTGAATCTTGAAGACGAAGCCGGAAAAGTCATCGGAATCCGGCTGGATTTTATCACCGTCCACGGTCTCATGGGCACTGGGTCCTGGCGCCATGCTCAAAAAGCTGTCCAGGAACGTCTTGACCCCAAAGTTGGTCAGCGCCGACCCGAAAAACACCGGCGTCTGTTCACCCTTGGCGATCTTCGCCAAGTCGAATTTATTTCCAGCTTCATTCAGCAGGTCAATATCGCCCAAGGTATCCTGGTACTCGCCCTCTTCAGTCAAGGGATTACTGGGATCAATGGTGCCGTCCGCATTCAGCGGGATAAAGTTCTCGCCCTTGGCTTCGGAGCGGTACAGCTCGATTCGCTTGTTTTGCCGATCGTAGATGCCTTTGAGCCCCTTGCCCATCCCGATGGGCCAGTCCATGGCGTAGCCCTCAATGTGCAGCAGGTCTTCCAGCTCCGCGATCAGATCCAACGGTTCCCGACCATCCCGGTCCAGCTTGTTCATGAAGGTAAAAATGGGAATCCCCCGTTTTTTCACGACCTGGAACAGCTTCTTGGTCTGGGGCTCGACCCCTTTAGCCGTGTCGATGACCATGACCGCGGCATCCACCGCCATCAAGGTCCGGTAGGTATCTTCCGAGAAGTCCTCATGCCCCGGGGTGTCCAGAATGTTGACCCGCTTGCCGGCGTAATCAAACTGCATCACGGAACTGGTCACCGAGATGCCCCGCTTCTTTTCGATTTCCATCCAGTCACTGGTGGCGTACTGGCCGCTCTTTTTACCCTTAACGGTCCCGGCCGAGCGAATCACCCCGCCGAACAACAGCATCTGTTCAGTGATCGTCGTCTTCCCGGCGTCTGGGTGGGAAATAATAGCGAAGGTCCGGCGCTTGGCAATGGCCTGGTCCAGATCCTTCTTGGTTAATGTATCAATCATAATTGGTTGTCTCCTTTATTCTCTGCTTAAGTGCCTGACAATGAGAATAAAGGCCGTTACCAGACGGTCCCGCGCATAATGGTCCTCCTCGAATTCTTGAAAACAAAGCAATGGCGCTACAGCCTCTGCGGCTGTAACGCCTATTTTAGCACAAAATGAAATTATCCGGCATTCACCGACATGTGCTGCGGATCATTGGTCTTGGCTTCCTCTTGAGCGGCAACAGCAGCGGCTGAGCGTTGGGGCAGGCGCAGGTAAACTGTTTCCAGCCGCGACCCGTCCATATGACCCGTGACCAGCTGCAAACCGTAGCCGATATCCAGTGTCATCGGATGGCCGTTGGTGGGGATACTCCCCAATTCCGTGACCACGTACCCGGCGATGGTATCGACGTCATCCGCCGACAAGTCCAACCCGAATTCATCGTTGAAATCAGTGATGGTCATTTTCCCAGAAACAACGAACTCATAGTCATTGACCTTGTGGTACAGCGTGGTCACGTGATCGGATTCGTCGTCGATATCGCCGACGATTTCTTCCAGCAAGTCCTCAATGGTGGCTAAGCCCACCACGCCGCCGTACTCATCCAGCAGAATGGCCATTTGCTGCTGGGTCTTCTGCATCTCGCGCAGCAGTTCATCAATAGTGATGGTTTCTGGCACGAAGAGCGGTTCGGACATCACGTCCGCGATCTGCAAGTGATCGAAGCCCACAGCCCGGGCCCGCTTCAGCAGGCGCTTGATGTGGACGATCCCGACGACCTCATCCTTGTCGCCCCGGTACACCGGGACCCGGGAGAACGGTTGGGACAGAATATCATCGATATTTTCCTGGTCGTTATCCTGAATGTCGATCATGAAGGCGTCCGTCCGGGGCACCATCACTTCCCGGGCCATCTTATCGTTGAAGGTGATGATCCCTTCCAGCATTTGATACTCATCCGGCCGGATCAGCCCCGTCTTGCGGGAGGTTTCGATGACCTGGAGCATTTCTTCCCGGGTCATATTATCCTCTTCCCGCTTGACCTTCTGGCCGGTCAGCTTCGTCAGAATATTGGTCGAAGCCGACAACAGCCAAACGAACGGTTTGGTGAACGTACTGGTGAACTTAACGATGCCGACAGTCGCCTTAGCGACCCCCTCTGGATTGGCCAGCGCCACTTGTTTCGGGAAGAGTTCCCCGAAGACCAGCGATATGTAGGACAACGCCAGGGTAATGATTACTGTCGAGGCCTCTTCGCCCCACGCGACATCCCCAAAGACTGGTGCCAAGCGCGATGCCATGGATGTGGCCGCACTGGCGGAGGAGAGAAAGCCGGCGAAGGTGATGGCTACTTGAATCGTCGCCAGAAATTGACTGGAATTGTTCATCACCAGCAGCAGTTTGGCTGCCTTCTTATCGCCGTCCTTGGCTTCCGCCTCGATTCGCGGCCGATTAACGGATACGATCGCCATTTCCGCGGCCGCGAAGATCGCGTTCACCGCTGTCAAAATGACGATCAAAATTATCTGACCACCCATGCTCGTACTTCCAGGGTCACCACTCATTATAGAACCACACTCGCTTTCGATTGAAAAAATGTAATATTACTAGAATTATAGCAACGCAACCGGGTGAATACAAGCCGGCCCCTACTTATCTTTCTTCGGCGGTTCTTGGGGCAAATGCCAGCGCACCGGCGTCGTACTGAACTCCGTCAGTTCGCCCTTCTCCCGCAACACGCGGATGCTGTGCCAATACTGAACGACGGTCTTGACCACAGCATAGATCGGCACCCCGATGATCATGCCGATGATGCCCCATAGATTGCCCACCACCAGCAGCAGAATAATGATCGTCAGCGGATGGATATCCAGCGCCTTGCCCACGACATTGGGATAAATAAAGTTGCCGTCCAGCTGCTGAACGATAACGACAACGACACAGACTAGCGCCGCCTGCTCCCAAGAAATCGTGGATGCGATGATCAAGGCCGGCGCCAAGCCAATATAGGGCCCCAGGTACGGAATGATATTCATAAAACCAGCCACAACGCCCAGCAACAGCGCGTAAGGCATCCCAATGATCAGATAACCCAGGCCGGTGAACGTGCCGACAAACAATAGCTCCAGCGCTTCGCCCGCCACATAGTGGGAAATCGTCTCGTTCATCTTCGTCAGGACATCACTGATCTGATCATTCAGCCGATTCGGGAAGAACCGCTGAATGTTGGGGATCAGCTTGTGTCCATCCTGCAAGAAGTAATACAGCATGACTGGGACCGTGATGGCCGAAATCACCACACTGCCCACCGAGGACACCACCCCGCCAATATTATTGGATACACCGCTCAAGACAGAACGCAGGATCGTCGCCGGATCCAGCTTCAACTGAGTCAGCGACTCCGTTAAATTGAAGCGGCGCAATAGCGGCGTATTGAGAAAGGCGGTGGAGGACTTGCGCAATTCGCTCAAAAAGCCGGGAAAGTTATCCACCACCTGGGTCACTTGCTCGATCAAGTTGGGGATAATTGCCGCAAACACCAGCGCCACCGCCGCCAGCAAGAGCACGAACAACAACACGATGGCCATTCGCCGGGGAACATGGAGCTTCATTAACAATTTAACCAGCGGATTGAGCATATAAAATAGGAAACCCGCCGCGATGATCGGGCCAAAAAGTGTACTAAAAAACGTGGCGATGGGCGTAAACACCCAGCCAATTTGCGAAAACACCCAAACCAGCGTCGCGATGACCAGAATCTGGACCGACCAGTAAAACAGCTTCGACTCCCGCATTTCCTTGAACATAACGCTCCCTGCCCTTCTTCTTCTAGTTTAGCAGACCAGTGCCGGAAGAAGTAGAAAAGCCGCCCCGCTTTTCCGAAGAAAATGCAGGGCGGCGCGGCCGAATTGACTTAACGCCGAGACGACTTCCCAAGGAAATCGTCTCGGATCAGATGGTGCGACTATCAGATACTGCCGTTGTCACTTATGGTATACGTCACTGTTGACGTGTACTTACCCGGTGTAATTATTTGGGGCGGCACAGTCAGGTTGGCGTTTGGATAATATCGCTTGATTGAATTGACGTCGTAGCTCTGCGTATCTGGTTCCTTCATTGGATCGACGTAGAATAACCGAGATGACGAGTAGCCGTCAGATATCAAGCCATTGACATCTGGTCGGTGTTCGTCGACACTGTCGATCTGTGTGCCGGCTGCGTCCAGATAAGGGTTGCCAAGAATGACGTTGAAGTTGTTATACCCAGTATCGGTCATCGAACGCTTGAACGGGTTCATGGTGGCTGAAAGCATCCAAGTATACGTGTTTGTATATGGCAAACCATCATTTTCTTGTGCTTCAAAGTACGCATCAGCCTTGCCAGCATCGGTCAACTTGTAGTTTGCAGCAGTAGTCGGTGTTGTGTTTTTCCCAAAGTCAAAATTCGGGGCATGGAGCAGGTTAACGCCTTGCGAAATCTTGAAGTCAATGGCATTCGTCTGACCCAGCAATTGTGAACTGCTCATAACCAGATCGACTAACTGCTGATTGTACGCAGTTGCACTCACCCCACTCGTACCAACATGATACGCATAGGTGTAAGAGAAGTTGGCCGGCACTTTACTGAATTGCGCCGAATACACATAGTACTGGGCTTGAATCTGGGTGGACTGCTGACTTGTTGTATTGGTCACTGTTGCCGTTGAACCATCGGCGGAAGTCACCACTGGCAAATCATCAATCGTCGTTCCTGCGACTTTAGGCACCCAAATTGAAAGTGTCTGACTCGTATTCTTGCCCGCCGTCGATACTGTGGCGTCCGCTTTGACCGGAATCTTCTGACCGTTGTCAGCAGTTGTGAGGAGATGGGTCGTGGGATTGCCGGTTGTATTGAAATACTTCTTGATCTGGTACGTGTTAGTTGATGGTGTTTCGCTGTTCCGAATGATCAGATAGTTCGCTGTCGCTGTGTTATCGGCCGCACCAAGATTTAACGTGTAACTGTTTCGAAGCGGTACAGCAGCTGCTCGGGTTAAATCGACCTGTCCATAATACACACGGGAAGTGTCGGTCTGATTCCAGGGCAGTTTGTAATTAAACGTTACGGCCTGCGGATCGCTTTGATCATCATGGGTAATGCCGCCGGCCTTGGTAGAAGGCTGGGTTGGATCAGGCAGCACATTGGCACTCGCTGCATTAAATGACATCCCGTGTACCTTCGTATCCATGTTCTGAATACTATCCCAGTTAGTATTCTGCTTTTGGGTATTGGAGGCAGATACAGTCCCTCTGAGGTTGTCACTTTGGGCGGTTTGGACCACCAAGCCCAACGGATCACGCCATGTGCCCAGCTGTTTGGTCACGCCACCACCGGCATTGAGCTGGGCGTCGCTCACAATGTAAGGACTCTGACCATTCAGTGTAAGTTGCGGTTTCAACGGTTGAGAAAGGCTGATTGTAGCATCTGCCAGCGGCAAAGCCCCGCCGCCGCTGTCCATGGTTCCGGTGTAACGCCATCTCCCCTTATCCAGAGACGACGTAACACTCGTGGCTCCCTTGGCCGCATTAGTCGCGACAGCCGGTTTCGTTGCAATTTCCTGACCAGCTGTAACGCTGAGATTGTTACCGCCAGTTCCTGTGCTTGTATAAACCGGCACAGGCTCATTACTGCTCGGCAACGTTCCCACACCATTGACGTAATTATACAGCGAGTAAACATTGGCGTAACGCTGCGGTTTGACGACCCCCGCAGTAGTTAGCTTTGCCGTGTTGGTCTTATCAAAAATCGGGGTATATTGATCAATATAGTTGGTCTTGAAATCCGTCGGTTTATCGATATTGAATGCGGAGCCATCATTCACTAGTACCCCATCATTAGCCGGATCAGGGGACGCGGTACGGTATCTTAAGTCGGTCCCAAATTTACCCTGAGAATGCATTGTGTCCGTAAATGAGGTGCTTTCTGTGCTATCGTCATCGGACCAGTGCTCCCGATCGTATGGGATGATGGCCCCCGTCCAAGACGTAAAGTTAGTGTACGTTGGGTATGGCGTTCCCTTGTCCAAATCATCCTTATTAATCACCGCATAGTCAGCTGGGGTCATCCCTGCTGGGCCGCCCTTAGTTGCATTCAGGGCAGAAGAATCAGCTGTATGCAAAGTTTGTCTCAAAGGGCTGGTTCGACTAGTACTAGTCCGATCCAATCCTTTAGTCAAACTATACGGATCAACCAGCTGAGACGAATCATACATGGTGATTTTAATTGTATCTGTAGCAGTTTGCCCTGTCGAACTCTCCGTGGAGCTATTGAATGTACCATCCGCTTTAGGTGCAGCAAAGAAACGGCCAGCAGTGAGGGCCTGCTCGTTCGTGGAAGTACCTGCCGCGTACTTTGACATATCAAAGGAAAAGTTGATATGTGCACTGCCTGTAAACATATTGCTTGTAAACCAATTAAGAATAGCCACATAGGCGGTAGAAACCCCGTCGCCAATATATCTTTCAGGAATAGAATTACTTTTTCCTGGAACAGCATTCAACAGCGTAATCATACGTCCTGTCGGTCCAGCATTATACAGTGCGCCCTTCGGACCGACCCAACCAATGCCTGTCACATCCCATATATTCCAAAGTGGATTGCCCAAAATAGGTAATGCCGAAGAGTGTTTATACTTGGCAAATGCAGGCTGAGTATCGCCATTCACGTCTTTGGTGGTTAATTTTTCGTCATTTAAATCTGTCCCCGGGGCAACATTGCCCTTGGCGTCAACCAAATTATCAAGAGTACTAGCCGTGTTCGTGGATGCATTGATTTGGCGATTATTCAGATAATCAACATAGTCTGCATCGCCGTCCTGCAATTGAAGTTGAACAGTAGAGTTAAGATCGTCGGGACCCTGTCCTGGCCAACCAGATGCCGCCGTCGGAGATGTTTGTTTAGCCCAAAAAGGCAGGCCTTTAACTTTAATAAAGAAAGTATTCTTATTATTAGGGTCAAGATAAATATGGTGATCAAATTGCATCGGAAAATTAATGGTAAAGCTCGTACCAGCAATTGAAATTGTCTTAATAGTCAAATAATAGTATGACTTATTCCAGTCAACACTTGCTGCCCACGCTTTGGCATCAATACCATCCGCCACTTGAACGCGTACCATTACCGCCCAATCACCTGCCATTGTCGCATCTGCAAGGGATTGCGAGTTTGCCACAGCTGCCGAAATAGGAACGTTCCCAGTGGCCTGGACAAATCCGCCATCAAATGACGCGTTTGCGGTATCCAACTTGGGAGTGCCAGTTGGCGTTCCATCACTACTCTTCATCTTGGAAGAGACGCCAGTAGAATTATAAATTTGCGTTTTATCAGCCGCACTAACTGTCTGGTTAGCCCAATCTTGTGTGACCTGTGGTGCAGTATCACTACTGCCAAAATCAACAAGATCATCCTTATCAACATAATTTAATGAAAAGTACGGCTTCCCATTGGAAGAACCGGCATTATTGAATGAAATTGCAACGGGCGATCCGGTCACACCACCATTCCAATCAGATTTGGTTTGATTAACAGCACTCTGTCCACCGCCGGACACATCGGTGGACAAGGGCATCCCGGCACTTGCGCCAGACCAGCCATTGTACCCCCATTTAACAAACGATCCCTCACTTGGCTTTCGCTCTCGGCCTAATCCTGGAATCTGGTACATACTCCACGGATCGCCTGTAGGTGTAACTACTTGCGGTATCCCGCTGCTATTTGTCTTTGTTGAAAGCGTGCTATTATCCAACACATCCCCAATAGTCGCCGCCTTCACCTGCGGCCCACTACCAGCAATCAACGCACCCCCCACGAGGGCGGCCAGTAGGAGGCCGACGAGTCCCTGCTTAGTTCTATGTCTCTTGATGATCCTCATCAAAATTCCCCCAGTAATTATGTCTGAAATCCTAAGTATCTTAATGCTTTAATTTATCCCAAAGCCGTTCGCCGTGGCGGCGGCCTTTATTGTAGATCAAGACCCAGCCGGCAATCATCAAAATGATGATCAGTATCACCAGAATAACGACGATGATCATGTTGCGCCGATTGGGCGACGAATAATCAGCCAGGGCTTGGACCTGGCTTTGTTCAATAGTGAAATTGCGGGTGATGGTCTGGCGGGCAACATTATTGCCGGCCACCACCAGTGTCATGCGGTACGCCCCGGCGGGCAGGTTATGTATCGGGAACTGCCAATTGAATCGGCTTTGCGGGGCGACCTTGCCGTTTTGGGCGGTCGTATGGATGACTCGTTTCTTGGTACCGCGATTAGTGACCGTCAAATCGGTCGTCAATGCGTAAGCGTACATTGGGGCATCGTTGCTGGTGACCAGCCGCAGGGCCAGCTTACCGGCTTCCGCCACCGGCTGCACCGTGCCAAACTTCAGCTTGGGCCGCTCGGTGTTGATGTTGCTGCCTTGGAGCACGACGCTGCGCTGATAGGCCACTTTCTGCCGAATCGGCGTCGCTGTCGTGGTCACATCGGCTTCTGAATAGAGACCGCCGAGGATCATACCCGAAAACTGCTTGGCTGGGGCTCGGATCGTAAACTCGACGACTTTCACCGCTGCCGGCGCCAGCGTCACACTTTTCTTCCTCGCCCCTACGACTAATGAGGCAAAACTTGTAGCCGTCTTGGGGTACACGCTGGTGGCCGCCTGACTGTATATAATCTGCGGATTGCTGTCGGTGGTGCCGTTGTTGGCATAGACATCGACGGTAATCGGCTCGCTGCCGATATTGGCGACCTGCAATTGCAGGGTCTGCGTCTGGTTTGGCGTCGGTCTGAGCTGCCAATAATTCAACGCGCCATCGACCTGATTGGGCGGCAGCACCGCACTCACGGCGTAGGCCTTCTTCGGCGTTTTTGTGGCGGCGCCATGCACAGTGACGGCACTGCTAAACAAGCCGACCAACACCGCCAGGATGCTGAGCAGCCACCACGGCCGGATGATATATTTCCTGGGCACGACATCACCTCCAATGAAACCAGTACTCTTACCGGCAAGAATAACGTAAGAATCAGAATCCGTTTTCCGAAAATAGTCGGCCAAACTCCCTATTCACAACTATCTGAAATGGTAGCATCACAACGGTTAAAAAACAACGGGTGTTTTGCTTCACTGGCCTAGTTATTCCAGATTTCCATCGGAAGTTCCACTTCACCCATTTTTTATTATATACCGCTCAGTTCCCACTGGTATTTCAGAAATGACAAAATATCATTTGAAAATTGGTATTGACATATTCAGGCAGCGTCGTGGAACCGATCGAGCATGGTATAATACGGACATATTGACTGACTTTTAAACGAAAGAAGTGGCTTCCTTGGCAATTGAAATCACGACCTCCCTGAGTTCTCCTGTATACGACGACGCCTTGGCCATTCGCCAAGAGGTGTTTGTCCAAGAACAGCACGTCCCCGCTGACTTAGAGGTGGACAGCGACGAAGGCAAAGCAATCTATTTCGTCGCCTACGATGACGACCACCACGCCGAAGGGACGGTGCGCCTCGTACCGGATGAGCACGGCGTCGGCGATGTGCAGCGGATGGCGGTGCGCAAAACCGACCGGCACCACGGCATTGGCCGGGTCCTGCTGAACGCGGTGGCCGACTATGCCGCGAAGAACGCC
The DNA here is from genome assembly GCF_000425885.1 of Schleiferilactobacillus harbinensis DSM 16991. Classification (GTDB taxonomy): domain Bacteria; phylum Bacillota; class Bacilli; order Lactobacillales; family Lactobacillaceae; genus Schleiferilactobacillus; species Schleiferilactobacillus harbinensis. Next base: position 142,435 of record NZ_AUEH01000002.1, read on the forward strand.
TACGCGGCCCTGCTGCTGCATGCCCAGGTGCACGCGATTCCTTTTTATGAGAAATTAGGCTATACGCTAACGGATCGGCCGGAATTTTTGGATGCCGGCATCCGCCATCGGGAAATGGTCAAGCCGCTAGCCGCCGATGCTAAGGGAGCTAACCATGTCCAATAAGAAAATCGCCGCGGTTTATCTGTTCTTGTTCCTGCTGCCCTATTTATGTGCCCTGCTGGTCATCGGCACCAGCTACAACGCACTGGTGCTGCACAGTGCCAGTCTCTGGCGGACCTTCGTCGGCGCCGCGGTCGGGGCCGTGGTCATGAGTGCCTTGAAAGTCACCGTAGAACGGCCCCTCGCCATCCTGGTGGCCAACGCCACCCGGCCCCTGCTGCGGGACATTCTGGACTTCTTCAAAGTCGATGGCGACATGAAGAAACGGGTGCTGAACCTGGGCATCGATTTCGTCTTCTGCGGGGTCGCCACTTGGGTAGTGCGCAACGTCTTTCCCCGGGAATGGATCATGTGGTCGCTGATCGGCTGGCTGATGCTGATCATGTTCATTTCGGTATTGATTGGCGGATATATCGATTATGATTTACTCAGTGTGGAGCGGACGGGCACCAAAGAGGTTCAAGTCCGCAACCCACGACCTAAATCAATCAAGACGAATAAATAACGAACTATTTGGATTAAAAAGGCGCTCTCACAACATCTAATTTTCTGAAACCATCCCTATCCATGTCTGATACGGACTTTCAAGCACAACAAAAACGCCCTTCATCTGGAGGGTGTTTTTGTTGTGACCGATTATAGGGAACCGTTATCGGACAACAGGTAGGTAATCGTGGAAGTGTATTTACCATTTGTGATGGTTTCTGCCGGCACCGTTAACCCGGCCTTGGGATAGTAGCGGGTCAATGGATTCTCTGTATTATCAACATCACCCTGCAACCGATTCAACTCGTAGAGTTTGGTTTGCTGATTGTTTGAAATCATGTCGTGGGGGTAATGGTTGAAATACCGCATTTGGCTGTAGTCCCACGCTGGATCGAACGCACCGGTAACGTCGACCGGAGTAACGCCGCTTTCGCCAGTACCTTTGACGTCCGTCCCCGGTACACCCAGACTGGTCCTGAAGTCCGTGTACTGCGTATTGTGGTCCGCACTGGTAAAGGGCCCCATTGCCCCATACAAGGTCCACGATCCGATGTGATTCGTATTATCCTGCACTTGGAAGTACGCATCTTGCGGATCAGTCAGGCTATATGGTGCATTGGTTCCCGTTGCACTGGGCGTCTGATGTTTACCAAAATCGAGTGATGGCACATGAACCAGGTTTTCGTTCTTGAACTCATTGAACGAAATGCCATTGGACACCCCTAACGCCTGGGTACCATTCACCGCCAAGTCTTGTAATGACCGCTGATACGGCAGTTGGGTCGGATCCGTGATCTTGTACTGGTAAGTAAACTTGAATTCCTCCGGGGGACTCGCGAACGATACTTGATAGGAAGCATATTTCTTATCAATATCCCCATTCCCCGACGAAACCTTGGTCGGACCACTGGTTAGTGAGTTGCCTGAATCACTTGTGGTGACTTGCGGTGTCCCGTCAATGTCTGCACCCGGGACAATCGGAATCATCAACGTAACATCTTTCCCATAGTTCTTGCCGCCAAGCTGATTACTGATACCTTCAGTGGTCACCCCGACATCTTTGCCAGTGTCACCGCTCTGAACAAAGTGGACGAGCGAACCATCCGAAAATTGCTTCTTGATCGTATACCAGTCTTTATCTGGGGTGTTGTCATCAATGACCAGCATGGTATCATCCGAAGCCGTGTTATCCACGTTAGCGCCCAGCTTGTAGCTGTTGACAATATTGACCTTGGTGTTATCTCGATCAACATCTGCATAACCATAATATAGAATCGATGTCGGGTCGCTTTGCAATGGTACTTGAAATTTACCCACAGCCGAACCGTCTGAGTTGAAACTCATGGCTGTGTTGTTCGCCATATTTTGGTTTTGATCAAGTGCCACATCATTCTTGCTAGAAAAGTTGCCGCTCAACAGTTTAGGTGTTGGACTGTATGTTACCCCTTCGCCAGTTTTGTTCCAAGCGTCTTGTTGTGTCTGCTTCGTGGAGAAGCCGAGATGCAAATTCGACGCATTGGTCCCGGTGGCCAACGGGTCCCGGAAGTACCCCACCGGCTTGGTCTGACTCTTGCCGCCTGTAATTTCACTGCGGTTGACGTAAATCGGGAAGTAATCGGACAAATCAATCGTCGGTTTCAACGACTGATTCAACCCCAACGTCGCATCCGCCAGAGGTAACGTATTCAGCGTCCCGGTGTAATGCCATTGGCTGTTGTTCAACGCGCTGTTGATCGTGGTGCCGTCAAAGTTGACGCCATCATTGGCTGTCACGGAGACTTTGTTGTTATCCACCCCGTCATAGACCGCTTTAGGTGTTTCCAACGGCGTCGGAGTACTCTTGGAATAATCGTACAACTGATACACGTTCGCGTACCGCTGCGGTCGAATCACGCCGGCGGTGGTGAACTTATCCTTGTTAAAGACCGGTTGATACGCTTGCTCCTGATTGTAGAAAGTCGTCTGGTCTTGTACTGGGAATGCTTTTCCGTCGTTGACCAAAATGCCGTCCTTCGCCGGATCCGGCGTGGCACTGCGAGAATTCAGATCACTAGCCAGCTTGTCCTGGGAGTGCAACGTATCTGTTGCAATCTTCGGTAAAGGCTTGCTGCTGTCGTCAGCCCAGTGGAGCCGGTCGTAAGGGGTAATTGCCCCGGTCCAGGAAGTAAAGTTCGTGTACACCGGATAAGGCGTTCCTTTTTCACCCGTTTTCACCAGGGCATAATCTATCGGCGTGACCCCCGCTTTTAAGTGCTGGAAAATGGCGTCGTTACTGGATGCTGAATTGCTGTCCATTGTATTTGACCCAGTCAACACCCGATACGGGTCAACCAGCTGAGCCGTGTTAAACATCGTAATCCCAAATCCACGTCTGTCGCCGGACTGCAGCCCATCACCATCATTGATTTTTCCGTCTGAATACGGCGCCGCAAACAATTTGCCCGACGTCAACGCTTCTCGGTCTGCGCTACTGTGGTCAGCGTATTTCGAAATGTCGAACGTAAAGTTGATATGTGCTGTACCCTTGAAGTAGTTCTGGGTAAAGTATGAGGCAAGGTTGTTGATAATCGGGGCAACGATGATGCTATTAAGTGCACCTAAAATATTCCCATTGGTTGTCTTACGATCAGCTGACTGCATCTTAGTAACACCGTTCAACATAGCCAAAGTACGTCCGGTTAGCCCCGTTTTGTAAACCGGGCTTTCAGGAACTAACGTGGTGAGAATGACCGATGCTGCCCAGGACGCAAATTGTCCAAGCAATCCCTGACCTTGTAAAGGATCAATGACTAGCTCGTGAGCTATGCCATACCAGGCATCCCACGGCATCCCACGGCCAGTTCCTTGCGTTTGAAACTCCGGCTGACCATTCAAATCGAGGCTATTGTCTGAATCACTATCTAGATTATCCAATGGCTCCATTTGACCGCCATCATAGTATCTGTTGTGCAGGTAATCCAGCGCATCTGATTTTGGCTTTTGCAATTGCATCTGCGCACTTGATCCATCCGAGGGAATGTTATAGCTAAACGGAATTCCCTTGACCTTCAAGTAAAAATCATTGCCGTCTGGATTGTTCTTGTCCAAGTATATATGATGATCAAACTGGAGTGGAAATGTTAGATTTTTGAATGTGATTGGGATCTTAATAGGGATAAATAAAAAATTATAATCTATATTAAACGTGTACGTGTCCAGAGTCAGGTAAAAATACGAGGAATTCCAAGCAACGGTACTTGCCAAGTCCTTTGCATTGACGCCTTTGGGTAAGTCAACCCGGACCATAACCCCCCAGTTGCCTGCCATGATCGCATTGATTGTTGTCGGGGTGGTGGCAATCCGGGCTCTAATTGGAACGTTTCCGGAAATCTGCAGATAGCCGCCGTTGAATGATTCGCCATCTTTCAATTTTCCAGTATTGCCATCCATCTTACTCTGTACGCCATCGGGATTATACAGATAGTGGTTGGCATCGGTATCAAACGGAGTTGATGACTTGCTGAAATTATTGGCAATATCCGCATTGCCATAGTCAACAAAGCCAAGCTTATTGACATAGTTAATAACGAACCACGGATTACCGTGCGTCCCGTCATCCGAATCCTGGAATTGAATATCCGCTGGCGACTCAGCTTGGGGCGAGTTCGTCGTCGAATCCATATCCTGATAACCAGTTCCTGACGAATCCGGCGTCGTCGATAAAGGCGCCCCAGACGCTGCCGTCCCAGACCGTACAAAGGACCCTTCATTCATCCCATGGTCCCGGGAAACGCCCTGATTATTCGTCAGCCCAGGCACTTGATACATATTCCACGGTTGCCCATTCTTATCCTTGGGTACTGTGGTTCCAGTATTATCGAGTACATCCCCGATTGTATCGGCGGCAACCTGAGCCGGCTGCCCTAGCCACAGAACACTGCTCGCCAGGATTACGAGTAACAGCCCCCAGACTCCCTTCTTCATCAAATTGCGTTGCATGACAGATCCCCCCATTACGATTGATTACCGTTAAACACTATGGTTAATGACTCTAAATAACATTTCTTTGGTTGAAAAGCTTTGTATGTAAACCAGACCACAAGATAAAAAATAGTAGTCCAATCAATAGGCCCAGGCAGTTTATCACCAAGCCATTTTCTACTGTAACACTTGTTACCGGTATTCCCACTTCGAATACGGAAAAGTACGCATATGAAAACTGACATAACAGATGATACGCCTGTATTGTCAAATACCAATTCAATTTTGAGGAAAACAAAAACCGGGCGGCTGCAATTACTTGCTGCCGCCCGGCACAATAGGGTTTTACTGATTAATCGTCATATTCATCCGGCTGGCTGTCTTGTTCCTTGCCAATATACATGATGCCGGCGTGGTCGCAAATCTTGTCCTGCTCATCCATCCGCCAGCTGTCCACCAAATACGGCTTGCTGGTCATGGCCAAGTGTTCCGGAATTTTCAGCTCAGACTTCTCGAACTGCTTCATCAGCCGTTCGATCCCTTGATTGACCCCGATCTGGTAGATGACCGTGTCGGCAGTTTCGGTGTGCACCGCCGCCTTACTATCCGGCAGGTCGAAGGTAACGAAATCGCCGAACTTTTCTGTGCCGACTGGGAATAAGGAACCAATGTAGTACACGAAGGAGTATGGGGAAAAGACGATCAGGGCGGTCCGGTTCTTTTGCCCGGTCTGATGCGCGTCCAACTGGGCCGGCGCGTCACTGTGCATGAATTCCTCCCAAGCTGAATAGAAGCTGCCGTTACCATCCATCATTGTGGGCAGGTAGGGATACCCGATCATCCGCATTGCGTCCACGTTTTTAATTTCTGCCATTGTGCACTCCTCTTTCTTCTTTAATATACATGATAAAAGCCGAGGCTGACCCCGGCTTTTTTATTTTCGAGACTATGATTACAACTAGCGGCGATGAGACAGCTCCAAATACCGCTGATACCAGATGTCGACGTACTCCTGGGAAAACGGCCCTTTGCCGTTATTGATCCAATCCACCAACACCTTCACGTTCTCCTTGAGGATATGGTCGATCTCCGGCGAATAGGACCAGCGTTTGGCGTGGGCTTCGTATTCGTCCACGTCCAGCAGGCGCTTTTCGCCGTCTGGAAACACCTTCACATCAAGATCGTAGTCGATGTATTTCAGGGCTTCCTTGTCAATCACAAACGGGCTGGCCAAGTTGCAGTAATAAGACACCCCGTTGTCGCGGATCATCGCGATGATGTTGAACCAATATTTACGGTGGAAATAGACGATTGCCGGCTCGCGGGTCAGCCAGTGACGGCCATCCGATTCGGTCACTAAAGTGTGATCGTTGCACCCAATGAGCGAATTCTCGCTCGTTTTGAGCACCATTGTATCGCGCCAGGTACGATGTAAGCTCCCATCATGCTTGTAGCTCTGAATCGCAATATAGTCTCCTTCCTTGGGAAGATGCACTGCGAACCCAGCTTTCGTGGAACTGTTAGTCACTAAGAATTATAGCAGAAATGCCAGGGGGGCTCCACCCTGGCATTTTCTACCTTAATCCACCGACTTCAACGCTTCCAGCATATCGACGTTCTTCAGTCGATGATTCACGAAGAAACCCAGCAGTAGCGTGATGATGGCCACCACAATGAACGGAATGATGAAGCCCATGGCGCCCAGCGCCGGATTGAACATCACCTCATCCGGCGGCACCGCCCAGAGGATATAGCGGTGCAGCAGTTCGCCGAGGACGTAACCGGCCGCGATCCCGAACAGGGAGAGAATAATTGTCTCCCGGTAGATATACATGGTGACTTCGTTGGTGTAGAAGCCCAGGACCTTGATCGTGGACAACTCGCGCATCCGTTCGGACACGTTGATGTTGGTCAGGTTGTACAGGATGACGACGGCCAGCAAGCCGGCGATGACGATCAGGACCATCATGATCTTGTCCAGAGAGTTGACGATGACGTTGATCTGCGAGCGCAGCGTGGTGTTCTGCACCACCCCGGCGACGCCGCTGAGTTTCATGAACTTCGCGGATTGCCGCCGGGTATTGCTGGTGCTGCGGTCCTTCAGATTGATCAGATCGGCATTGGTCGAGAAGGATGTGTCGAACGTTCGGGCATAAGCTTGCGGGCTCATGAACGCGAAGTGGCCCATGTACATCTCGGTAATCCCGGTCACCTTCATCCGCCGCAGGGTATTGTTCGCGTCCCGCAGCGTGATGGTGCCCCCGACTTTAGCCCCCAATAGATTCGCCAATCGTTCAGAAATAACGACACCACTATTTTTGAGCGTCAACTTCTGCTGAGACTGGCGATTCACGAGCTGAATGTAATCCGTGAAGGACTGGGTGTCGCTAGGAACGATCAGCTTGATCTGCTGCGTATCGCCGCTTTTACCAGCAACCCGGGTCAGCTGCTCGTAGTGGACCTTGGTGTGCTCTTTGACTGCCGTCTCGTCTAGCAGTTTGTTGATCTTCTTCTGCTGACTGGTCGGTACGTAATCCGTGTGGGCGACGATCATGTCGTAGTGCACCAGATCGCCGAATTGGCGGTCATTGATGCCGGCAATCGAATGCTGCACGGCTAAGCCGGTGAAGAGCAAGGCGACGGAGCCAGCGACACCGAAGATAGTCATGAACATCCTCTTCTTATAGCGAAAGATGTTGCGGGCTGTGACTTTGTGGGTGAAACTCAGGTGCTTCCAGATGACCGTGATGCGTTCCAGAAAAATCTTCGAGCCGGCTGCTGGCGGTTTCGGCAGCAGCAGGGCCGCCGGCTTGTCCCGCAGTTCCCGCATGGCCACATAATACGCGGGGACGACGGCACTAAGCAGAGCTAACGCGAAGGCAATCAGGGTCACACCCCAATGGATGTGGAATTGAATCCGCGGCAAGGTAAAGCCGGTGGAATAGGCGTTGTACACAATGTACGGCAGCAGAGTGTGGCCCAAAATCACGCCGAGCACCGTGCCCACCATACTGGCGGCGAAGCCGTAGATGGTGAATTTCTTGATCACGTCTTGATTGTCGTAACCCAGCGCCTTCAGCGTGCCGGAATTGATCCGTTCTTCGTCGACGAACCGGGTCATTGTGGTGATCGTCACCAAGGCGGCGACGAAGTACAAGAAGATAGGAAAAATCGCAGCTAAGGAGTCAACGATCCAGGAAATCGTGCCATAGATCTTATAGCCGTCGCCCCAAGGGACTTCCCGCCGGGAGTCGCGGGCATAAACGGGTGCTTGCAGATGCTTCAGCGTGGCCTTGGCCTCTTTTAGGGTGGCCTCTGCCGTCGCGATTTTCTTCTCTGCTGCCGGTTTGGCGTCGTTAAACTTAGCCAGACTGTCTTGGTACTGCTTTTCCTTCGTGCTTAATTCCCTTTTAGCGGCGGCTAATTGCTGCTCGCCCGTTGCCTGTTGCGTTGCTAACGTCGATTTAGCCGTGGCTAATTGGTTAACTTTGCTTTGCAATTCGGTACGAGCCTGGGCAATTTTGGCCGCATTTTGCTGATACGCCGCGGACTTCTGGCTTAGGGTGTCCGTTGCAGCCAACCAGGTCTGCAAGCCGCCGCGGTACTGGTGCTGCCCGCTGTTGTAAGCCTGGACCCCTTGGTTGTATTGGATCAGCCCGGCTTGGTATTCTTGTTTCTTGGCGGCTAACAGTTTTTCACTGGCCGCCAGTTTGGCCTTTGCCGCCGCCAGGGCTTGGATGTTGTCCTGGAGCTTGGTCTGGGCCGCGGTTAATTCTTGGGCAGCAGCGGCGTATTTGGCTTGGCTGGCATCCAGCTGGCTGCGCGCGGCCTGCAATTGCTGGGCGCTTTGGGCCAACTGGGTCTTTGTGGCGGCCAGCTCTTTGGCGGAGGCATCGATTTGGCCTTGGGCTTGCGCGATTTGAGCCATGCCGGGGGTGTATTTCTCCTGCATGAAGGTTTGATAGGCACTTTGGGTCTCGGTCAGTTTCTGTTGTGCCGCCTGTAATTGGCCGGTCAGCTGGGCGCGTTCCGCGTCCGTCAACTGAGCGTTCGCCAGCTGCTGGTTAAGCTGACCGATTTGGGCCTGGAGTTGGCTGATGCCCGTCGTATATTGGTTCTTGCCGGCGGTGAGGGCGTCCTGCTGCTTGGTCAGGGCCGCCTGTTTTTCATTCAGAGCCGTATTGGCTGCGTCCCACTGAGCCTGCTTGGTCGCCAGTGCTTGGGCGTTTGCTTGGTACTCTGTTTCTTTGGCATCAAGCAGCGCCTTCTGTTGGGCCAGCGTCTGGGCGGACGCCGTGATTTGCGCTTGAGCGTCATTGATCTTAGCCTGATTGGCGTCGATCTGTTTGTACCCCGCGGCGATTTGGCTCTGCCCCTCATCAATGGCTTGGGCTGCCGTTGCTAACTGCTGCTTGGCGGCCGCCAACTGTGTTTGGGTTTGAGCCAAGGCGGTTTTGGCGGTTTGGAGCTGGGTCCATTTTTGATTGAGCGTGGTTTGCCCGTTATCCAGCTGGGCTTTGGCGGCGTTCAATTGGTCGGTACTCGTGGCCAGCGTCGTCTGCGCGGTTTGGATCTGCTTTTCACCGGCGCTGATCTGGCTTTGGGCACTGGCGACTTGGGTGTTCAGCTTCTCTTGATTGGCACTGATCTGCTGATTGGCCTGGGCAATTTGCGTTTTGGCGGAAGCCAGCTGGTTCTGGGTATCGATCAGCTTCTGTTTCGCCGCGTCAATTTTCTTTTGACCGCTGGCAATTTTGGCGTTGGCCTGCTTCTTAATGGCGGCCAGCCGCTTTTGCGGTTGATCTTTCAGCAGGGTCTTGAGCTGGCCCTTATGGGTGTCCAGCAATTTGGTGTACTGACTGGAATAGGGGTCAACGCCCTGCGTGTTTTTGAACGTCAAACGGGCCAGCATGTAGTAGTCGGACCGGAAGGCCTGCTTGGTAACGACCCCGAAGCCCTTCAGGCTGCCGGACCCGGAAGTCGACTGGCCCATGTTGACGTCGGAAATCAGCTCCGCTGAATTAACAAAGCCGACGACTTTGAAGGTGTGCCGTTTCAGGACTGTATTGCCCAGGGCGTCGGCTTTCTCCGTTACTTTGAACTGCTGGCCGAGTTTGTAGGCTTGTTCTTGCTTCGCGTTGAGGGCGATCTCGTCCGCCTGCCGCGGCATCCGGCCCTTAACGACCTGGTACTGGGATACCTTGGTCGGTGCTGAGAAAATCCGGACACTGGTATCAGTGCCTTGAATGGCGACGTCCTTAAGATAACCGAATTCGGCGTCTTGGACCCCTTTGGCCTGTTTGATGGTTTGTACGTCGCTTTTATCCAACCCATAATCGGCGATGACGGAGACATCAGCGGTGTGGTGCTGATTGAAATACGTCGTCCCTGTGGCCCGCATATCCGGACCGGTGACGTACAACCCCACCAAGGCAAACGATCCGAGGAGCATTAAGCCCATGATCGAGAAGAACCGCCCCCAGGAGCCGGAGAATGATTTGCGAATGTCTTGCCACAATGCTTTTTTCTTCAATGCTCAACACTCCTTACCATTCAATATTGGCAATTGCTTCAGGATGGGGATTCTCTTCAATCTTTTCCACCTTGGCGTCCCGGAAATGAATCACTCGGTCGCCAATGGGGGCGATCGCCGCGTTATGGGTCACGATGATGACGGTGGCGCCCTGCTTGCGGCTCATGTCTTGAACGATTTGCAGGACCTGCTTACCGGTGGTGTAATCCAAGGCGCCGGTGGGCTCATCACATAATAGGATCTTCGGGTTCTTGGCCACGGCCCGGGCAATGGCCACCCGCTGCTGTTCCCCGCCGGATAGTTGGGAAGGAAAGTTATTGATTCGGTTCGCCAGACCCACGTCTTTCAGGGTCTGCTCCGGATCCCGGGCGTCCTTGACGATTTCTGACGCCAGTTCTACATTTTCCTTCGCGGTGAGATTCTCCACCAGATTGTAAAACTGGAAGACGAAGCCGACATCATCGCGCCGATACGTCGTTAATTCCCTGGCGTTGTACTTGGCGATGTTCTTACCATCAATGATTACGTCCCCTTCGTCATTGGTATCCATGCCGCCAAGAATATTCAGCATCGTCGACTTCCCGGCCCCGGATGCGCCAAGGATCACGACCAGTTCCCCTTTGTTCACTGCAAAATTAATATCGTTATTAGCCACGATGGTGGTGTCACCCATCGCGTAGCGCTTATAGCTATGCTTCACTTCAATATAGGCCATTTCGATTACCTCCTGGAATTTAAATCCAACATCGTGTTGTCTTGTGTCGAGTATACGGGGTTGCCTTGGCTTCTAGCAACCATCAAAAAGCCAAAAAGTGTTGGTTTGAACGTCAAAACAGGAAATACACCAACATGTTGTTGCTTTTAATTATCGACCACTGCATAATGAGCCCTGAGGTGATCATCATGACAACCCATGCCAAAGTGACGAAGACGCAGCAGAAAATCAAAGAAGCGTTTATCTATTTGATCCATACGAAGGGCTTCGAACGCCTGACCATCAGCGACATAACGAAATACGCCCACATCAACCGGAGCACGTTCTACGCCCATTATCAAGATAAGTTCGATTTGATCCAGTTCTTTGAGCAGAAATCAATTCAGGCCTTGCAGGATATCATCACAAACCGCCTGGCCGCCGCCATGGTGTCGCCGGAGAATGGCCCGGAAACCATGGTCACCTATGATGCCATCCGCAAGATGCTGCATTATATTGGCGATAATTTCGACCTGTTGCGGGCACTGATCGGACCCGGCGGCGATCCGCATTTTGTCGATGAAATGAAGAAAATCCTGCGCAGCATTATCGACGCTGATCTGTATCAAGTCAAAGGCAACACAAAAATGACCACGGTGATTCCAGACAACTATGCCCATGAAATCGTGGTCGGTGATATAGCGAATATTGTGACGTTTTGGCTCAGTCAGGATAATCCCGAGAGCCCGGATGAAGTCGCGGATATTATTATGAAGACGCGGTTTATGAGCCCTTACGAGTTGCTGGGAATTGCGGAAACAAATGGTTCGGCCCGGTGACCCAAAAACGCCCCAGACCGCATTTTTCAGCGATTCGGGGCGTTTTCAAAATCCGCGATTTATCCTTGCAACTGTTTGAACGCTGCTTGCAGCTTGGCCGGCGCGTCCTGGCCTGCTTCCGCCGCCACGGCGGGGAAAATTGTGTCCAGGTAAACGCCATCGACTTGATCTAGGATCGGTGCGGGAACCGGCGTGATGGGCAGGCCGATTTCAGCGATCACCGGCAGATCCGTGTGCTGGCGAATCTCCGGGACCAGCTGTTGCAGTTGCGCCGCCGTGGCCTCGGGACCGGAACCGGGAATCGGCATGACGAAGATATAATTCTTCGCGGCGGCCACGATGGGGGCGACGTGACCCAAAGAATTCGTGGTGACCACCGTCACCAGATTCACCCCGGCGGCGGCCAGCGCACCCGGCAGCGGATCATCTTCCTGGCCCGGGAGATCGAGCACCAGCACGTCAGTCACCCCGAGGCTGGAACATTTCTTGGCGAATTTCTCATCGCCGTACTTGTAGGCTAAGTTGGCGTAAATCGTCAATTGAATGGGTACCTGGGTCTTGGTCCGGGCCGCTTCAATGGCCGAGAAGATGCCGGGCAGGTTCGTGCCGGCGGCTAAGGCCCGGACATCGGCGGCTTGGATCACCGGTCCATCACCGACGGGATCGGAGAACGGCACGGAAATGGCCGCCAGTTTAGCGCCGGCCGCGCCTAAAGCAACGAGTTGTTCTGTGGTGCTGGTCAAACTCGGATCGCCGGCGACGATCACCGGCACAATGGTTTTGGTTACAGTTGTATTAGTCATCAATTTCTACCCCCCGATACTTGGCAATGCTGGCGACATCCTTGTCGCCCCGGCCGGACAACGTGCAAATAATGATTTTATCCTTGGGTAATTTCGGCGCCATCTTCATCACTTGGGCCACCGCGTGGCAGCTCTCAATCGCCGCGATGATGCCCTCTTCTTTGGCAATATATTCGAAGGCGTCCACCGCTTCATCATCGGTGATCGGGTAATACTGGGCCCGGCCGCTTTCTTGGAGCATCACGTGCTCCGGCCCCACACCCGGATAATCCAGCCCGGCCGAAATGGAATAGACCTTGTCGATCTGGCCGTCTGCGTCCTGCAAGAACTTGGACTTCATCCCGTGGAAAATGCCGGTGCTGCCGTTGGTCATCGTCGCTGCGTTCTCCGGGGTATCCGCCCCCTTGCCGGCACCCTCGGCCCCGACCAGATGGACTTCCGGATGGTCGATGTACTCAGCGAAGGACCCAATGGCGTTGGAACCGCCGCCGACACAGGCGACCACGTAATCCGGCAGCCGGCCGGCCTGGCTCAGAATCTGTTTCTTCGATTCTTTAGAAATTACACTTTGGAAATCGTGGACCATCGCCGGGAACGGATACGGCCCCACAGCACTGCCCAACAGGTAGAACGTGTCGTCGGACCGGGCGGCCCAATTCTGCAAAGCGGCATTGACCGCATCCTTCAGGACCGCGGACCCGTTAGTCACCGGCGTGACCTTGGCGCCCAGCAGCTGCATCCGGTAGACATTCAGCTTTTGCCGCTCGGTGTCGACTTTACTCATGAAGATCTCACATTCCATGCCGAACAACGCGGCGACGGTGGCCGTCGCCACGCCATGCTGACCGGCACCAGTTTCGGCAATCAGCCGTTTCTTGCCCATCCGCTTGGCAACCAAGGCTTGACCGAGAACGTTGTTAATCTTGTGCGCCCCGGTGTGGTTCAAGTCTTCCCGCTTGAAGTAAATTTGGGCCCCGCCCAAGTCCTTGGTCATATTGGCCGCGTAGTACAGCAGCGACGGCCGGCCGGCATAATTCACCAGCAGATCATTCAATTCCTTGTTAAACTCTGGGTCCTTGCGCGCCGCGTGATACGCGTCGGCCACCCGTTGCAATTCGGGGTACAGCAATTCCGGAACGTAGGTCCCGCCGAACTCGCCGTAATGGCCCGGTGTCTTAAATGTGTGCTGCTTTTCGATTTCTTGCATGTTACTCGCCCTTTCTGAGAACTAAAGTAGTCAAAAAAAGTCCGTCCTCAAACAACAACTGTTGCTTAAGGACGGATTTTTCCGCGGTGCCACCTTAATTGGGATTCCAGGTTATCAAAATAACGCCAGAGTCCCCGACTTAGCAGAGAGCCAACACTCTCCCGGCAACTGACGTATGCCTAACGTTCTTCCGTACTCCATATGTTTCGGGAAGACCCTCAGTGGTCCATTTATCGACTAGCATCCAATCGCACTCTCAACAACGGCGACTCTCTGTATGGGCCCGATCGACTTGACTTCCACCTCAGCGGTTTGAGGACGAACTTATTTGATTGATTAGGATACTACACGCTCATTTTGAGACTGTCAACCCTAATTTGATGAGAAATTGAAAAATCTAGTCTCCCCGTTCCGCGTACTCATCAATCGCCGCCACTAAATCATCCACGCTGGTCACGATCTTGCCGTTCAGCTTGATCAGCCCAGTAGTGTACAGATTCAGGTAGTGGAACTGATTCTCGGCCACTTGCTGCAAGGCGTCCAGCTTCTGCTGGTTGTCCGCGCCCAAGCGGCGGGTATCGGTGTATAACCCGATGATGGGCACCTTGGCTTGATAGGCCACGCCAATTTCACTGGCGACGCCATTATCGATCGTCGGGCCATCCAGCACAGCAATCAGCAGATCGCTGGCCAGCACTTCGTCGGTGTCGGCTTTAGCAATCATTAGTGAATTGGCATAGTTATTCTTGTCATTGATGCTGGCGTTCTCTTGGGGCAGGTAGACTTCGACCAGCGGATATTGCGCGCGAATCTTCGCCACGATCTTGGCGTTGAATTCGGCATCGGCTTGGGAGAACAAGCCATTGGCAAAATAGACTTTCACGGCATTAACCTACTTTCTCAAACTGAGTTTCACGACACATTCGCAACGGGCGGTCTGGGGGAACATGTCAATGGATTGGAGCCAGTCCACGTCATAGGCTTCGGTCAAGGTGACCAGATCCCGGGCGAGCGTGGACGGGTTGCAGGAAATGTACACAAACTTGGGCGGACGTTCCTGGACGATGGTCTTGCGCAAGGCGACATCCAGACCGGTGCGTGGAGGATCGACGATCAGGGCGGTCGGAGTGAAGCCCTCTTTCCGCCAGCGGGGAATGACATTTTCAGCCTTGCCCACTTCGTAAACGGCGTTGGTGATGCCGTTGATCTCAGCGTTGCGCTGGGCATCGTGAACCGCGGCGGCGATGGTTTCCATCCCCCGCACGGCGGCGACGTGCTTAGCCGCCGTCAACCCCAAGGTCCCAACCCCAGCGTAGGCATCAATCAAGCGGTCGTCTTTATCCAGATTCAACGCCCGCAGCGCGATGGCGTATAATTCTTCGGTTTGGACCGGATTGAGCTGGAAGAAGGCTTCTGGGGACAGCACAAACTTGTTGCCCCGCAACTCTTCGGTGATCGTGCTGGCGCCGGCCAGATGGATCGTCTTCGGGCCCCAGATCAGCGAGGTATCATCCGGATTGACGTTTTCCATCACGCTGGTCACTGCCGGCATCGTGGCCTTGACCGCTGCGACTAATCGGTCGCGATCCCGGAAGTCTTCGACACTGCTGACGAAGGTCACTTGCAGGTCCTCAGTGCTGGCCGATTCCCGCACGACCAAGGTGCGCAGGCCCTGGCGGTGCTGCTGCAAATCATAGATCGGCATGTGCAGCGCGTTCAGGATCTCCACCAGCGCATTGATGGTTTGCATCGTCCGGGGACTTTGGGTAATACTATGGGTAATGGAAATCAGATCATGTGTGCCCGGAGCATACATGCCGGCAATGATCTTGCCGCCCTTCTCCACCGCCAGCGGGAATTGCGCCTTGTGCCGGTAATGGGTGGGATTCGCCATGCCGATCCCCGGTTTGATCTGATAATCCTTGTAATCCCGGGGCGCAAATTTCTCCAAAGACTGACGCAGCACATCGTCTTTGAAGGCCACTTGGGCCGGATAGGCCAAATGGTTCAATTCGAGCCCGCCGACTTTACCGAAATTCTTATCGGCCGGCTGGACCCGATCCTTGTTGGGTTTCTCAATATGGGTCATCTCGCCCCGTAAGAACTTGGGCGCAACCGCCGTGATCGTGGCTGAAACGACTTCGCCGGGCAGTACCCCGGGGATAAAGATGATTTTATGGCGCAGGTAACCAATCCCCTCACCATTGATCCCGATGCGTTTGATGGTAATGATCACCCGTTCGCCGACTACGGCTTCAACGGGTTTGGTGCGCGTATAACGTGACATGAATTTAAAATTCCTTTCAGAAAGCAGGTCAACCGTGGCAACGATAACCAAGATCTCGGCCCAGAAACGTCCGGGCCGCTACAATATTTTTCTCGACGGCGAGTATGCCTTTGCGGTGGATGAGGGCGTCCTGGTCCAGTTTGCTCTGGCCAAGGGGCAGGAACTGACGCCGGACCAGATTGCCCGCATCCAAGAGCAGGATAATTTTCGCCATGCTTATAATATAGCAGTGAACTACCTGGCACACCAGCTCCGGACCCGCCATGAGATTTGGGCGAAGCTGGAAGAAAAAGAAGTGCCGCCCGCTTATATCAAGCAAGTGGCGGCAGAATTGACGGAACAAGGGTATTTAGACGACCACGCCTACCGGGACAGTTTTGTCCGGACGCAGATGGTCACCACGGAAAACGGCCCGACGATCATCGAACGCAAACTGCGGGAAAAGGGCATCAGCCCGGAACTCGCCAACCGCGAGGCGATTACCGATATTTTTACCCCAGCTGAGCAGCTGGCAACACTGGCCAAACTGATTGCCAAGCAGCGCAACCACTATCGCCGGAATTCCGCTCGGGAACAAGAACGGAAGATTCGGCAGCATCTGTACACCAAAGGCTTCGCTGGCGATTTGATCACTCAGGCGATGGATGCGGCCGACTTCACCCCGGATCCGGAGGAAGAAGCCGATGCCTTGGCTGCCCAGGGGGCCAAGTACTGGCGACGATATGCCAGCAAAGGGGCCGCGGTGCAAAAGCGGAAGACGAAGCAGATGCTGTATCAAAAAGGCTTTGATCTGGGGGCCATTGATACTTGGATTGCTGAGCAGGAAACGGAAGACGCCTAAGGGCGTCTTTTTAATTTACCCCATCTGTCAGGGTATATTCGACAGTGGCGGTGTAGCGGCCTGAACTGATCGTGTTAGCCGCGCTGGGCGCCGGCACTTCCAGACGAATATCGTTGTAATGCAGCGCATAGTCGGCCGTGGTCACGGTGTTGGTGAACAGAGTCTGACTGGCCTGCATCCCCACCCTGGTGATGCTGCTGCCCTGGACAAAGGCCAAGTCGGCCCCCTGGAGACCGGCAGCATCAGTGTCAGCCTGCTTGAACGCGGTCAGCTTGGCATCGACAGTGTATTGCGTCCCCAAGGTGTCCGCCAGCGTGGCATCGGTAATGGTACCCGCAGCAGTGACCACAATGGTGTTGGCCTCGCTGCCGCTGATGTTGGTGTTCGAATACGCCGCCGCTGCGGTGGGCAGCGGTTGGGTACCAAAATCCAGATTCGGCACTTTCAGCTGGAGCAGCGCTGCTTCTGGGGCCAGCCCCATGTTCACGTTGGTCACGGCCGAATTCTTGGTCACTTGGATCGTTTGGGTAACCAGCACAGTTTGCTTATCCGCAGTGGTCGCGTGGGTCGGCAGCAGTTGCGAAGCCACTGTCGGATCACTGCCGACACCATTCTTGGTCGGGAACAAGCCGGCACTGACATTATCCACCAAAATACCCACTTGATATGTACCGGCCGGAATATTGCTGAACTGATAGCGGCCCATGGAATCCGTCGTGATCGCATAAGCCAAGCCCGTGCCATCCGCGCCGACAATGGCGTGGGTCGCTGCATTGATCAAGACCAGGGGCAGGCCGGTGAGCCGGGCTTCATTGTCCGCCATCAGGCCATCCCCGTTATTATCCCGCCAAACCGTGCCGCTGATGGTGTTTGAAATCGGCGTGTCCTGAGCGGTGACCGTCGCGTTCTGGGCGGTATTCGTGATCGTGACCGGCACCGCCTGCGGATTTAATGCATAGCCGACAGGCGCTTTCGTTTCCACAAAATTATATGTACCGTTGGCCAGACTGCCCACGGTCACTTGGCCGACTTGGTTAGTCGTCATCCCGCTGGCAACGGTCTGGCCGCTGCTGTCCGTCAGTTTGTACTCAGCGCCGGCCAAAACCTGCGACGTTGTCGCATCGACTTTCGTCAAGGTCGCCTGGCCCGTGTAAGGACTGGCGGCATCGGCCACCGCAACGGTTTCGTGGCTGCCGGGAGTCGTCACGCTGCTGCCCTGGGTGATCGTAAACCAATGGGGTGTTTGATCCGATTTATACCCATTAGGGGCCTGCGTTTCCACAAATTGATACGTGCCGATATAGACGCTCGGCAGCGTGATCTGCCCCTTGGCATCCGTCGTCAGTCCGGTCACTTCCACCCGACCACCGTTGTCCAGCAAACTGAAGACGGCCCCTGGCAAGGCCTGGCCCTGGTCAGTCGTCTTCGTCAAGGTCACGGACCCCAACTGATCACTGCTGATCGACCCGGTCCCGCCCCACTGGACGTACGCCGGCACATTGGCTGTCACAGTTTCGGTACTGGCCAGCATGGCGGCACTGGTCCATTTGTTCACGGTACTGGCCTGGACATTGCTCAGCTTAACCTGCACGGTCATGTTCACGGCCTTAGTCATGTCGCCAAAGTCATAGATCACGGTACTGCCGGCACTGCCATGGCTGGTCTCCGAAATCTTCGGCTGAACCGTCCCGCCGTCATTAATAAAGTTGCTGGTGCCCGGCGCGTACGACCCAGTCGGGGCATACACGCTGGTGGGAATTAACGTCTCGTTGGGCCCAATTTGCTGAGTGACAATAACGTCATTCAGCTCTTTGGTATTCATATTGACTGCGATATTCCACGTCAGTTCACTAGGGGCCCCGTTGATACTCCGAGAGAAAATCCAGCCGACAATGTTGACATCCGGCAGTGCCCCCGGCGCATCGGGCATCGTACCGTTAGTTGTGAAACTCAGCGCACCGCGATAAGTCTTTACCGCCTGGCCCACGGTGGCATTGAAGGTGATCGTTCCTGTTTGCGCGCCCTTGGCAATTTTAAAGATCCCGATCACTATGCCGGTCGAGTCTTGCACCTGTAATGACAGATCATCGTTAGCTTGCAGGTAACTGGGCAGTGCAACCGGGGCCGTATCGCCGCTGGCAATCTTGGTGTTTTCAGGAATAGACCAGTTATACGTCACGGTATAAAAATTTGAAACCGTCATACTGGGACTGTTCGCCACCGGATTGTTGTTGAAGTCAAAAATACTGGCATCGCCTGCAGTCAGTCCCTGCACAGTCGTTACCGCGGTGGCCTGGGTCGTTGCCGGGCGGCTCAGCCCGACGGCCGCCACGACCCAGATCAGCAGCAGTGTCATGCCATATACCAAACGTCTTGTCCAAGTCATGTTTCGAATCCTCTTTTATTCATTCCATTTTCATACCAATTATTTAGTATAACGCAATTTTCCCAGTCCCCAAGCACAAGTGGGAAATCGGGCAAAAAAATACCGCCAAATTGCGGCGGTATTGGTCAGTTTATCCAAATTAATTTAAGCGTCTGCCAGCTTCGCCACGTCCAATTCATGGGGTGCGTGGCCGGTTTCGACGAACGCCTTAGCGTTATTCAGGGAGACCGTGACCATATTTTCCACGGCCGTCTCGGTGTGGTAGGCAATATGCGGGGTCATGATCACCCGGGGATCGGCCAACAGTTTTTCGTACAGCGGGTTAGCCGGCGCTTCGTTCTTTTCCCAAGCCGGATAGACATCGGCTTCGAATTCGAAGGTGTCAATGCCTGCCCCAGCGATCTTGCCGCTGGTCAAACCAGCGATGAGGGCTTGGGTATCGATCAGATTGCCCCGGGCGGTGTTGATCAAATACACCCCATCCTTCATCTGGGCAATTTGGTCGGCGCCGATCAGATGGGTATTTTCCTTCGTGCCCGGGATGTGCAGATCAACGACATCCACCCGCGGCCAGAGGTCTGCCAAGTCATCAACGTACTCGACTTGATCCTTAAGCGCTGGATTCGGATAGGGATCATAGGCGATGACCTGGCTGCCGAAACCTTGGAACAGCTTGACCGCCGACGCGCCGATGCGGCCGGTACCGACCACGCCAATGGTCAGCGTGCCCAGTTCTTTACCGGTCCGCTGCATGGCATCGGTATACTGGTGATGGCTAATGGATTGGATCACATAACCGAAGTTGCGCACCAATTGCAGTGTCAGACTCACGGCGAATTCCGCGATGGATTGGGGCGAATACGCCGGGACGTTAGCCAGCTGAATCCCGTTAGCGGCCAGGGTCGCAAAGGGGACGTTATCCGTCCCAACGTTGCGCAGCGCCAAGTATTTCACCCCGGCTTGAGCCATTGCTTCAATAGCCGCGGGCGGGTAAGCAACCGTTTGCAACGCGACAACGACATCATCGCCGGCAAAATCCGCCGGGGTCTGACCGCTTAGAATTTCCTGATGAAACTGCAGCGTCACGCCGTTTTCTGCTGCCCAGGCGTCAAAGAATTCCTTTTCTTCCGGCTTTAATCCATAGATCCCAAATTGCATTATTTTAATCTCCTTCTGTCATTGACTTGGTTGTGTCCCGGTACCAGCGGGCATGATCCCGCCGACCGCCAACGGTAAACCGGGCAGTGCTTTGTTCTGCCGGCAGCGCGGCCGCTGCATCACCGAGGGGCAGCTGGTCATTGAACATCTGCTCATACGCCGGGATAGTCAGTTCTTCCCGCTCCGCCAGTAGCTGAATCACCGCAGCTTGACCGATATGGTCGGCAAAGCCAGGGGCCAGGATGCCGCTGAAGAACTCGCCCACCGCACCGGAACCGTAGCTGAACAGGCCGATGCGGTCACCCGCCTGCATTGTTTTATCATGACACAACAGACTGAGCAGGCTCAAGTACAGAGAACCGGTATAGATGTTGCCAACTTGGCGAGACAATTGGCTGGCAGCGGTTAACCGCTGCCCTAAGCGGACGCTGTCAGTGAGGGCCGCCAAGGCTTTCTTCCCCATCTTGGTGAAGGGCAGGTGGAACAATAGCGCGGCGTAATCAGTGATCGTGTCGTGGTATTGGACTTGGTGCTGACCGACGATCTTGGTGACAAAATTCAAATAAGCGGCCGTGGAATAGTGGCCATCCACCACTGGGACGGTCATGCCGGTGGGCCGGAAAAAATCAGGGATGTCTTCGGTATAGGCGACGGCGTCATCCTGCAGGGCGAGAACCCGCGGCTGGGCACTGATCACCATGGCCACGGCACCAGCGCCCTGGGTGACTTCCCCGCCGCTGGCCAGGCCGTACCGAGCGATATCGCTGGCGATGACCAGCGCTGTCTTAGTCGGATGCGCGGCCACATAATCCCGGGCCATGAGCAAACCGGCAGTGGCACCGTAACAGGCTTCTTTAATGTCAAAGGCGCGCACCCAGGGATTCAGCCCGGTTAAGCGAGCGACAGTGATCGCCGCGGCTTTGCTTTCGTCCACGCCGGATTCGCTGGCCACGATCACCATGCCCAAGCGGCCGTCCAGCCGGGCACTGGGCAGCGCATCGACCGCGTTAGCTGCCATACTGATGATATCCTGGGTGGCCGGCGTAACGGCCATTTGGTCTTGACCAATGCCGATCGTATATTTATCAGGGTCATCGCCCCGCGCCTTGGCCAATTTCACTAAATCCACATAATAGTGCGGGGTATAAAAACCAATTGCGTCAATCCCGATGTCCATGATCCTTCTCCTTTGCCCGCAGTTGGGCGAGTAGTTGTTGGGCCAGCGCTTCTGAGGGCCGGCCGACGGTTGCGAGCTGGGCAGCCAGCGGCGCGATTTCAGCGGCTGTCGCCCCAACCCGCACCGCCAATGAGCCGTATTGCAGCCGCATGTGGCCGCGCTGAATGCCGTCAGTCACTAAAGCGTGCAGTGCCGCCAGGTTGGCCGCTAAGCCGACGCTGGCCGCAATTGCTTGAAGCTGCAGGACCGTGGGCCGACCGAGCAGCGTCAGCGCCTGCTGGGCACTGGGCAAGACCTTGGTGGCCCCGCCCACGGTGCCCACTGGAATGGGCAAGGTGATCGTGCCCACCAGAGTGTCATCTTGCACGTGCCAAGTACTGAGCCCGCGATAGGTGCCGCTGCTCGCCGCATAGGCATGGGCGGCCGCGTTGACCGCGCGGGTATCATTACCCGTCGCCAAGACCAGGGCCGCCACGCCGTTCATGATGCCCTTGTTATGGGTCACTGCCCGCCGGCTGTCCTGCTGGGCCCAGTCGGCGATGGCCGCGATCCGCTGACCGACTGTCCGCCCTGAGTGCCTGGGTGTCTGCAAATTGGCTAGTGGAAGCGCGGCCTGCACCTGGGTCACACTATCGCGCCCGTCATTGGTCAGGACCGCAAACAGCACCGCACCGCCGGTGACTTCAGCAGCAGCGGGAGCAACGGCTTCTAAAATATCGTTCATGATGTTGGCCCCCATGGCTTCGCCGGGGGTGACGGTAACCAAAAGCTGCAAACTGTCATCAACGGCACCCGGGGCCACGGTGATCCGCTCGATACGGCCCCCGTGGCTCTTAAGGGTGGGATGAGCAGCATAGCCGATTGCCGTCAACCGGGACAGATTGCCCTGTAATTCGTGCGCCGCATAGGCAGATACATTTTGCAGGGCAATCTGGCCAGTTAACGCATGGGCATTGGCGATAATGGTGAGGTCCCGCCCCTGATCCAGCATCTTAAACCCGTGATTGATTGCCGCCACGACGGACGGTTCCTCCGTCGCCAGCGGGATTGTCCGGGGTGTTCCAGCAATGACCACACCAGGCACGACCCCCACCGGCAGACTCATTTGACCGATCACGTTTTCACTGAGACCGGTCAAGACTGTTTCCGGCAAGGGCTGTTGGGCAGACCAAAATTGTGCTTGGTCAACAGATAAAATGCCCTGATCAACCAACAAAACCAGGCGCTCCGCAGGTGTCAGCTGCCAGAATTTCTTAGTCATCGGACAGGGTCACTCCCATACCGACGGCCATCCCGCCGCCGACACATAACGCGGCTACCCCCCGGTGCAGTTGCCGCTGCTTCAGGGCATAGATCAGCGTGGTCAAAATGCGGGCGCCAGAAGCCCCCAGCGGATGGCCCAAGGCCAGTGCCCCGCCGTTGACATTCACTTTCTCAGCTGGCAATTCCAATGCCTGTACAACGGCCATGGATTGGGCCGCGAAGGCCTCGTTCAATTCGTACAGGTCAACATCATCAGCGGCCCAGCCGGCCTTGCGCAGCACGTGCGGAATCACCCGAGCGGGGGCAAAGCCCATCACGGCCGGATCGATTCCCCGTTCGTCAAAGGCGGTTAATTCCGCCAACCACGATAGTCCCTGGGCCTCGGCGGCATCCTTCGCCATCAGGACCAAAGCAGCCGCACCGTCATTGATACCGGAAGCGTTACCGGCGGTGACAGTACCATCGGTTTTAAAAATCGTCCGTAATTTGCCCAGGGCGGCCATTGACGAGTCCGGGCGAATGCCCTCGTCCATCGTCATCAGGCCGATGGGGGTGATTTCTTCAGTAAATCGACCGGCAGCCGTTGCCGCAGCAGCTTTTTGATGGGAATGCAGGGTGAATTCATCCTGTATTTCCCGGGAAATATGGAAGTCATCGGCCACCCGTTCCGCTGTCATGCCCATGGGTTCATGGTTAATGGCGTCGGTCAGCCCATCAATATTCAGGCTTTCTTCCACTTCCGGCGAGGCTGTATTGTGCCGCACCAAGCCTGGGGCATTGGACATACTTTCCGTGCCGCCGACTAAGACGGCATCCGCTTCGCCCAGTTGAACGGCCGCCTGACCCAGATGGACCGCCTTCAGGCCGGAGCCGCAAACCTGGTTGATGGTCATCGCAGTGCTGTCGTCACTGAGTCCGACCCGCAGGGCAATTTGGCGCGACACGTTTTGCCCATTGCCGGCGGCCAGCACGTGGCCAAAAATCGCTTGATCGATCGCCTCAGCCGGAATTCCGCTCTGAGCAATGGCGGCCTGCGCCGCATGCACCCCGAGATCGACTGCGGACAGCTCCCTCAACGCCCCGCCCCGCTTGCCGATCGGCGTCCGTTGGGCACTTAATACCACGACTTGTCGCAAAATAATGGTTCCTCCGTTCGGAATTTTCTAGAACCTAAAGCATACCGGAAACTGGGCGAGAATACTAGCTGGAAAGCCCGACCTTAACGCAATATTCAGCAAACCACGGTACAATATAAGTGAAGGAGATGACCTCGGATGCACGTTGGTGAATTACTGTTGCTGCTGGCTGATATTCGGCCGAATACGGCTGTCTTTTATAATCAAAATGGCGAACCGCTGCCGATCACCGCTATCACCTGGACCAAGCCAGACGTCGAAGCACCAGCGGCCCTGCTCCACGTCGGCACTCCGGGGCACCCCCGCCGGCAATGGGAATTGGTCGCCCTGCTCAAAGAACCCAACCGCCCCCAGGACCAGATTCTTGTCGTGACCAAAGATGGACCAATGCCGATTTTCGGCTTTCGTCTCGTGCAACGGCATATTTGGCTTGGCTGACGGATCAAAAAAGCAGCCCCGCAGGACTGCGCAAAGTAAATTATTATTTCTTCTTCGGCGCCGCCGGGACATCGTCAAACCCGGCCACCAATTTCTTCAAATACGCATGCAGCTCATCCTTGATCTCCGGATGCCGCAAGCCATACTCAATCGTCGTCTGGACGTATCCGAACTTATTGCCGACATCATACCGCTTGCCCGTGAATTCCCGGGCAAATACCCGCTGGGTCTTGTTCAGCCGATCGATCGCATCAGTCAGTTGAATTTCGCCGCCCCGGCCGGGTTCTTGGGTGTCCAGTAAATCAAAGATTTCCGGATTGAGCAGGTACCGGCCGATAATAGCCAAGTCGCTGGGCGCTTTATCCACCGGCGGCTTCTCCACGAAGTTCTTGACGTTATACAGGCCCGGTTCCATTTCGGACGTGGGGTTGATGACACCATACTTGGAGACTTCCTCGTGGGGCACGCGCATGACGGCCAGCGTGGAGGCGTGGGTCTTTTCATAATCGTCCATTAATTGCTTAGTCAAGGGCACCTTGCTCATGGCCAAATCGTCGCCCAGCATGACGACAAAGGGTTCGTTGGCGACAAAGGACTTGGCCAGCCGGACCGCGTCGCCCAACCCGCGCTGGTAGGACTGACGAATGAAGTACAGATTGACGCCAATGTTGGTCGTCTCCTGCTCCAGCTTCAGCAGATCGTCCTTGCCCTGGGCCCGCAACTGTTCTTCGAGTTCAGGCGCAGAGTCGAAATGGTCCTCGATCGGCCGCTTGCCTTTCCCAGTGATGATCAAAATATCTTCGATCCCCGAGGCTTTGGCCTCTTCAACGATGAATTGAATCGTGGGCTTATCCACGATGGGGAACATTTCCTTAGCCATCGCCTTGGTGGCGGGCAGAAGCCGGGTCCCAAAGCCGGCCGCCGGGATCACTGCTTTGCGTACCTTCATTGATTATCAGTCCTCACTCTTAATATTGTGTACTCGCTTACCATACCACATGCTGGTTAAGAATCTACCATTATTCTGTGTGCTTTTTGTGCCGCCGCCACCAATCGACAAACCGGCTGCCGCTGGTGGGCGCCGTGCCATGGGCAGTTTCTTGAGTCACCGCGTTGACCACCGCCCCAAAGACAAAAATTGTCGCGGTCCAGTTGATCCACAACAGGACGATCATCACCGTCCCGATTCGACCGTAGGAGTTCCAGCCCGTTCCGAAATACCGCATGTAGACGGAAAAGCCTTGGGACAGCAGCATCGTGCCTGTCGTGGCTACGGCCGTCCCGGGCAGTACTGTCCACCAGCGCATCCGGGCATTGGGCAAAAAGAAATAGAGCAGCATGCCCAGAATCAAGTTAGCCCCCACGGCGACCGGCCAGCGCAAGGTCCGATAAGTATCCAACCAAGATGTGGGTAGGCGCAGCAGCGGAATCAGCCACTCCAAAAATTGGCCGCCAAAGATAAACAGCAGCATCAGCACACCCAATACCAGGATAAACGCCAGGGTGAGCAAGAAAGAAAAAAGGCGACGACCAAAGAAAGTGATGATTCCTTCCCGTGCACTGGCCGCCCGGGGGACCCCATAGGCATAATTCATACTATTGCGCATCGCGTTGAATCCCCGACTCGCCGTCCAGAGAGTCGTCACGATACCAAAAGACAGCAAACCGCCGCTGCGGTCCCGCAACAGGGCAATGATTGCTGGTTCAAAGGCAGCCATGATGCTGCTGGGGACGATCGGCGCCAAATAGCTCAGTGCAAACTGCGGTGTGATTCCGACCAGCGGCAGCAAATTTCCTACAACGATGATCAAGGGGAAAACCGACAGCAGCAGGTAGTACGTGATCACTGGCGGCGCCGACAGGACCGCCGGCTCCGAAAAGCGGGCAATAATGTCCGCAATAAACTGCCCCACCCGGGCCCACCGCGTGGGCTTAACGACTGGGGCGGACGGCACCAGCCGATACCGGGGCATTGGGCGGGCCATGGCGCCGCCTCCTTTCCGACTTATTCTTCAATTGTACCAAAAAACGCGCCCGGCCAGCTGGTCGAACGCGCGGTGAAACAGAAATTATTTGGCGACTTTCTCGACAAACGGATTCTCGGTGACGCCATTGTACAGATACTTCGCGTCAAAGACGGGATCCTGACTGGTCAGGATCTTCGGCCCATCATTGGTGATCACCAAGGTGTGCTCATATTGGCAAGACGTGGAGCCGTCAGCGGACACGTAGTATTCCCACGTATCGCCCGGCAGTGTCTTCGCTTTGATCTTCCATGTCCCTAAGTTGACCATCGGTTCGATGGTGATGGTCATCCCAGCCTTCAGGCGCAAGCCCTGACCCGGTTCGCCATAATGGGGCACGTTCGGTGCTTCGTGCATCGTGGGCCCAATGCCGTGACCGATGAGATCCCGGACATCGCCCATGCCCTCTTCGTCTTCGACATAGCTCTGAATGGCCCAGCCGATGTCGCCGATCCGGTTGCCCACCGTGGCGGCATCGATCCCAAGGTAAAGCGCCTTGTGCGTCACCGCCATCAAGTGTGCGTCCTCAGGGGATAATTGCCCCACTGCATAAGCCCAGCAAGAGTCGCTTTCGTAACCGTCCAGATTCACGGTCATATCGACTTTAACAACATCGCCGTTGTGTAAGTATAAGTTCTTCCGCGGCTCTGCATGGGCCACTTCATCATTGACAGCGACACAGGTCGCGTATTTATATCCTTCAAAGCCCTTTTCCGAAGGCTTCCCGCCATGACTGGTAATGAAATGGTCGGCAAACTCTTCGATCTCCCAGCTGGAGATGCCCGGCTTGATGATGTCCCGCAAACCGATATGGGTCGCTGCCAGCAATTGTGCTGAACGCTGCATCCCGTCCAATTCCCGGGGTGATTTTAATGTAATCACTTAACAGATTCCTCCTTGTGTTGTTCATCAGAATTATAGCACAGGTTAGCCTTTATTTTCTGAAACCGCAACTGGGTCATGGGGTGCCGTCCGCATTCGCCGGCTTTCCGCTGAAATATCCTGCTCTTTCTGGCGAGTGAAAGGATAGAGAATCATCGCCAGCAGCCCCACCCAAATACTGATCAAAGGCAAGACACCGGTGGCGAAGCGAATCCCCCGCACTGCCTGGGCACTTTGCACGGCGACTTGGCCGCGGTAGCCCGTGGCACTCATGATTGAGGTGTAAAGAATCATTTGGATACTGCCCAGCGACGTGGTGAAAATGGAAAACAGCCCGCTGTACAGGCCGGTCTTGCGAATCCCGGTGCGCCACTCGTCTTCGTCAATGATCAAGGCATTCATCGGCGCAGTCGCGGTGGCGAAGTAAATCGTACAGCAGACGATCAAGCCGTAATAGAGATAGACCTCCGGAATCGTATGGGCAAACGTCAGCCCAATATACCCGATCGTCGCCGCGATCATCCCGATGTAAATATTGGTCTTCGTCCCCCAGCGCTTCACCGCGTAATTCATCAGCGGCATCAAGGCCAAGGCCACAAAGTGGGTGATGAAATTCAGCAGCGTCGCCGTCGTGCCAGGGGCGTGGATCACTGCGTCCATATAATAGAGGAATGCCGTGGAATAGTAGCTGATGGCCCCCATGGCAATGATGGAATAGGTAATACTGGTCAAAAACGGCCGGGACTTGATGATCACCCAGGCGGCCCGCAGCGTTTCTTTGTTGTTCCGCTTGGCCGGTTTCAGCGTCGCGTACATCTCCGGTGTATCCTTCAAGCCCCGCAGTGCCAGGATGAAGATTAACGTTTGGACGGCCACTACCACAGAGAGCACGGGAATGAAGAGACTCTTATTGCCGCCTTGGAACAGCAGCAAAGTGGGAATCATGGTGGCCAGGAAGGACATCCCATAGGTCAAGTAGTTGCCGATGGTGCCGATATCCAGCCGTTCTTCCTTCGTCGGCGCGGCAATCTGCACGTAGGACCCATAGGCGACCCCGTACGCCGTGGCGGCCGTGTCGAAGAAGAACAGCTCCGCGGTGAAGACGCCGAACTTCGCCCACTGACTCCAGCTGGGTTGGGTAAAGGCCATCGCGATCGTCGTCAGCATCATGAACGGGACCGTCACATGCAGCAGGTACACGTATTTGCCCCGGCCCGGGCGATAAGGCTGGCGGTCGATCAAAGCCCCGATCAGCGGATCATTCAGGGCGTTCCAGATGTTGTAGATCACGTAGACCAGCCCGACCAAGTTAGCGTTCAAGCCGATCACGTCAGTGTAATATTTGATGTAGACCTGGTGAATAATGACTTGACTGACCGACAGGATCGGTGCCGGCAGCGATATTTTTAGTTTTTGAATAAACGATAAGCCAGTGCTCTTGAAGGTGAACGAATCAATCAGAACCTGCAACCACTTGGGCCGCCGCGTATTCTTGGCCATCCCCATGCCCCCAGACAACTGTTATTTAATCCCCTTCAGGATAGCACAATCAGCTAAAAAAATCGTGAAAACTGCCTAGGCCGGTCCATCACTATTTTTGCTTTTGAAAAACGCTTACGGTATAGTTGATAGGTGAGAGATTGGAGTGCTTAATATGAGAATAGGAATTCCCAAAGAAACCAAGAATAATGAAAATCGAGTCGCGCTGCCCCCTGAGGACGTGCATGAATTGATCCACGACGGTCAGACCGTCTGTGTCGAACGCGGTGCCGGGGTTGGCTCCGGTATCCAGGATGCCGCCTACCAAGAAGCCGGCGCCACGCTGGGGTCGGCAGATGACGCCTGGGCCAGCGATATGGTAATGAAGGTCAAGGAGCCTACCCCCGCGGAGTACCACTACCTGCGGCCCGGCCTGCTGCTGTTCACCTACCTGCATTTGGCCGCCAACAAGCCGTTGACCGAGGCGCTGCTTAAAGCCAAGGTCAACGCGGTGGCGTACGAGAACGTGCAAAAAGAGGACGGCTCCCTGCCGCTGCTCTCGCCAATGAGTGAGATCGCCGGCAGTCTGGCCGCTCAAATCGGCACTGAATATTTGGAGAAAAACCACGGCGGCAAAGGTATCCTGCTGGCCGGCGTCCCCGGTGTCCGCAAGGGCCGGGTCGTCGTCATCGGCGGCGGGGTCTCCGGGACTAACGCGGCCCGGGTCGCCCTGGGCTTAGGCGCTCGGGTCACGATCCTCGACGTGAACGTGGAGCGGCTCAAGGAAATCGACGACCAATTCAATGGTCGGGTCCAAACGCTGCTGTCCAACACCAGCAACATCGCCAATGCCTTGAAGACCGCCGACGTCGCCATCGGGGCCGTCTTGCTGCCGGGGCACCGGGCACCGACCTTGGTCAGCCGCCAGATGGTCCGCGACATGCCGGACGGCTCTGTGATCGTCGATATTGCCATTGACCAGGGCGGCATCTTCGAAACCGGCAGCCGGGTCACCACCCATGACGATCCCACTTATGTCCAAGAAGGGGTCATTCATTATGCCGTGGCCAACATGCCCGGGGCCGTGCCGCAAACGGCCACCTACGCCTTGAGCAACGCCACCATCGGCTACGCCCGCCAGCTGGCCAGCACCCCGCTGGTTGAACTGTTGCAGACAAACCAGGACCTTTACCGGGGTACGGCCACTTATCAAGGGCACATGACCTTGGGAGCCGCCGCCGCTGATCTGGATATTCCCTTCACACCATTGAACAAGTTGCTCTAAATCCAAATTGCTTTCCCCCTGGCCTTTGTTATAATCTATCCATATATCTATCCTTGCCTGACGCAAGGTAATCGGAGGAATTTAACTCATGGCCAGTGCCAAAATTGTGTATGCTTCTATGACCGGTAACGACGAAGAAATCGCCGACATTTTGGAAGAAGCGTTTGAAAACCTAGACGTCGACGTGGATGTATCTGAAATCTCCCAGACCGACGCCGCTGAATTCGAAGACTACGACATCGATATCATTGTCACCTACACGTATGGTGACGGCGAACTGCCCGATGAAGCGGTGGATTTCTTTGAAGATCTGCAAGAGGAAGACCTAAACGGCAAGATCTTTGGCTGTGCCGGCTCCGGCGACACTTTTTACGATGACTTTGCCAAGTCCGTGGACGACTTCGCCGACGCCTTTAAAAAAACCGGCGCCGTTGAGGGCGCTCCGGTGGTCAAAATCGATTTAGCCCCCGAAGAAGACGACATTACGGCGCTGCAAGCCTTTGCCAAACAACTGCTGGCAACGTACAACGCGCAAAACTAAAAGCAGGTGATCCCCGTGCCCAATTGGCGTGCGTTGGTGCATAAGTATCGACATTTCCTACGGTACATGGTGTATGGCTTCATGGCTTCGGTCGTGAACATCCTGGTGTATTTCGTGTTCACTCATGTGTGGCACATTCCGTACGTGATCGGCAACAACGTCGCCTGGATCATCAGCAATGCCGTCTCCTTTGCTCTCACCAAGTCCCTGGTGTTCCATAGCCGCTATGAAGACTGGCTGGTCGTCGGCAGTGAAATTGTGTCGTTCTTCGGCTTCCGCCTGCTGTCCCTCGTTGCGGACAACGTGATCATGATCGTTGGTATTTCATTCCTGGGGATTCCCAGCATGTGGGCCAAGATCATTGACCAAGTATTAGTCGGCCTGTGCAATTACGCCACCTCCCGCTGGACCTTTTTGCGGCAAAATCATTTTGCTGTCAAACGGCTGCGGGAACGGCAGGCAAACAAAAAGCGCATCGATTAAATTCGGTGCGCTTTTTGCGTGGCGTTACTGATTATTCAAATTCAGCCGGCCGTTCTTTCGTAAACGGTCGTTGACATAGGTATCGTGACCCGGTGCAGGCCTCCTTGTAAACTTGGTTTATCAAGTAAACAAGGAGGCCTTTCATGGTTCAAATCAAAGATATCGTGCCGATCCAGGTGACCGACCGGTCGCCGAAGCCGCTGGTCAAACCGCAGGTTGCGGCACGAGTGAAGCTCAAGGACGCCGAGGTCGTGTTTTACACCGGTGTTGACCGGGCAATTCTGCACGTGGTGCTCCAGGAGTTGACAGGCAATGTTCCCCAATATCCAAGAGCTTAACATCTATATCATTTGCGGAAAAACGGACCTGCGCAAAGGAATCGACGGTTTGGCCGCTTCCTTGCGGGAGCTGTACGGCGA
>NZ_KE384471.1:0-40107 GCF_000425885.1 Schleiferilactobacillus harbinensis DSM 16991
CTCCAAGTGGGGCGATACATTCGCCGACAAGACTCTGGCTAATGCCATTCTTGATCGACTGGTGCACCACTCCCGCGTGATTCGGATCAACGGCCGGTCATACCGCATGAAGGGCCATATCACAGAGCCCAAAGCGGACAAAGCACCGAATGATACTGGTTAGGCCTCTGGCCTAACTGAAGCATCACCACTAATTGGAAAGGAGAAACGCAGCTCAACTAAACCGGCAAAAAACAACATTTTCTAATCGGCAAAAAATGTCATTTTATCGTCGGCGTTGACATTCCCATGACGGCGGACACGCCTTTTTACGCTTCTATTGGTACTGCCAATTATACGCCCACAACTGGGCCAGCAGCCCAATGAGCATCACACCCAAGCCGGCATAGCCGATGACTAAGCCATGAAAAGAATGAAGATTTTTCTAGAAAGAGCCTCACAGGTACGTTGCATGTATGACGTGTCAACTGTACAAAAACACACCACGATCATCCCCTGAGTCGATAATCGTGGTGTGTTGGGTAATCATTCCCGGCAACTAGGAACAATTACAATTTTGTATGATTGGTTTTTGGTCGGTGTTAACTTCTAGGCAAACGGCCTACTTGATGCTCTTCCAAGTCCAGTCGTTGACTAACGGCATATCCGTACCGTAGTCGCGGATGAAGTTGTAGTGCTTTTGCAGAATGTCATCCATCTTGGACTCGAAGTCGCCAGCAGCAGCGCCATAAACAGCGTCAGCGGCATCCTTCGCCAGGTGGAAACGATCCAGTTCGTTCATAACCCGGATATCGAACGGTGTGGTAATGTCCCCGTTCTCCCGGTAGCCATGGATCCGCAGATTCTGGTTGTGACGGCCGAACCAGATATCCCGAATCAAGCCTTCGAAACCATGGAAGGCGAAGATAACCGGCTTGTCCTTCGTGAAGAAGGTGTCGAATTGTTCGTCAGTCAGGCCCCGCGGGTCAACGTCCGGACGACGCAGCTTGAGCAAGTCAACGACGTTGATGAAGCGGATCTTCAAATCAGGATATTCATCATGGAGAATGTCGATGGCGGCCAAAGCTTCCAGGTTCGGTTCAGTACCAGACGCCACAAAGACAACGTCCGGTTCGGAGTGCCCATCGTTAGATGCCCAGTCAATGATCTTCAGACCATTATCAACCAGTTGCTGCGCTTCCTCAACACTGTAGAATTGCGGGCGCGGATGCTTGGAGGCCACAACGATGTTCACGGTTTGTTCCATCCGCAATACCTTGTTCATGACAGCCAACAAGGTGTTGGTGTCTGCCGGCAGGTATTCGCGAATGTACTTGTCCTTCTTTTCCGCCATATGGGTCAAGATACCCGGATCTTGGTGGGTATAACCGTTATGGTCTTGTTGGAAGGAAGTCGAAACATCCAAGATGTTCAAAGACGGATACTTCTTGCGCCATGCCAGTTCGTCCGCCTTGCGGATCCACTTGAAGTGCTGGGTGAGCATGGAGTCAACGACCCGCAGGAATGCCTCGTAAGAAGCGAAGAAGCCATGACGGCCAGTCAATACGTAGCCTTCCAGGAAGCCTTCTGCCTGATGCTCAGACAATTGCGCATCCAGGACTCGGCCAGCCGGTGCTTCGAATTGATCATTCGGCTTGCGTACTTCTTCCATCCATTGCCGGTCAGTTACTTCAAAGACATGGTTCAACCGGTTGGACATCGTTTCATCAGGTCCAGTGATCCGGAAGTTATGCGGGTTGGCCTTGATGACGTCCCGGGCATACTTGCCCATTTCGATCATATCCTGGGCAACAGTCTTACCCGGGGTCGTGGTGTCAACGGCATATTGCTTCCAATCCGGCAGATCCAACGGCTTCGGATCAATCCCGCCATTGGTGATCGGGTTAACGGACATCCGCGCATCACCCTTAGGTGCGATTTCCCGCAGCTCAGGGAGCAATTCGCCGTTCTCATCAAACAGCTTCTCGGGTTCATAACTCTTCAACCAAGCAACCAAAGCATCGGCATGCTGCATGTCGCCTTGGTCGACAGGAATCGGCACCTGGTGCGCACGGAAGGAATCTTCGATCGGTTCGCCGTCCCATTCCTTGGGACCAGTCCAGCCCTTAGGGATGCGGGCAACGATCATCGGCCATACCGGACGCTTGGCTTCAGACGCCGGCTTCTTGCGTGCCTCGGTTTGGATACTCTTGATCTTTTCAATCGCCTTATCCATAGCCTTAGCCATTTCCGGATTCAGCTTGTCGGGATCGTCGCCTTCGACAAAGATCGGTTCCCAGCCGAGTCCTTCGAAGTACTTGGTCAGTTCTTCGTCAGTCTTACGGGCCAGAATTGTCGGGTTAGAAATCTTGAACCCGTTCAAGTTCAAGATTGGTAATACGGCACCATCATTGACCGGGTTGATGAAGACATTGGAGAACCAAGACGTAGCCAGCGGGCCCGTTTCAGCTTCCCCGTCACCAACAACAACGGCAGCGATCACATCCGGATTGTCCAGAATCGCACCTGTACCGTGAGAAATGGAGTAGCCCAGTTCCCCACCTTCGTGGATGGAGCCCGGTGTTTCAGCAGCAGCATGGGATGCCACACCACCCGGCCAGGAGAATTGTTTGAACAGCCGCTTCATGCCCTCTTCATTTTGGGTAATATGCGGATAAATATCCGAATAACTACCGTCCAAGTAAGAGTTGGAAACCATCACTTGACCACCATGACCGGGGCCTTCGATGTAAAACATGTTCAGATGGTACTTGTTGATGACCCGATCCAAGTGAGCATAGATAAAGTTCTGCCCAGAAATCGTACCCCAGTGACCAATGGGGTGGACTTTGACGTCTTCAGCCTTCAACGGGCGCTTCAGCAACGGGTTATCCTTCAGGTATAATTGCCCAACGGAAATATAGTTTGCTGCCTGCCAGTACTTCTTCAAGCGATCGAAATATTCAGGGGTTGAATATTGATCGGTGCTCATCTTTTGATCCAGCATTACAAAACCTCCTATTAAGTCGGTGGTGCTCAACGCCGATCCGCGACCGACCCCGGGCAACACATCATGCCTTGATTCATCTCCCATTATACCGGGTAAATGAAAGAAGTCAACCAATTTGTTATTTGGTACGTACCATTTCCTAAAAAGCACCTATAGATTCGTGTCGTTACCTGTCAGTATAGAACGTTAGTCAGAAAAAAGCGATTAAAAGGACTGGCTATTCGGCACCCTGGCGTAAACGGGCTCCGGCCGACAGAAGCTAAGGCAGAAGAGCCAAGGGACAGTAAACCTAAGTACGGGTTTACTGTCCCTTGGCTCTTTCTAACCGTCGGCCTGCGCCCTCTCTCAAGAAAGTGACACAAAAGAGTTATATTGCATGTAACGATAATGAATCCGCATCCGCGAGAACTCAATGGGCGTGCCGCTGTCGGTGAAGAAAATCCCCTCCATCAGGCCCACCGGTTCGGTCGGTTTGAGCTGCAATAATTTCTGATCTTCCTCGGTGGACGGTTCCGCAGAAATGTTCAGGAAAGACTTGGTGACCATCAGGTGCTGTTCTTCCTGCAAATAATTGTACAGTGACGACTGGATCACGCTTTCGTTCAGTTCCGGCACGAGCCGGATCGGCAAATAGCCGATTTCAATCATAAACGGCTGATCATCCACCAGCCGCAACCGTTCGATTCGGTAAACGAACTCGTTAGGCTGTAAGAAAAGCGACTCCGCCACTTCATCTTTGGCTTTCTGCACATGGAAATGCAGAACCTTAATCGATTGTTTCTGACCGTCTTTCACCAGACTGTCGGTGATCCCGATATTATCCCCGGTATAGTTAAACAGCGGGCGGCTCTTGAAGTAGAGGGGATTGACGAAGGTGCCTGATCCCTGCTTCTGAAAAATGATGCCGCGATTCACCAAGATGCCCAAGGCCCGCTTGATGGTGGACCGGGAAACACCGAATTGCTCGCTCAGTGTTCGTTCATCCGGTAAGCGATAATCCGAATATTGGCCGTGCTTGATCTGTGCGGTCAGTTCTGAATAGACCCGATGGTACGCTAAATCTGCCATGAATTTTTTGCCCTTCTTTCAATGGGCCCTTTAACCCCAAAATAAGAATGCTGCCAAAGGTCGCTCCAATTGGCCAATTGGACCCTTCCTTTGACAGCATACCATGAATTAAAACAGACAACAAACTTAGTGGGACAGCGGATCGTTAATTTTAACCAGCAGGGTGTAATCCACCGGCTCACCGGCCCGAATCGCAGTGGCCAAACGAATAGACTCATCCACAATGATACTTTGCGGATCAATGATCGGATACTCATGGTCGCTGGCTTTTTCTTGAGCCAAGGACAGCTCGGTACAGCCCAAAACGACTAAGTCGCAGCCCTTTTCGTCGATCATTTCCCGAAGAATGGTGTGGTAAAGCGTCGCGTCGACCTTGTTTTGTTCCTTAATATCCCGGTAAATCAATTCGGTCACTTGATCTTGGATCGGCCCGTTGCCGAGCACGACGTCATAGCCGGCATCTTCGATTTCCCGCTCATAAATGTGATCGGCCATCGTGCCGGCGGTGGCGATCAACCCGATTTTTTTTGCTTGGGGAAAACGCTTGGCCAATGTGCCCACTGCCACGTGGGGCATGTGCAGCAACGGAATATCCCCGGCAGCGGCCGCCAGTTCGCGGTAGAAATAATGGGCGGTATTACAGATGATCACCATGAAGTCAGGCTTCAAGGCCGCCTGCTGCTTGATGTCTGCCAGCAGCGCCGGATAAAAACTGGGCTGACTGTGGTCCAGAATATAACTAGTGCGGTCTGGGACCGTCGCGTGATTGACAAGGATGTAGTTCAGGTAGTCTTGATCCTGGTGGGCCGGCGTGCGCGCGGTAAGCAGCCGAATGTAGCTGTTGGTCGCGGGAGTGCCCATCCCGCCAATGACGGTGAAGAAATCTTCCATCTACTTATCTGCTCCTTTCGCCGCGGGCAGTTGATCGATCACTTGGCGCACGATCACCATATCGGTGGGGTACGGCGTATCGACGCCGCGCACCTTCTGGTACGGGTCAGCGCCCTTACCGGCCACAACAACGATGTCGCCGGGGTTGGAATCCAGAATTGCGTCGTGGATGGCCTTGGGCCGATCCAGTTCAGTCGTGACCCGGACTTGCTCGTGGTCAATGCCCCGATTGATTTCCGCCGCGATGTCCGCCGGATCTTCAAACCCGGGATCGTCGGTAGTCAAGAACACATCGCTGGCATATTGATTCAAGACCCGGGCAAAGTCCGCCCGGCGGGAGACGCCTTTATCCCCCGGCGCACCCAGCACCACGATGATCCGCGGGTGCTTGTACTGACGAATCAGGAAGGACAGCAAGGCGTGCATGCTGCCGTAGTTATGGGCATAATCCACGTAGACAGCGCCGTGGCCTGGGGCCAGTGCCGATTCCATCCGGCCCGGGATAGTAACATTCTTCAACCCTTCTTGGGTCTCATAAGTGTCTGCCCCAGCCAGCAGCGAGCCGATAATGGCCGCCGTGGCGTTGGATTCGTTATAATCCCCTACCAGCTTTAACTGGTAATCCCCGTGGACACCAAAACTGATTGCCTTGGGCGTCACCGGTGTAAAGGTGAAGCGGGATTCAAACAAATCGGCTTCGTGGCTTTCCATCCGGAAATCGATCGGGATATTATGCGGTTCTTGATAGTTGGCGTTGGCAAACAGGAAAATGCTGTCGGGATCCGTCGTGGTCGTCGCGGCCGCGTACACTTCGGGGAAGTGGTCGGTCTCGGCATTGATCACACAGACTCGGGAATTGACCAGCAATTGCAGTTTGCAGTGCAAATAATTAGCGAAATTGGGGTGCTCGTTGGGGCCAATGTGATCCGGCGTGATATTCAGGAAGAAGCCAACATCATAGGTCAGCCCGAACACCCGGGATTTCAAATACGCCTGGGAGGAGACTTCCATGACCAAGTGGGTCATCCCATTATCCACAGCGGACCGCATATCGTGGAACAGATCCAGCGACTCCGGCGTGGTCAGGTCCGATTTGAAGCGCTGATCCGGTTTGGGTCCAACGACTCGGTCAATCGTGGAGAACAGGGCCGTCTTGTGGTCGGTCATTTCGTCCAAAATGGACTTGGTGAAGTACGCGGACGTGGTCTTGCCCTTCGTGCCGGTATAGGCGATGATGAACAATTCATCCTGGGGATAGTTATAATACGCCGCGGCTAAGAGAGCCATGGCTTTTTGCACGTTGCGCACGATGAACGCATTCATGCCTTTGCCTTCCGGGTAAGGTTGTTCGGCCACGTACGTGATGGCCCCTTTGTCTTTGGCCATGGTCAAATAGATGGTGCGGAAGTTTTCCCCTTTGCAGAAGAATAAGCCGTTGGGCTGGACCTTCCGAGAGTCGTAGGACACGCTGGTCATGACGGTATCCATATCGCCTTGGATGGCGCTGCTTTTGAGCAGGTGGTGTTCTTTTAGAATTAACATACATGCGTTCAACGATAAAGCCATCGAATAAAGCCCCTATTCTGTCCGCGGAGACTGGGATAAAGTCGTCTTCTGACGCCGTGCCAATGCTACGCAACCTACGGCAGAATGGGCTGGAACGTGGTGACGGCGCTTGAAGCCCGCGAAAACCGCGGTCTTCAAGTCGCCTAACCACATCGGCGGCAAGCCGCCGTGTGGTTCCCACCACTGAGCCCATTCTGCCTCCGGCTGCTCCGCATTAGCACTAAGGACGCCAGGACTGAGACTTCATCCCAGTCTCCGTTTCTCTTTCATTACCAAAATTAGATGAGAAAAGTCACTGTTAATTATACCATATCGGCGGGGAGCCACTGGTAGCCGTAGGCGGGAATTGGTGTGGTTTGGATGTGCTGTTGGAGGTAGGCAGTTTGGTCGAGGGTAAGGTTGTCGGTGTGGAGCTGACGGATGTCAGCGAGGATGGGGATCTCGTTGGGGTTGAAGACGAGCAGAGCGTCGTGGCTGTGCTGCTGGACGTCAACGATGTGGCGCCAGATGCCGCCCCAGCGGTAGCCGTAGAAGGGGATGAAACTGGCATCGTTGGCCAGCGCCGGGTCGGTGCGGCGGCGCTGCAGCGCATCGGTATAGATTGCCTCCACGGCCTTATTGCCCTGCCCCCAAGGGAAGAAGCGGCGGTTGTCCGGGTCTTTGCCCCCGGTCACACCGACTTCATCCCCGTAATAGATACACGGTACCCCCGGCGTCGCAAAGAAGATGTTGACCAGCAGGGCCAGCTTGTTGGTATCGCCGCCCAGCGCGGTGAGAATCCGCTCCGTGTCATGGGTGCCGATATTGTTGAAGTTGTTCTGGAAAACACTGCGGGGATAATGCTCCTGCAGCGTCAGAGCCGCCTGCACCCAATCATCCACGGATTCTTGGCCATTGACCAAGGCCACTAGCTGGTTGCGCAGCGGATAGTTCATCACGGCCTGGAGCATCCCGCCCTCCAGATAATGGTGGCGGTTGCCGTACGCGATTTTGTTGGACGCGTCTTCCCATACTTCGCCAATCAATACCCGATCGGGATACTGGTCCATCGCGGTTCTGATCTGACTAATGAAGCTGTCCCGCAGTTCATCAGCCACATCCAGCCGCCAGCCGTCAACGCCGCGTTTCGTCCAATAGGACACGACGCCGGTTTTCGGATCCGCAATATAGTGATGAAAGCTCTCGGAATCTTTATTCACCGTCGGCAAATCGCCCACCCCCCACCAGGCATCATACTTGTTGGGGTATTGGGTGAACGTAAACCAGTCATAATACGGACTGCTGGGGGAATCCGTCGCCCCTTCCCGCGGTTCAAAGCTGTGGTACAAATCAAAGTATTTACTGTCGGCCCCCACATGGTTGAAGACCCCGTCCAGGATCACGTGCATCCCAGCCGCATGGACCGCCGTGAGGAAGTGGTCAAAGTCGGCCAGACTGCCCAGCATGCTGTCGATCTTTTCATAATCGGCCGTATCGTAGCGATGATTGCTGCGGGCGGCAAAAATCGGACTCAGAAACAGCGCTGTGACGCCCAGCTCTTGCAGGTACGGCAATTTTTGTTCGATGCCCAGCAGATTACCGCCATAGAAATCCCAGCGCACAATTTGGCCGTTAGCATCTTTAACATAGTAGGGCAAGTCGTTGTGGGTGCCATAGATAAAACTGTTCGGTTTCGGATTGTTAACATGCCCGTCAGCGTTGCCGTTGTTAAAGCGGTCGACAAAGATGTGGTAGAAAATTGCGTGGCGATACCAATCAGGCAAAGTTTCTTCTTTGCTGAGCACCGTCAACTGATAACAGCTGGTATTACTATCCCGGGTGGCCTCACCGGTGCCGCCGTATACTTTATCCTTGGGCGCATAATAGATTGCCTGCTGACCCGGATCCGTGTCTACGATGAAGCGGTAGAAATAAAGACCCGCACTAGGCGGCGTCACCTTGCCGACGTACCAATTATCGGCCTGAGGCTGCATGCGGACCCGCTGAGTGTTGGTCGCTTGCTCCCCATCCGGGAAAATTTCGATCGCCACATTTTGTACAGGCAGATCGGTCACTTGAATCCGCAAGGTCAGGGTCTGACCGGCGACAATCGCCCCGACTGCGTCGCGGCAGTCCCGGTTGAATGAATTATAAAAAATCATGATGAGCTCCTTTACGTTAACTGGTAGTGGTGTTTCTTTATTATACAATAACGATACTCAGTCATTATAGCCGCCCCGGCGCAAACTACCAATCTTAGCTTGGCCGTTAAGAAAATCTTACGGTCGCCAAAGGCAAACGCCGCACGGTATACTGAAAGGGAAGAACCCCCATAAAGGAGAAAATTGCCCATGCAAAGTTATGCTGACCAGCAAGCCTTGATCACGACCATCGATACGACCTACGCAAAATTCATTGCCGAGTTTGCGGCGCTGACGCCTGCTGATCGGGATCGGGTAATCGCGGGCGTCGACCGGACACCCGGCCAAATGCTGGCTTACAATATTGGTTGGACGGCCCTGCTGCTGGACTGGGAAAAGCAGGAACAGGCCGGGCAGACCGTTCAAATGCCGGCCCCCGGCTATCGCTGGAATGCGCTTGGTGGTTTATATCAACATTTCTATGACGCGTATCAGGACGAGGACTTGGCCGCTTTGCAGGCCCATTTGACCGCTAATGTCACGGCAATCACCGCCCGGATCGCTACCCTCTCCGACCAGGAATTCTTTGAACCCGCCCAGCGGCACTGGGCAACAACACCGGCCCAGTGGCCGCTGTGGAAATGGATCCACATCAACACCGTTGCCCCCTTCCGCACCTTTCGGACCCAAATCCGCAAATGGCAGCGGTTGGCTAACGCGACAGAACAGAAAGGATAACCAGGATGCAGTTAGACCTTAATACACTCCAAAAAGAAGTTTACCAAAATAAAGTGAATCACCATTTCAATGTCACGGACACCAATTTTGAACTGCTGCTGATGCACGGCGAACTGAACGAATTGTTCCGGGGCATTCTCAAGCATGACCAGGCCAATATCCAGGAAGAGATAGCCGACGTCGCAATTTATTTATTGGGCTTAGCAGAAATTCTGCACGTGGATCTGGGGCAGGCCATCGTGGATAAGCTGCATATTGACGAACAGCGCGTCTACGAGAAGGATGGCAGCAAGCATTTGAAAGGAACTGACTGATGCTTTTTTCTGAATTGAACCAGGCCGATTTGACTGAAGCGCAATGCACCGCCCTGTTGTTCCGCTACCCCGATGATGGGGCAGCCGGGGATGTGATCATGCTGGCTGGCAGCCGGATGGCCCGCACCCTGCGCCTGCCCACCGCGGTGGCGCTTTACCAGGCCGGGCGCGCCCCCCGGTTGCTGATTTCCGGCGGCCGCCGTTGGCAAGATCAGCCGGCAGGTGAATCCATGGCACTCGCATCCGCGGCAGAAGAAATGGGCGTTCCCGCCAGCGCTATTTTGACCGAGAATAAATCCCAATATACCTTAGCCAACGTCCGGTATTCTAAAGCCCTGCTGGCGGATACCATTGGGCTAGACCAGCTGCACCGCATTATTCTGGTCACCAACGCGTACCACATGAACCGCCTCTACCACATGATGCGCAGTTATTTTCCAGCGCATATTGCTTATAGTTTTCACGGTACCAGCGATCCTTATACGCGGGCCGATAACTGGTTTGCATCACCGTTGGGCCGCCGCCACGTGCACCACGAACTCAGCGGTCTGCAACAAGCGATTCGCAAGGGTGAAGTGAGCGATTATCCAGTGCCAGACGATGTTCTGGCCCAAGACTAAAAATACGGACAGGCGGTCGCACTTTTCAGCGCAACGGCTTGTCCGTATTTTTGCGGTCCTAATGATCAGTTAACGAACTGGTCCCGGGTCAGATGCCAAATGTCATCGCCATACCGGGCGATCGTCAAGTCAGACGAGAACTGGCCTGATTTGGCAATATTGATCGCGGCCATTTGATACCAAGCCTGCGGATCTTGATACAGCGTGGTGATCTTGTCCTGGGCCTTAGCATAACTTTCGTAATCGGCCAAGACATAATACTCATCGTTGTACTGCAACAGGGAATTATAAATGTCGCGGCCTTCCCGATCGATATTGGGGATCGTCCCATCAACCAGGGCGTTGACGACTTTTTGCAAGTGCTTGTCCCCATCGTAAATGGCCTGGGAAGAGTAGTTGGTGTACGCTGCTACTTCCGTCGCGGTCATCCCAAAAATGACAATATTGTCTTGGCCCACGGCATCCGCAATTTCGATGTTGGCCCCATCCATGGTGGCCAGTGTGATTGCCCCATTGGCCATCAGCTTCATGTTGCTGGTCCCAGAAGCTTCCTTACCGGCTAAAGAAATCTGTTCTGACACATCCGCTGCTGGAATGATCTCCTCGGCTTCGGACACACCATAGTTAGGGACAAAGATCACCCGCAACTGATCACCGACATCCGGGTCGTGGTTGATCACTTTGGCCAATTCGTTGATCATCTTGATGATCTCCTTGGCATAGTAATAGCTCGGGGCCGCCTTAGCGCCAAAAATGTGCACGCGGGGCACCGCCAGCTTTTGCCCGGCCTTGATCTGCTGATACTCATCGATGATGTACAGTGCATGGAGCAATTGCCGTTTGTAAGCATGCAGCCGTTTGATCTGCACATCAAAGATAGCATGGTCCGGATCGACGGAAATATCCAGCTTCTCGCGAATCTTCTTGGCCAAAGAACGTTTATTCTTGGCTTTAACTTCCTGCAGCTTCTTCAAGAACGTCGGATCCTTGGCAAAAGATTGGACCCCGATAATATCCAGCGGCCGGTGCTTCCAGTCGCCGTTCACTTCGGTATCCAAGAGCTTGGTCAGCGGCGGATTGGCAATTTGAATCCAGCGGCGCATGGTGACTCCGTTGGTCTTGTTGTTGAACTTCTCTGGGAAGATTCGGTACAGATCCTTCAAGACACTGCTTTCCAGTAATTCGGTATGCAGCTTGGCTACGCCGTTAACGGAATGGCTGCCGATCACGGCCAGATAGGCCATGCGCACGACGCCGTCACCCAGCGGTGCACAGCGGTTGACCCGCTCTTCGCCGTATACGGGAATCTGCAGCCCGCGGAAACGCCGATCGATTTCTTGAATGATCTGGTAAATCCGGGGCACGGTCTGGGCAACCATGTCCACCGGCCACGTCTCCAAAGACTCGGCCAGTAACGTGTGGTTGGTGTAACTCATGACCTTGGTGGTCAGGGCCCAGGCTTGGTCCCAGCTCATGAATTCTTCGTCCATGAGAATCCGCATCAATTCTGGAATGGCCATCGCGGGATGGGTGTCGTTGATATGGATCGCCACCGTGGCATCCATGTGGTTCAGGTTGCGGTGGTGCTTGCGGTAATGACGGACAATGCTTTGCACGCCGGCAGATACCAGGAAGTACTCTTGCTTCAACCGCAGCAAACGCCCAGCATAATTAGAATCATCCGGGTATAGGATTTCCGTGATTTCGTTGACATCTTCCTTTTGCTGCAAGTTGTAAGTCTTGCTCGGATCTGTGGGCAATTCCGCGCTCCACAGCCGGAAAGTATTGACGGTGTGGTTCAAATACCCAACAATACCGGTATCATAAGGCACTGCTAACACATCGGTGGTGTTCTCGTAATGGGGTACCAAGCGGCCAAAGGCATCCGGCGCCATCCAAACATTACCGCCGAAGCGGACCAAACAGGCCCGGTTTTCCCGCCGAACTTCCCAGGAATTGCCATTG
Organism: Schleiferilactobacillus harbinensis DSM 16991; assembly: GCF_000425885.1. Classification (GTDB taxonomy): domain Bacteria; phylum Bacillota; class Bacilli; order Lactobacillales; family Lactobacillaceae; genus Schleiferilactobacillus; species Schleiferilactobacillus harbinensis. The sequence continues at coordinate 12,272 of NZ_KE384471.1, forward strand.
CGCAGCCAATCGTCCGGCATTTCAACTTGAAAGCCGTTGTCGAACATTTGCCGGAACAGCCCGTACTGATACCGAATCCCATTTCCGTTCAGGGCCATGTGCAAGGCCGCCGCACTATCCAGAAATTCCGAACCGAGCCGGCCCAAGCCGCCATTACCCAGCCCGGGATCAGGCTCGGCATCGATGATTTTTTCGACATCCAAACCCATATCCATCAGACCGGTCGTGATCGTGTCAGTCAGTCCCAAGTTGAGCATGGTCGTTTGCAGCATCCGGCCGGGCAGAAACTCAATGGCGAAGTAATAGGCTTCCTTCACCCGGTCATTTTCATAGTGCTGACGGGTCTCCTTCAAATTGGGGGCATACTGCTCCCGCAATAGAATGGCTAAGGCTGTAAACTGCTGATGGGCGTCGGAGTCAGTGACGTCTTCGGCATACAGCCGCAGAATCATATTCTTGAACTGCTCTTTAAATTCATTCACCGTTAATTGTGCCAAAAATATCCCCCCAATATAGGGCACGCCGGCCACACTGGTGGTGGTCGGCGTGCAGTTGCATCGTCATTTTTGTGTCAGCAAACCCGTATACAGATCAATGTACGCCTGGGACGCATTCGCCCAAGAGAAGTTCTCCGCCATGGCATTCTGCTGCAGCTGAGCATAACTCTTCGGCTTGTTGACGTAAACATCATAGGCGTACTTCATCATATCTTCCAGTACATCAGCCCGATAATCATTGAACGAGAAACCGGTGCCTTGGCCGGTAAACTCATTAAACGGCTGAACGGAATCGCGCAGTCCGCCGGTGGCGTGGACAATGGGAATCGTCCCATAGCGCATCGCCATCATTTGGGCGAGACCCGACGGCTCAGTGGCGGATGGCATCAGGAAGAAGTCGCCGCCAGCATACATGGTTTGCGCCAGGTGGGAGTCAAACCGAATTTGGGCGGAAAAGGCACCCGGATAGCGGTAAGCGACCCGCTTGAAGGCTTCTTCCAGGTCATAATCGCCGGTCCCCAGGATGATGAACTGACAATTATGCTCCAGCTGGAAGCGATCCACCACGTCTACCAGCAGATCGGCCCCCTTTTGCCGGGTCAGTCTGGATACCATGACAAAGAGCGGCTCATTCGTTTGCGGCAAGCCGACTTCCTTTTGCAAGGCCGCTTTGTCCTTCTTCTTCCCCGCTAAATCCTTAGCGGAGTAATGCGCGGCCAAATGCGGATCGGTCTCCGGATCATACAGCTCCGTGTCGATCCCGTTTAGAATACCGGACAACTTCCAGGCATTCCAGCGCAGCACCCCATCCAAGCCGTGACCAAAAGCGGGCGTCTTGATCTCTTCCGCGTAGCTAGGCGATACTGTGTTCACCCGGTCGGCAAAGTTGATGCCGCCCATGAGCATGTTCACTCCGCCATTCTGGTTGAAGCCCATGGCATTGAAGTACTGGCGGCCCATGGCAAAGACGGAATCCAAAATCACGGCATCGTATTGGCCCTGGAATTCAATATTGTGGATCGTCAGCACGGTGCGAATATTGCGCAGCGGCTCGATCCAGCTGAATTTGTCGTGGAGCAGGACGGGAATGAACGCCGTCTGCCAGTCGTTGACGTGGAGCACATTGGGAATGAACTTAACGAATTGCAGCATTTGCAGCACCGCTAAATCAAAGAAGCCGAACCGTTCGGCATCATCCCAATAGCCGTAAAGGCCATCCCGGCCGAAATACTGGAGATTGTCAATGAAGTAGTACTGGACATCGCCCAGCTTCATTGTCAGAATACCGCAATACTTATCTTGCCAACCGACCTTCACCGTCATACTGCCCAAAAATTGGAGCTGGCGCTGATATTCAGCCGGCATCAGCTTACTGTAATACGGCAGTACAACGCGAATATCCACGCCATGCTTCGCCAGTGCCTTGGGCAGCGCATAGGCGACATCGCCCAAACCGCCGGTCTTAAAGAACGGTGCGCCCTCACTGGCGGCGAACAGAACCTTTTCCCGAGACGGCTCCGGCGGAACTGCTGGTGCCGGCTGCTGGATACGCTTCGGCGTCGGCGTCTGGATTTGCTTTGGTGTCTGGGTCTGGATTTGCTTTTGCGCTTGTTTCTTGGTTTGCTTCTGATTGCGTTTCTGAGTCACGATTGCAGCACCTCTTCCGCCGCGCTTTGGTCAAGGATCGTGGTTCCTTTCTTCAAGACGATCGGTGCTTCCGGCGTACCGATCAGCTTCACATCCGGACCGACGACACAGCCCTTATCCATGATGACATATTCCACGTCGGCGCCATTGCCGATCCGCGAGCCCTGCATGATGATGCTGTGCAGGACTTGGGCGTCGTGGTCCACGTACACATTCCGGAACAGGACGCTATCCCGCAGCTTGCCGTAGACCCGGCCGCCGGTGCCCAGCAGCGAACTGAAGACATCCGCTTCCGGCGCGAAGTAAGTCGGTGCTTCGTTCTTGTTCTTGGTGTAAATGGCCCGCTGACTGAACAGCAGAGAATGGAACTTCTCTTCATCCAGCATATCCATGTTGGCCTGGAAATAACTGGGAATGTCGTGAATCGTAGCGCAATACCCGGTGTACTCAAAGGCATTGGCTTGCGCCGTGGTAATCTCTTGGTGAATCAATTGGGGCAGACGAATGAACTTGCCGGAATTTTGCACGCGGCTGAGGAGCTCGATCAAATAGTCCGTCCGCGTTAGATACATCTGCATACTGATTGGCTTGGTGTGATTCGATACCCGTTCTTTGACGTCTTTGCTCGGGGCAAAGTCAACCACTTCATTGTCCGCATCCAAAACAAAGGCTTCTTGTTCCGGATTGGCGGTCGCGGTCGGAACACTGCGGTAAACCGCCGTGATCGGGTTCGGCGATGCTTGGTGGAACTGGAGCAAGGCACTCACATCAATGTTCGACACATGCCGAGCCCCGGTAATAAAGACATACTCGCTCTTGGATTTGATCAAGAAGGTCAAATAATTGTCGTAGTAGCGGTGAATATTGGTTGGATCATCATAATCCCGGGTGGCCACATACGGGAAAGTAAAGACCCCGCCGGTGATCGTGTCCATATCCCAGGCTTGACCGGAACGAACATGATCTTCTACACTGCGGGAAGACTTAGGCAGGAAGATGCCGACGGTGCGAATGTCGGCGTTGCTGATGGCGGATAACGGAAAATCGACCAACCGATATCGGCCAGCAAACGGCATGGTCCCCACCGGCCGTTCGTCCGTTAAGGGCGCCAAGGCTTCGCTGGGTTCATTCAAATCGATAATGGCACACATATCTTGTTTACGCATGATTAGTCGTCCTCCTCCATTCTGCCAAGTACTTCTTGGAAGCCAACCACCGCAATATCATCCGGGGTGCCCACGACTTGGCCGCCGTCACCGATGATCGCCCGTTCGCCGACAATGGCGTGGTCGATCAAAACATTCTTGCCAATCACAGCATTGGGCATGATCATACTGTCGCGAATGACTGAGCCGGTACCGATCTTGACGTTTTGCGAAAGAATTGAATGGTCCACTTCCCCGGCCACATAACAGCCGTCCACGATCATGGAGCGGTGGACCTTGGCGGTGCTGGTCACAAACATTGGCGGTAACGCGTCGTTCCGAGAATAGATCCGCCAGTTGCGATCATCAATATCCAGCGGATTATCAGGTTCCAGGAATTCCATGTTGGCCTGCCATAAACTTTGAATCGTGCCGACATCCTTCCAGTAGCCATGGAACGCATAGGCATAAGTCGGCTCATTGTGGCTCAGGTAAGCCGGAATGACATCTTTACCGAAGTCTTCCATGCGGCCATCTGTGCTGTAGCTGTCGGTCAGATACTTCTTCAATGTCTGCCAATTGAAAATGTAAATCCCCATGCTGGCCAGATTGCTCTTAGGATGCTTGGGCTTTTCTTCAAATTGGATGATCCGGTTGGTCTCATCTGTGTTCATGATGCCGAACCGGGTGGCTTCCTGCATGGACACCGGCAATACACCAACGGTCAAAGACGCATGCTGGGCCTTGTGGTAAGCCAGCATGGCTTCATAATCCATTTTGTAAATGTGATCCCCAGATAGAATCAATACGTATTTCGGCGAATACAGGTCAATATAAGCGATGTTTTGGTAAATGGCATGGGCGGTCCCCATGAACCATTTCTCACCTTCACTGGACGCGTAGGGCTGCAATACTGTTACCCCGGCGTTCTTCTCTGCCAGTCCCCAGCTGGCGCCGTTTTGAATATGGGCATTGAGTTCCAGCGGTTGATACTGGGTCACGACCCCGACGGTGTTCACCCCCGAATTAGAACAGTTGCTCAGCGCAAAGTCGATGATCCGGTAACGACCACCAAACGGTACAGCCGGCTTCGCCGTGAACCGGGTCAGTTTGCCTAACCGAGTCCCCTGGCCGCCAGCTAAAATCATAGCAAGCATTTCTGTACTCATTGATTGCGGAAGTTAAACTTCCTTCTCTCCCTTCATTCCTTTACTCCGTGGTGCAACTTGGTCCGCTGGGTGCACGTTAACCGGTTTCAAGATCAACGCGCTCATCGCCGGCAGAATCACATTCAACGCATCCGGCTCGCTCTTATAGGGCTGGCCGATGGTCATCAGCTTCTTCTGGGGCTGGGTCCAAGTCCCGCCAAATTCCTTCATTTCCGTGTTCAGCAACTCCGTGTACTCCCCAGCAAACGGCACTGGTACTCGGTACGGTGATTTTTGAATCGGCTCCAAATTGAACACAAAGACTAAGAAGTCGTCCGTGGTTTCACTCCGGCGGGTGAACGTGATCGTCCCGCTTTGCGGATCATCCGCGTTGGTGATCTGCATCCCCTGCGGATCATGATCCAATTGCCAAAATGCGGGATCATCCAGGTACAAATGATTCAAATGGGCGGTGAAGTGCTGCATGGCTTTGTTCATCGGATCATTCAAATCACGCCACTCCAGAGCACTCCAGAACCGCCATTCCAGGAACTGGCCCCATTCGCTGCCCATGAAGAGCAATTTCTTCCCCGGATGGGCCATCAGCCAAACGAACATCGTGCGCAAATTGGCAAATTGGTTATATCGATCCCCAGGCATCTTATGCATCAGGGATTTCTTCCCGTGGACCACTTCATCATGGGAAAACGGCAGAATGAACTGTTCGTCGTCCATGTACATGAAACTGAACGTTAACAGGTTCATATGGTCCCGCCGATACAACGGATCCATTTCAAAGAACTTGAGGGTATCGTTCATCCAGCCCATGTTCCACTTGTAGTTAAAACCTAACCCGCCCGCGCTGACCGGTCCGGTCACCTGCGGAAAGGCGCTGGCCTCTTCCGCGATCATCAGGATATCCGGATGATACTGGAAGACCACCGTGTTCAGCTTGCGAATGAATGCCAAGCCTTCCAAATTGCTATTGTTCCCGTATTTATTGACGGTCCCTTCTTTGCCCTCATCGTAATCCAGATACAACATGTTGGAGACCGCGTCCACCCGAATACCGTCCAAATGACATTCATGCAGCCAATACTGGGCGCTGGAGATCAGGAAACTCTGGACCTGAGCTTTGCCCAAATCAAAGTTCCAAGTCCCCCATCGAACATTGTCGGCCCGGTTGGGATCCGCGTATTCAAACGTGGCCGTACCGTCATACTGGGCTAAGGCATCCATGTTGCGGATGAAGTGGCCAGGTACCCAATCCATGATCACGCCGATATTCGCTTGGTGAAACTTGTCCACCATGGTTAAGAATTCAACCAGCGAGCCGAATCGGCTGGTCGGCGCAAAATACCCCATCAACTGATAGCCCCAGGAGGCATCCAGCAAATGTTCCATGAGCGGCATGAATTCCACATGGGTATAGCCCAATTCGTGGAGATAGGGAATCATCCGGTCCGCCAGCTCTGGATACGTCAGGTACGACCCATCATCATGGCGCTGCCAGGAGCCGAAATGGACCTCGTAAATATTGATCGGTTCATGGTAAGGCCGCTTGGCTTTGCGCTGCTTAAGCCAGGCTGCATCGTGCCATTCAAATTCCGGCCGATCCAGTACGATGGCCGCATCCCCGGGCTTATGTTCATAGCCTAAGGCGTACGGATCAATTTTTACCGCCTCTTGACCATCCGCTTGGGTGACAGAGACCTTGTACAAGTCATTGATTTTGCATTGATCCGTCTCCCCGACCCACCAGCCGGTATTTGCCAACCGGGCTAGTTTCAGCGTCGGTTCCCAATTTGTGAATTCCCCCATGATCGCCACGCCCTGGGCATGGGGCGCCCACACCGTAAAGCGGAAGGTGGGCTGACCCGGCGTGACCCGGCGACAGCCTAACACCTCATAGCTTTGGTAATACGTGCCAGTATTAAATAAATACGCACGCTTCTCTAATTGCGACAGATTTGATTGCACACCGCCCATCCTTTCTTCATGCTCAACATGGTACAGAACGCTACGGCCCCGAGAAACTTCTTCCTTACCCCGAAATAAATGTTCCCAATTACGATTATACAGAGAAAAGGTCGTGAGCGTGTGGGAAAAGGCTTATCAATTTTGGTCCGTACCAATAAAATAAGCGGTTCACGTGTTTGCAACCTGTCTCTTCTCCTCAAGTGTAACAAATCGCAAAGCGGACGTGAAATGGAAAGGCCTAGCAAAAAACGCCCTGCTCCGCGGGGAGAGGACGCTCAATATATCAAAAACCTATTTGAAATGAAAAACATAGTGACAAATTTCGAGCCGCTTTCAGAACAAATTTCCTAACCAGCGGAAGAACCGTTCAAAAATATTGAGTTTGCCCACATTCTGGGTAGCAATCAAATTGACTTGCTGGGTGTTGACCCGGGGCAAATAGCCCAAACTATCATCCGCCAAAGACGTGCTGGCCACTTGATCACCCTTTTGTACCGGGGCGCTGGTCGCCGCTTTCCTGCCCATGGCCAAAACCGGGGTGGCCAACTGGCCGTTGTGCTGCCACGCCACGACTGGTTTAGCCAGGCCCACGGCCACCGCATCCTGTTTGCCGTCAGTTACTGACAGTTTGGCAATTTTCGTATTGTTCGGCGTTAACGTCACCGGCCGCCATTGCTGATTTACTGCGCGCAGCAATGCTGCAGTGGCAGTGAAGCGCTTGGCATTATCGGTTTCGGCCCCATCCGCATGGAGCACGACACTGACCAGCCGCCGACCCTGCCAAGGCATGGTGGCAACAAGACACTGGCCGGCCAGATCGGACGTCCCGGTCTTCAGCCCATCCACTGGCAGATCGCTTTGCGCCAAGGAGTTGCCAGTGAGCAAGGCATTCCAGTTGGTCATCGCGTAAGTCTGCGTATCGGTGACGGCAAAGTTTTTATGCACCACCGCAGAATCTTTCAGCACGTCGGGATACGTCTGCAGCAAATGGCGCACAACCAGACCGATATCGGCAGCACTCATCTTATTTTCGCCATCGCTGGGCGTGCCCGGCACCCGCAGACTATCCGGAATCAAACTATTGTTCAACCCGCTGGTCGTATAAATCGTGGCGTCTTGAATGCCTAACGCATCGAGATGGTCCTGCATTTCTTTAATAAAAGCCTTCTGCGAACCGGACAATTTATTGCCCAGCAGCATCACCGCCACGTTCGCCGAGTAGATCCAGCCAGCATCGTAAAGCTCTCGCACAGTATAGGCGTGATTGGCTAAGGGCACGTTGGATAAATTCGTATCCTGGCTGAGTTTGATTTCCGCCGCATTGGGCGTGACCGTGTCGGTCCATTGCAGGCGGCCGTGACTGATGGCGTCGCGGATCACGTACAGACTGACAATTTTAGTCAGCGAGGCCAGCGGATAAGCGGTCAAATCATCTTTAGCCGCCAGCACTTTACCGCTCTGCAAATCAAAGGCGACACCGGCCTTGGCACCGATAGTGATGGTACTGGTATTCACCGGCGCTGCGGCCGCTTGCGCGATTGGCGCGGCAGCGCCCAAACACAGTAAGGTCAGCCACAGGACAATGAGGCTGGCCCAATTCTTCTTACGCAGTTGCATGATCTTGAGTTCCCACTTTCTGATGACGTGCTTGTTCCACTTGCTTAATGGCGTCTGGTTTGGCAACGGGCTTACCGGGCGCGGCCGGGAGATAGATGACAAAACTGGTCATCTTGGCATCGGAGGTGGCATAAATGTATCCGCCGTGAAGCGCGACGATGCTCTGGGCAATGGCTAAGCCCAGCCCCGATCCGCCGGTTTCCTGGGAGCGAGACTCCTCGACCCGGTAGAACCGGTCGAAGAGGTGGCTGAGCGAATCATTGGGAATTTCCGCGCCGTCGTTAGCCACCTTGATGATCACCTCGCTGCCGACTTGTTGCGCCGTCAACCAGATGTGGGTCGCCCCCTTGCCGTATTTCAACCCATTCACCAGCAGATTATTGAACACGCGCACCAGTTTCTCCGGATCCGCCGTCATGACCAGCGGATTAGGCGTGGTATCAATATCGATACTGATTTTCTTCTTCTCTGCCTCCAGCTCAAAACTGGCGGCTAGCTGCGCCAATAAATTAGTCAGTGAAAATTCGGTCGTATTCAAATGAGTGCCAGTCTGCCGGACTTTGGTGTATTCAAACAAGTCGTCTACCAGCACTTTCATCTGCTTAGACTTCACGTAGGCCGTGTGGCTGTACTTCAACAGCTCTTCTTCGGAATGATATTGACGGTCCTCAATCAGACCGAGATAACCGATGATCGACGTCAAGGGGGTGCGAATGTCATGACTGACGTTAGAAATCAGCTCATCCTTTGATTTCTCAATCTGCCGCTCCTCATCCATGGATTGCACCGTAGAATCCACCAGGGCATTGATCGAATCAATCACCTTTTGCAGGTCTGTTTTCACTAAGAAAGGAATTCGGTGGCCCAAATGTCCCTCGGCAATGTAATGCAGTTCCCGAATCACATGGCGCATCTGAATTTGGTGATAGCGGCGGATCAGCCGCCACCAGACGACGATTACATCGACGATGACCATCAAAAAGACGAATAGCCATTGCCAGCTCCAGAGTTGCAGTGTGTTGTTCTGGTTCAGGCCAATTTTCAGCAGCCAAATGCCATCCTGGACCCGGGGTGAACTGTTCAGCACCTGGGTGATCAAGACCAGCACGGCAAAGTTGAGCAAAATCAGGAGCACGACGGTAACGATACCTTCAATGATCAGCTCGCTTTTTTCACGGCCGGTCAGTTTTACTTTTTTTGGAATCATGAAGCCTCAACCTTATACCCGACACCCCAAACCGTCTGGATCACCTTTTCGCCGCCGGTCGCCGCTTCGATCTTGTCCCGCAAGTGGGATACGTGGACCATCACGGTCTTCGCACTGACGATGGATTCTTGTTGCCAGACGCGTTCGAAAATCTCATCGGCTGAAAAAACCCGGTTCGGATGACTGGCTAATAAGTAGAGAATACCGAATTCCAAAGCAGTTAATTGAATGGTCTTCCCGGTCAGGGTAGTTACTTCGTGGGAATCTTTATTGATGTTCAACGGGCCCACCGATAACGTCTCGGGCGCTTCATTGGTCACTTGGCCGGCACTGCGGCGCAGCAGCGATTTGACTCGGGCCATGACTTCCAAGGGATTGAAAGGCTTGGCCACATAGTCGTCGGCACCGGTGATCAAGCCTTTGATCTTGTCCATATCGGCGGTTTTGGCACTGACCACGATGATTGGGATCTGAGAGTCTTTGCGGACTTCTTTGATCACGTCAATGCCGGACATGCTGGGCATCATAATATCGAGGATCATGAGCGCGATGTCGGGGTTGGTGGCGAGTTTGGTCATCGCTTCTTTGCCGGAATAGGCAAGGACGCTGTCGTAGCCTTCATTTTTAACGTAGATGTTGAGTAATTCGACGATTTCTTTGTCGTCGTCGACGATTAGTATTTTTGTCATTGAAAAAACACTCCGTTCAGCTGGGATTGGCGGCGTTGAGCACTGCCTGAAGATAATAATACCAGAGATAGCTTAAGAATGTTTGAAGGAGAGGGCTCAGGCCGGCGGTTAGAAGCGTAGGCGTAAGAGCCAAGGCACCGAAAACCCGCACTTAGGTTTTTGGTGCCTTGGCTCTTACGCCCTAGCTTCTGCCGGCCTGAGCCCGTTTACGCGGGGCAGCTGTGTCCCCCTACTCTGCCGTGCCAAGTGCTCCGCAAGCTCCGGCAAAATTGGGCTGGAACGCTGTGACGGCGGTTTGAGCCCGTGAAAACCGCGGTCTCAAACACGCCTAACGGCATATAATCTCGCCAAGTACGGGCGAGATTATTGCCGTTTCCACAGCTGAGCCCATTTTGCCTCCGCTTGCTACTCACTTGGCACTCGGAAGGTTAAAAATTATACCTCTTGTCCTAGTCCATCCACCACTGAGCTCCATCAGCCTCCAGGCGCTACGATTGGGTGCTTTGAAACCACAATACTTTCATCCCCAGTATTTTCTATACTTCTCCCTGAATTGCCGCTAACTTATTCAGCCCCTTCTGCAGTTCAGCAGTTGTCAGTCCGGCTTCAGTCCGTTCCTTCTCTGGCAGTTGGAGCAAAGCGGCATAGAGCCATAACCCCAGTTTGACGTAGTCGTCTTGTTCCATCGCATAACGAATCTGAGTGAACTTCGTGAGTGCCTCTTGGTAGTGCTGGGTGTGGAGCAGTTCGCGTAATACGTCTTGGTAGGGCAGGGGCGGTTTGTTGGCGGGGAAGATGATGGCGGATTCGGTACCTTCGGCGCGTTTGCCGAGGATGTAGCCGAGTTGGCCGGCGATGCCTTTGATTTGACGTAATAGGAAATCTGTTTCTTCAGCCATGGTAGTCGCCTTTCTTTCTTAATAATTTCCATTTTAGAGAAAAAAAGAACCGCTGTCAGCGACAACGGTTCAATAGAGACAAATTATTAATTATGCCCGGCTGTAGTTCGGGGCTTCTTTGGTGATCTGTACGTCATGGGGGTGGCTTTCCCGCAGGCCAGCGTTGGTGATCCGGACGAACTGGGCGTTGTCTCGCAGGTCGGCGAGATTCGCGGCGCCAACGTAACCCATGCCGGAACGGACACCGCCCATCATTTCATAGAGGACATCAGCAGCGGCACCCTTGGCGGCGACGCGGCCTTCAATGCCTTCCGGCACTAATTTCTTAGTTGTCTTCACGTTGCCTTGGAAATACCGGTCGGAGGAGCCGTGGTCTTGGGACATGGCGGCCAGGGAACCCATACCGCGATAAGACTTGAAGCGGCGGCCTTCGTAAATTTCGAATTCACCAGGCGCCTCATCGGTCCCGGCGAGCATGCTGCCAAGCATGACGGCCCAGCCGCCAGCGGCTAAGCCTTTGACAATATCACCGGAATACTTGATTCCGCCGTCAGCGATGATTGCCTTGCCCCGCTTGCGGGCTTCCGTCGCCGCATCATAGATGGCGGTGATTTGGGGTACACCGACACCGGCGACGATCCGGGTGGTACAAATGGAGCCCGGGCCGATGCCGACTTTGACGATGTCGACGCCGGCGTCGAACAAAGCAGCGGTGCCTTCAGCCGTGGCAACGTTCCCGGCGATCAAGGTCTTGTTCGGGAAGGCGGCGCGAATCTCGGCAATTTTTTTCAATACGCCAGCGGAATGACCGTGGGCGGTATCGATGATCACGGCGTCCGCGCCGGCATTAAATAACGCTTCGGTCCGTTCCATCGTATCTTTCGTGACACCGACTGCCCCGGCAGCCAGGAGCCGACCATGGCTGTCCTTGGCCGCGTTGGGGTAGTTCTTCACGTTCTCGATATCCTTGATCGTGATCAAACCGCTCAAGCGGCCGTCATCATCCACCAGGGGCAGCTTCTCGATGCGGTGGCGCTGAAGGATCAGTTCGGCTTCGTCCAGAGAAGTCCCGACCGGCGCGGTGACCAGGCGGTCCTTGGTCATCACACTATCGATGGTGACGGAGTAATCATCGACAAAGCGCAGGTCCCGGTTGGTCACGATGCCAATCAATTGGCGGGATTCTTCGTTGTCGACGATCGGCACACCGGAAATGTGGTATTTCTTCATTAACGTGTCGGCGGCCAATACGGGACGATCGGCGGTGAGGAAGAACGGATCGGTGATGACGCCGCTCTCGCTGCGTTTGACCTGCAGGACCTGGTCGGCCTGCTCCGTGATCGTCATATTCTTGTGGATCACGCCCAAGCCGCCTTGACGGGCCATCGCGATGGCCATGGGTGCTTCGGTGACGGTGTCCATACTAGCAGAAAGGACCGGAATGTTCAGCTTCAGGTTATCCGCCAGCTGAACAGACAGGTCCACATCCCGGGGCAGTACATGACTCTCGGCCGGAATCAATAACACATCATCAAACGTTAAACCCTCTTTGGCAAACTTGGTATCCCAATTAGACATTACGTGACCTCCATATAGTTTTGTTGTGTAGAATAACAGGAACATTGACCCTTGTCAAGTTTAAATTGATAAACAAAAAACGAACGATTATAAAAGTCTATAATCGTTCGTTCATAATTACTTGTCGTCCGCTGGCGGTGCCGGCATAAAGAAGGACTCGGTGATGTGCAGATACCGGCGCAGCAGGTAGCGCACACCGAATGCCGCGGCGCCCAGCACCAGTAATACTGGGGCCGGCAAGACCGGATTGATCACCTTCGGCACAAAGAAGGTGAGCGACAGGACCACCATGGCCACCACCAGCAAGCCCACCATGTAGGCCACCATCTTCCACATCTTGGGCCGCTTGCTCTTAGGCAGCCGCATCAGATCGTTCATTTCCGTGAAAGCCAGACCAAAGACAACGGAGATCACGACCATACTCAGAATACCGGTCGCCCCGGTGCTGTTTTTTGCCTTGGCAAAATAGCTCATGATCCCGTTCATCAAGGTCAGAATGCCCAAGAACATCAGACCACTATCCAACGATTTCTGCCAAAACGGGGTCTTCTTTACCGGTTTGGGTTTATGCGTGATTGCATACGCCTTGACCGTGGGCCCGCCGTACAGCTTGTTGGCGGGGGTCCCTCGGCGCTGGGCCTTCATGATCTCTGGCAGGATCAGCGCCATTTCGGTATCGATTTTCTGTTCTGAATAACCGGCATCACTCAAGGATTTGCGCAGCTGAAAGACATAGTCCGCATTGCGCTTGGAAAGACCAGCGCTGATTTCTTGAGTGCTCATCGCATCGATCTGCTTGTCGATCTCCTCCTGTTTGGACAGGTGGACGACCTTTTCCTGTTGTTTTTCGTGGGCCTGGGCATTACGTTCCCGTGGATCCAAATTATTTTCCTCTTTTCTCACTCATAATCACACATTGAAGCGGAACTCGATGATGTCCCCGTCTTGGACCAGATAATCCTTACCTTCCAAGCGCAGGCGGCCGGCTTTGCGGACGGCCTCCATCGATCCGTATTTATCCAAATCGGTGAAGGACACCGTTTCCGCTCGAATAAAGCCCCGTTCAAAGTCGGAGTGAATGACCCCTGCGACCTGCGGCGCCTTCATGCCCTTGTGGAACGTCCAGGCCCGAGTTTCCGGGCCGCCCGCCGTAAAGAACGTGGCCAGACCCAGCAAATGATAGGACGCACGAATCAGGCGATCCAGACCGGATTCTGTCACCCCTTCGGCTTCCAAGAAGTCCTGCTTGTCCGCATCGGGCAATTCGGCGATTTCCTCTTCCGTCTTAGCAGAAATACCGATAGCCTCGGCGTTATCCTTGGCCGCATAATCCTTGACCGCTTGATAATACTTGGATTGCTCCGGATCGGCCATGTCGTCTTCAGCAATGTTGGCCACGTACAGCACCGGCTTAGCCGTGAGCAGGAACAAGCCCTTGACGATTTTTTGCTCGTCTTTGTTAAACTCAATAGACCGTACGGAGCCGCCGTCTTCCAGTACCGGTTTGATCTTTTGCAAAACAGCCAGCTCGGCCAGCGCCGCTTTGTCCTTCGTCTTGGCAACCTTCTCTACCTTGCCGAAACGCTTGTTGATGGAATCCAAGTCAGCGATGCTCAATTCCAGATTAATGGTTTCGATGTCGTCCACGGGATCGACCTTGCCGGTCACACTGGTGATGTCATCGTCGTCGAAAGCCCGTACGACGTGAACAATAGCGTCCACTTGGCGGATGTTTTCCAGGAACTTGTTGCCCAGGCCTTCCCCTTTGCTGGCACCTTTGACGATCCCGGCAATGTCGGTGAATTCAAAGGTGGTGTGAACGATCTTCTTCGCCGGAATAATTTCATCGATCCGGGCGAGACGTTTGTCGGGCACTTCCACCATCCCCACGTTAGGGTCAATCGTGGCGAAGGGGTAGTTGGCCATTTCGGCCCCGGCCTTCGTAATTGCGTTAAACAATGTGGACTTGCCGACGTTGGGCAGTCCGACGATACCTGCTGTTAATGCCATTTTGCTTGCAAACCTGCTTTCCAAAATATCTGTATGCTGATGTTACAGTCCTGTATTGGGCGGATCTAAGGGGCGCGGCTGAACGTAATGGGGCTCATTAGCAGCCGCCACGTCCGCTGCCGCGGTCAATACTTTCTTCATCTTCTTGGTAAATTCTTGGCGGGGCATCATGATCATATGCCCGCACCCCATACACTTAATGCGAATGTCCATGCCGACCCGCAGGATCTCCCAGCGGTTCGTGCCGCAGGCATGGGGTTTCTTCATTTGTACTAAATCACCTAGGGCAAACATGGGCGCGGCCTCCTCTTAGTCGGTGTCGTCCAGAGAAATGGACAGCACATCCAAAATGCGGTTCAAATCGTCTGTGGAGACAAAGGGAATCTCGATCTTGCCCTTCCCGGCCTTGCTCTCCTGGATGGCCACCTTGGTCTGGAACCGTTGCCGCAGTTGTTCCTCGGTGGCTTCCACAAACTTAGACCGTTGGGGCTTGGGGGCGTGCTTCTTAGCCGGTGTCTGGTTCATCTCGCTGACCAGCCGTTCCAATTGGCGGACGGTCAAGGATTCCTTGATCGTCTTTTTAGCCACCGGCATGATCTGGGCCTTGTCCTTCAACCCCAGCAAAGTCCGGGCCTGGCCCATGGATAATTCGCCATCGGCTAAGTACTTCTTCGCTGGTGCCGGCAGGGACAGGATCCGCAGATAATTGGCAATGTACGGCCGGCTCTTGCCCAACCGCTCGGAGACCTCGGCTTGGGTCAAGTGCAGCCGTTTGAGCATCATGTCATAGGCTTCCGCCTCTTCCAGCGGGTTCAGATCCTCCCGCTGCAAGTTTTCCAGAATTGCTGCTTCCATCATCGTGGAATCATCCAGTTGGCGGACGATGCCGGGAATGGTGGTCTTCTGGGCGATCTTTGACGCCCGCAGCCGTCGTTCCCCGGCGATCAATTCATAACCGTTGACGCTCTTCCGGACAATGATCGGCTGCAAGACACCGTTTTGTTCAATCGAATGGGCCAGTTCCTGTAAACTGTCATCTGTAAATCGTTGGCGCGGTTGGTACGGGTTCGGGCGGATATCCGCCACGGGCAGTTCGGCCACGACTTCCTCAGCCTTCTCACCGGTTTCGATATCGGCGAACAGGGCATCAATGCCCCGGCCGAGTCCTTTACGTTTCTTAGTCGCCATAGCGCGCCACCACCTCCTTGGCCAATTCCCGGTAAGCTGTTGCACCCCGGGATTGGCTGTCATAATCAATGATCGACTCCCCAAAACTTGGGGCCTCCGCTAAGCGGGTCGCCCGAGGAATAATCGTTTTAAACACCTTGTCAGCGAAGTGCTGCTGCACTTCCGCCACCACTTGAGCGGCCAGATTCGTACGGGCATCAAACATCGTCATCAAGACCCCGAGGATGGCAAGATCCGGATTGAAATGTTTGCGCACCAAATCAATGGTTTGGAGCAGCTGGCCCAGCCCTTCCAGGGCGTAGTATTCACTTTGGACCGGAATCAAGATCCGATCCGACGCGGTGAAGCCGTTGATTGCCAGCTGGCCCAGGGACGGGGGACAATCAATTAAAATATAATCATATTGTCCCTGCACCGGAGCCAAGCCATTCTTCAACCGGGTCTCCCGGGCAATCTGAGTGGTCAGTTCTACCTCGGCCCCAGCCAGTTGCAACGTGGCCGGAACAATGTCCAGCCCTTTGCGCTCCGTCGGCCGAATCGCCGGGGCCAGCGGTGCCTCATCGATCAAAATTTCGTAGACATCATGCTGAATGGAGCTTTTTTCGATTCCTACCCCGCTGGTCGCGTTACCCTGGGGATCGATATCCACCAGCAGCACTTTTTTGCCCATCTCAGCCAGTGCGGCGCCCAGATTAATGGTCGTCGTGGTCTTGCCCACGCCGCCCTTTTGATTTGCTACGGCAATTACTTTCGCCAACCCAGGTGGCCTCCTACTCTGTGTCTGTTTTATCGGCCGTCGGGACCGTGATCTGAATGTGGTGGCCGGCATCGTCGTCACTCTCGGAATACGTGATCGGCACTCCCGCCTCCTGGACCATCGCGACAGACTTCTTAATCGTATTGATAGCCACCCGGGGATCGGTACTATGGGTACTGCGCACCCGTTGTTTCGGCTGACTTGCCGGGCGCTTCTTCGGCGTTGGCGCTGCGGTATGCTCAGTGGTGTCCGCCTCAGTTTCGGCCGCTGTTGGTGCTGCTGGTTCGGGCCGCGTCGGCGCAGCGGGTTCCGGATGCAGCAAGTGATCCACGAGTTCTTCCGTTTCTTTCACGTTCAGCCCATCCTGAAGTACTTTATGCAACGCCAGCTGCTGCTGCAAATCATCCAACTGGAGCAGAGCGCGGCCGTGCCGTTCGGTGATCTGACCATCCATGATGGCCTCTTGCACCGCGTCAGACAGTTTCAGCAGGCGCAGCTTGTTGGCCACAAAAGATTGGGACTTGCCCATCTGCTGCGCCAAGCATTCCTGGGTCAAATCGTTAAGCTTCATCAAGGCCGCATAGGCCCGGGCTTGTTCAATCGGCGAGAGCTGTTCCCGCTGCAGATTTTCTACCAGTGCCATGGACGCCGTCTCCTCATCATTCATCTTCTGGACGATGGCCGGCACTTCTTTCCAGTGCAAACTGCGCACCGCTCGAAAGCGCCGCTCACCCGCAATGATTTCGTAATGATCTGATTCATATTCCCGCAGGACGATGGGCTGGAGCAGCCCGTGTTCCTTGATCGTCCCGGCCAATTCTGAGATCCGCGCATCGTTGAAGTGTTTGCGCGGTTGGAACCGGTTGGGCACGATATTGCCCAGCGGCACCATCACGACTTGATTCACCGTCTGCTGTTGATCCGCTACCTCGTTGGTTTCCTGCTTCTGCGCTTTGTGCGTATTTTTCTTGAAGAAAGAAAATGCCATTTTCTGTCATTGCCTCCGTATTGCGATGCAGGCCTGCATCGACGCGTATCCGTTTAATGACTCTGAACGAGCGGCTCAGCGTGGGGTGTGCCGGCTTTGCGCGGATACCGTTTGGGCGTATGCCGTGTTTTGCGGTACACCAGCAAGTGGCGCTCGCCGGCTTCTTCCGGCAAGGTCAGCGCTACGTCCTGTTCGAGCTTGGCCCCGAGTTGGGCCACCGCATACTCGGCCGCCGCCTCTTCCGCTGGGGCACTGCTGCCCTTCATGGCGACGAAGACCCCGCCGACTTTGACCAGCGGCAAGGTCAGCTCGGCCAAGACATTCAACGGCGCCACCGCCCGGGCGGTCACGACATCGAAGGCCTCTCGCTGGGGACTGCGCTTGTTGCCGGCATCCTCGGCGCGGCCATGGATCAAGGCTACCCCGGTGAGATCCAATTGGCCGACCGCATCGTTCAAAAAATTAATTCGCTTTTGTAAAGAATCGAGTATCGTGAGGGAGATTTGAGGAAAGGCAATTTTCACCGGAATACCCGGCAAACCTGCGCCGCTGCCGACATCCATCATCGCCAGAGGTGCAGTCGCCAACGCAGGCACCGCTTGGATCAGGGTCAGGGAATCGTAGAAATGTTTCAAATAGACGTCCCCTTCAGCGGTGATCGCCGTTAAATTCATTTTTTCATTCGCGGCGACCAATAATTCAAAATATTGGTGAAACTGCGCCATCTGCGCAGCCGTCAGGGTCAGCCCCTGCTGGGCCAGCGTTTCTTGGAAAACTTGCGGCGTCATTGCCCGTGCTCCTCTCGTCTATTTAACCGTGAAACACAGAGTGTTCCACATTTCTCCACTTTACCTGAATGAGCGACGAAAAGCAAGGCAGGTCAAGGGGTTAGCGTTTTATTTCAGCGAAGGGAACAAAGGGCTGCGGGGCCGTGTTGCCCGGAGTCAGCACCTTGGTCAGCCACAGTACATCCCACCACTGGTCCAGCTTATAGGCAAAATGGGGAAATAAAGCATGCTGGGTGTAGCCGTCCCGTTCGTGAAAGCGGATAGAGCGGGCGTTATCCGCCGTGATGCAGGCGCCGAGGCTGACGACGTGCTGCTGGCGCAGGGCGGCCTCCAAGGCTTGGTATAACCGGCGGCCGATACCATGGGCGATGGCGTCTTGGGCAACGTATACTGAGACCTCCGCGGCCCAATCGTAGGCAGTGCGGAAGCTGTAAGCACTGGCATACGCGTACCCTTGAATCATTCCCTGATCATCCACGGCAACCAGGTAGGGGTAACGCTGAAGCGTCGTTTGGATGCGCCGGTCAAATTCTTCAGCAGTCGGCGGCGTGCATTCCATGGTAATTGCAGTACCGGTGACGTAGGGGGCGTAAATGGCTGCTAGGCGGGACGCGTCGGCAGCGGTGGCAAGGCGAATGGTGATGGCGATAATCCTCAACTTCTTCCATAATGTCGTGCCCATAGTTTACCGCGAATCGATCGGCAGTGATGGTATAATTTGGGTACTGTTTCATTGTTGAGGAGGACTATTGTCTTGAAGAAAATGATACCAACTGTTTTGGTTCTGCTTGGCTTGCTTGCCCTGCTCGCCGGTTGTACCGCCGGCAGCCAGCCCAAGCACGCTGCCGCCGCCACGATCCCGGTCATCTATGAATTGCGGGAAAACAACCGGGCCTTTGCCAAAAAGACGATTCAGGTACCCAAAAACAAAGCAGTCGTCTTAACGGGCTTGCAGAAAGGCTGGTCAGTCAAAGCCGCCAACGGCTTCATCACCAGCATTGCCGGCAAGAGCCAAAACACCGCCAAGAAGATCTACTGGCTGTACACCGTCAACGGCAAAATGGCCAGCAAGGGGGCTGCTCAGCAGAAAGTCCAAGCCAAGGATAAGGTCGTCTTCAACCTGGCCCCGACCAAGTAATGCCGGTCACTCACAATCGTACCCGCCAGGTCACCCTCCTCGCCATGCTCACCGCGCTGTGTGCTGCCCTGCGTATTGTCAAGATCCCCATTCCCAATGTCCAGCCGGTAACGGCGATTCTCATGCTGGTCACCCTGCAATTGGGTCTTGCCGCCGGCCTGATCCTCGCCGTGAACACGATGGTCCTGTCGAACATTTTCCTGGGTTTCGGCATTTGGACCATCCCCCAGATTGGAGCGTACGCCGGGTGTATCCTGCTGGTCGGCTTTCTGGCCCGCGTGACGCCGCTGCGCCGCTGGTTTTGGGCCCAGCTCACTCTCTGCGGTCTGCTCGGATTTCTCTACGGCTTTCTCGTCAGCCTCGGCATGGCCGTCTTTGGCCAACTCAGCGGCTTAGGCCTCTGGGCGTATTATCTAGCTGGCATCCCCTTTGACGGCTACCATGCTGCCGGAAATCTAGTATTCTATTTTGTATTGAAGAAGCCATTGGTGCTAGCCCTGACCAAGTATCAGAAAAGCGGTCAAAACTGATTTCTCAGCTTGACCGCTTTTCATATGCCATGGCAGAGCCCTAGTCGGTTAATTCCCGCTTCGGCTCTTTCTTTTCTTTATTCGCTTCTTTATTCATCTCGTCCACCCAAGCCTTGGCATGCTTGACGGCATCGGCCGTCAGCGCATCCCAATCATCATACTTGGCCAGTTGGATCACCAATTCATCCGGGTTGTCATTGAACACACTGCGGTTATTGATGGTGATGTTGAACTCGTCAAACCGGTACTGATCGCCGAAGTGGCGAATCTGCAAAACGAAATAGCCGGACTCGTATGTATGCTCGTTGTCAGCCTCTTCATAGAGTACCTGCAACTGGCGCTTGTCGTCCTTAAACTCAAACGTCTTTTTCAACGTATCCCACAATTGGTTATAGTGTTCATGCAAATCTTTGATTTGGGCGTCGCTGAGGTCCTCGTCGAAGGCAATTTTTTTACCTGCTAATTCCATATTGACATCTTCCCTACATTTAATCGACTCTTGCAATTTTCATTCTACGGCTCTGGCCGCCTTCATTCAAGGGTGAAAGCGTAATGGTCTATTTGTTTGCTGGCAGTTTGACCCGCTTATTAACCATCTTGGCTCGGCCAAACGACTTGGATTCCCAATGGCTATGGATGCCCCAGTAATAAAACAGGAGCGCGCCGATGATCAGCACTAAGAAATCATAGGGGTAATGGATCCAGTTCAAACCATTGAACTCTTGACTGCCGATCAGGGACATTACGGATAGAAAAATCAAGTACGTCAGCAGCCAGGCGCTGCCCTGGACCTGTTTTTTAGTATTCGCCCAGCCCGTCCGCCATTCGAAGTAGAGATAGAACGGAAAGCCCAGCAGGATCACTAAGATGACTTCCACGGTAGTCGGCCATTTCGCCCAATAAGTCGCCAACGACGCCAGCACGAAGGCCAGCGGGGCCATGATCCGCAGGTGGGCCGAGGTGACCGGGCGTTTGAAGTTCGGCGCCATTTTACGCAAAGACACGACAGTCGTGGGACCGGTCAGGTAGGCAATCAGCGTCGACGTGGAAATCACACTGGCCAGCGTACCCCAGGAACGGAACACGGATACCATGGCCATACTGAGGATGGCGTTGACCACCATCGCCACCCGCGGTGTCCCGTAGCGGGCATCAATTTTGCCGACAAAATGGGGAATGTGATTGTTCCCCGCCATGGCCTGCAACGCCCGACCGGTGGAGGCGACAAACGACACGCCGGTACCAAATGGCGAAACAAAGGCATCCATGTAAAGCAGGACAGACAACCAATTCAGACCCAGCAGGACGGCCAGATCGGCAAATGGCGAATTGAAGTTGATCCCTTGCCAGCCGTATTTCGCCAGCTGGTGGGGCGGCATCGCCGTGATGAACGTGCTTTGCAAGAGGATATACAAGACCGCACTGATTACCAGTGAAATGGCGATCCCTTTGCCGATATTTTTGCCCGGCTTTTTTACTTCATCGCCCATATTGATCACGGTCTGGAACGCGTTGAACGAAAAGATGATCCCGGATACCGAGGTCGCCGCGAAAATCGGTGCAGTGCCGTAAGGCATGAACGCCTGGACCGTGTGGCCGTAATTGCCGGGGTGAAACCCGGAAATCGTCAGCATGATGATCGTCAACAGCGGCACGCCGACCTTGAACACCGAAATAAAACTGGTGAAGCGGGTCAGCAAGGTCACGGACCAATAATTCAGCAGCGTGAACACGACGATGAACGCGAAGACCACCAACAGCCCCACCGTAGTGATCGTCCCGTTTTGCAGAAAACCGCGGGTGAAGCGGGCCCAGGACCAGGGCCAAGAGGCCATATATTGCACCGCGGCCACGGCTTCGATGGGAATCAGGGTGATCAGCGACACCCAGTTGGCCCAGGCGGCGATGAAGCCCAGTAACGACCCATGAGTGTACTGGGCATATTTGCTCATGCCCCCGGATTCGGGAAACATTGTCCCCAGTTCGATGTAATTGTAGGCGATGGTGCCGATCACCACCGCGCCGATGACCCAGGAGATGAGTGCTGCCGGCCCGGCGACCTTCGCCGCTTCCCAGGCCCCGAACAACCAGCCGGAGCCGATGAGCGACCCCAGTCCGAGCATCACGAGTTGAAATAAACTGATCAGTTCTGTTTGTTTCTTCTTTGCTGCCATATTTTCTGAAAAACCCTCCAAAATGTAACTGCCTAAAAAAGAATCAGTCTTGCCCAGTGTAACATGTCCCGCTTGGTTATCGGTCCCAAGTCCCTTTTTCCCTGCCCGCATTCGTGGTCCAATAAGGGTATCACCTTTGCAGAAAGGATTTTAACCATGCTCGTTAACGTGATCCTGGCTTTTCTCTTCCTCTTCGCGATTTTTCGCGGCTGGTCCCGGGGTATCGTCGCTCAACTGGTGCATCTCGGCGGCAGCCTGCTGCTGTTCTTCATCGCTTGGTGGTACAACAAACCCGTCGGCGAGTGGCTCAGCGGCCTCTGGACCAAGTCCCATCCCGAAAGCACGGCCTTTGCCGGGGCAGCGGGCAATGTCATCGCCTTTTATCTGATCATGACCATCGGCGGCTTGATCATTTGGTGGATCACCCGCCGGACCCGCTGGTTTACGAAATTTCCCGTCGTCCACCAAATCAACGCCTTGCTCGGCGCCCTGCTCACTTTAGTCATGACGGTCATCTTCGTCACCTTGACCCTGGCGGTGCTCAGCCGCTGGCCGAATAACGACCTGCAACTGGCCATTCTCAATTCTTCCTGGGCCCAATGGCTCCTGACCCAATCGCAAATCGTGTGGCGGGACGTCTTGGCTTGGCTGTTCCACGTTTCGGCCAATGATCTGACTATGGCCTTTGCCCTCTTGCCGTAAAAGCAAAACAGGTGCAAGACAGGCCGCTTCGTGGTAGAGTACAATCTAAGTTGAACAGCGTTGAAGGGGGTTAAACACCACATGGCAGAACCAATCAAAATTGCGTATCTGTACGAGGATCTAATGAATACTTACGGTGATTCCGGGGACGTCAAGATCCTGCGCTTCCTGTTGAAGCAGCAGGGCTATGACACCACGGTGACCAACGTCAGTTTAGGCGACGACTTTGACGCCAATGATTACGACTTCCTATTTTTCGGCGGCGGTCAAGACTTCGAACAGACCGTGGTGGCCAAGGACTTGCAACGGCACCGGGAAACCATCAAGGATTACATTGAAGCCGGCAAAC
The DNA here is from genome assembly GCF_000425885.1 of Schleiferilactobacillus harbinensis DSM 16991. Lineage (GTDB taxonomy): Bacteria > Bacillota > Bacilli > Lactobacillales > Lactobacillaceae > Schleiferilactobacillus > Schleiferilactobacillus harbinensis. The sequence continues at coordinate 35,303 of NZ_KE384471.1, forward strand.
CGATGCTGTGCATCTGCGGTGGCTACCAGTTCCTGGGTACCTACTACAAGATGAGCGACGGCACGGTGATCAAGTGCCTGAATATTTTGCCGCTGCACACCGTCTTCAAGGCCGATGCCCGAATGATCGGCGATACCAAATTCATTACGCAATTTGGGCCGGCCCAGGCCTTCGAGAATCACTCCGGCCGGACGTACTTTGATGACCAGGACAAGCTGAAGCCCTTCGGCACGATGATTGAAGGCTATGGCAACAACCCGGATGACCACACCGAGGGCATGCGTTATAAAAACGTCATCGGCAGCTACTCCCATGGGCCGCTGCTGAAGAACTTGAACATCGCGGAAGGCATCATGAAGCTGATCATCCAAAATCATCAGAATCGATTAGCCCACAGCAAAGAAGCCGTCATGGCGTAAAAAAACAGCGTTCAGAGAAATTTCTCTGGGCGCTGTTTTTGACTGTGCACTATTTCAGGGTGCTGCCGCCATCATCAGGAGTCATGGTGTAGGTCACCGTGGCCTGGTACTTGCCGCCGGTGAAACCGCTGAAGCCGCCGCCGTTATCTCCCACGGTGAAGGTCGTGTTGCCGACATTGCGCCGATAACCTGCCGGGTACTTGCCGCCAGGACGGGTGAGAATTTTGGTTGGGGAACCACCGGCGGTCACCGTACCGTTGGCCGGCGTACTGCCTGTGGTTAGGTCGTTGAACGTGATGGTGGAGCCGCTGATGCTGCCGGTACCGCCCACCGGACGGAACCCGCTCATCTGCGCATACAGATACCAAGGATCCCGGGTGGGTGAATCCGGGTCAATGGGTTCGACCGCCCGATTGTCAAACGCTTCGAAGTAGGCATTATCCTGTTGATCAGCAGGCAGCGCTTGGGCTGTCCCTACGGCGGTACTGGGCAATTGACCAAAGTCCAAGTCCGGCACATGAAGCAGGCCATAGGTGTTGTCACCGCCCGAATAAAGGTAAACGGCATTAGACCCCAACGTGATCGGTGTACCGCTCTCGGTTGTCGCCGAGAAAGTAGACCGGATCACTTGTTGAGCAGGAATGTTGGCGGCACTTGTGTTAGGCACATTGAGCGTGTACATGATTTCTAGCACTTGACCGTTTAGGAGGCCGCCATTAATACCAGGACCATAAATCACATGGGTAAAGTTGGTGATCGCCGGATTGCTGGTATCGATTCCTGCGGTCGAACCCGTTGTAAATGGCGCCGAGCCAAGCGCAGGCATTCCCCCTGCTTTAGTCACCGTCATTGACGACTTGGTAGTTCGCCCGGTCTCGCCGAAAGCTGTTGCTCCCGGACTGAGGGTAAAGTACGGATGCGCTGGATCGTTAGTTTTCGGCATATCCACTGATACCTTGACATTTTTCAGCAAGCCAAAGGGCGGCGTTGTTGGAATAACGACACGGGCCCGCATCCGAACTTGATCCGTAGGCTGAACGTAGCCGCGAATCGAGTCATAGGGACTGACATAATTGTAATAATCATTGGGGACGAAGGTGCCCGCCCCAATCTTATTTTTATATTCTTGCCAGGTATACATTCCATAATGATCCGGATCAGTCACGATACTCTGGTTGACCTTAATCTGGTCATATCCATCAGGTACTACATTGACGATTTGCTGGGCATCAACGTTGCTGGTGTATTGGGTCCCCTTGTACGTATAGGTAATCGTCGTCCGCACAGTGATCACGTGGGGCCCAACACTGTTAGCGACCCCCAGCGTACCACTGCTGTCCGGTACAGTGTGGTCCGCTTGGTCATTGACGGTGAACGCGAAGGCGTGCGGCCCCGGTGCCTCAGCCGAGTTATCCGGATTGGTCGTCTTAGTCCACGTTCCGGTCTTGCCCGGATTATTGTCCGTCAAATCGCCCACGGTCACAGTGCTGTCACTGCCTACCCCGGCGGCGACTTTGCCGCCAACAGCCATTGCTGGCAGCCAGTTGGCCGTCCAATTGCCGTCAATCGTGATGCCCTTGGCGAGCTGAGCAGCAGTCACGTTGTACACTCGATTCGTCAAATTGATCGTCGGCATGAACCGCTTTTGCAGCACATAGAGGGTGGCCGGCCGAATATAAGCCCCGTCGCCCATGAAACCGGAATACCGTACTTGCAGGTTATCCTTGAAATTGTTGCCGACGGTGGGCAGCGTCGTAATTGCGTTGCCCTGATTATCCTTGACGTCGGTACTCACCGCCTTGACCGTTTGGGCTAACGTGCCCGTATTGGCATACACTTGGTCAGGGGTGTTCAAGGCTGGCTTATTGCCCCAGTTGGCAGGATCCGTGTCCGCGTCTGCTGTTTCAAAATTCGAGTAATAATTGACGACTCGGGCAAACCGGGAGGTACTGACAACATCCGTATCTTTCCGCGGCGTGTACGCCGGATAAGGCAGCATGGTGTTTTGGTTTGGCAAATCACCCGCCAGTAAACCGCCCGTCGACGCCATGTCCAAGGTGGCACTGCGCTGATCGTAACTCTTTGAACCATCGCGGGTGGGCAAAGCAGCGGAACTGGGTGTGTTCTTAGGCGGCAATAGGACCACCTCCCACGGCTTGATCGTCCCGCTATCGCTCACGTTAGTATTATCGATATTCATTTTGTTGTCCCAGTCAAAGGGGGACACATAAGAATTCCAACTATTCATAGCGACGGAGAAATTAATATTACCGCCCACTTTGCCCTCATCAGCCCAATACATTCGGTTATTGGCCTCTTGCTTGGGATCCTGATTCCAGCGCATGGCGGCAGGGATTGAATTGAAGTACGTATCATTAGACGGTGTAGCTGCTTGTTTCCACAAATATCCAGGATCCGTGGCATGCGCATCGGTATAATACGTTGATTTGATCAAAGCCCGATCCATCGGTGTGTTATGCGGGCCAAAATTGTCATAGGCGGTAACCACATTATTATTGTCGTCCGTTGCTGCAGTCACTGGCTTGGGATCAACTAATTGATCGCTCCCCACGATGTCCATGGACAAATTGTACTGATGGTTGACCTGTGCTGATGGCATTAAAAAGCCCTTTGTGAGCGTTTGTTTGGGCGAATGATCATCTAAATTCCCGTCGTATTTATCCATATCGATGAAGAAGTTGACGAAACAAGAGCCAGCAAAACCATCTTGCGAAATAATGTTAGTGACGCCATTAACAAGAGTCTTCCAATAAAACGGAAAAGAGTTGGGCATACTATTGAGTGAGTATAGGGCATCCAGTAGCGAATACGTAAAGGGATAACCATAACTGTAATTATGTGTTGTAAGATCCTCCCCCGGTGACCAGAGGCTTTGGCTGGTAATAGTACCAGCATCCAAATACGAATTAACTTGATACTGCGATTTCAACAAATCATAGGCGCCATTATTCCCTGGCTGCCAGGTCTTCTGCGCCGCGGCTGGCACCACCGGATAATTGTTTTCTTTGAATGTGCCGCTTTGCCAAGAATTACCCGTGTACGTTTTGACATTGTTCTGATAATCCCGCAAATCCTGCTGGATCAGACTCTTTATTTTTGCATCTGTTAAATCTTTTGCGGCTGGAACGGCTTTGCGGTAAGCCGCCAAATCAACCGTGCTGGGGACTGCTGGTTGCGCCCCCGTTACTTTACTGGTATGTGTGGTGCCATAGGGTGCAATACCGCGCATATTGACCATCGACCCAATCCCAATGTCCGAGGGAATGTCTTCGACATTGACCGGAATTCCCTTTACTTTGAGATAGAAAACGTTGGGGTGATGGGCATCCAAATACACTGTATGATCGAATTGCATCGGCACATAGATACGGGAAACATATCTAGTCATCCGCGGCACATCAATGGCTAGCTTAAAATAAGCCCGATCCCAAACAATGGCTTTTGAGATTGCGGCCGCGTTGACCCCCTTCTCCATTTTGAACCGCACCATGACACCGTAATTACCGAACAACAAATTCTCTAATGCCGAATTACTGCCGCTTGTCCCATAACGCGCACTACCATTGACAGCATTGTTAGTTTCATCCCAATTTTTATAGACCATCACGTGCACGTTAACGGTCCCGACGGCCTGCAAAAAGTGTCCTTTATAGGCTTCTTCCCCAGATTGCAAATCAGGCACCCAAACATTGCCGTTTTTCTTTTGCATGTCCGTCTGTGAATCATTAAAGCTCATTGGTACTGCATTGCGGCGATAAACTAGTTTGAAATCCGAGGTTACTGGATCCAAATGGCGGAAGCCGCCGATGCTGTCAGAATACGCCGGATCGTAAGGTGTCAAACCCGTTAATGGATAAACGGCAATGGGCGACTGCATGGGCGTAGTGACTCCCGCCGGGGCAATCCCGCTGGCCACATTGCCATTTCCGTCAGGAGCTACGCCATCAGCAATACTCGGTATATTCACCGCCGGCTTGGTCGTGTCAGTCGGATCCTTCAAATCCAAATTCTCCGCCTGGACAGTTCCCCTAGAACATCCAACAAAAATCAACATCGCAATCAGTGCAAAAAAAATCGAAAAGAGACGCCTCTGTCCCCGCCAGCGTCTTGTGCAATATGTATTCATATGTTTTCCTCCCCAAAAAGCATTGGAATGAGTCCACCAAAAACGTACTGCTCGAATGCGAGTTGTATACTCACGTGTACCAAGTTCAGAATACCACAGGGCATATTGAAACGGTAGTTATAAAACAGAAAAAGTATTCGTAAATACTCATATATTCAGCACTTCCGGCTCATTTGTCTAGCTAATCAGCGGGTCAAGAAATCCGTTGAAGCCGGCAAACCGATGCTGTGCATCTGCGG
>NZ_KE384471.1:40342-160562 GCF_000425885.1 Schleiferilactobacillus harbinensis DSM 16991
TCTGGGCGCTGTTTTTGACTGTGCACTATTTCAGGGTGCTGCCGCCATCATCAGGAGTCATGGTGTAGGTCACCGTGGCCTGGTACTTGCCGCCGATAAAGCCGCTGGTACCGCCGCCGTCATCTCCTACAGTGAAGATGGTTTGGCCAACATTCTGCCGGAAGCCGGCCGGATACTGACCGCTTGGTCGCTCCAAAATCTTAACCGGTGCCCCGCCAGCGGTCAGCGTCCCACTAGTTGGCGATGTTGGTGGAAACTGCACCATATAATCAAATTGAATGGTCGACCCAGTAATGCTTCTGGTACCCCCAGCGGTATCTGAGAAGCCGCCCAATTGGGCATAAATAGCCCACGGTTCGCGAATCGGCGCATTCGGATTCCCAGGAGTCACTGCTCGATTGTCGAACGCCTCAAAATATTGGTTGTATTCCTGATCTGCAGCTAACTCCTTTTGTGTACCGATTGTGGTACTGCTGACTTGGCCAAAATTCAAATCCGGGACATGCAGCAAACCATACGTATTGTCCCCGCCAGCATTTAAATACACCGCGTTCGAGCTCAACGAAATATCCTGTCCGCTCGCCGTCGTCGCAGTGAACGTATCGCGCAAAACTTGCTGGGCCGGAACGTTTTGCAGGCTGACCGCCGGCACATTCAGTGTATACAACAATTCATAGACGTTGCCCGGTCTAAGGAAATTATCCGAAGATGAACCGGTATCATGATTCACGTTGTACGTGAATGTGTATTGTGTCGGATTGACTGTTTGATCAGGGGTGCAACTGCTGCCCTTGAAGTCAGTCATCTGCCGATTCGTAAACGACTCTACCAGTTGCGTTGGATCGTCGCCGGGAGCGGTATTCATCGTAAAATACGGATGAGCCGGATCATTAGTCTTGGGCATGGCGACGGTCACTTTGAAATTCTTCAGCTGCTCAATCCCCGCCGCGAAAGGAACGGCAAACCGGGTCCGCATCCGGATTTGATCAGTCGGCTGAATTGAACTGCTGATCGTATCGTAGGGCGATGCAAAATTGACAAACTGATTAAATGCGGCATCACTAGTCGATGGCATCTCCTCCGCAAATGACTGATACTGAACCGCCGTGATTTGCGCCGTACTCCCCTCATTGGGATCCGTCACAATGCCTTTGGTGAAATTGATTTGGTTGTAGCTATCGGGCACCACGTTGATGATTTGTTGGGCATCAGTATAACTCGAATACTGCTTGCCCTGATAGGCATACGCAATCTTCGTCCGTACGGTGATGACATGGGAACCAATCGTATTGGCAATCCCAATTGAACCGTCACTAGATTTCGACGGATCAGTGTTGGCCGAAACGTCATTGACCGTGAACGAAAAGCTATGCGGTCCGGGTGCTTCCGCTGAGTTATCTGGCTTCGTCGTCTTCGTCCACGCTCCGGTCGTGCCGGCCTTGAGTGCTTCGTGATCATCCGCAGCAAAGTCGCTGCTGTCACTGGCATGGGCTAACACTTTACCGTTATCGGCTAACGCGGGTGTCCAATCCGCGGTCCAGTTGCCATCGATCGTGATGCCCTTCTTGAGCTCAGCCGCTGTCACGTTATAGACCCGATTGGTGAGGTTAACACGCGGCGTGAAGCCGTTTTGAATGACATAGAGGGTGGCCGGACGCGTATACGCCCCGTCCCCATGATCGCTGAATAATGGACTTGCAGATTCTTGGGAATCGGTGACGTCGTGGTCGGTACCGTCACCGCATTGCCATCGCTATCCGTGACATCAGCGTTCACCCGATTAACGACTTGGGGCTGGTTGTCCACTGGAATGCCGGATACATCTTTGGTATAGATCAGGCTCTGCGTGTTCCGGCCCTCCCTAGTACCCCAGTTATAGGCATCCGTATCAGCACCGCCAATGTTTTCAAAGTTGGAGTAATAATTTACCACTCGGGCAAAGCGAGAGGTGCTCACGGTGTTTTTAGTGATGGCATTCGAATCATAAGCCCCATACGTCATGTCGCTGGATTGCGGCAAATTGGACGACAACAAACCACTGGCTGCCATTTCCAGGGTGACACTGCGGGCGTTATAGCTCTTTGATCCATCCTTGGTCAGCAAAGCACTGCTGTCGCCCGCCGTACAGTTGGGAGAGCCCAGCGGCGTGACACTTTCCCATGGTATTGTACTGCCATAGTTGGGATCGGCCGGATTGGTTACAGCACTCGTCGCTTGAATCTGAGTGTTGTCGGTATTGAGGGCCTTACTCCAATCCCACGGCGATACGTAGGAATTCCAACTGTTCATGCTGACGGCAAAGGCATCAGTGCGGTCAGGATCGGTGTTCACACCAATGGTGCCATCCACGGGTACCGTTTTACCATTGACCGTGGTGGTTTGAATAAAGCCATTATTATCTGTCTTGGCAGCCCCCACAATTTGACCGCCGAGTGTATCGTTCCAATAGAGGCTGGTTTGCCAAGTGCCCATCACCCAGAAGCCGCCCTTGCCGCCCCGAGTGCTTTCTGCTGGTGGTGTTTGATTCCAGGGAATTGCACCAGACTCGGATTTAACGGTCCAGGTATTGTTTTGCTCGGTCGTCTGCAGCACGTTTTGGCGAATTTGACTCACATACTGCGATGTGGGCGGAATTGCTGGGACGGCCCATAAATACTGTTGCAGGACCTTACCCGCGGCATTCAAATGTGATGGATCTTCCGTGTAGTAGTCAGGTCGAATCAAAGCCCGATCCATCGGCGTATCATGGGGTGATACAGCGGGCGTCGCTGTCGTCTTGGTCTGCGGATCAACCAGCTTATCGCTGCCGACAATATCCATGGACAAGTTATAGGTGTGATTCTTCTGTGCTGACGGCATCAGCATTCCCTTCGTCAACGTCTTGGCGGGCGAATGGTCATCTAAGTTGCCATTGTATTTGTCCATGTCGATGAAGAAGTTGACGTAACAGGATCCGGCAAAACCGTCTTTCGCAATATAGCCGACTGCAGCTTGATTTGCCATTTGGGCGAATCGCCCTGGCAAATCACTAGAGTAGTTGTTGCCGTTGGCCATCGTAAACAGCGCTGACAGAAGCGAATACGTATATGGATAACCAACACTATACCCTTTAGTAGGACTCGTACCTGCTCCAGATGAAGGTGCATTAGGATTCCACAACCATTCGGTTTGGACGGCATTCGAATCAAGCACACTATTAATTTGGTAACTCGGATCCATTAATGGGTTGGTACGGACCCAACTGCCATCAGCATTTTTTTGAACTTTTGCCCAAGAGCTCTGAGCACTGGCATACGGATTGCCATTGGGATCACCGCTAACGGTGGGATAACCGGCATCAGCATAATTATGACCTGCCATGGAACCAGTATAGGTACTGACATTGTTCTGGAAATCCCGCAGATCCTGTTGAATAAAGTTTTTGACCAGTGCTAAATTAACCGTCGTGTTCTCAACATTCCCGCTGCTGTCTTTCGTTAGACCGGGAATATTCTTGGCAACTGGCACTTTGGTTAAATAGGCTTGCATATCCGTTGCGGAGAATCCAGCCGCGATTCGCGGTACCGCATCGGCATTATCTTGCACTTTGCCGTTGGCATTAGTACGCGTATTGGCGACAACGGCTGGATTGGCCCCCCGGCTTGTACCAAAAGGCAATACCCCCCGGGTCAGGTTGGGCGACACGGTCATCCCGGCCAATGATGTCGTCGTTGGATTGTCATTAGCAAGGGGAATCCCTTTAACTTTCAAATAGAAAACATTCGGGTGATTAGGATCAAGATAAACTGTATGGTCGAATTGCATCGGCACATAAATTCTGGTGACCCGGTCCGTTGACATCTTGGGGACGTCAATGGCCATCCGGAAGTAAGCACGATCCCAAACAATCGCTTTGGCGATGGCGGCAGCATTAACGCCCTTTTCCATCTTGAAGCGGACCATAACGCCATAATTGCCATCATAAATATTGTTCATTGCATTACCATAGGCAGTGTCAACCATGATATGGACATTAACCACCCCTGTAGCTTGCAAAAAGTGGCCCTGATAGGCTTCTTCTTTTTGAGTCTTGCCATTGGCATCGGTATAGCTGTGCAAATTTGGGACCCACACCGCCTTACCGTTATTTCCAGCCTTTTCTGTTTCCATATCCGTTGTGGAATCGGCTAAACTTTGCGGAACAGCAAAACGCCGATACGCCACCTTAAAAGCAGAATATACCTTCCGGTTAGTATTGGCTTGATCGTGAAAATAATCACCATTCGCGTTGCCGGAAGAATCTCGGGACACATTAGGATTGTATGGTGTGTATGATCGTAACGGGTATACCGACAACGGTGATTGCATCTGATAATTTGAAAAATCATATTTTGCATCCGCAATGCCAGAAGTGACCGTCGTATCGGTGTCGCCTGTCACGAGATTTTTATTCATCCCTGTAGCCAGTGATGAGATATTGTTGGCCGTTTTGCTGGTATTGGTCGGATCCGTTTGATCCGGTAAATCCATTAATTCGGCATGGACGGGTCGACCAGGACAAACCAGTAACAATAATAATACCGTGAAACCAAACAAACTCGAAAAACAACGCCTGGTGCCCCTCCGGCGTTTGCTAAAATGCGTAATCATAAGTATTTCCCCCCAAATAGCAACCATCCAATAAAGCTGTCTACCTATCCTTAACAAGTTCAGGATAACATTTTATCCATCTGGACAACACCCGCGCCCAGAGAAAAGTATTCACCTATTCGAATTAACTGAACAATTTTCTCAATTCTGTCTAGTCAATGAGCAGAGTCTCCGTTTCCCACTTCTGCAAAATTTGAGCTCAGCCGCTTGACATCCCCCACATTTCTGGGTATGCTACGGTCAATTATTAAATCAAAAGCGATGAAGATGAGTAGCTGGTACTACCGTTCTCCAGAGAGTGGCCATTCGGTGCGAGGTCATAACGGCAAGTCAGTGAACATGGTCTTGGTTACGCAGGGTTGGCGAGCATTAGCAAGCCGATCATGGGGACGCCCATTACAGCGTTCAGGTCTCGCCCTCTGGGCCGGACTGAGTGAGGCAAGCGGGCGCGAGCTCCTTGCGAACCAAGGTGGTACCACGGGAATCCGTCCTTGATCTGTTGCAATATTTTGCAGCGGATCGGGGACGGATTTTTTTATTTTCATCACACCCATTGGAGGGACTCTATATGACCACAACGATTATCGGCTATCCACGCATTGGTGAAAAACGGGAATTAAAGTTTGCAACGCAGAAGTATTGGAAGCACCAGATCACCGCAGACGAATTGCACACCGCCGGCCGGGAGCTGCGCCAGCACCACTGGCAAACCGTCCAAGCCGCTGGTATCGATCAGGTACCCACGGGAGATTTTTCCTTCTTCGATACAACCCTGGATACCGCCTTTCTGCTGAACCTGGTGCCCCAGCGTTTCAAGGCGTTGGATCTGAATCCGTTAGACGAATACTTTGCGCTGGCCCGGGGCTATCAGGGGGACGCCGGGGACGAAAAGGCGTTGAGCATGAAGAAGTGGTTCAACACCAACTACCACTATATCGTGCCCGAATTCGACCGGGATACCGAGATCCAAGTGGTCGGCACCAAACTGTTTGACGAGTTCGCCGAAGCTAAAAAGTTAGGCATCAATGCGCGGCCGTCCCTGATCGGCCCCTATACCCTGCTGCGGCTGAGCCGCTTTTTAGACGGCTTGACCCCCGATGACTTTCTGCCTTCCTTGGCGGCTGCCTACGCGCGCATTATTACGAAGCTGCGGGCGCTGGGCGCGGATTGGATCCAACTGGATGAACCCGCCTTGGTCTATGACCAGACGGCCAAGGACCTGGACCGCTTCACCCAGCTGTACGATACCATTCTGGCCGCCAAGGGCGACGGGCATATCCTGCTCCAGACTTACTTCGGCGACGTGCGGGATTCTTACAAGCTGATCACCACCCTGCCCTTCGACGGGTTGGGGCTGGATTTCATTGAAGGGCCGAAGAATAAAGACATTGTGTTAGAAAATGGCCTGCCCGATTCGCTGACCTTGTTTGCCGGCGTCATCAACGGGAAGAATATCTGGCGCACTAATTATCAAAAGGCCTTGGCCCTGCTGGCTGAACTGCATCAGCCGACCACTCGGCTGGTGCTGTCCACCTCCTCTTCTTTGCTCCACGTGCCCTACACCGTCCGGCATGAGCACCATATTCCCGACGACGAGAAAAAATACTTAGCCTTCGCTGAGGAGAAACTGGCTGAGCTGGTGGATCTGGACCACATTCGCCAAAATGGGACTGACACCCTGGCCTACCAGGAAAATGCGGCGCTGTTCGCCGCCCCGCGCTACGTGGAAAACAAAACGCTGAACGCTCAGATCGCGGCCTTGCAGCCGGCAGATTATCAGCGGACCCCGGACCGGGCGACCCGGTTGGCCATTCAGGCCAAGGAATTGAAGCTGCCCCTGCTGCCCACCACGACCATCGGCTCCTTCCCGCAAACGGCGGCGGTGCGCCGCAACCGGGCGAAGCTGCGCCGGGGCGAGATCGATGAAGCCGCATACAATGCCTTCAATGAAGAAGAAACTAAGCGCTGGCTGAAGTTCCAAGAAGACATCGGCTTGGACGTTTTGGTCCACGGCGAATTCGAACGCAACGACATGGTGGAATACTTTGGCGAACAGCTTGAGGGGTTCCGCTTCACGGACAATGGCTGGGTCCAATCCTATGGCACCCGGGGCGTCAAGCCGCCGATCATCTGGGGCGATGTCGCCCGGACCCACCCGATTACCGTCGCTACCACCGTCTTTGCCCAAAGCCAGACCAGCAAGCTGGTCAAGGGCATGCTCACCGGGCCGGTGACCATCCTCAACTGGTCCTTCCCCCGGGACGACGTGTCCAATAAATTATCCACGGAGCAGATTGCCCTGGCCCTGCAAGGTGAAGTCCTGGATCTGGAAAAACACGGGATCAAGATCATCCAAATCGATGAGCCGGCCCTGCGGGAGAATCTGCCGCTGCGCCAAAGCGACTGGTATCGCCAGTATCTGGATTGGGCCGTGCCGGCCTTCCGGCTGGTGGCCAGCAAGGTCCAGCCGACGACCCAGATCCACACCCATATGTGCTACTCGGAGTTCGGTGATATCATTCAGGCCATCGATGACTTGGACGCCGACGTGATCTCCTTTGAAGCCTCCCGGGCAGACTTCACCCTGCTGGACATTCTCAAACAGGTTCACTTCCAGACCCACGTTGGTCCCGGCGTCTATGACATCCATTCCCCGCGGATCCCATCCGAGGAAGAAATCGTTGACATCATTCACCACATCCTGGCCAAGCTGCCCGCCGACAATGTCTGGATCAACCCGGATTGCGGTTTGAAAACCCGGGAAGAACCCGAAGCCAAACAGGCGCTGATCAACATGGTCGCCGCCGCCAAGCAAGTGCGAGGTGAACTGGAACATGCAAATCAACCAACTCTTTAAGGATCGGCCGGTCATTTCCTTTGAAGTGTTCCCGCCCCGCAAAAATGCCACGGCGGCATCGCTGCGAAAAATGGACGAAACCTTGGCAGTGCTCAGCGACTTGCACCCCGATTATGTCTCAGTGACCTTCGGCGCCAATGGCGCGCTCCAGGCCACCGGTACTCTGGCCACGGCGAGTTATATCAAAGACACCTACGGGATTGAAACGGTCGCCCACTTGCCGGCCAGCCAATTATCCGCCGACCAGATCCACGGCCTGCTGAATGAGCTGCAGGCCCACGGCATTGAAAACATCCTCGCGCTGCGCGGCGATATTCCCGCCGGCGGCCGGTTGAGCAACGACTTCCCCCACGCCTGCGATCTGATCCGCTACATCCACCAGTGCGGCGACTTCAACGTGATCGGCGCCTGTTACCCCGAAGGCCACCCGGAATCGCCGGATCTCGCCACCGATATCCATTATTTGAAAGACAAAGTGGATGCCGGCGCCAGTCACTTGATCAGTCAGCTCTTCTTCGACAACCAGGTCTTCTACGATTTCATTGCCCAGGCCCGGGCAGCTGGGATCACAGTACCGATCCAGGCCGGCATCATGCCCGTCATCAATGCCCACCAGATCGAACGGATGGCGACGATGAGCGGCGTCGCCCTGCCGGAGAAGTTCACTCGGATGATGGCCCGCTTCCAAGATAACCCGGTGGCCATGCGGGAAGCCGGCATTGCCTATGCCGTAGACCAAATTATTGATCTGCTGGTCCATGGCGTGGACGGCGTCCATCTCTACACGATGGATAACGCCGATGTCGCCCAAAGAATCTTCGCGGCCGCTGAACAAGTCATCCACGCTTAACTTTTAACCCCCATTTCGCGTTATACTAGACCTATAGCGATTAAGGGGGGATTCCATGCCAGAGAAACCAGAAGTCAAAGACATCCAGGATTATCTCAACCAAGCCAGCGTTGACGCGCGGCCATTGCTCACGGCGTTAGACCACTTCATCAATGAAGAATGGCCCGGCGCTGAACCGACGATCAAGTACGGCCAGCCTTTCTACTTATTGAATGGCCAGCGGCTGAGCATCGCGGCGTATCAAAAACACGTCTCGGTGTCATCCAATCAAGACGTGCCGCAAAAGCTCGCTGCTGAGTTTACCAAGGGCGGGTACGACGTCGGGGCGAAACGCGTGAACATCGCATTTCACCAGGATATCCCAGAAGAACTGCTGCACCAATGGTTGCAGCATATCATTCAATCTGTTGAGGCATAATAAAAAGGAGACCGATCTGGTCTCCTTTTAATATGCCTTCTTCTGAATCGAAATCACCCGATCGTGGTCCAAAACGATGGTCACCTGCCCAACTTTGGGATAGCGCCAATGCATGGTCTGGCGGTGCTTACCAGGGGTGAGCACCTGACTATTGGGTTCGCCTAACTGGTGAATGATCGTAGAGCGGGTCGCCCGCCGCGGCAAGCGTTTGACCCGTCGGCACACCTGGGCATACGCCGCGGCCGCCGACCCGTCCGCGTTGGTTACTCGGGCGTAGGCTAAGGTACAAACTAAAATACCGATGATCAAAGCGCCGGTGATTTTGAGCCAGCGCTTTTTTTGAAATAAAAAGGCCATGGTCGCCACTCCTTTCATCACCAGTGTAATAAAAGGAGAAGGCCCATGGCCTAACATTTCTGCAAGGTCCTTAAAGAATTGCTAAAACGACGAAATTCAGAATGAAGAGAATCGTGACGATCCAAAGAATCGGATGGACCTCTTTAGCCTTGCCGGTGATCAGCTTGATCAAGCAGTAGGCAATAAAGGCGGCGGCGATCCCGTACGAAATGTTGTAGCACAGCCCCATAAAGATGGAAGCCATGAACGCCGGGATGGCAGCAGTCAGATCTGTCCAATCAATATTGGCGAAGGAACCAAGCATCTGAATCCCAACCAGAATCAGTGCCGGGGCAATGGCCTGAGTGGGTACCACGGAAATAATCGGTGCAAAGACGGCACTGATGATGAAGAGCACGGCCACCGTCGCACTGGTCAACCCTGTCCGGCCGCCAGCCCCGATGCCAGCACTGGATTCAACATAGGTTGTGGTGTTGGACGTGCCGAAAATGGCCCCAAATCCAGTGGCTACGGAATCCGCGAAAAGAGCCTTATCCATTTTCGAAGAAAAGCCTTTGCCATTCTTCATGTCGGACATATCCTCATCGGAAAAGATCCCCGTCCGCCGGCCGGTCCCAATGAAGGTGCCCAGTGAATCGAAGGTATCTGAGAAACTAAAGGCAAAAATCGTCATGAGCACCAGCGGCAGCCGGGACCAGGAACTGAACAAGGACTGCATCCCAGGGTTGCCGAAACAGGCCCCAAACGTTATTTTGAGTTGACCGAAGGCACTGGCCAAGGAATTCGTGCCCAAGTTGTGCAGGTCGGTCACTCCCATGGGAATCCCGATGATTGTGGTGATAATAATCGTTAAAATAATGGCGCCAGGAACCTTTTTCACCATCAGGATAATCGCGATCGTCAGCCCAATCAGCGCCAGCAGCGCGCCGGGCTGAGTGAAGTTGACCAGAGCCGGGACAATCCCGCCATTAGACACAACCGACGTGATCCCGCCTTTAAAATGGGTCGTCCCAGCAGAAAAGGCCTTGCCGTTGATCGATGCAATACTGCCGGCATCGCTGGTGAATTGCAGAATATTGGCATTTTTCAAACCAATATAGGCCACAAATACCCCGATCCCAGCGCCCATCGCATGCTGCAGTGCCTCTGGAATAGCAGTAATAATCATTTTCCGAATCTTAGTGACCGTGATCGTGATATTGACTAGGCCGCAAATGAAAACCAATGCCAGGGCTTCCTGCCACTTAAAACCCAAAGCAAAACAAACGGTATACGTAAAGAATGCATTCAGCCCCATGCCCGGCGCCAGGGCGTAAGGCACATTGGCAAACAATCCCATAAAGGCTGTCCCGATAGCTGAAGCAACGATGGTCGCCAGGAAAACCGCCTGGCTGGGCATCCCCGTTTGGGACAGAACAGACGGATTCACGAACAAAATATAAGACATAGCGAAGAATGTCGTGACTCCGGCCAAGATTTCCCGACTGCGGGTGGTGTGATTCTCTTGGAGTTGGAAATAAGTATCCAAAATCAGTTCCTCTTTTCCCGATTAATAGGCCCATTATACCGATGGCCGAGGGGTAATTCAAGATGATTTTAGAACATAAATGGATTATTTTGATATATTGTTCGTCTTTTTAGAATAGAAGCGGCTATCAATTCACGAACATTATCGATTTTCATGTAATATTTATCGTTTATCAATAAACATTGCGGTACAATGGCTTTAAGAGATTAAGGAGGCTGATCATTTTGAAATTACGTTCTTGGTTCTTGCAGTTCTGTTTGGCCGTTGCCTGTGTACTGGCGGTTATTTTTTGCCTGATCGTCTTTCCGCGCATGACGGGGAAGTTGATGGACATCTACCGCCACCCAGTGGCGTCTTGGTTCTTCGCGGCGGGCTGGTACGGGGCGGCTTTGGGCTTTTTCGTCGGCGCCGATCAGGCTTCCCGCTTGCTGGTCGCGGCCAATCGGCACCAGGCCTTCACCCCGCGGGTCGTTCAGCTGCTGCGCCGTTTTAAGTGGGCGATGGCCGGGGCTGCAGCCAGTCTTTGCCTGATCCTGCCGCAATTTTTCGTCGCCGCCGATCAGGAAGATGCACCAGGTCTATTTGTTATTGGTTGCGGCATTGTCGCCGTGCCATTTGTCGTCGCGGTATTTCTGGCGGTCCTGCAACGCTTGTGGCAAACGGCTCTCACTTATAAGGAAGAAAACGACTTAACAGTTTAAGGAAGGTGTCCCAAATGAAGTTGCGTTCCTGGTTCTTACAAGCGTGCTGGTTGGTGCTGGCGCATTTGCCATCATGTGCTGTGTCTTTATCTTTCCGCGGGTCCCGGAACATTTCGTCTACCAATACCATAACTTACCGGTGGCGGTTATTTTCACAGTTGGCCTTTATGGTGCCGCCGCAGCGTTCTTTGCGGCTGCTTGCTACTCGTCCCGCCTGCTCAGCGCATTGACGCATCGGCAAGCCTTCACCATCCGGGCGTTACAGTTGCTCAGCCGGGCAAAATGGGGCGTTGTCGCAATGACTGGGAGTTTGTTCCTGTTTTTCCCGCAAATCGTGGTCATTCTTATTCAAGGAGAAGATCCCGGCTCCGCCATCGTGTTTACCGGCATGGTGGTAATTGCTGCGGTGGTCGCCGTTTTTTTAACCATTCTCCAACGCCTCTGGGAAACAGCGTTGCAAATTAAAGATGCTAACGACGCGATTATTTAGAAAGGCGGATTCCATGCATATTCAAGTCAATCTCGACCTGCTGCTGGTCAAACGGCACATGACGCTCACCGAACTCGCCGATCAAGTCGGCATCACCATCGCCAATCTGTCGGTGCTCAAAACGGGCAAAGCCCGGGCCATTCGTTTTTCTACCTTGGCCAAGCTCTGTGCGGCTCTGGAGTGTCAGCCCGGCGACATCTTGCAGTTTGTTCAATAATTATTTATATTAGGGAGAGCGAATGTCGCACTCCCTTTTTTATTCGCTAGAAAGCAGGTCGCTATGGATACGCACGAAGGCATCTACCGTTATTTCATCCAACCGCAGCTGGACATGATCAACAACTCGTTGATCGGCTACGAATTACTGATGAAACAATACACCCTCGCCGGGTGGCGGCCGCCTAAAAGCTTCGCGGCCGTACCCGCCGAAATCATCGCCAGTGTCCTCATTGCTACCACGCGCAAACTTGCCTTGAAGATTGGCTCCGTCTCCGTTAATCTGAATCGGACGCAAATGCTGAATCCGCAAATCAATGAGGCCTTGATTCAGGCCCAGAGTTATCTGCGGCCAGTACGGTTAAATGTGGAACTGACAGAAGAACCCACCGATCAGGGCATCACGATCACGCAATTGATGCCAATGATCAAGCAATACGACGAACGGGGCATGGAAATCAGCCTAGACGATGTGGGCACCGGCCAGAATCAGCTGGCGGATGTGCAGCCTTTGCTGCCCTACGCTAGCGAAATGAAGTTTGCCCTGCAAAATTTCACCACGGGGTTGGCTGACCCTAATCTGGTGAAGCAGCTGGTCTACTGGCGGGACATCGCGGCCGCCCACAGGCTGCGCTTTATTGTGGAAGGCACCGAAACGGCGGAAGATGATGCCCTCCTTGACACCCTGCACATCGACTTCCGCCAGGGGTATTATTATGGTAAGCCCCATTTACTGAAGATCCACCCGACCGATCCCGGGCAATAGGATCCTGATTGGAGAAAATCAATGAAAGTCATTATCGTTGGCTGCACCCACGCCGGTGTCGCCGCTGTGCGCCAAATTTTTCAAGAATATCCCGATACCGAAGTGACGATTTACGAGCGGGACAATAATGTCTCGTTTCTTTCCTGCGGCATTCCCCTGTATCTCAGCGGCCAGGTAAAACGCTTGGAAGACATGTTCTATGCCACCCCGGCGGACTTGGCTGCTCTTGGGGCGAAAGTCTGCATTCGCCATGACGTGGTGAAGATCGATACAGCAAAAAAAGATTTAACGATTGAAAACTTAGAGACCCATGAAATATTCCACGATACATACGATAAATTGATCATGACTACTGGTTCTTACGTGGTCGTACCGCCGCTGATGGGCATTGACCATGAGCGGGTTTTGCTGTGCAAAGATTATTGGCAGGCCCAGGCGATCCACGACACCGCCGCGCAGCACCGGCGGATCGCCGTCGTGGGCGGCGGCTATGTCGGGGTTGAACTAACCGAGGCTTACGCCCAAACGGACCACGACGTGACCTTGATTCAGGGCCATGATCAGATTCTCAATAATTATATTGACCAAGAAATTTCCGGGGAAATAACGGACTTGTTGACGGACCACGGTGTCCAGATTCACCTCAATGAGCGGGTCCAGGCTTTCAGAGCGGATGAAAAGACTGGCGGCCTCCTAATTGACACCGGCGACCACGCGTACGCCGCGGATCTCGCTATCGTTTGCACTGGCTTCATGGCCAATACTGACCTGCTTCGGGGTCAGGTTACCATGGACCGCCATGGGGCGATCATTACGAATGATTACCAGCAGACTTCCGATCCGGATATTTACGCCGCGGGGGATGCCTGCACGGTCCGGTTCAATCCCACCGGGAAACCGGCCTATATCCCGCTGGCGACTAATGCCGTGCGGCAAGGGATGATCGCTGCTCGTAATCTGTACGGCCATAAGCAAAAGTTTCTCGGTACCCAAGGCTCCACCGCCATGATGCTCTTCGGCAATACTCTGGCGACCACCGGGATCACGCTGACCAATGCCCGCAAGTCCGGGATCGACGCGGCCGGTGTTTTGTACCACGCCAACTATCGGCCGGATTTCATGCACCCGAACACGCCGGTAACGATCAAACTGGTTTACGACCGGCAAGATCGGCGGGTCCTCGGCGCCCAATTGTGGAGTCTCCACGAAGTGACCCAGTCTGCCAACGCCGTCTCGATTGCGATCCAAAACCGCAATACGATTGATGATCTGGCGTATGTCGACATGCTGTTTCAACCGCACTTTGACCAGCCGTTCAACTATTTGAACCAAGCGGCGCAGATGGCGGTGGCCCAAGAAACGGCGGCCACCGCTCGCCACCATGCGCCTGCGGCCAGGAAGGACTGACCCAATGTGATGATCAATGCGTGGTTCCAGCAGCCGCTGATCACTGATATTTTTGTGATGCTTGGCGTGGTCCTGCTGAACCAGCTGCTGCTCCGGGGAATTATGAATTTTACAATCAACGCTGGGCAAAAGATCGATTATTCAGTGGGTATTTTAAATGTGGTCAGCGTCGGCTATTTTGCCGTGCTGGCCATCTATTTCCAATACCTCGGTTACGATCTGCAATCCGACGTTGCCCTGGTCAACTTTCGCATTTTGATCTTAATCTACACCATGATCTACCTCGGCCGACGGGGCAGCGCTGTCGTTGTGCTGGCAGATTGTGCCAGTCGTGCCGCTTTTTACGGGTTGACCCTGAATACGTATGAAAGCTGGACCACTGAAGTAACCGTCTGGCTGATCATGGCGCTGATCGCCACGATTGCTAAACGGATCCATTTGCATCTGCTCACCCTCGTGATGGTCATCAACTGTGTCGGCGGCGGCTTTTGGCTGCTGGCCTATTTTCTTCAGTTGCGCCGCGTCGCACCCCTCAGCGGTGAAGCGGCCTTGGGCCATTTTGTCAGTTTCATTATTCTCAACGGCTTGCTGGCCTATGTCTTGCGCGCCTTGGATAATGAAAATAACCACCTCAGCGCGATCACCTACGAAGCCACCTATGATCCGCTGACCCGGCTGCAAAATTACGGCATGTTCGACAAGCATTACGAGGAATTGTTCAAGCGGTATCACCTGCGCAACGCCCCGCTGTCGATGGTTGCCATTGATATTGACTGGTTCAAGTCGCTGAATGATCAATACGGCCACCTTGCCGGCAATCAAGTATTAGCAACGATTGGCCGCTTGCTGGACAAGGAAACGGCGGTCTACCCCGCCGCCACTTGCTACCGGGTGGGCGGTGAAGAGTTCAATATTCTGCTGCCCGGGGTGGCGTTGATTGATGCTGGAAACTTCGCTCGGCATTTGCAGGAAGAGATTGCCGCGACGGTGATCCGCGTCGACGATCAGCCGCTGGCCATTACCGTGTCAGTGGGTGTTGCCCAGCTGTCGCTGGCGGACGCGACGGCCAGTGATTTCTATGAACGGACGGACCGGATGCTGTACCAGTCTAAGGGTAAGGGGCGAAATCAGATCACGGTGGATACCGGCGAGCAGTGAGAAATCCCCAAAACGAGCTCTTAACCGGCGGCCTGCGCTCTCTATTGACATTTCTCGCTATTCCGGTATCATTGGTAAGTAAAACTATGCATAGAGGTGACTGACATGCGGAACTGGATCATGCTCGAGAACAAAGAAACCGGCGAAAAGATTTATCTGACTTCGAAGAACAAGCGTAACACGCCTGATCGTCTGAAGTTGACGAAGTACTCTCCGAAGCTGCGCAAGCGCGTTGTCTTCACAGAGGCTAAGTAATTGGCACAGCAAATACCGCTCCTGAACGGCTGAGATATGGCGTTAGAGAGCGGTGTTTTTTGTACTATGTGCAGTTCAAAACACTGCAATCTATTGCACCCATATGCTACAATAATATGCAAAAGGGTGACGCGCGCGAACACGTCACCCAATGACGCCGCAAGAAGCGGTGACACTCAGTTTAGCATAAAAAGCCGCCGTGAATGTCGATCAGGAGCGGCTTTTTGTATGCCGTTTTTGCCTTTGGCGTCGGTGCCGTTGCCGGACCTGCTGCCAATTGATGGTGGCGAGTTCGAGCTCTCGCAGCGCATTAACCGCTGTCGTTAACGACTTGATGACGATTAGTCAGAATTGGTATCGTCCATTCCCGACGGTTAGGGTATAATGCGACAGGAAAGGAAGTTTGCCGTCATGATGTATGCTTACCTAATGGGTTTGATGCTAGCCGCCGTACTGGTCATCAATTTCCAACTCTCAAAAGAAAACAAGCGCATGAAAGCCATGTTCCACTTTGACGATAAGGAACTGGTTGAAGAAGCAAAGAAATTGCTGCCGACGAACCATCCGACCGCGGTCGTGCTGGCCTTACGGGAGAATCATTTTCCGCTGGGCATGGTGGAAGCGAAAGGTGCGGTCAATGAAGCTACGAAGCAGTTGAATACTGAAATTTCGGCGGAAAATAACTCTAAGCACTGACAAAAACGGACGCCCGCGCGTCCGTTTTTGTCACTCTTTATACTGTTGCCGGTTCCTTATCTAATTCGGCGGCAATCGGGTCTTTCACGGTTACGCCCGCTGCCGTGAGTTTCGCGATGGTATCCGCAAATTGCGGCAAGTGATCCTGATGGGCAATCAGTAATTCATCCAGGATGCGCTTCGCCGTATGCCCGCTGCGGATCACCGGATTCATGGTGAAGGCCTGCAGGGCTAAGCCGTAATTACCGGTGACGCCGGCTTCGCAGATAACCAATTCCATATTTTTCATCAGCTGCAGCCAGCCGCGTTCCGCCGGCGGCAGGGCCCCGAAGGCCATGGGGATAGCTCCGGCCGCGCCGATTTGGGCGGATACTTCGACGACGTGGTCCTCTGGCAAGTCGGGAATCGCGCCATGATTGACAGTAGACACGACCATGTGGGTTTTCTTATTGGCGTATAGCGACGCAATGGCTTCACAGGCGGCGTCGGAATAATGCGCCCCGCCCCGTTCGGCTAACTGGGGCGGCTTCACGGCCAGGTTCGGGTCCTTGTAAAGTTCAAACAGCTCATGTTCCAGCCGCTTAACCTGCTGAGCCCGGGTGCCGACGCCTTCGTATTCTTCCAGCGCATGCGCCAACATTTCTTCTTCTCGATAGTAATACCGATGATAGCCGCAGGGTATCATCTGCATGTCGTCCAGCTGGGCGCGATAGAACGGCACGTCGAAGATGTTTTTGGGCAGACCGGCGTCATCGCTGTACATTTTGTCCACGATATCCATGGTGACGTTTTTACCGGTTTCGTCCCATACTTTATGCCAGTGGAAGTGATCGATACCGGCAAACTTGTAGGTCAGCTGATCCAGGGTCTTGCCAATCAAGGGCGGTTCCGAAAGCATCGCGCCCACCGGCACGTTGCACAGGCCAATCACTTTGTCCCACTTGCCGTAAGTGGCAATGGCCTCGGTGATCATACCGCTGGGGTTCGTGAAATTGACCAGCCAAGCGTCGGGGCAGAGTTCTTTCATATCTGCCACGATATCCAAAATGACCGGGATCGTCCGAAAGGCCTTGAAGATGCCGCCGGCCCCATTGGTTTCTTGCCCCAGCATACCGTAGCTGGCGGGAATGCGCTCATCCTTGATGCGGGCATTGAGTAAACCCACCCGGAATTGGGTGGATACGAAATCAGCGTCCTTCAGGGCTTGACGCCGGTCCAGGGTGAGATGGATTTGCCAGTCGAGACCGGCTGTTTTGACCATCCGTTGGGCCATGGCGCCAACGATGCGCAGCTTTTCTTCACCGGCAGGAATATCTACCAGCCAGATTTCTTTAATCGGTAATTCGTTTTGGCGTTTGATGAATCCTTCAATCAGTTCGGGGGTGTAGCTGGACCCACCGCCGATGGTGACGAGTTTCAAGGCTTGACGGGACATAGGGAGGATCTCCTTTCGTATTGAACACATCGACATTTTCTTTGCTCACTGTTACTCTAAAGTATGGGAATGTTCCCAGGTCAAGGAGGTTTTTGAAATAACTGCGACTATTTTTGATATTGCCCGGCTCGCCCAGACATCGAAGTCCACAGTATCCCGGGTGATCAGCGGTAAAGGCTATGTGAGCCAAGAAAAGCGCCAGGCCATTCTTGCCGCCATCGATACGCTCCACTATGTGCCCAGCCAGGCCGCGCGCAATATGCGCCGCCAGCAGACCCACATCATCGGTTTTTTGATCAGCGACTATTTCCAACTCGCCGGCGAGTTTCTTACGGCCTTCGGGAAGGCCGCCGATGCGCAGGGCTACCACGTGAATGTCTATTTCACGCAAACCGCCGAGCGGGAACTGACGGTACTTAACGGCCTGATGGATCACAGTCTGGATGCGGCGTTCCTGCTCACTCGGCTGAATCATTGGGACCGGCTCACCCCGTATACCCAATTCGGCCCGCTGGCCACGTGGCAGCGGGTCGATTCACCGGTCATCTATTCGTCTTATGTGGACCATTATCCGCTGTATATGCAATTGCTGCGGCGGCTGGCCGCCCAGGGTTACCGGCGCATCGGCAGTGTCTTCACCGGCACCCGCCACGCCAACACCCAGGCCAAGTTGCAAGCCTTGAAGGACTTCCAAGCTGAAGACCCCGCCGTGGACACGAGTTGGATTCAGTATCATGAAGGCCAGCACGGCGCGGGCAGCCAAGCGGCCGATGTTTGGCTGACTACGCCGCAAAGGCCGGATGCGGTGATTTGTTTTTCGGATTACGTGGCGGCGGCGTTTATTGCCCATCTCCGGGAGGCTGCCATCCGCGTGCCCCAGGATGTGGCGGTGGTCGGCATGGATAACAGCGAGATCAGCCGCTTGATGGGCATCACGACGGTGGACCTGCATATTGAAGCCCAGGCGGAGAACGATTTTGCCTATCTGTACAACCAGCTCAATGAGCCGCAGCAGCCCATGAAGCCAGTCGTGCCGAAAATTATTGAACGGCAAACCACAAATTATTGAAAGCGCGTGCATTTTACTCAAGTAAGCGCTATACTATCTATGTTCAACTTTTGGGGAAAAGGAAGCAGCGGGATATGCGCACCTGTGCATATCCCGCTTTTTATGCCGTTTTTCACAATATAACGCCCGTTATCCTTGTGGCTTATCCCACAAAAGCGGTTTCCTATGCCATAATTGTTCATATATCCATTGAAGGGAGCAGGAAGAAATGACAATTGCAATGATTGGTACGTGGCGCATGGCGGAGACCGGGATCACCCCGGCGATGGCCGAATTGCGTGCTGGGGGCAGCGCAGGAGACGCTCTGGTAACCGCGATTAAAGCGGTGGAGGATTATCCGTATTACCAATCCGTCGGCTACGGCGGCTTGCCCAATGCAGCCGGTGTGGTGGAAACTGACGCGGCCTACATGGACGGCGATACCTTCCGCCTAGGGGCCATCGCCGGTGCCCGGGACATCGCCAACCCCATCGCGGTGGCGCAAGCGCTGAGCCAGGAAGCGGCTAACAACCTGTTGGTGGGTACCGGAGCCACCGAGTACGCCAGTACCCATGGTTTTCAGTTAAAAAATATGCTGACGGAACGCGCTGGTCAGAAATGGGAACAGAAGCGCCAGGAATTAGCCAGTAAGAACCTGAATCCCTATGACGGGCACGATACCGTAGGCATGGTCGCGCTGGACGCTCAGGGCCGAATGACCGTGGGTACATCCACCTCTGGGCTGTTCATGAAGCGCACCGGCCGCGTGGGCGATTCTCCGCTGCCTGGGGCCGGCTACTACGTCGACAGTACAATTGGCGGGGCCGCGGCCACGGGCATGGGGGAAGACTTGATGAAAGCCAGCCTCAGCTACGAGACCGTTCGCCTGATGGGCACCGGGCTTAGTGCCAGTGAAGCCCTGCGTCAAGCCGTATATCCGTTCATTGATCGGCTAACCAAAATTGGCCAGCATCCCCGGGAATTTTCCTACGTTGCTTTGCGTCAGGACGGCGACTGGGGCATTGCGACGAATGTGGAATTCACTTTCGCCGTGGCTCAGGATGATGGCGCGACGCAAATCTATATTGCCCAGCCCAACGGCGACCAGCCGGATATTCGACCGGTCACGGCCGAGTGGCTGGCGGCAGACAAAGCCCGCCGGCAAGCACCATTAGCTTAGGAAAGGAGCGAAAAATGTCATGAATAAATGGATGGAAAAACATGTCTTACCAATTGCGGTGAAATTGAGCAATAACGTGGTGCTCAAATCCATGCGGGATGGCTTCTTGATCATTACCCCGCTGATCATCGTGACCTCAATCTTCTTGCTCCTGGGCAACTTCCCCATTCCCCATTGGGAAGAATTCTGGACCGGTGTCTTCGGCAAAGGGTGGATCGACTGGTTCACCGCCGTATCCAATGCCGTCTTCAGCTTTACTGGGATGCTGTCTTCCCTGGCAGTCGCCTATGCCTACGCGAAAAACCGCGGCGTGGATGCGATTCAAGGGGCGATCGTGGCCCTGGTCTCCTTCTTTATTTTGACCCCGACCACCATGGTCGTTGGCAAGAAGACCATTTCAGCCGTGAATACAACTTTTGTTGGCCCCAACGGGATCTTCCTCGGCCTGGTCATTGCTTTCGTCAGTGTGGAAGTCTACCGCTTCGCCGTCAAACGGCATTGGGAAATTAAAATGCCTGATGGCGTGCCGCCAGCGGTCACGGCCTCTTTCTCTGCCTTGATCCCCAGTGCCTGCGTCATTCTGGTGTTCTTCTTTGTCCGCTTGATTTTTACGTTCACCAGTTTCGGTACCGCATATCAATTTATTTATTCGATATTGCAAGCCCCGCTCAAGGACGTGGGCAACTCGCTGCCGTCCGTCCTGCTGTATAATACGCTGTCCTCGCTGCTGTGGTTCTTCGGGATCAACGGCCCGGCGGTGGTCAACAGCGTCTGGTCACCGATTTTCTTCGTGCTGACCCAGGACAACCTGCACGCGTTCCAGCAACATCAGGTGCTACCCCATATTTATACCCAGCAATTCATTGATATGTTCACCACCTTTGGCGGCGGCGGTTCCACGTTGAGCCTGCTGATCGTCATTCTCTTCTTCTGCAAGTCCAAGCGCATGCGGGAACTGGCGAAACTGGCCTTGGTGCCGGGGATCTTCGGCATCAACGAACCAATCATCTTCGGCTTGCCGGTCGTCCTGAACCCGGTGATCGCGGTGCCGTTCATCATCACGCCCGTTTTGAATACTTTGATTGCCGGGCTGTGCTTCACCTGGGGTTGGATTCCGTATACCAACGGGGTGAATCTGCCCTGGACGACGCCCATCGGTTTCTCCGGCTGGCTGACCACCGGCAGCTGGCGGGGCGTGGTATTGCAGTTTATCCTCTTGATTCTCGGGTGTTTGATCTACTATCCTTTTGCCAAGGTTCAGGACCAGCAGTATTTGGAATCTGAATTGAAGGCCCAACAAGCGTGAAACCATTAGAGCAGAAATTTGAACAGCGGCTGGACCGTGATTGGCCAGCGATTACCGCCGCCCTGCGGCGCTTGATTGCCGTGCCGTCCGTAGAGGGCCCAGCAGCGCCCCGTGCGCCCTTCGGTGTCAACCCCCGGCAGGCGTTGACCACTGGGTTAGAAATTGCCCAAGAAGCCGACCTGACCACCGGCCTGGCTGGGGACGCCGTCGGCTGGGGCGAATACCGTTCGCCAGCTGCCGCCACGGATGACTACGTCGGCATCGTCGGCCACTTGGATGTGGTGGCTGCCGGCAGCGGTTGGCACACTCCGCCCTTCGAGTTAACGATTACGCCGACTCAGTTCTTGGGCCGCGGCGTTTTGGACAACAAAGGGCCCTGGTTGTCTGCCCTCTGGGCCCTGCGCTGGCTGGCGGAAGATGGTGCTCCGCTCAAGCGGCCCGTCCGCGTTCTCGCTGGCAGCAATGAAGAAAGCGGCAGTCAGGATATTCCTAAATACCTGGCCGAGCAGCCCGCGCCCATTTGGGGCTACACCCCCGATGGCAAATATCCCGTCGTCTACGGTGAACGGGGCATCCTGCGAGGCGCGATCACCTGGCCCATCGACACTGCTGTGCTGGGTCCGCAATTCGCCATCAGTGGCGAATTCTCCCCGGCCATTGTTCCCGACCGGGCCGCCCTCACCTTCCCGGATGGTCATCAAGAACACTTCCACGGGAAGAAAGCACCCAGTAACGCGCCAGAATTAGGCGACAATGTTTTAGATCACCTCACTGCCGCCGGTACCCAGCTGCCCGGCGGCGCCGGCGACTTGTTCCAGTGGTATCAAGCGCACTTTGCGGGGGCCTTTGCTGGCGAACACGCCAATATCCGCTTCACCGATCCGGTGAGCGGCGCACTGCAATTAACGCCGTATCGTATTGCGCTTTCTGGCGACCACCTCACTCTGGCCTTCTCCATCCGTTATCCCTTAAATACGACGGAGGACGAAATTGTCAGCAACTTGCGCGGCCTGCTGCCGGCGGGGGCCGCCTTGACGGTGACCAGCCGCATGGCCCCGGTCAAACACGACCCCCACAGCCCGTTCATCCAGGCTTTGGCCAAGGTATACACCGATATCACCGGCACCGATGGCTCACCGGTCACCACCACCGGCGCCACTTATGCCCGCAGTATGCCCAATATTGTCGCTTTCGGTCCTTCCTTCCCCGGGCAAAAGGGGATCGCTCATAAGGAAGACGAGTGGCTGAATATTAGCGATTTCCGCCGCATGCTGGTGATCAATTACCTGAGCATCCAAGCCCTCGCAAACCTATAAACGTTGACACCGAATAGTTTTCACTATTCGGTGTTTTTTAATGGGCGATGTGCTACACTGTACGTATGAACACATGAGCATACATTCATATGTTAGTGAAGCAATATTTCGAGAAAGCAGGTGTTATGATGGCCCATGTTCATTCTCAACCCACGCCGCCGCAGGATCATACGGCAGCCTTCAAATGGGGCATTGGTTTAAACGCCGCCTTTATCATCATTGAGGGCGGGGTCGGTCTCGCGATGGGGTCTCTCGCCCTGGTGGCCGACGCTGGTCACAACCTTTCTGATGTCTTAGGGCTGGCCATTTCCTGGGCCGCGATGGCCCTCAGCCAGCGCGCGGCCACCAAGAAATTCACTTATGGTTACAAGCGCTCGTCTATTCTGGCCGCCCTGCTGAACGCCGTCATTTTGCTGGTGGCGATCGGCGGAATCATTATTGAGGCCTTGCAGCGTATCCAGCACCCAGCGCCGGTCTCCGGTTGGTCCGTGATCATCGTGGCGGCTGTCGGGGTGGTGATCAACGGTTTGACCGCTTTTCTCTTCCTTTCTGGTCAGAAACACGACCTTAACATTCGCGGCGCCTTTCTCCACATGGCTGCCGACACTGCCGTCTCCGTCGGGGTCGTCATTGCCGGCTTCGTGATGCTGTATACCGACTGGTACTGGCTGGACCCAACAATCAGTCTGATCATCGCGGTGATCATCCTGATCACCACTTGGCATCTGCTGATGGATGCCGCCCGGCTCTCCTTGGATGCCGTACCAAAGAATATCGACTTGGATAAGGTGCGGGAATCGCTGCTGGCAATCCCCAGTGTAATTGAGATCCACGACCTGCACATCTGGCCGTTGAGTACGACCGAGAACGCCTGTACCGTCCATCTGGTGCGCAACACCATGGCGGATAACAACGCCTTCCTGGAACGCTGCGACCGGCTGCTCACGTCCCAATACGATCTTTGTCATGTCACCACCCAGGTTGAGCTGGGCCGGCTGACCGATGAGTCCACGGATCATTCAGTATAACGACCGGATACAAAAATGCGGGCCGCCTGAGTTTTAGGCGATCCGCATTTTTTCGTCCGGTTATTCCCGGTACTTCGTCACTTTGTCCGCAATCGTCAAGCCCTTACTCTCCGGGAAATAGTTGATCTTAACGTACACCATCTGCGCGTCGGCCCCAGCTTTCACGGCCACTTTGGGCACTTCTTTGACAATGTCCATCAATTGGTCGTAATCGCCCTCCAAGCTGGTTTCAAAGGCACTGACATCGTAAGTGACGCCGGTGGACTTGATATAATCGAGCACCTTATCCACAATGGCTACCACTTTCTGCTTATCCGGATACATGGGCAGTACTTGAATCGCAACACTGGCATTCATCTGTCAATCACTCCTTGGGGAATAGCAAAAGGCCCTGACCGCCGTCAAGATCACAGCTAGCCAGGGCCTTACACCACATGAATGCGGACTACCATCCGCAACTCCCTACGCCAGCATGATCTGACAGGTTCAAAGGGTCGCGGGTCACACCCGCCTCTCAGCCGCTAACGCGACTCCCCTGCTATTCGATTTTTTGATTCCCCAACAGAATACTCGGAAATGGGGCGTGGCGCAAGCTAGGACAGGGAAACGTCCCGGCGGTTGAAGATGTAGTCGGCGATGAGGTAGAAGATCGCAATATAGATCACTAAGCCAATCAGCCAGCCCCAAACATTCAAGGCCGCCGCCCCGGTTGCTTGCGAACTGGATAACGGATTATAAGCCATCAAATTGAACGGATTCCACTTGATCCAGTACCACTTCTTAGTCGTCATCAGCACGTCCAATAGACCGCTGAAGATACCAAGCACCAGCTGCATCAGAATACTGAACGTGATGGCCAGCCCTTGGGATCGCATCCCTGCTGCCAGCACAAAAACCATCGACAGGTAGAACATACTGCTGAGCACATTCACCCCGACATCAGCTAGGCCATAGAGCCAAGAATTCATCCCATGGCCGACCACTTTATCCAAGCCGCCGAAGCCAAAGAACGCCCCGGTAAAGAGTGCAGCGACTACGTAGATGGTCAAGAGTGAAACAACCAGATATGCAAAGCTCGCTAACAGTTTGGAAAAGAGAATGGCGTGGCGGGAATACGGCCGAGTCAGTAAGATTTTGATCGTATTTTTGGCAAATTCTTCAGTAATGATGATGGCCGTCATGACAATGGCAAAAATCACGACAAAGGCGGCCCCGCTGGAAAAGATCGAGGAAAAAGCATCCGCGGCCTTGATTGCGCCAGTACTGCCGCCAGTTGCGGCACCGTTGGTCCCAACCGTGAAGCTGGTGTTCAATGCCTTGGCGCCCCAGGCGGTCAGACCAGAGATCACCGCTGCGATCAGCAACAGAATCCAGGATGATTTCTTCGCCCAAAGTTTGCGCCATTCATTGCGAAATAGATTAAACATTGGCTTTCTCCCCCTCCTCTTTGGTCAGCGCCAAGAAGCTCTCTTCCAAGCTGGCTTGCTTCAGCTGCATCGTCGTGACCGGGATGCCGGCGTTGAACAATTCTTCAGCCAGCTGCTTCTGGAACGCATGGGGATCGCCAGCAGGTACCTCAATATCAAAGGTATCGGCCTTGCGGGTATAGCGCATTTGCAGTTTTTGCAAAATGACGACCGTGTCGTCCGGCTTGGCGGTGATCAAGGTCAAGTGGTTGGTGCCGTGGGAAATCAACTCATCCATGGTCCCCTGGTACGTCACCTGACCGTGCTGCAAGACCACCAAATCATCAGCCAGAGATTGAATATCGCTTAAGATATGGCTGGAAATGACAATGCTTGTGCCTTGATCGCGCAAATCACTCATCAGCGTCCGAAAATCATGGGCGCCCGCCGGATCCAAGCCATTGATCGGTTCATCCAGCAACAACACTTCCGGTTTGTGCAAAATAGCCTGGGCAACACCCAACCGTTGGCGCATTCCCAGAGAATACGTCTTGACTTTGGCATTGCCATGATTGGCCAAACCGACGCGGTTTAAGACTGCGTTAATATCTTCATTGCTGATCTGTTTCCGGCTCATATCTGCCAGGAGGCGCAGATTCTTGAAGCCGGTCAGATAATTATAGAACTCCGGCGCTTCGATCATTGCCCCGACGTGGGCGATGGCCTTGGTGAAGTTCTTTTCAACATCTTCCCCCATGATGGTCACCGTACCGCTGGTCGGGCGCATCAAATGCACCATGATCCGCAGCGTCGTCGTCTTGCCGGCCCCGTTTGGTCCCAAAAGACCCAGGATGCGGCCCTTACCCACAGAAAAAGTCACATCCTTCAAAATCTGAACGTAGTGCATCTTCTTGGATAAGTGCTCGACACTGGCGGCGTAGTCTGTCGTATCTGCCATAAATCATACCTACCTTCCAATGAGCCGCTTAATTATTACTCATGGGACCAGTCTAGCAGAAATGGGGGTAGGACGAAACTGATTCGATGCGATTGGTCTTACATTATTGACACATTTGGGGCAGGGTGGCGAGGGTGAGGCTTTCTTTAAAAAGGATGGGGCCGGCCGCGGCTTCTTCTCCTAAACGGGCTCCGGCCGACAGCGGCTAGGGCATAAGGAGCAGGATGCATAAAACCTAAGTGCGGGTTTTATGCATCCTGCTCCTTATGCCTACGCCGCTAACCGTCGGCCTGCGCCCTCTGTGTACAAAAAAACCGCTGGTTGGGGGACCAGCGGTAAAAGGAGTAAGGGTGGCTGACGATTGGGGGATCGTCAGTCTTTTTTTCATGTTCACTTGGGGGGAAGGAAATGAAAAAAGTTGAATTATTGGGGTGGTTAAGTTCTATCTCAACCGTTCTCTATACTAACGGATGTTTATGAACAAAGTGTGAATAACGGAGGTTATTCTATTTTTTACAAAGTAGTTTAGCGAAAGTTGGTAGGCACCCGCTGTAAAAGGGTTCTTAGACGAGTATTCACAAAGATTAAGCCAAAGAGAAGCCAAATCCCTAAAAACAGCTGCCTTTTAAGCATCCGTTATTTGTTTGCACGCCGCAAGTAATTTTACTAAACTTTTCCTAACTGAGCTGCACCCCTGCTGGCCGGTACGCACAACGGTCTGGCGCACCGCAAAACACAGCAAAAAGAACGTTGACGAGCGGTCAACGTTCTACAAATGGTTACTTGTGGGTATCGTCGTCGTTCTTCTTAGTCTCTTCGGTCCATTCTTCCCGAGTCAGCATGTCCTTCACGTTCATCTTAACCTCGGTCACCTTCAACCCCGTGAGTTCCGGAATCGTCTTGCAGACCGTGTTCACCACCCGGTCGAAGATGGCTGGCGCACTCTTGCCGTATTCCAGAATGGCTTCGAAGGAAACGGCCACTTCAGCGTCATCAGACACATCCACGCTGACCCCGCGGGTATCGCCGGAGGTGAACATATTCGTCATGTTATCCATCATACTGCCCTTGAGATCTAAGACGCCCTCGATGTCGCTGGCCGCGTGGGCAGCGACCTTAGCGATCACATTGTCATTGAAAGAGAGTTCCTTGTTCACGCCGGTCATTTGCTTGTTGTCCATCGTTGCTGTGGTCATTTAATATCTTCCTTTCGTTTCTGTCCCTACACACCTTGGGTGGCCAGCTTCTTCTGCCGCGCCAATGCATTATCTGTGGCCTGCTTGCGCCACGCTTCTCGAGTTAATACGTCGCTGACGTGGACGTTCAATTCCACGACGGTGAGTCCGGTCATCCCCTCAATCCGGTCCCGGACCCGATCGCAGATTTTTTGGAAAATCTGTTGGGCATCACGCCCGTATTCCAGGACAATATCCACATCAATGGCAACTTGTTTTTCTCCGACTTCGGCACTGATGCCTTTGGTCAAGTCGACCTGATTGCGGAATTTATCTGCGATATCGTCCAAGAAGCCGCCGGTCATGGCCAGCACCCCGTCCACCTCGCGGATCGCCACCCCAGCGATCTTAGTAATGACCCCATCGGCAAAGCTCAGCGTGCTCACCATGGGTGTCTTGGTTACTGCGTCTTGCGTTGCATCCATTCCCCTGCACCTCTGCTTTCTGTCACTTGCTGACTCAATTCGTTTGCAGCATTTGCTGAATGCGTTTCAGCACTGGCAAGATCTCCCCGCTTTGGAAAGCGCCGATCACCCAGCAAATACCGGCAACGGCAACAATCAATAGGGCTGACCAGAATCCGGCCAGAATGATGGCCGTCGTGATCAGACCGCCAATCAAGGCATATTTCATGGCGCGACTCATTGGTTTCACCATCCTTTTCCGTTTCTGTCCCTAGATCACCCGGGCGTTAGCGGATTTGCCCGGGGCCACGGTGACCCGTACTCTTTCCACCGGAATCCCCAAGGTCGTCTGTACTTTGTCCCGCACCGTCTGTTCGATGTCGGCCCCCAATTGCTTCAGACCCTGGTCGTGGTGGGTGAACGCTTGTACTGTGACCCGAGCTTTTTGGCCCCGATCGAGCAGTGCCACGCGGGCGTCCACCCGAGTCACCGGGTGTTCTGCAACGACGGCCCGTTCCACCGTGTTCGCCACTGCCGTTTCCGAAATGTGCAGCTGCCCCTGATTAGTGGCAAAGGTCAATTGATCGGTCGTCGCCTTTTTGAAGAGTATCCGCAACATCGCCCCCAAGAGATAGACCAGTGTCCATAGGCTAAGGATCGCCGCGGTGGTGCCTAACCACGCCTGATCACTCAGCCACCGCCGCAGCGGCATCAGCCAGGACACTGCCGGTGCCGCCAGCACCAGCAGTAGTAATGGCGCGATTAAGGCCACTAGTCCCATGAGCGTTAAGATGACTTTCGTCCCTGAACGCATCCCCTCACCTCGCTTTCGTCTTGCTGAATAGAGAAGCCATCGCTTTTCTATCTAATATCAGTCTAACGAAGCGCCTCGCCCACTGGCAATCAACAGCCAACCAAGGGCGGCGGCACCGGCAGGGCTACAGCGGCATACAAAAACACCCAGTTATCACACGAATGCGACGACTGGGTGTTACTTGTTGATAGAAGAAATTACTTGGTGGGCTTCAAGTCCAGATGCTTGATAATTTCATCCATTGTTTGATCCAGACCAATATTGGTCAGGAACGGCAGGCCGTTAGTGACGGGCTTGCCATTGGGGTTCTTGTATTGGGTGGTGGTGATGACCAAATCGTAGTCATCGGCCATGGACGGTACTTCGGGGATCGAGGCTTGGTCGATCTTGTATTCGTCCTTAGGCACACCGCGTTTGTCTAACTCTTCTTGTAATTTGCCAATGGCAATCGTGCTGGTGACCACACCGGCACCGCAGGCTACGAGAATCTTTTTCATAATTATGAACACCTTTCTTATTGATGGCACTGACTGCCGTCTATATTATTGCGCATTGGCCTTGGCAGAACCAGTCTCGGCGTCGGCAACGATGTGATGGCGATTCCAGAGAACCAATACCGCGCAGAGGGCAATGCCCAGAATGTAGGCCACCCACTTGTAGTTGGCCACTTGCACCAGCAACCAAGGGAACGGGTCGGAACCGTGGTCAATACTGGAAATCAGAGAAGAGCCCTTGGGGATCGGGAACTTCGCGGCCCGAGCGGCCTTCGTGATCAACGGCGCCAGGTTGGTGCCGATCCACAGACCCAGAATAACGTTGATCGCCCCAATGATGAAGGAACGGAAGAAGTCGCCGTGGACCACGGAAACGATCAGCGGAAACATGAAGACGAAGCCGACCAGCCCGATGGTGGGCAGGAATTGGTTGCCCGGCAGGATGAAGGCAAAGATCAAGGCCACCGGAATCATCAAGGTCGCGCAGGCCAGAACGACGGGACTGCCGATCCCAACGGCGGTATCCATCCCAATGTACAGCTTGCGTTTGCCGGAGAACTTCTTCTGAGTCCAACCCGTGATGGCGTTAGAAACCGGTATGACCCCTTGCAGCAGCAAAGCAGCCATCTTCGGCGTGATGACCATGACCGCAGACAGGGTCACGCCCATCAGCAGGATCTTGCCGATCTTATCCGCGACGTTAACCCCCGGCGCGGCCGCATAGGCGATGGCCCCGATAATACAGCCGATGACGAAGCCCAGCAGGGTCGGCTCACCCCAATCACCGAAGCGCTTGTTGAAGTCTTCGGCGTTCAAGTGAATTTTGTTCACGCCGGGAATCCGCTCCAGGATCCAGTTAATGACAATAGCGCTGGGCACGAAAGAACCGGCATAGCCGTGGGGGATAGAAATCCCGGGCAGGCTTAAGTATTTTTCAGATAACGGCGCCATCCGGTCGGCAATGACCATGATCACGATCATGTTGACGGAAGCCAGGAACAGGCTCAAAACAATGTCGTGGGTCAATTGATAAACCAAGGACCCGCTGAAAGCAAAGTGCCAGAAATCCCAGATATCCACATCGATGGTCTGAGTGGTCTGGGTGAGCAGCATGATGATGTTGATCAAAATGCCTAGGGGAATCATAGAAACCCCGACCGCCGTCCCATAAGCAATGGCACTGGCGGACGGCCAGCCGACATCAATAACTTTCAAGTTGATGTGGGCAATGGCGATCATGTTCTTAATCGCCGGATTCATGACACTGGTCAGGATGGACACAGTCGCGTTCAACCCGATGAAGCCGATCCCAACCATTAAACCGCCCCGCAGGGCTTTGGCAAACGGCACCCGCATGCAGAGCCCGAAGATCAGCATAACGATCGGGATCATGACGGTGGGGCCGAGATTGACGATGTACATAATGGCATCGACGATATACTTCATGAGAAAGTACCCCTCTCAAATAGTCTGTTTTATTATTGCGGCAAACCTAATTTGGTAAAAAATATGGTGTAGAACTGGTCCACGCCAACCGTGGAGACCAGTGGCAATGCTGACAGCATATGTTCTGGCATGCCATTGGGCACTACAGTGGTGGTGCAAACCAGATCATATGTATCACCATCCGCCAGGGCATCTTGGAAGTTGCCCTGGGTCAGGCTGATTTGGTGTTGCAAACCGCGCCGGTTGATTTCTTCCTGAAGCCGTTCGATGGCCACTGTACTGGTGACCACTCCAGCGCCGCAGACGATGAGGACCCGTTTCAGCGCGCTCATTGGTCTAACGAGATGCCGGCCAGAGTCTTGTCCAAGTCGGCAAATAACGTATGCGCGTCGTGTTCAGCCAATAACTGGGCCAGATGCTTTTCATCCTGAAACAGAGCCATCGCGTTTTGCAGCACCTGCACTTGTCCATGGGGTTCATGAATGGCCAGCATCATGATCAGACTAACCGGTAATTCTTGATCGGTCAGGGCCATGTTGTGAAATTGAATCGGCTTGGCCAGCGTCGCCACGGCGATGGCGGATTCTTTGACATATTTGGCATCGGCGTGGGGAATGGCCACGTTGATCTTGCCCGCCGGCAAACCGGTGGGGAATTTTTGTTCCCGGGCCCAAACGGCATCGAAGAAGTCGTCATGCACCTTGCCGGCAGCGTTCAATTTCTCCGCCAAAAAGCGCAACGCTTCTTCGTTGTTGGCGAATGTCTGCTCTGGGAATACGAGTGATTCACTAATTAAGCCCATTGTTGTCCTCCATTTTCATCATTTTAGCCGCCACCGCGGCTAACTCTGCATCCGGTGTCTGAATCAGCCGAGCGCCATTGTTGGGATCCGCCAGCGCTCGCAGCAGATCGCGGAACGCCGGTTGAGGCATAGCGGGATCAAAGCAGGTGATCAGCAGCAGCTGGATCGGTTCGCCGTCCACCCCCGCCCAACTGGCGTCGGCATGAATCGGCACCAGCACCAGTCGCGCGGGGGTAAAGCCCGCCGCCATGTAATGCGGCACCATTAGCCCGGCGCCGATACTGGTACTGCCGAGTTGTTCGCGGGCTAATGCCGTTTCGCAAAATACAGACGCACTCGGCACAATGCCCCTTGCAGCAAGGTACGCGCCCACCGCGGTCAGTGTCGGGCGAAAGCCAATGGTGGTCGTCGGATATACGTCAATGCGCATTGGCTGCCTCCACTTGGTCATTCAGGATGTGCCGCAGATTGGTGCGGTCTAAATCGCCGAATAACGCACTGACCAACAGGACTGGCACATGATCAATGGGCTGGACATGAACAGTGGATAAGACCACGTCCGGATGCCACGTGCTCATATTGTCCTCCGTATATTGGGCGGTGGAAATCACCGCCGGCACCACCAGATCCGGGAAGTACTTGTTGACCTTGACCCGCAACAGCTCCGACGTACCCTGCCCGCTAGTACACATGATCACGACCCGCTTGGGCCGATCCTGTTCCTCCATGCAGCGGGCGAAGTACAGAGTGACAAACCCGGCTTCGTCAGCACTGATCGGGGCCAAACGAAAATGTTTAGCCGCTGCCGTCAACGCCTGGGCAATCACTTTGAACAAGTCGCCGTATTGCTTCTTGATCTCTGTCAGCCAGACGTTCTTAACGGTGATCTCGTTGCGCAGCCGATTCAGCATCGGCTGAATATGCCGCTCCAGATCCGTCAAGGAGGCGGCATCCAAGACCAGGTGGCTCTGCTGGGCCACTTGGTCCGTAAGAAATCTGGTGAACGCTGATACCTCGGGGGCCATGGGCAAAAGCTGCGACGCTTCCCCGCCCAATTGAATGGAGAGCAGATACTGGAAGATGTTCAGTTCTTCCGTGAGAGGCAGCTGGGTCACCAGATACCGGTCAAAATCACCGATGATGACCTTGGCTAACTCATAGAGCACCGCATTATCCCGGGCGGTTTGAACATCTACCGGGGTCATTTGGTAATCGGCTTCGGCCCAGCGGCCGTTCCGCGCCCGCATGATCAGGGTATACATATGGGAGAACAAATTAATGTTGTACGGATAGGGAATATCGCCGTCGATCGTGCGCTCAATGCGGTTGATCTCGCCCACGATGAAGGCTTGGTCAAACTTATCCAGACCGGTGGCGCCAGCACTGAATTCGGAAATACTGGTGACCGAGAATAAATTGAGCCGTTCCAGGGTGTGATTGATGGCCCGGCGAATGTTCTCTTCCTTACCGGAAACCGCCACTTGCGTGTGATCTCGGACCAGCTTCAACTCATCGGCGGCCAGCAAATTGCTGATTGCCGTGAGATCACTCTGAATTACGGAATCGCTCACATAATATGCCGCGAAAAGTTGAATTCGCTGAACATAATATGGGGCCTTGAATAACAGCGTCAGCAACACTTTATTCTGCCGCTGCAACGGGGAAAACTCGCTGTGACCGCTGGGCATCACCGGTTTCACCGGGGCCGCCGCGTTTTCGCTCAACAGCTTGACGCCTTTGCCGCGGCTGGTCACGATCAGCGGCTCGGTATGGGCCGCATTGATTCTTTCTACCAGGCGATAAATTGTTTTGTTCGATACTGCTAAGCTGTTGGCCAGTTCTTCAGCGGTGACATAGCCATCGGCGCGGGCCAGCAGAGTCAGCAGCTCTTTTGTCCGTTCTCTCATTTACCTCACCCATCTAATATACTAACGACATTTGTCCAGAAGGCGTCCGGAGTTGTGTCCGATGCTGTGGACAGTTTTCTTAAGCGAAACACAAAAACAATGTTTTAGCAACTGGTATGTCAGTATTAAGAGCTAAATCAGCTTTTCTTATCTCACTCAGTGTTAAACAAAAAGGCCGCATCAGCATATCGCTGATACTGCCCTGTATTCCAGCTGTCAGTTAGGTTTCCCCCGGTTGCGGGTATACTGCCGGTACCGCTCACACACCATATCACGCATGACGAGGAAAGTATCGAGTTCAGAAAGCCCCAATTCTCTCTGAATATCATCGTACAACCCGAATACTTGGGACCGCATGATATGGGACTTCGGATCGTCGTGATAATGAGTTAAAACCGGGTATCTCCTATTCCAGGCATTGGTCCAATCAATGTCCGGCGTTGGATCCGCTGCTGCGGCGATTGTCCGCGTGCCAGTAATTTCACTGGCGAGGCTGTCATATGTAACGCCATAGAGTTCTGCCAATAATTTTCCTTTGATCATTTCCGGTAACGCCTGGTCGTTTTCCCATTTGGAAATTGTCTGCCGGGTGACCCCCACCTTTTCGGCAACTGTCTCCTGGGAATAGCCGGCCTGTTTGCGCAACTTAAATAGCTTTTCCCCCAATGACATGACGTCACCCCCTTTTTGGTTTGCGGCCCATGTCCTACATTATCCAACAAGTGGGAAAATCAGGCTACCAACTCAACCGGACATTTTGTCAACTGTTGCATACATAACAGTTGTTACCTATATACCAGTTGCACAATTTTCCCACTTATGCTATCTCTACTGTAGCATATCCGCATCGTTTTGCACGGATCAAGCAAGTAACGTAAGCGGTTGATTTGCCAAGGGGGGAAAAGGAAAAATGATCGTTGAATTACAACCCGTCGCCACTACCCGGTACGACGCAGTGTTGAAAAAAGTCGGCAAGCGGCTCGCGGAACAACAGGTGATTGCTTCCCCAGACCTGTTTCTCGCCGGCGTCGCGGCTTGGCCCGGGAAGAACAAGACGCTGGCCAAACAAGGCATCCGAGTGCTTTGCTTTGATCCCCCCACATCCGATGATCCCCGGGTGGTGACCGCTCCGCTGATCAATGAGCAAAGCTTCCAACGGGCAGACCAGCTGCCGCTGTGGCTGGTCATTGTCTTGATCGGGCCTAATACGCATAATCAGCCTGAATTCATTCAGCTTTTGCGTATCCTGGCCGACCCGCAAGCCTGCCGCGAACTGCATCAATTGCCGGTCAGCCTGTTATCCGGTGCCATTCGCCGCCTGCTGATCTTGGAAAACTAATGTCAGCTGCCTGATACCGCTAACATTTACGGGATATTTACCCGTTCTGAAACGGTTTCGTGGTAAGGTGGAAGCATAGGCAAAAAAGGAAAGGATGTATTTTTACTATGAACAAGCATTGGTGGCAAGAAGCGGTCGTATATCAAGTATACCCCCGCTCATTCCAAGACTCGAATAAGGACGGCATCGGCGATTTGGATGGCGTTCGGCAGCGGCTGGACTACATCAAGAAACTTGGGGTGGATGTGATTTGGCTCAACCCGATTTATCGTTCTCCGAACGATGACAACGGCTACGACATCAGCAACTATCAGGCAATTATGCCCGATTTCGGTACCATGGCGGATTTCGACGCGTTGTTGAAAGAGGCCCACGCTAAGGGTTTGAAGATCGTCATGGACTTAGTGGTCAACCACACATCCGACGAGCACCACTGGTTCATGGAAAGCCGCAAGAGCAAGGATAATCCGTACCGGGACTACTACATTTGGCAGGATCCGGTGGATGGTCACGCACCCAACGACTGGAAATCGTCATTCTCCGGCAGCGCCTGGCAGTTTGATGATACGACCGGCCAATATTACCTGCATCTTTTCTCAAAGAAACAGCCTGACTTGAACTGGCGCAATCCTAAGGTGCGCAACAGCGTCTTCGATATGATGAGCTGGTGGCTGGATAAGGGCATTGACGGTTTCCGGATGGACGTCATCAACCTGATTTCGAAGACCAAAGAGTTCGCGCCTACCGCTGAGCACCCCGTACCGCGGCAACCGGCCAACGGGCCCCACGTTCACGAATACTTAGAAGAAATGAACCAAAAGGTCTTGAGCAAGTATGACATCATGACTGTGGGCGAGACGCCCGGCGTCCACCCAGATGATGCCCTGAAGTATGCCGGCTTTAACAGCCATGAACTGGATATGGTCTTCCAATTCGAGCATATGGGAGTCGACAGCGACAAAGAACTTGGGAAGTGGCGCCCGCACCAGTGGCAGCTGACTAACCTGAAACGCATCATGAGCAAGTGGCAGACCGAACTGAATGGCAAGGCCTGGAATTCCCTCTATTGGAACAACCATGATCAGCCCCGGGTCGTTTCCCGCTTCGGCAACGACAGTCCGGAGTTTCGGGTCCGGTCGGCTAAGATGCTGGGCGCGGTCCTCCACTTCCAGCAAGGGACGCCGTATATCTATCAAGGGGAAGAAATCGGCATGACCAACGTCATGAACTTCAACTCCATCGAAGATTACAAGGATATCGAATCCCGCAATGCCTATCGTGACTTGGTAGAGCAGCATCAGGTGCTGACTAACGATCAGATGATTGCCGCCCTGCACCATTCTTCCCGGGACAATGCCCGGACGCCGATGCAGTGGGATGATTCAGTTAACGCTGGTTTCACCCCAGAGGGTGTGGATCCGTGGATCCAGCTGAATGCCAACTACGATACGGTCAATGTGAAGGCGGCCTTAGCTGATCCGGAATCGGTGTTCTACTTCTACCAGAAGATGAACACGCTGCGCAAGCAGTATCCAATCATCACGTATGGTGATTACACATTGCTGGATCCGGATGACGAACAGACCTGGACGTATACTCGGGAGTTTGAAGGTCAAAAATTGACCTTGACGGCCAACTTCAGCAAGGATACGATCACGCGTGATTACGCGGCGGCGCCGGCGAATACGAACTTGATTCTCAGCAACTATGATGATGATCAAGGCAGCACGTTGCGGCCTTATGAAGTGAAGGTTTATCTGACGAAGTAAGCTGGGATAGAGTTTGTTCTTCGTACGCCGTGCCAAGTGCTCCGCAAGCTGCGGCGGATGGGGCTGGAACGCCATGACGGCGTTTTGAGCCTGCTGCGCAGTCTCAAAATCGCCTAACAACATCGGCGGCAAAGCCGCCGTGTTGTTTCCATGGCTGAGCCCCATCCGCCTCCGCTTGCTACGCACTTGGCACTAGATACGCAGAACACCAGGATATCTACCACGAAAATATAAGACGCTCCGACGAGAACATTTTCCCGTCAGAGCGTTTTTACGTTCCTGCGATTAATCCTGGTCAGAAAACAAAGCGGCATCACCGGCCGCCACATGGACTAGGTTCTGTTTGACCAACTCTTCGGCGATTTGAACGGTGTTCCAGGCGGCCCCTTTGAGCAAATTATCGGACACGATCCAAAGGTTGTAGCTGCCGGGATTTTCGACGTCGGCGCGGATCCGGCCGACGAACGTATCCCGTTTGCCGGTAGCGGTCAGCGATTGGGGATATAACTGCTGGGCGGGATCATCTTGCACCACGACACCCGGGGCGGCGGTCAGCGTCGCTCGCAAGTCGGCTGGGGATGGCTGCTGTTCTGTCTCAATATAGACGGATTCCCCATGACTGATGGGTACCGGCACCCGGACACAGGTGGCGGTCACTTTGGGGTCGGGACTGTTTTTATCGCCCACCAGAATTTTTTTGGTCTCGTGGATCATCTTCCACTCTTCGTGGGTATAACCGTCATCGTGGAAGACATCAATTTGCGGCAGCAAATTAAACGCCAAGGGATAGTGGTGCGCCGCCCCCTTCACCGGCAAAATGTTCGCCGTCATTTCTTCGCCATTCACAGCCTGCTTGGCTTCGGCATAAAGCTCATTCAGCGCACTCTGCCCGGCGCCGCTGGCTGCCTGATAAGTGGAGACAATCACTTGCTTGAGCCCATACTGTTGGCGAATTGGCGCCAAGGCAACCACCATTTGAATCGTGGAACAGTTAGGGTTGGCGATAATCCCGTGATGTTCCGCCAGCGCCGCCGCATTCACTTTGGGCACCACCAGCGGCACGTGATCGTTCATTCGCCAGTAGCTGGTGTTGTCCACGCAGACTGCACCAGCCACCACGGCTGCGGGCAATAACGCTTTAGACACAGCGCCGCCCGCAGAGGCCAGGACCAAATCGATCCCCTGGAAGGACGCCGGCGTGGCCTCTTCGACGGTAACTGGCCGCCCGTTGAAGGATAATTGTTTACCAGCGGACCGGGATGACGCCAACAGTTTCACCTGTTTCACTGGAATCGTGGAGTGTTCTAACTGCGTGATCAAGCGGGTGCCCACAGCACCCGTTGCCCCGAGGATCGCGACCGTATATGATTTTTCTGCCAATTGATTTCCCTCTGCTTTCCTGAATTACGCTAAGACTGGAATACCAGTGCTGACCGGCTCCGGTGCAATGATCTGCCAGTCGGCGGCCGAGCGGGTCCGTTCATGATACGGATCCGGCACCGTGCCCTGGCGGATCTGGGTCACGAGGTCGGCCAGATCGGCCAATACCGCGCTGGCGGTGGGCCGGGCCCCAGCCCCGGGGCCCATGAGCATCATGTCCTGCATGTTGGTGGATGAAATCAGCACCGCATTGTTGGCGCCGTTCACGCCGCTGAGCGGATTACTGGGCTTGATCACATACGGCCCCACCGCCAACATGAGTTGACGCGGTCCGCGACGTTCGGCAATGATCAACGGTTTGACGATGGCGTCAGGGAGTTTTTGATCGATTCCCTGCCGTGGAATCTGGGCCATGGTTGGCGTCACACCGAAGGCCAAGCGGGTCAAAATCGCCAGCTTATAGGCGGCATCCAACCCAGATACGTCATTGGTCGGATCCGCCTCGGCGAAGCCTTTGGCCTGAGCCTCTCTGAGTGCGCTGGTATACCGGGAGCCAAAGAAACTGGTCTGGGTCAAAATGAAATTACTGGTGCCGTTGGCGATCCCGACGATGCGCTGGATCTGGTCACTTGGATACGTATGGGCCAGAGTATGTAAAATCGGAATGGCACCCATCACGGCGGCTTCGTAATAAAAACCCACGTGCTGAGCCAGTGCCAACTGGGCGAGCTCTTCGCCGTGTTGGGCGATGAGATCCTTATTGGCCGAAATCACGTGCTTCCCCGTGTACAAAGCCGTTTCTAGCAACGGCAAGGTCGGGTCAACACCGCCCATCACTTCAATGATGACATCAATTGTCGAATCAGCGACCACGCTGGCCGCATCGGTGGTCAGCGGGATGTTCGAATATTGGGCTTGGCGGGCCGGGGTGATGTGCCGTACTGCCGCCCGGGTGACCTGGACCGGCCAGGCGGGATGCTGTGCGCGCAAAATATCAATGACCCCGCCGCCCACTGTGCCCAGTCCGAGCAGCCCAATCTTGATCGTCATACGATCCCTTCTTTCGTTGCAATGACTTGAATGTCTGGCTGAATATGATGCAAAATTGCCCAGGCATTAGCCAGATCGACGTGATGCGCCGGTGTGTCCAGCAGCCAGACTCGGTCTGTATGCGGCGTCAGGTTATAAATCAACGTGTCCACATTAGCCCCTTGCCACGGGGTCAAACCAGCGCGCCGGGCCGCGGCCAAACTGGTCAGCGGGATGGTTGGCAAAGCGGTGCCAGTGTCCGCCGCTGCCGGCGGCTGACTGTCCGTGATTTTCGCCAGCCAGCGGCGATAGAAAGCCACGGCATCAGCCCGCCAAGTCCAGGAGTACTGGTTATCGCCGGTAAAATAATGCTGCGGTTTCGGCGCCGCATCACCGTTTTTTGCCTGATCCCGGTAATACTCCAAAGCCAGTGTGTTGGCGCTGTATTCAAAGTGCCCGGCCACATAGGTCGATTGGGTGGTATCGTCGGTGACGATCACAGCGCCCAAGTCCAAGTTGCCAGCCACGATCTCGCCCCGCTCAATCGCTGCCAGCGGCACCAAAAAATACCGGGATTGGGGCATTGTATACCCTTCAACCGTGAATACCCCGGTAATTTTCTCTGGAATGCCATGGCCGACAAATACGCCATCGACCGCCCCAGCGGCATAGGCGCCCCAGCAAAGAAACAGACTGCCCTGAACGTGAGTCCGGCGCCAGGTCAGAATCTCCTGGAGCTCATCCCAATAATCCACATCGGTGAACGGCTTTTGATCCAACGGGGCGCCGGTGATGATCAGGCCATCAAAGAATTGGTCTTCAATTTCTGGAAAAGTGGCATAGGCGGCATGCAGCTGATCGGCATGCCGGCGAATCTGGTGGCTGGCCGGCAGACAGAACGTGAGCGTCACCGGAAAACCCGTGGCCGCAAAAATCGAAGCAAACTGCTGCTCCGTGACCGCCCGGTTGGGCATTAAATTCAAGACCAGAATCTTTTTTGCACCAGTGGTCGGTTGCGGCACCGGATCCCGGGTCAGCCCATTCAATCGGGTCACTGTACTCATTTTTCTTCGCCTGCCTTTCTCATTGGGCGTTATTATAATCCTCCGCGCTCAGCGCGTACAGCGCTTGGATCGCCGCGGCGGCCTGGGTGGTATCAACGCCCATGGTCAGGTTGATGCGGGCGGCGCCCTGACTGATGATCACCGGGGCAATTTCCACCGTGGCCAGTTGCGTCAGAATCTGGGCCACCAAATCTGT
Source organism: Schleiferilactobacillus harbinensis DSM 16991 (assembly GCF_000425885.1). Classification (GTDB taxonomy): domain Bacteria; phylum Bacillota; class Bacilli; order Lactobacillales; family Lactobacillaceae; genus Schleiferilactobacillus; species Schleiferilactobacillus harbinensis. Next base: position 80,227 of record NZ_KE384471.1, read on the forward strand.
CCGATGCGCCAGTCCCTCCCCGACCACGACCACCATCGCCAAATTCGGAATCCAGCGCAGCACATCCGGCTGGACTGCCGCCCGAATCTCCCGGGTCATGGCCGTCTGAACCGCGGGAATCACCTGCTTCTGGGAAAATATAATCGTCAAATCATCCACCCCCGCCGGCATTTGCTCATAGCTTACGTGGTACTTGGCCAACACCTGCAGGATTTGCAAGGGGAACCGCACTTCGCGGTTCAGCAGGTAGCGGTGAATGTACAGGGCAATATGGCCGTTGCTGGCAGCAATTCCAGTGATCAAATGATGATGGTTGACCTCTTTGGTCGGTGCGATGAGCGTCCCCGGGGCCTCGGGGTCGTTGGTATTCTTGACGTTGATCCGCACATTCCCTTGAATGGCCGGGACAATGGCTTCGTCGTTAAAAACAGAAAAGCCGGCACAGGAAAGTTCCCGCATTTCGCGATAGGTCAGCGTATTGATTGCCCGGGGATGGGCAATGATCTGCGGATCGGCAGCATAGATGGCCGACACATCAGTAAAGTTCTCATACAAGTCCGCGTGCAGGCCGCGGGCGAGAATGCTGCCGGTGATGTCCGACCCGCCGCGCGCAAAGGTGGCAATATGGCCCTGGGCGTCGTAAGCAAAAAATCCAGGGACCACCAGAATTTCATCCGCTGGCAATGAGAAATTTGCCAGCCGGTCATAACTATCCGGCAGCAGCTGAGCCAGCCGCGGCGGTCCAGCAACCACCATGCCCAAGTCCTGGGGCGATACCCACCGGGCCGGCAGGCCTTCGTGCTGCAAAACGGCGGCGATCAGATGCGCGTTCATCCACTCGCCCTGGGCTAAAAAGGCCGCTAATAAGTACTCAGAATTGGGATAGTCTGATTCCTGCAAGGTCCGCAAGTGGGTGCGAAAATGATCGGCAATGGTCTCCCCGGCCAAGTCAAAGTAATCGGCAATGCTCCGATACCGGCCCAAAATCTGCCCCAACAACGAGGCCGTGTCCTGCCCCGCCAAAATAGCCGCTGCCAGCTCGCCCAGCAGATCGGTCACCTTAGCATCCCCGCCAAACCGCTTCCCCGGCGCCGACACCACCATCACCCGCCGCCGCGGATCAGCCCGCATGATCTCCACCGCCTTAGCCACCTGCGGCCCATTAGCCAAAGATGACCCGCCAAATTTAACAACCTTCACGATCAGTTCCGCCCACTTTCTCCCAGCCGTACCCAATTGGCTCTTAGTTAATCGATAATTCATCGAATTGTCAAGTGATGAGAGCCAAAAATCTAAAAGCTTGACAACCCCGATTTATCTGTTTATCATCGTGGTTAATCAATCAAAGAGCAGCGTAAACGACGAGAACAGGAAAGTAGCAAAGCCGAGACTGTACAGAAAACTCACACCAGCTGAGAGTGAGGTAGCCAGGCGGCGCGAAAATGGCCTGCGATCGGTGCATCGAACCTTCGGGTAAGACTGCAATGGCCGGCATCCATTACCATGCACGCGTATGACGACGCATTATTTGGCGTCTGTACGTTGGCGAGGTGTTTTGGCGTAAGCTGAAACACAAATTAGAATGGTACCGCGGAAAATCCGCTTCTAGTCACACTAGAGGCGGATTTTTTTATTTGCCAAAAGCTGGTCGGCGCCGACCAGCAAACTCGTACACGCCGCTCAACTCATTTTTTAAACCAAACGGAGGAATCAATCATGAAGAAATCAATCAAACGCACCCTGATCACCATCGCCCTGGCCTTGCCGCTCTTCTTCTTACTCGCGGCTTGCGGCAGCGGTAAGAGCAGTTCCGCCAGCTCCTCGTCAGCATCCCTAAAGACAGTCCGCCTGGGCATCATGGGCAGTGACGACCGAATCTGGAAAGCCGTCGGCAAAGTGGCTAAGAAGAAATACAACATTGACTTAAAGCTCACCAAGTTCACCGATTATAACCAGCCCAACGCAGCATTGAGCGATGGTTCCATCGACCTGAACGCTTTCCAGCACCAATTCTTCCTGGATAATTGGAACAAAGCCCACAAGTCGGACATCGTCAGCATTGGTGAAACCATCCTGGCCCCGATCCGTCTATATTCCCAGAAAATCAAGTCCGTCAAAGATTTCAAGAAGGGGGACGAAATTGCTATCCCCAATGATGCCACCAATGAAGGCCGCGCATTGAACGTCCTGGCCACCATCGGCTTGATCAAGCTGGACAACAAAGCGCTGCCCACCACGGCCGACATTAAGGAAAACAAGCTGGGCTTGAAGATTACCGCTCTGGATGCGGCCCAAACCGCCCGGGCATTGTCTGATGTCACTGCCGCCGTGGTCAACGATGGTGTGGCCAACGACGCCAAGCTGGACCCGAATTCCGCCCTGTATGTCGAGAAAGTCAACAAGAAGTCCGAACCTTACATTAACATCATTGCCGCCAACAAGAAGGACGCCAAGAACAAGACTTACCTGGACCTGGTCAAGGCCTATCAGACGGAAGCCACCAAGAAGCTCTTGAAGGAAATCTACAAGGGTGCCGACATTCCGGCTTGGGACATCACGCTGAAGTAAGACTTGCGAAAGGAGGACCTGTTTAATGAGTGTCGATAAGCAGCAGATCATCAGTCAATTTACCAAATACGTCGCCATTCCGTCGGTGTCCGCCCAAAAGAAAGGCATCCCGGAAACGGTCGCCTTTCTTAAAGAATTGATCACCAGCTTAGGCGGTCAAGCCGAAGTCTTCTCCGACTGGCCCAACCCGGTGATCCACGGAGAATTCACCCCGGCCCGCGTGACCGCGGCGACGCCAACGATCCTGTTCTACAATCACTATGACGTGCAACCGCCGGAACCGTTGGAATTGTGGGATTCTGAACCCTTCACCCTGACCGAAAAAGACGGCCTGCTGGTCGGCCGAGGCACGGCGGATTGTAAAGGCGACCTCATCGCCCGGCTGTGCGCCCTCACCTTGTACCACGAAGAACACGGCGACTGGCCGTGCCGGGTGAAGTTCCTGCTGGAGGGTGAAGAAGAAATCGCCAGCCAGCATTTAGAGAACTATTTAGAAAAATACGCCGACACCTTCAACGCCGACGTTGTGGTCTGGGAATCCGGCAGCAAGAACGCCCAGGAACAGCTCCAAATCACCGGCGGCAATAAGGGCATTTGCTGCATTGACCTGGTGGCCACCACGGCTGCTGAAGACATCCATTCTTCCACCGCGGCCTACATTGAGGGCGCTGGGGTCCGGCTGGTCCAGGCCTTGAGCACGTTGCGGGCTGTGGGAACGAACGAATTGCTGATCGATGGGTTAGCGGCTAAGATCGTGCCGCCCACGGACCGGGAAAAACAGCTGGTCGCGGCGGAATCCGTTGATCCAGCCGCCATCGAGGCCGCGCACGGGCTGACTCGGCCATTTCTGACCAAGGATATCGCGGGCGCAGCGGCTTTCTCCCCCACCCTGAACATTGCCGGCTTGACCGGCGGTTACGAGGGCGAGGGGGTCAAAACGGTGCTGCCCCACACCGCTCGGGCTAAGTTGGATATTCGACTGGTACCGGATCTGGACCCGGAAGAAGTTGCTGAGTTGGTCCGCCAGCATCTGGCCCGTCACGGTTTCGGTGATATTAAGGTAGAATACTTGATGGGGGAAAAGAGTTACCGCTCCGGCCTGGACGCCCCGCTGGTCACCCGGATCACGGATGTCGCCCAGACGGTCTACGGCAGCGACAAAGTCGAATTGCTGCCCAGCTCCGCCGGTACCGGCCCGATGTACTTGTTTAATCACTATCTCCACGCGCCGCTGCTCGCTTTCGGTGTGGGTTACGCCAAGAGCGGCCCCCACGCTCCGAATGAGAACATCCGCATTAGTGATTTCCATCAAGGCATCGACTTTCTCACCGATATATTCGCAGATTTAGCCAAGTAATCAGGCATCGTGGAATAACGTGCGCACCGATCCGCCAACCCCGGATCGGTTTGTGCGTTCTTCTATAGAAAGAAAGGGGCAACGCAACTCACATGGCAACCATCATTGACTTGAAAGACATCACCGTCACGTTCAAGAACAAAGCCAGCACGGTCCACGCCGTTCAGGATGTTTCTTTGCAGGTCGAAGCCGGGGACACTTACGGCATCGTCGGCTACTCCGGCGCCGGCAAATCCACGCTGGTCCGAGTGATCAATTATTTGCAAAAGCCCACCAGCGGTACCGCCATCGTCAATGGCCAAGCCCTGGGCAAGCTGGATAAAGACCAGCTGCGGGTCGCTCGGCGCAAAATCGGGATGATCTTTCAGCACTTTAATCTGATGAATTCCCGCACGATTGCCGGGAACATCGAATATCCCTTGCGCTACAGCAAACTGACCAAGGCCGGTCGGGCCAAGAAAGTACAGGAACTGCTGGCACTGGTCGGACTGAGCGATAAGGCAGACGCCTACCCCGCCCAGTTATCCGGCGGTCAGAAGCAACGGGTGGGGATCGCTCGGGCCTTGGCCAACGATCCGGAGATTCTGCTTTGCGACGAGGCCACCAGTGCCCTGGATCCTAAGACCACTGGGGAAATCATCGACCTCTTGAAACGGCTGAACCAGCAGCTGCACATCACCATCGTTTTCATTACCCACGAAATGTCTGCCGTGAAGTCACTGTGCAACCACGTGGCGGTTATGGAAGCCGGCAAAATCGTGGAACGCGGCGCATTGCTGGATATTTTCTCCAATCCTCAACAGGCGCTGACCCGCGACTTCATCAATACAGCGACGCAATTAGATACGGCGCTGGCAGAAGTGCGCAAGCAGCCAGCGGTGATCAATCTGCCAGCCAATGCCCGGCTCGTGCATTTATCCTACACCGGGGCCAGCACCGACCAGCCGCTGATTGCCGGCCTTTACCAACAATACGGTATCACCGCCAACATTCTGTATGGGAACATTGAATTCTTACAGGATGTACCGGTGGGCAATCTCATTGTTATTCTGACCGGGGACACGACGAAACTGCCCACAGCCTTCTCCCAATTACGGGATCAGGGCGTCACGGTCACCTTGCTGGATCCGAAAGGAGATGCGGTGGACTAATGTCTATTCTGAATAAGTTTTTACCCAACGTGATGCCCATCTGGGACCAGGTTTGGCAGGCGACCTTGGAGACGCTGTACATGACCTTCTTCTCAGCGATCATCGCAGGAATCTTGGGCCTGATCGTTGGCATCTTGCTGGTGGTTTACGATCAAGGCGGCATCATGCCTCACCCAGCGGTCTATAGCATTCTGGATAAGATCGTGAACATCTTCCGGTCTATTCCTTTTGTGATTCTGCTGGCTGTCATTTACCCTCTGACCCGACTCTTAGTGCACACCACAATTGGGAATACTGCTGCCCTGGTACCGCTGGTCGTGGGGACGATCCCCTTCTATGCCCGCCAGGTGCAAAACGCTTTGGTCCAGGTGGACGGCGGAATCATCGAGGCCGCCCAAGCAATGGGGGCGTCGAATATCGATATTATCTTCCGCGTTTATTTGCGGGAAGGCCTGCCGGATTTGATCCGGGTGTCTGTCTTGACTCTGATTTCCTTGATTGGCTTGACGGCGATGGCCGGGGCAGTTGGCGCCGGCGGCTTGGGCAATCTGGCGGTGTCCATCGGCTACCAGCGGTTCCAGAATGATGTGACCTTTGTGGCAATGATCATTATTTTGATTATGGTGTTCATTGTCCAAGGGGTGGGCGACTGGCTGACCCGGTTGACCACGCATGTATAAAAATAAAGACGCAGCCCGCGCGGGGTTGCGTCTTTATTTTTGAATTTATTTGGGATCAGCTTTGCTGAACAATTCTTCTTGGGTGACATCGTAGTAATCGACGTGATCGGCATGGTGAACGCTCACGAGAGCGCCAGGACGGTCATCATCTAATGTTTCCACATGCAGCTCAGTACCGGGTTTGATCACACATAAGTGCAAAGTGCCGTCAACGTGTTCGAACGCCCGCATGGGTTTGTTGACCGCGTATGTAGCGCTGAGTGATTGTTGTGCTAGCATAACGATTTCCTCCTTCTTTTTACCTTCTGACTTATTATACTCATTGACGCAGCAATTACCATGAAGTTTGCTTAAAAAATTCAATAACAATAATGTCACCGCATTCAATGCCGGAATGGAAGTCTTGTGATTTTTACTTTCTATTTACTGAAAACAGGTTATCCTGTGAAGCTGGCAGCGTATCCTAAAAGTATTAATGGGAGGTGATCCATCACCATGATGGAAGAACAAGACAAAACACGATGGTTTGGTATTTCTGCCCTGGTTTGTGTGGTCCTGATGGTAATCGCAACATTTGCGGATTTGGCCATCAGCAATACCGTCATTGACTACGGCAGCTGGTTCGGCACATTTTTCCAAACCTTTGGGGAATTCCCGGTCTATTTTGTTTATATCATCAGCGGCGAAATTGCCATGACTTATGCCTGGCGGAAGAAAGCACGGCCTTTATTCGCCGGCAGTCTCGCCCTGGGCGGGTTCGTCTTGACGGCGTGGCAAACCAAGCAGTACGTCAATGAAGAGGGCAGCTATATCGCGGCGATTCAAAGCAATCTAAAAAACGGTAAACCGATCGGCATGGCCAACAGTGATAGTGCCGCCGGCGCCTTGCCGGTGGCGGCGAATATCACCGTGACCCTGATCTTGCTCGTGGTCATCTCTATTCTGGTCCAACTGTGGCTGGCCAAGAAGAGTGACGCACAAATTGCCCAGCTGATGCTGGTGGCGGTCTTCGCCACGGCCACAGCCTGGTTTGCATCCCAAGCTAACGCCACGCTGAAACAGGATTGGGGCCGTGTCCGGCCCTATGAACTGAATAAAGCCCAAAGCGACTTTACCTCATGGCTGCACCCCAACGGCATCACTGGTCACAAGTCCTTCCCCTCTGGGCACACCATGGCGGCCACGCTGGCCATTGTCTTGTCTTGGTTTGCGACGGGCAAAGCCCGCCAGCGCTGGTTTGTTTTCGGCATCCTCTGGGGCGCTTTGGTCGGTCTCAGCCGGGTGCGGATCGGCGCCCATTTCTTCTCTGATGTGACTTTCTCATTTTTCTTAACAGCCCTGATCATCTACATCTTTGCTGAATTGATAACTTACCTGATCAACAAACGCGAAGCAATCTTACAGTAAGTGTACCGAACGCAAACAGCGCCGCCAGCTCAACTTCTATGAACTGGCGGCGCTGTTTTTGACACTACTGATTAATTTCGGTGACCCGCATGTTCCGGTCAATCGTATTTCTGCCGGTGGCATAGTCGAACTGCAATTGCGGTTCCACGTTCCAAATATAGACGTTGAAATTCAGCCGACCATCCGATGATACGGCTTGGGACCAATAACCTCGGGGCATCAATTCATTCCCCCGAAAAACCGTGGTCACCTGATAGATCACCCGCGCGCCACGCCCCAAGGCGTCCCGCACGGCTTGTTCATAGACCTGCATCGTCTTCTGGTTAGAAAATTCAGTTTGGGTCGCTAGATTCTTCGGGTTGTCGGAACTGCCCTCGGCCCCGGTCTGGGGTACGCCGTCACTATTCAGATTGAAGGTCATCGTATAGGCAATCAGATGGCCGCGATTGACGACGGGGATCCGGTCCCCATTGATCACCCGATACTCTTGATGCCAGCCGGTGGGCTGCCATTTCTGCGCTGGCCGACCGGCAGAACGGCCCAGGTTGGACCGTTGCAGATACGCCGTCACGGTGGTCGTTCGGTTCAGATTATCCAGATTGCCATAAGCAATGTGGTTGCTCTGCCAGGCGCTCATGGCCAGCGTACTCTTGCCGCTGTTGACATTGATCGCGGCCGGGTTGCCGGATTGAAAGGTCAGTTTGGCTAAAGCCGCATAAGTGGCCTGCCAGTTGCTGTCGCCCACGGCTGAGGACGACGCAGCGGTGCTGCTTTGACTCGTGCTGCTGCTCTGGCTGGCTGCACTGCTGACTTGGCTGCTCGGCGCGGCATCCGAATGGGTCGTCCCGCTGGGCGTACTCGCGCCGCCGCCAAAACGGGCGACGGCGAAGGCAATGATGGCAATGACAATCAGGGAGCCGAGGGTGATATGAACGGGTTGTTTCTTCCCTCGGCGATGGGTAGGTTTACGGCGTTTCGCCACGGTTAATGATCTTCCTTTCTGGCGGCTTGGGCCGCTTCATGCTGCAGGGTCACACTGACGACCCAGGTGGACAGGGGCACGGTGGCGACTACGCCCACGGTGGAAAGCAAAACGGAGGCCGCTTCGCTGACGAAGAGTTTATCGTTGAACAGCAGCCCTGGGGCATATTGCAACTGAACAAACCAGATAAACAACGCCAGGTAGGAACCGAAGAAGCCGAAAAACAGCGTGTTCAGTGCGGTGCCGATGATCTTGCCGCCGATTTCTTGACCGTCTTTGAACAGCTGGGCCGGGGTAATATCCGGCACTTGATCAGCGACTTCAAACAACCCGCTGGTCACCGCAATACTGGCCTCGGCGACGGCGCCCAGGGCTGACAGCATCAGGATACTGACGACGATCTGGCCAAAGGACACCCCGATCAGCAGCGAAAAGCCGCCGATATCCTCCCCAACCTCGTTACCAAAGCCCTGGATGTTGCCAAAGAACTGGATCAGCCAGGCCAGCCCGGCCAGAATCAGCATCACCCCGAGAGAAACAACGTAAGCGATCCGCGTCACCCGGTTGCTGGCGGCACTGAAAAAGACAACCACCGCGAGGATCACGGCACTGGCCAGAATCGTCGTCAGCACCGGCGGCGCCCCGAGGCCGAACAGAGTCACAGTAATAAACAGCAGGACAAAGTTCAATAGGAGGCCGAAGAAAATAGTCAACCCGCTCTTACCGCAAACCAGCACGAGCAGGACCAGCAGGATCACCCCTAAGAGACTGATCACACCCATTATTTACGCCCCCCTAAGAACAGCATACTGAGGAAACTCGTCAGCGGTACCGTGACGACGATGCCAATCGCGCTCACCAGAGATTGAACCATGCCAAGATACATCGTCCAGGTGAACGTTTGGCTGAAGCTGTTCCCGTTGTTTAAGTACAGAACGGCCATCGGGAAGGTGTCAGCCATGAAGATCAGAAAGAGGATGCTGATCAGTGGCCCCACGATCTCCCGGCCCACAGTCATACCAGATCGAAAGAGCTGCCAGCGGTGAACGTCTGGGGTTTCAATCACGATTTGCGCCAGCGCGGAGGAAATATCGGAAGTCTCATCCATAATTGCCCCTAAGGAGCCAATCATAATACTGGCCCAGAAGATTGGCTTAGGCTGTTGCAGCGCATAAGCCACCGCCTCATAATGCAGGCCGTTACCGCCGGTGACCTGCAGCACCAGCACAAAAATACCGTAGGCTAAAAAGGTGCCGCCCAGAGTCGCGATGCTGGACACCAAAAACTGCCGTTTAGGGCCTAAAATCAGGAGCAGCGTCACCAGCGTAAACAAAACATTCAGGGCCGCAAAGATCCACAGCATGGACGCCCCATAGCGCAGCAGCTCGAATTGAATGGCCAGCAAAAACAGAGCGATGTTTGCCACCACACTGAGGATGGCGATCGCTCCCTGCCAACGCATCACCGCCAACAAGACAACGGCCACCAGCCAAATCAGAAAAACGATCACCGTATCTCGTTTTTGATTCGTAATCGCCAGTTTAGTCCGGGCCTTATCCTGCCAGCTGATAAATACCTGCTGACCGGTCCGATACTGCTGATCCACCGCCCCGGAACGGGTATATACATTACCCGTACGGTAGGTTTTACCCCGGTTGGCGCCATTGAGCATTTTGACCGTCAGCGTCTGCCGCGTCTGATAATCTGTATTATTGTGTTCATCAAGGTTCTTCTTAGTGCTGCCGGTCTTTACCGCGATCACTTGGCCTACCGGTTGGGTGTACCAGGTGGCGTTGACCCGAGTCAGTACCAGCGCGGCGATCCCCGTCATCAGGACGACGACTAGGGAAAGCCACCAGTGTTTCATCTGCATAAGATTGGGGATCCTTCCAAACAATATCGTCTAACGCTTTGGCTTCCCCATCAAAGGGAGCCTGTAAAGTAATTTTACCAATCGTGTTCTTGGTTTCAAGCATGGCCTGTGCCTGGCGTAAATTACGGGCATTGATGCCGTGAAAATTATAGGCAATGGTTGAGCGCAGCGCCCCAGCGTCCAGCAAGGCACTCAGCCGTTGCAGAATCTGGCCCTGGGTCGCCATTTGATAAGCGTAATCGCTTTTAGAAAAAACATATTCCCAATCCAAACTAACGGATTTGTTCTTCAGCCAGGCCACCGGCAATGAATCATCGGTGGCCACGATTGAGCCAACATGGCCCATGGGTGCGATCAAATCTGCGATTGCCCCAAAATAAGGTACGGGATCATACAGGGTGGCAATGTAGTCCACCATATCGTACCCCAAAGCCTGGACTTGCGGAGTTAAATCACTATGATAATCCGCTAATTTATGGATTCCGTATTTTTGCAGCCAGGGCCAGTTGACGCGACTGGCGACGGCGATCACGTCCAGACCGGCCCACTGGGCGAGCTGGACCAAAATACTGCCCACCCCGCCGGCGGCATTGATCACCAGCATGGACCCATGGGTCGCGTGCGCCGCGGCGGGGATACTCATTCGTTCAAACAGCAATTCCCAAGCGGTGACGGCGGTCATCGGCAGCGCCGCGGTTTGGCCCAGCGTCAAACGCTGGGGGGCTTTGGCAATCAGGCGATAATCCACCAGCTGATATTCAGCATTGCTGCCCGGGCGCTGGGTGGAACCAAAATAAAAGACCCGGTCGCCGACGGTGAAGTCCCGCACATCGACGCCCAACTGGACGATTTCCCCCACCGCATCGAAGCCCAAAACATGCGGCCGCTTTTGGCCGTGCAGCGCATGGCGAATGCGCACATCCACCGGGTTGACTGAGATCGCCAAGATTTTAACCAGTACATCATTCGGTCTGGGCGTCGGCACAGGCAGCCAAACATCTTGCAGACTCGCTTCATCACGAATTGGCAACGTTTGGAAAGCCGCAATCGCCCGCATCATTTTGGGCACCATCTGCTCATCTCCTTGTCCATAGTATAACAGTCCGACCGGTGGGAACATTGATAACTGCTCATACATCCGCCCACACCACACCATACCCGGGCAGGATGGTACAATTAAGTTAAGAAAATAACAAAGGAGTGCCTTTATGACCGCATTCATCACGACCCTCCCCATGTGGGGCCTCGTTGCGATCTTTCTCTTGACCCTCGTTCTCCTCACCCGGGCGGCGGATATTCTCGTGGATCACGCGATCCACTTGTCCCAGGATGCCGGCATCTCAGACGTCGTCATCGGCGCCACCGTGGTTGCGTTAGGCACCACCCTGGCTGAAGTGGCCATCGCTGTGTCCGCCATCTTTCAAGGCGTGACCGACTTCTCCGTGGGCAACGCCACCGGCTCCGTCATCACCAACATGAGTATTGTGCTGGGCGTTGGGGCTATTGCCGGGACGATTCCGGTCGCGCGGCACAATCTCTCCCGGGTGCAGCTGCTGCTCACCGCGTCCCTGCTGCTGATTTTTGCCGCCTGTCTGACCCTAATGTCTGGCCGAGGATATATTCCCCGCTGGGTCGGGATCGTTTTCCTGCTGCTGATTCCCGCCTATTTGTACCTGATCATTCGCCAGAATAATCAGGATAAAAAGAAAACAGCCAGTACGCCGGTACCGGCACCGCCGGATAAAAAAACAGCGACCTGGGTCCGCCTGCTCTGGATTATCGGCACCGGTCTGGTCATTGCCATCAGTGCTAATGCGCTGGTTGATGCCAGCGTGGAAATCGCTGGCCGGCTGCATATCAGTGACGCCATCGTGTCCGCTACAGTGGTCGCGCTGGGCACCAGCTTTCCAGAATTAGTGACGGCTTATTACGCAGCCAAAGGCGGCTTTGGCGGTCTGGCGCTGGGCAACATCATCGGGGCCAACGTCATGAATCTGCTGCTGGTAAACGGCCTGACGATCGCTTTTTCGCCAGCCACCATATATTTGCCTAAAGTTTTTTACTTCGTGACTTTCCCCATGCTGCTGTTGGTCCTATTATTAGTAGGATGGTTCATCATTGACGGCTCCCGGGACGAGATCGACAACAAAGAAGGGATCGCCCTGGTGGCTGTTTACGGGCTGTATGTTGCTGCCTATATTTTTGTCCTATGAGAAGGGAAGAAAGCATACCTATGGAATCCACTCATGCCGTTGGCTGGTTCGCAGTCAGTGCCGTATTCGGCGTGGCCAGTCTGGTCAGTGCCATTATCGTTGCCAACCCGGCGTTCCGCGGTTTTGCCATTTTATTGGCCGGCCTGATCGCGATGTTTCTGACCACGATCTGCTACACGTTGTACATGAGCAAAGAAAAACACCAACGGCGGCTCGTCCTCACCTTACTGGGGGCCGTCGTTGGTGCATTAACGCTGATCTATATTTTTGTGATGCCCTAACTGATTGATTGTCCGCCTTCCGGCCGGCTCTGGCGGAAATCCACCGCGGCACCGATCAAGTTGGCTTGGCTGCGGTAATGGGCCAGGGCTAATTCCGGCATCCAGGGCGCGATTTTGACTTCGTCCAGAATATCCTGCAAATACCGCTTCAGTGTCGGAATCAGCCAATCAGCCTGGGACACGCCGCCGCCAAGAATCACCTTATCCGGATCAAAGGCATAACTGAGGTTGAAAATTGCCGTAGCCAGTGCCTTGTAGAAAGTCCGGGCTTCTTCCTGAGCAAGGGCGTCGCCCTGTTGGGCCAAAGCAAACACGGCCTGGCCATCATAAGTTTTGCCGTCCGCTTTCCGGGCGGTGTAGCGTTCCGCCATGTGCACCGGCGAGCCCAGATCACTGAGCGTATTGTGACTGTCCATGAGCATGAAGCCGAATTCCCCGCCAAATAAATGGCGGCCGTGGATCACTTGATGATTGACGATGACGCTGCCGCCAATACCGGTCCCGATCACAATGAATAAGAGATTGCTGGTACCTGCGCCGGCCCCGCTGGCCAGTTCCGCCAAGGCGGCACAATTGGCATCGTTCTCCATACTGACGGGCAGGCCAAAGTGCTTCTCCAATTCTGGAATAATCGGAAAATTATGAATATACGGAATCGCACTGGCGCCTTCAATGACGCCAGTTTTTTTATTCACTGCCCCCGGTGAGCTGATACCCACGCCCACTGGTGCATAGTCTGCTTGGGCCTGCTGGACGATGGCCGTCAAGGCCGCATAATACCCCGCTAAATCCTTAGGGGTCGGCACACTGCCTTGACTCACCAGCTGATCATCATGCAGTACGCCGTGTTTGATCGACGTCCCGCCCACATCAATGACTACGAGATCTGACATATCGTTTCTTCCTCTCTGAACCATTCTCATTCCAGTTTAGCAGATGCTGAAGCCGGTTGCAGAAAAATGCAATCGGTGCCAGTTTAGAATCATTATTGAAACGGTCATGAAAATAGCTTATGCTAGTTTCGAGGTGATTTTCATGGTAACTCACGATATCCAACTGACCAATGGCCGGCAGCGTACCGCTTTTATCGGCACACTATTGCTGGGCACGTTCGGCATGTCCATCAGTCAGTCGTCCTTATCTACGGCGTACCCCACGCTCATGCGTGAATTCGCCATCCCGGCCAGCATGGTCCAATGGCTCACCACTGGATTCATGCTGGTCATGTGTTTGTTAATTCCCACGAGTCCGTGGCTATTACATAACATTCCATTCAAGAAATTATTTGTCAGTGTCGTGCTCACATTCAGTGCCGGCACCCTGCTCTGCGTCGTGGCGCCAACGTTTTGGGTCCTGGTTTTGGGCCGCATGCTGGAGGCCGTCGCCGTCGGTATTATTTTTCCATCGTACCAAACTGTTCTGCTGATCATCACGCCCGTCCCTGGCCGAGGCAGCGTCATGGGGCTGGCGGGCTTGATCATGGGCAGTGCCCTGGCCGTCGGGCCCATCGTGTCGGGGGTCGTTTTGAACTTCACCAGCTGGCGCGGACTCTTCGTCTTATTCCTGGTGGTCATGGCCATCGTCTTGCTGCTGACTCCCTGGGCGATTCAGGATGTTGTCGGCCAGTATCCCAGTGAGATCGACGGCTTGTCCGTGGTATTGGGCTTGGGCTTTATCGGCGTCCTATACGTGCTGACCGAAAGTGTTTCCGCTGATCCGCAATGGGGTCTTTTAGGCGGTTTGCTGGTGGCCAGTGTCCTGGCGATCGCCTGGTTCATTTATCGCCAGCTGCACCGGGATAAGCCGTTGTTGAATCTGCGGGTCTTCACCAGTGGTATTTACACGAAATCCGTCTTTCTGACCGGAATTTCATACATTGCCCTGATCGTCACAACGATCTTGATGCCGCTGTATTATCAAAACGTGCTGGGCACGTCCGCCTTGGTTTCTGGCCTCGCAATGGTCCCAGCGGCTGTTGTCTTAGCTTTGCTCAACCCGATCAGCGGCCGCTTGCTGGACCGGATGGGCGGCAAATGGGTCGTTTTGATCGGCCAAAGTTTGATCGTTGTCGGTATGGCCGCGATGATTTGGGCCGCCAGCCAACGCCTGCTGGTCCTGTCGATCATCATGGCCGCCTTCATCGAAAGCGGCAACGCCTTCGTCATGATGCCCAGTGTGACCATGGGGGCCAATGATTTACCGGAAGATCTGGTCGCCCATGCCACGGCCGTCACGACCACTGCTCGGCAGTTATTCGGCTCCGCCGGCGTCGCTATTGCGACTGCCCTGCTGACGCTGTTTACCAATCAAAACGCCGGTTTAGGGAAGATTCCCAGCCAAGTCGTCGGCTTCCAATGGACGTTCTTCATCTTCGCGCTGGTTGGTGTCGGTGGCGCGCTGATTGCCTTGACGCTGCCAAAGGGCCAAGTCAAGAATTCCAGATAAGACCACATTTCGAAATTACGCCACCTAAACGTCACAAATTCTTCGCAATTTCCAGATAATATAGAAAATGTCAAGAGCGAGGCAGTTAATGTAAGTCCTCGACTTGATTGCCAACAACAGCAAGCAACCAAAACTTTTTCTTCATGTTGATTTTCCTCCCCCAACAACCTATCCAACAGTTCAGCCAACCAGCCTCCCCCTGGCAGTTGAACAATAAAAAGAAGCACCGTCGACCCGATACCAGGCGACGGTGCTTCTTTTTGTACAGAGGGCGCAGGCCGACGGTTAGCGGCGTAGGCAGAAGGGCGAAGGACCAGAAAACCCGCGCTTAGGTTTACTGGTCCTTCACCCTTCTGCCCTAGCCGCTGTCGGCGGGAGCCCGTTTACGCGGAAGCTGTCAGGCCCTCACTCCGCCGGCCGCTCGCCCAACCGATGCAGCTCACCAGCATAAATTCCAATATACTGACCATCGCCAGCTTCACGGTAACTTTGCAGCGTCACACTGATCGTATACCGGCCGCCGTCCCATGTTTGCCGATAAGTCATCGTCTTGGGCGGTAATTGGCCTTGGAACACCCGCACGACGCCGTCAATATTTCCATCGTAAACGATCACTGAACCGGCGGTATCCGCGCTGGCCGTCGTACTGGGCATGGCCGCCGTAATGCCTAATCCAGCCGCCACCGCCAGCAATGCTGTCATTATCTTAGCTTTCATGGTGCCCACCCTTTCTCTTAACTGATTATCCAATCACCCAACACTATCAGCATAGTCAATAATATCGTCAGTGCCGTTAAATTGCTTTTGTGCAAGCGATTTATTCAGCAAACCAGCATATTGCCGTACTAAGCAAATTAAAAAAGTGATATTCTCGAACCGGCCTATACCAGATTCAAGAGAGAAAATGCCCACCATAGCCAAATTACTGACCACAGCGGGCATTATCTGCTTTGTTTAAATTAACTAATGAGCCTCTTCAATATGCCGATTCCGATTCGACACCACAAATAATTGCGGTGCGATGGAGGCCAGTACGCCCAGGACCACCGCCACGTAAATCAATCCCAAAACAGCACTGATCCCGTTAACATACAGGCTGAACAGCCACACATTCCAGCCTTTGGGGGCATAAGTACCCCAGTAGAAGACCCCAGCAATGAAGTGGAAGAAATACTTGGCAATGGTGCCGATTAGGCCGCCAATGAAAATATAGCCCACGGCCATGCCCAACTTGCGGTCCTTCAAAGCGTCTCGCAGCGGCAGGGCCACTAAGCCAGCCAGACCGAGGACACCGAACGCGACCGGATATTCCATGATAATCTGGAGCGGGTTCAACAGATTGCTGCCGCCGCGGAGCATGGCATCCAGCAAGCCCCAAATCAAACCGGCGATTGTTCCCACCTGCCAACCCCGCCGCTCAGCAACCAGAATCAACGGCAGCAAGCCCCACTGCAATTGAATCCCCAACCCGCCGATACTATGGGGAATATAACTCAGCGCCATGGCCAGCGCGGCCATGATGGCGCCCTCGATCAAACCACCGAGGGTAATCTTTTTCTTCAACATAAAAAAGCCTCCCTAATGTTTGAGTTTCCAAGCACAAAGGAGGTATTTTTCAATACCACGCACAATTCCTACGCTCGCATTAACGAACAGGTTCGAAGGGTCCGATTACTCGTTCTCAGCCAGATGGCTCCCCCTTGTGTGGTTTCTCATTTAGTTTTTCAAAAGCTATCATACCATAACTGGATTGCTTGGCAAGGCCCTTCAGATCACGGCTGACCGTACAAAAACTTATTAATCTTATTCAGCACCAGCGAGTCATCATGAAGCATGCTGTGTTCCCCGGGCAAGCCGCGAACTTCAATTTCACTGAAGGACTTAACGATGGGCGCCAAAATATACCGAATCGATTTGGCCGAGATCACGGTGATGTATTTGTCCGTATTCGTCCCATTGTTCAGGTTGCCGAACACATTTAACACCTTGGCATCTTTCGGGAACCGATTACGGCTCAAGAGCATTTCTAAATAAGTTGGGTTCATCAAAATCGGTCGGCCGCTCCATGTGAAGCGGTTGAAATTCGGCAAATCGCCCAACGCAACGACGCCATCAAAGGGACCGCCCACCAGGACCAGCTTATTCAGCTTGGGAAACTTCGGATTATCGTAATTCCGCATTTCGGCAAACACCAGCGCTGTGGCACCAACTGAATGGCCCACCGCATTGTATTGGGTGAAGCCGTAGCGTTCTTGCAGGGCGGGCAGGACTTTTTCTAAATAACGCGAAATAAACCGGGTACCGACCCAGTTATCCTTAAAGACCACCTGCACGATGGGATGCGGGTCGTTGGTCCAATTCCCCGCGTAGGACATTTTACCGCCGCCCTCGTAAGTGACCTGCAGCCAGCTGTCCTGGCGGGTCGCTTTGGCCGCCGATTCCACCATCTGCTGGGTTGAATGGGCGCCGCCGCGGAATCCGTGGACGTATAATGTGGGAATTTGTTTGACTAAAAAATTGCCATCGTTGGCCGGCAGATCCAACCGCTGCTGAGCCTGAGCCTCCACCTTCTGCGATGCCGCCCGCCGTTTCGAAAACCGGGTAAACACCGGCAGCAACCCCGCGCCGGCAATGAAGCCGGCCAAAACCGCCCCTAGGTCGGTGATTGTTTCGCGTTCCAAAATCTTTCCTCCTCGAATATTGACCTATCTACTATAGCATAATGGCGGTAAAACAGCTTGAAATCGGGACAGACGCGTGCTCACAGGGACTTCACAACTATTTTTAATTTTCATATTGCCTTTTATCATTATTGGTGGTATCTTTAGGCCATCATAAATCAGAGGAGGGTTGTCCCATGATGCTGCGCGAAAAGATTTTCTCTCGTTTTGCATTGGTGTTCTTTGCCGATGCACGCCAGAAAATTGAATCGGCAGCCTAATCCTCTGAGTAAGTGGGATTAAGGCACCTGTCTTTTGTGGTGCCTATCATCCATCGTTTATTTTTTGAGCCGCAGCTGCCGACGCACAGTTGACGGCTTTTTTGGTTTCCGCAAACAAAAGAAAAACGAGAGGATGATCAGCATGGATAAGCATTTACGGCACTATCTCTGGGAATTTAAGGGACCAAATTCATTATTAGTGATCATCGTACTATTCATGGCGGTGACGCAGACCGCCAACGGGATTGGCAGCGCCAATGCCTTGACGGCCCTGGTAGCCGGCCAGTTTCCTAATTTTTTTCTCTGGGTGGGGCTTATGACCGCGGCCTATGCCCTGTACTGCGGCTTAATGGGCGTGCAGCAATATCAGTTTTCGCGCTGCCGGCAACTGATGAATACCGCTATTCGCCGAGACATCACCGCTCGGCTGAGCGATACCAGCTACGAAGTCTTTCACAGCCAATCACCGGCAGTCTATGCCTCTTGGCTGACGAATGATGTCCACACCATTGGGGTCAACGGATTCTACGATGCCTTGGAAATTGTCGAGTCTTCCTTTTCCGTCATCTTTGCCGCGGCAGCCCTCACGGCATACCACTATTCCCTGAGCATCGCAGTATTGGTTTTGGCCGTGGTCGTGTACCTGGTCCCCAAGGCGTTCGACACGTCTTTACAGGCCCATTCACTAGCGATGACCCACGCCAATGAACAGTTGATGGGCCGTATCTCAGATGTGCTGAGCGGCTTTGATGCTTTGAATTTACTGAGCCTGCGCAAACTCCTGGTCAAGCGGACGGTGGCCGCCTCCAACGACGTGGCGGTCCACGTCAATTCCTGGCAAAAAATGTACGGCATTACGAATGCGACGATTTGGGGTACGAGTGCGATTTGCCAAAACCTCGTTCTACTGCTCACCGGCTACTTGGTATGGCAGCACCTGGTCCCTGTGGGCACGGTGAATGCCAGCATGAATTTTGCCGGTCTAATTTTCTCCGGTCTGACCGATGGACATTATTACTCAAGTATTCACTGTGACCTTCGCCGCCATCGCGCTGGCGACATTCCATTATGTTTTACTGCTGACGACCCTTGTTCTGGCTGTCGTGATGTATCTGGTGCCCAAGGTCTTTACCAAACCGGTGCAAAGGCGTTCGCTAGCCATGACTCGCGCCAACGAGCGGTTAATGAACCGGATTTCTGACGTACTCACCGGCTTTGATGCCCTGAATCTCTTGAATCTGCGCAGGCTCCTCGTACAGCGAACCGTCGCTGCGTCTCAGGATGCCGCAACGCACATCAACGCTTGGCAGTGGATGAACGGGGTTACCACCGGAGTCATCAACGGTGTCAGCGGATTGTGTCAAGATGCGATGCTGCTGCTTACCGGTTTCATGGTTTGGCAGCATCTCGTCCCCATCGGCACGATCAATGCCAGTTTGAATTTTGCCGGCACAATTTTTGCTGGAATGACAGGTATTATGACCTCCGTTATGGACATGGCTTCAGTCGCTCCAATCTTCGAGAAGTTTGCCGCCGTACCTGTCCGTGATACCGCCGGCCGAAAACCCGTCGGCCGCTTCCACACCGCCTTGCAGATGCAGGATATCACCTTTGCCTATGATCCAAACAGCCGCCCAATTCTCCAGGATTTCTCACTGACGGTGGCTAAGGGGCAAAAATACGCCCTGATTGGCCCTTCCGGCAGCGGCAAGTCCACCGTGCTGAACCTGCTCATCGGCAATCTGACCGACTATCAAGGCACCTTACGTTATGATCAAACGAATTATCAGCACATCACGCCAGACAGCCTAATTAACCAAGTGACCTATCTGGATCAAACACCGTTCATGTTCAACGATACGCTGAAAAATAATCTGACCATGAATGAACCGTATTCGGACGAGACCATCGCTGCGGTGATTCAGCGGGTGGGCTTAACCGATTTGGTGGCCAGTTTGCCCCAGGGCTTGGCCACGATGGTGGAGAAAGACGGCCGCAACCTGTCCGGCGGGCAAAAGCAGCGTGTCGTCCTCGCTCGGGGATTGCTGCAGGGTCGGCAAATCGTCTTCACGGATGAAAGTACCGCTTCCCTGGATCCAGCATCAGCGCAAGCGATTGAAAAAATGATCGTCACCGATCCGCATTTGACCGTGGTCATGGTCACCCACCATCTGCGGCCGACCATTGCCCAACAGGTGGACCGGGTGATTGACAGCACCGAATTCGTTCCCGCTTAGTGTCATGTTTTCAACTTAATTGTTTGCACAAAAGCAACTTACGCGCTGTAAGCTGCTTTTTCTGGCATACTGAGCATAGTGGTGGGACTGATTGTCACTTGTAGGAGGCAAAAAAAATGAAGAGATGGGGATATTCACTTCACTTTGAACTGCGCAAACGTCCCTGGGTCTGGCCGGTCGTCTTGCTTTTGACAATTGGGTTGAGCGTTGGCTTTTGGCAGCAGCGGCAAGCACGGACGCAATTTATACAAGACTATGCAGGTCGTTTAGAGAAATGGTATACGCCGCACAAAAAAGCTGGCAAGGCAGAAATAACGGCCTTTAAACGGTCACCAGCCGCTTACCACCAATGGTACATGGACTCGCTGGCGGTCAATCTGCAAAAGAAACCGCAGACGATGGCCCTAGACGGATTTGGGGTCCGTATTTATAATGACATCGATACTTCTCGTGGTGCGTTATCTGCCAGCATCAGTCGGACATATACCCAGTTTCTATACATGAAGCAACACAAAATTGCCCCAATGTATCCAGATAGTCTGAATGTCGAAACCAGTACTGGCGATTTGGCCGGACTCAACAATCAATCAACTCAGATGGTGCTGCGCGATAATCCCCACTACTATTTGCAGGGCTGGTATTACCTCTGGTACTTGATTCGCGCCAATAGTGTCATCCTGCTATTTTTGGTGGGTATTCTACTGACAGGCCGCCAATGGGCGAAAGAACTGGCCAACAAGAAAGCCCACAGCGATTGGTTGCTGCTGCAAGGACAACGGACGTTGACACAACTGGGAAACCAATTTAGTATCATCTTCTATACGTTTGCTCAGATTGTTCTGTTACCCCTAGGACTGGTTACGCTCGGGATTGGACTCGGCGCCGGCTGGGGCGACTTGCGCTATCCCGTGTTCGGCTTTTCCAACCCTGAGGGCCTGGGCCTCGCCGAAAGCTTTATGCCGCTGCGCAGTTATCTGTTCCAAGCATTCGGCTTAATCATTTTGCTGATCCTTTTTCTCACTTTGCTGAACATGGTCTTCGCTCAGTTATTCCGGAATAGCTGGCTGACGACGGTGGGCCTGTTGCTGGTAGTGGGGATCACCCAAGTGATGCCGGCAATTCCAAATTTTCCGCTGACCTATTTCCGAATCAACGAGACGATTACCGGTATCTTGCAGAAAACCGCGGATAGCGACGCGTTACAGCCGCAAAGTGCGCTGCTCAATTTGAGCTGGTGGTGTCTGGCTCTGTTGATCATCGTTTTGCTGCCCATCATCAGCCAGCAATTCCACCAGTTTTGGCGGACTGCCTCACACCGGTACCTGCAACAAGCGTAGCCAGCGCAAATCGGCCTGGTAGATCGCTGGATCAACGGTTTGAAAGAAAGCCAGCTTGGTTTTAATAGCTAACAAATAATCCCCGTCCCGAGCGTCCAGGTAGTTGGCCGCCAGTTCAATCAATTGGGCCCGGTAAGTGATCAGCACACTGTTGGCTCCCGCCAGATACTGTTTGGCATCATGGATCATCCGGTACGTCGTGTTCCAATCCCCCTGACGGAGCCAAACCACTGCCAGCTTAGCCAGCGACGAGCCCACCAACCCGGTGTAATCCGGCAATTGATTGGCCGCAAAAGAACGCATCATATTCCGGTACAAGCGCAGGTTCAAGGCCGCCGAAAGCGACGGTACGGCTTGGTTGAAAATAAAATATTCCAGCTTGAACCAAGTCGGCTCTTCTGTCAGATAATCTGCAATCCGATCCTGGTCAGTGGCTGCAAACTGATACTCCGGCACAGTGATCCGCGTGATTGCCCCATTGACCACCATAACCAAGATTTGAGCCGGAATGCTCCCCTCCGTATTTTGCTTAAGCACCTGCACAGCCTCTTGCAGAGCTGGCCGATCCGCCCGCCGATCGGCCAGCTGAATATCGTCCATGAATCGTTCAATCACCGTGGGTTGTAAGGCACCAACGATATTGAAAAATTCGGTGCCGCTCATCCCCGCTGAATGCAGGAGGGCAATTAGATTAGCCGTGGAAATCATCGCCAGGCCGCGTTCAAACCGGGACACGGTACTGGCGTCCAACCCGCCGCGTACCTGATCAATCGTTAGGCAGCGGCGCACTCTGATTTCGTGAAATATCTGGCCATAGCGCTTAGCAAGCTGATCGATCATCAAACTTCCTCCCTTATGCTATAGGATACTTGTTTTTGTCATCAATACAACCAAGCGTTGGAAGACCTATACGTTACAATTTCAATGATTGGTGAGACTTAAATCGGTGATTCTGTTGAAAGGAGTGCTTTTAACATGATGACCACCCAAAACAAAACGCAACCTGTCAATTTTATCCAAGCCATGAAGCTTTTCTACACCAGAGCGTTTGATTACAGCGGTAGGAGCAGCCTCTCGGAGTATTGGTGGTCAGTACTGGGCGCTTTGCTCATTATGACTATTCCCACAATGCTATTTGCATGGGCAAGCGGCAATGCAGATACCACTACCGGCAATCTGTGGTTAGTAATGGTTCCCGAAGCCTGGCACAATGCACCAATCTGGACGGGTATCTTCATCATTGCTTTTGTCATGGCCGTTGTTCCCATGATGGCCCTGATTGTACGCCGCTTTCACGATGTCGGCCTCTCCACGTGGTGGGGCGTTTTACTGGGCATCGTCCCTTATGTCGTCAATGCCAGTCAAATCTTCCGTCGCAACGGCATCGTCTTGATTGTGATTCTAATTGCATCAATGCTTGATCTGTATATCATTTGCAAGCCGAGTGCACCGACTGAGTAATTAACAGGCAACACAAAAACACACCCGCTGAAAATATTCGGCAGGTGTGTTTTTGTATTAGCATGACCGCGTTAAGACCGCATCAGGTCAACCAGCCCAATGATAAACTCGCCCAACAGGCAAGCCAGGGAGATATACCCAATCAATGCAAACCCGGTGGATTGAATTTGCACCGTGGTAATGGCGCCCTTAGCAAACATCAGCACGAACAGGAACGCGTAGCCGATGACGCTGAAGACCCCCGCCCCGAACCGGATGAGCGGTGAGGAGCGGCGTTTCCAGAAACTGAAGACAATAAAAATCAGCGGGCCAATGGCGGCGACCACTAAGAGCAGGTAGCGCAGCGCGGCGGGTGATGTCAACTGCATCTTGCTCAGCAGTGAGGTGCCATTGCTGAAGTCGACCAAGCTGGCAGTATTAGAGAAGTAGCCTGGAATATAAACTCCGAGCATCACCACGAAGGAGAAGATGGCACCTAAGATATCGGTCACGCCGATATGGAACTTCTCTTTGGGCTCAGCCGCCTCATCGTCGTCCGCGTACTGATCCTGATCTTGGTCAGTCTGATCAGTCGGTGCGGCACCGTAGTCATTATTGATTGGGTCGTAGCTGCTGGCCGCGGATGCACTGTCTGGGGCAGCGGAAGCAGTATCAGCGGCGTAGTTGTTGGCCGTATCATACTGCGGTGCTTGCGGCTGAGCAGCCTCCTGGCCGTATTGATCAGGTGCTTGCTGGTATGGTCCATCCTGCCCCTGATTCGGTGCTTGATAGGCGTCTGCCGGCTGGGCCTGCGGCTGCTGCGGAGCGCTTTGATAATTGGCCCCGGTGCTGCTGCCGTAAGGATCGGTATCCGTTGGTGCGGCTGACCCGTAGGCGGGCTGCTGCGCACCGTAATCCGGTTGCTGCGGCGGCACTTGGTCGTTTACCGGAGCATAGGCATTGCCGCTGGGCGTGCCATAATAGTTAGCGTTCTGCTGCGGGGCCGCATAGGAATTATTCTGACCAGCGAAATCAGCCGGGGCCCCGGATCCCTGCGGCTGCTGCCACGGTTGATCCTGGGGCGCACTGGCTGGTTCCGGCTGGGCCGGTTGCGGTGTGAACCCGGGATAAACCGGAGCCTGATCGTATTGATCAGCGGCTGCCTGATTAGCCGCGGGCTGCCCTTGGCCTTGGTCCCAGGTCGGCTGACTGGAGAAAGTCGGCTCCTCCGGTTGCACCGGACTGGGTTCTGCCGGCGTATCCGCCGTCAAACCCAAAGTCCCATTTTGTGGTACTGTGCGCTCACTGGTCCGGATTGCAGTCGCGGATTGGTCCCCCTGTTGGCCATCCCCTTGAATCGGCTGCAACAACTTTAACTGGGCCACCCCCATGACCATTTGCCGGGCCCGTTCCGTTAACGGATAACCGCAATTTTGGCAAAAGTTCTGTTGTGAGCTCACAGGGTAGCCACAATTTGGACAATACTCCACCGTTCAACACCTACTCCCTTATCTACGATTACGCTTCAAAATCTAGTCTAGCTCAATTATACCGGTATTGCACGGACAAATACAACGGTGACAACCGTTCCCCCCGGAGAAAATAAAAAACAGACCAGGGACCCGCGCAATGCGAATTCTTGACCCGTTTCAGTCAAATGAAACTTATTCAAGTACCAGCGAGCCTGTATACAATTGATAATACTCGCCGTGTTGCGCCATTAATTGTTCATGATTCCCCCGTTCAACGATCTTCCCGTGATCCAGGACAATGATCAGGTCAGAGTTGAAAATTGTGGATAAGCGGTGGGCGATAACAAATGTGGTGCGGCCCTTCATCAGGTTATCCATCCCAGCTTGGACAGCCCGTTCAGTCCGCGTATCGATACTGGCAGTGGCTTCGTCCATGATCATCACGGGCGGATCGGCCACAGCGGCCCGGGCAATCGACAATAGCTGCCGCTGGCCCTGGGACAAGTCGCTGCCGTCCCCGTCAATCGTGGATTGATAACCCTTGGGTAATTCCTGGATGAACTCGTCGGCATTGGCCAGTTTGGCCGCGGCAATCACTTCATCATCGGTGGCATCCAGATTGCCCATCCGAATATTGTTCATGATCGTATCGGTGAACAAATTGGTCTCTTGCAAAACGATGGCCAGCGACCGGCGCAGGTCCGCCTTTTTAATCTCCCGAATATCAATCCCGTCATAGGTGATCTGACCGGAATCAATATCGTAGAAGCGGTTGATCATCGAGGTGATCGTCGTCTTCCCGGCCCCGGTGGCCCCGACAAAGGCGACTTTCTCCCCAGCCTTGGCGGTCAAGTTGATGTCGTGCAGAATCTGGACGCCAGGATAATAGGAGAAGTTCACATCTTTAAACTCGACAACGCCTTGCACGGGCACTAGCTTTACTGGCGTGCCGACTTGCCAGGCCCAGTTCTCGGTATGTTCTTTGGTCGGAACGAGATTGCCGGCGGCGTCTTTCTTCATATTCGTCAGCGTGACTTTGCCGTCATCGCTTTCCGGCTTTTCATCCAGCAGACCGAAGATCCGTTCTGCCCCGGCCAAGGCCATGATGATCGAATTGACCTGCTGCGAGATCTGAGCAACCGGCTGGGTAAAGCCCCGGCTCAGTTGCAGAAAAGCGGCCAGACCGCCCAGGGTCAAGGTGATCACGTTATTGACGGCCAAGGTGCCCCCCACCACAGCGGTCAGCACATACAGCAGGTTGGACATGTTGCCCATGATGGGAAAGACCATGGTCGCGTATGCGTTGGCCTTTGCGGAATCATTGCGCAACCCAGAATTGTACGTATCAAATTGTTTCTGCACCGCCTGTTCGTGGGAGAAAACCTTGACGACCTTCAAGCCGTTAAGGATTTCTTCCGCATAACCGTTCACCGTACCCAGTGCCCGCTGTTGGGCGGAGAAGTACCGGGACGACTGGGAGAACAAGACCCGGACAAAGATGATACTCAATCCTAGAACAACCAGCGACAGTAAGGTGAGCAGCGGGCTGATCAAAATCATCATAATCAGCACGAAAACCATGTTGAACAACGACTGAATGAATGTCGGGATACTTTGCGAAATCATCTGCATCAGCGTATCCACATCGTTGGTGTAGCGGCTCATGATATCGCCGACGTCATTGCGGTCGAAATAGCTCATGGGCAGGGACTGCATGTGTTCAAACATTTCATCCCGAATCTGCTTCTGCACCCGTTGGCCGATGATCACTTGCAACTGGGTGAAAATGCCAGTACCGATCACACCGGTGTAATAAATCGCCGCCATGATGGCAATGGCTTGAATCAGCGGCGCAAAGTTCGGCGTCGCTTCTTTAGTCAGGGGCATGATGTAACTATCGATCAGAGTCTGAATGAACTTTGACCCCAAAGAAGCGGACAAAGCGGCAACGATAATACTGATGATCGACACCACCCACATGGTCCGGGAACTGGCAAAGGTATATTGCAGCAGCCGGCCCAGCGTGCGCCAGGTATGTTCCGGCTTGCGCGCCCGGCCTCGGTTATTATTACTTGTTCCCCGCATCTGGCGCATTGCTGTCCCCTCCTTCCTTGATCGTACCTTGGACATCCTTTTGCTGGGAATTATTCAATTCCCGATAAATGGCATTACTCTTCAACAGTTCCTCGTGGGTGCCAACGCCATTGATCTGGCCATCATCCATGACGATGATCTGGTCGGCCTGGGCGATGGACGTGATCCGCTGGGAAATCATGATCTTGGTCATATCCGGCAATTCAGTCCGGAGCGCGGTCATGATCTTTCCTTCGGTTTCGGTATCTACGGCACTGGTGGAATCATCCAAGATCAGGATCTTGGGTTTCTTCAGCAAGGCCCGGGCAATGGTCAGCCGTTGATTCTGACCGCCGGATACGTTGCTCCCGCCCTGCTCAATATAGGTATCGTATTTCTTGGGCATCTCTTGGACGAAGCTGTCCGCCTGGGCCATTTGAGCTGCCTTTTCCACTTCAGCGTCGGTGGCATTGGGATCGCCCCAGCGCAGGTTTTCATAAATCGTACCAGAAAACAGCGTATTGTTCTGCAACACCATGGCCACGGCATCCCGCAATGGCCGCAAGGCGTAGTTGCGCACATCCACATCACCGACCAGCACGGTGCCCTTGGTGACATCGTACAACCGGGGAATCAGCTGGACCAATGTCGACTTGCCGGAGCCGGTCGCCCCAATGATCCCGACAAATTCGCCAGGCTTGATCTGCAGGGACACATCAGCCACACTGGGATGCTCCGCGTGCAGATAGGTCATGGAGACGTGATCGAAGGTGACTGACCCGTCTTTCACCGTGGTCACCGGCTTGGCCGGGTCCACAATGGACGGCTTCTCTTGCAGCACCGCCGCGATCCGGTTGGCTGATGCTTGGGACACCGACAGCATGGTAATGATGTTCGACAGCATCATCAAACTGAACAGAATACTCATGGTGTAAGAAAACAGCGCGACCAGCTGGCCAGTCTCCAAGGACTTGCCCACAATCATTTGGGCCCCGACCCAGGAAACGATCAGCATCGTGGTGTTGATCATGAAGGTCATCACCGGCGCGTTCAGGGACATCAGCCGTTGGGCCTTGGAGAAAATCGTGAAGATGCCGTTGCTGGCATCCTTGAACTTATTGATTTCTTCCTCTTGCCGGTCAAAGGTCTTGATCACTCGAATACCCCGCAAGTTCTCGTTCACGACCCGGTTCAAAATATCATACTGGCGGAAAACATGGCTGAACAGCGGATATGCCGTATGAATGATGAGGTACAAAACGACTGCCAGGATGGGCACGACAATGGCAAAAATCAAGGCCATCTGCTGGCTCACCCGGAAGGACATGATCATCGAAAAGATGAACATCAACGGGGCCCGAAAGGCGATTCGGATTGAAATCTGGTAGGCCTGCTGCACGTTGGTGATATCGGTCGTTAACCGAGTCACGACGCTGGCCGTGGAGAAATGCTCGATATTGGCAAACGAGAACTTCTGCACCTGAGCGAATTCATCATGCCGCAGATTCTGGGCAAAACCGGCCGCAGCATGGCTGGAGAACCAGCTGGCTCCGGCACCGACGATCAAGGAGACCACGGCCAAGCCCACCAAGACCATCCCCCAGGAACTGATATAGCCCAGGTTGCCAGGGGTGATCCCGTAATCGATGATGTTTCCCATAATAAAAGGAATATAAGTTTCCAGCATGACTTCAATGGTCACGAGGAGCGGCGAGAGCAAAGACATCCATTTATACTCCCGCACGGATTTCAGTAGTATTTTAACCACAGGGAAACCTCCACTTTCTAAAAAAATAGCGCCCTGCTAAGCCGCAAGATCGACTTGCGACCACCATTCACCAGCGGCGAATGAAAGGGCTATCGCGGGTAATGCACGCTATTTAATGGTAACGCAGTTTAAAGGAAAGTTCACGTTGTAAGCTCATCAATTGCTTTTCATCAGCCAACTCGGTAAGCTGTTGCCAGAGAGTGGAAAGGATAGTGGCAATATGCGTGTGCTGTGGCGTTTCATCACATTTCTGTTTCAACTCGCCATTGTGGCCGGCCTGGTGTTATTATTGCTGGTCGGCATTCGCAAATGGCAAACCTACGATCAAGTGCACCGGGTCAGTCAACTGATTTCTGAACAGCAAAACACCAGTGCCAGCGCCCCCAAGGGCTGGTCGACGTTGGAAAGCTGGTGGCTGGCGGATGAGAACGGCCAAATCGTTTATAATGCGCAAGCGTTGCCGAAATACCAAACCGAAGCGGCCAGCGCCGCGGCGTGGTGGAACAAGGCCGCGGGCCGCACGATTATCGTCCCCCAAACCACCCAAGCAGCAGCGGACGTTTACCTGGCACCAGTGCAAAGCAAGTACCTGTCCTTCTCTGGGCTGGCCAGCAACGGCCATAAGATCCTGCTGAATACCACGGCGCAAAAAAACAATACCAGCGACACGGATGTGATCAACATCTTCATCCACGAATTCGGTCATGCCCTGGGGCTGGCCCATGCGCCGCAGAGCTATAACGACGTGATGTCGCCGTCGCAAATTGCCTCCGGCCAAGTACGCCAAGTGTCGCAATACGATCGGGACGCGTTAACCGCCGCCCTGGCCCGAATCAGCAAAGTGAAGGCCCAGGGGGTCACAGATCAGGCGTACACCGCGATCGCCGGCCAGCAGCCGCTCACCAGCAGCGGGTTAACTCATTTGGATGACCCGGTGCAAAATGCCCGGCAGCCCTTAGTGGACGTGCTCACCCAAACGATTTCCCGCATCAGCAAACAGGGCGAAACCGACGACGCCACTTTGGCCAATGCCAAGGAGTATGTCCAGCGTCTTAAATATAACGAGGATGTCAGTGACGCGACCATCCATGGCGCAGAAGATACCTTGCATACCCTGGCAGTTAATTATCATTTGGAAAAGTATTTCCCGTTTGCTTTCAATCAGGGCGGCCAAAGTACGGCCCATAACGACGATTTACGCAGTATTCTCGGCAACGATTAAGCCTAGTTTTCGGAAAATAACGCATTTCGAGCTTTTTTTCGTGCTGAAATGGTCCCGATGCATTACAATGGTATTTGTAGCAAGTAACTAATTAATGGAGGTATGGATTATGGCAGTTGAAGACGGTACAGCGGGCGATCCTAAGGACATCGAAATGACCATCATGTTGGACAAGAAGATGAACGAAGAGTTCGACTGGAGCGATAGTAAGCTTCCAATCCGTGATGCTCTTTGGGACTACTACATGGAGAAGAACAATCACAGCACTGACAAGACTGAGAAAGACATGGAGCCTACATTGGACATGTCCGACGATGACGTTAAGGCATTGGCTGAGAAACTTCTCAAGAAGTAATCGGCAATCTGCACTGCAGAGGCGCCAACAACGCTGATTATGAAGGCCGGAGCGAACTGAACGCTCCGGTTTTTTTGTACCCAGAGGGCAGAGGGCGCAGGCCGACGGTTAGCGGCGTATGCAGAAGGAGGACCAGGCACAAAACCCGCACTTAGGTTTTTTGTCTGGTCCTCCTTCTGCCCTAGCCGCTGTCGGCCGGAGCCCGTTTAGGAGGAGACACGGTCTTTGAACGCCGTGCCAATGCTCCGCAACCTCCGGCAAAAATGGGGCTGGAACGTGGTGACGGCGCTTTGAGCCCGCAAAAACCGCGGTCTCAAAGTCGCCTAACCACATCGGCGGCAAGCCGCCGTGTGGTTTCCACCACTGAGCCCATTTTGCCTCCGGTTGCTACGCATTGGCACTAGATCCACTAGCACTTTAAGTCATGTCTCAGTCACCCTACCCTTCTACCGGTCGGCTTTGCCCTTTACCCTCTCTTGTCCTAGTAACCGTTTTCCCCTATAATGAGCTTGTGTATCAATGACCAAATTTTTCATCAATTCTGGAGGGTAAGCAAACAATGCGTAGAACTAAAATCGTTTCCACGGTCGGTCCGGCCGCCAATACTACGGACATTATGGTGCAGCTGATCAAGGCTGGCGCGGATATTTTCCGTTTCAACTTCTCCCACGGCGATCACGAGGAACAACTCGGCCGGTTTAAGAAGGCCCACGAAGCCATGCAAATCACCGGCAAGCGGATCGGTTTGATGCTGGACACCAAAGGTGCGGAAATCCGCAGCTCCGATGTTAAAGAAGACGGCAAGATCCACTTTAACGTTGGCGACAAGGTCCGTATCGGCATGGACGCCAGCATTTGGACCAGCAAGGAATTAATCGGGGTCAGCTATGCCGGCCTGTACGATGACGTTCATGTCGGCGGCCACGTCCTCTTCGACGATGGCTTGCTGGATATGAAGATTCTGGAAAAGGACGACAGCAAGCGCGAACTGGTTACCGTTGTCGAAAACGCTGGCGATTTGGGCGGTAAAAAGGGTGTTAACGCCCCTGGCGTTGAGATCAACCTGCCGGGGCTGACTGAAAAAGACCGGGACGATATTACTTGGGGCTTGCAACAAGGCTTCAACTACATTTCTGCTTCCTTCGTCCGCAAACCCAGTGATGTGCAAGATATCCGGGACTTGGTTGATGCTGGTCCGAATCCGCATGTCATGATCATCCCGAAGATCGAATCCCAAGAAGGCATTAACAATGCCGATGCCATTCTGGCCGTCTCCGATGGCTTGATGGTGGCCCGGGGCGACATGGGTGTCGAGATTCCCTTCGAAATGGTTCCGCAAGTACAGAAATCCCTGATCCGCAAGGCGAACATGGCCCACAAGCCGGTTATCACGGCGACGCAGATGCTGAATTCGATGCAGGAAAATCCGCGGCCGACGCGGGCCGAAGTCGCTGACGTCGCTAACTCCATCTATGACGGGACCGACGCGACGATGCTGTCCGGCGAAAGTGCCAACGGCAAGTACCCGGTTGGGTCTGTCGCGGCCATGGCCCGGATCGACGAAGCCACTGATGAGGATCTGCCGCAGCACTCTGTGATCATGGACGCGTTCAACGCCAATGACAGCATTACGGATACGCTGGGCTACTCAGTCGTTTCCGCGGCTGAGCGGGTTGGCGCCAAAGTCATCGTGGCCGTTACCGCCAATGGCTTTACGGCCCGGAGTATTGCCCGCTTCCGGCCCAATATTCCGATCATTGCCTTGACCTTCACCAACGAAGTCGCTGATTCCTTGATCCTCTCCTGGGGCACGACCCCGATCGTCATTGACGATACGGAGAACATCAATGAGATCTATGCAACGGCGGAAAAGGTTGCCGTGAGCGAAGGCTTGCTGGAAAAGGGTGATCGCATGGTGATCACGCTGGGTATTCCGTTTGGCAAGTCGCACCATACGAATAATATGTATGTTCGGGAAATCGGCGAGGATTAAGTCGACTGATCCTGTGATGTTTGGAAGCCGCCTGCTGGGGCGGCTTTTTGTTTTGGATACACTGTAATCGTTTGCAAAAAAGGTTAAACCATGCTATTCTATTATTATGGATATTGGTACATGTTGAAATTAAGGAGTGAGTGCTGATGACTAGGTCCAAGAGCATTGGGAAGTACACTTTGATTTTCATTGCCGGTCTGTTGGCTGGTATTGTTTTACGGGCACTCGTTGGCTACTTCTTCCCGGGATTCCCTGGGGTGTGAGTGTTGGTCTGGAAATGGGCGGATGGCCGTGGAAAATCGCGGTGTGTCTGCCCGTTTTTGTTTGTACTGGTTTTAGTGTCTAAAGTAGGCGTCCTCCTCCTAAACGGGCTCCGGCCGACAGAAGCTATGGCAGAAGGACACCCCGGCAAAAAACCTAAGTGCGGGTTTTGTGCCGGGGTGTCCTTCTGCCGCCGCTTCTGACCGTCGGCCTCCGCCCTCTCTGCACAAAAATACCGCAACGAGGGGAGGTCGCTGCGGTATTCGCTTTTCTGCCGGACCACCTGGGGAGAGGATAGTCCATGGATGGCGGAAAATGGAAAGAAGAAAAATCATGAAAAGAATGTTTGGGGGAAAGGAATTAACCTTTCGACTCTGTTATGGTAGCTGGAAAATGTGAAGGATTTGTGACGTTTATCTTGCGATTTCTCAAAGGCAAAAGCCTGTGTGGTGCGTCACGAGGCGTTATTTTTAGCCCATTTAGCCCGGCCGCGGACGGCAGCCCCGACCATACCCGCTCGATCGCCTAAGGCCGCGGGTACGATTTTGGCGGCAGCCAGCGGCTGGGCCAGGGCATGTGCGTCAATGTACTTTTGGGCAGGTGTCATAATTCGTTTCCCGGCAGCGGCCATCCCCCCGCCGATGATGATCCGCTCCGGGTTGAAGACGTTGATAATCGATACCAGGCCAACGCCAAGCCATTCGCCGGTTTGATTCATCACTTCATGGGCGACGGCGTCCCCTTCGTCGTAAGCCAGCGAAACCATTTTACCAGTTAGCGGCTGCCCCTCAGCCTGCCACTCCGCCAGCACACTAGTCGGGGCTTTAGCAATAGCTTCCTGGGTCGTTTGAATCAGACCCGTGGCGGACACGTAGCGTTCCCAGCAGCCGATGTTGCCGCAGTTGCACGGGCGGCCATTCGCGTTGATCGACATGTGCCCCAACTCCCCGGCACTATCGGTGGTGCCGTAAAGCATTTTGCCTTCCAGAATAATACCGGCGCCGACACCCGTACCCAAGGTTAACAGGATGGCATTCTGGACGCCCTTGGCGGCCCCTTCCGACCATTCGCCGTACGTATTCATCCGCACATCGTTGTCCAAAACGACCGGAATATGCAGGCGGTTTTCAAACCATTGCACCACCGGCACATCCCGCCATTGGGGGAAGTTGGCCAGATAATGGGAAATCCCGGCCTGAACATCCATCAGTCCCGGCACTCCGATTCCCAGGGCCATCAGATCCTCGGGGTCAGTCCCGGTTTCTTTCAGCAGCCCCGTTAATAACGCGGCTAAGTTTTCCAAAATAATATCGGCGCTCTCGGTCGCCCGACTGGGTGCCCGTTTCTCACCAATTTGATGCAGCTGATCATCGAACAAAGCGACCTTGGCGTTGGTCCCGCCCAAGTCAATCCCGGCAAAAATTGCATTACCCATCATTGCCAACCTCCGCATTTGAATTTGTTCATCGATGCGCAATTATCCCACTCGTAATGTAGCATGTTCCTGCAAGAAATACGAGGCCTACGGTATAATTAATGTAGGAGGCGACAGCAAATGGAATTGAACATCACGGGGCTCCCCGATTCGTTGCGCCCCGCTATTGATCTATTGGCCCCGCGGTGGGACATCACGGTGACCGCGGATGCTGAGTTGACTGTGACCCTGGCCCCAACCGCCGGGACCTTGACCGTGACCCGGGCAGACACCGCCGGGACCATCGGGTATCCCGGCGGTGCCGCGGCGCTGCGCGGGCTGACCGAGTGGATCGCCCACGCGCAAAACGAACGGCATTTCAGCTACCAGGAGACGCCAACCGCCGCGACTGTGGGTCTATTATTGGATATTCGCCACAATGCGCAATTAACCACCCGCGAGGGTCAGGCGTTGCTGCAGCGCTTGGCGATGCTGGGTTACACCGCCTTGACTGTGATCACCGGTCCGAATACGCTACTGGACAGTGATCAGTTAAATACAGATGCCCAAATTTTGCATATTGCCCAGACAATATTGACTGCTGTACCGGACAAAGCACCGGCTGGCACCATTTCTCTGCATATGGACCAGGGCCTGGCTCCCAACCAGGGCGTCATGGTCGCCGCGGCCCAAGCAGCGGCTTTGACCCGACCCACTGAACTATGGGCTGCCGCCGCTTTCACCGATGGCGGCGAGACACCAACCCGGGCGATGATGCTTGGCTTACAGGCTGTGGCGGAAGCGGCCTATGCGCCGGAATTAACCAAAGACTGGCTGGCCGCGCAATTCTGGCTCATGCAGCACGAAGACTGGGATGGTTTCTATGCCCTGGATCAATTCGACAACTTCAAGCGCCGGGGCAAGACGAACATCCAAGGCGCCAATCCTAGCAAACTGCTGCTCTACATGGACTGGCTGACCCCGCGGTTCTGGGCGAACTTCAGCGGCGTGGATGCCGAGAAGCACTATCGGGTGCTGGCAGAGAAACTTGGCGGGGCGGTCACGACCCAAACCACCCGGCCGCTGTATGCTTATTATCAGCAACTGGCCCGCTTTCTCAGTCACAAAGCCCACCTGCTGGACGCCATTCAGGACGCCTATCGGGCCGGTGACCGGGACGAAATGACCGGGGTGATCGCCGAGCTGCAAGCGCTGGCCCGCCGCCTGGATAAACTGCATGATGCCCGCCAGACCCTGTGGTTGGTGGAGCGCTCGCCCATCGGCTGGGAGGTCGTGGATAACCGCTTCGGCGCGCTGAAGCAGCGCCTGTTAACGGCAGTGGAGCGGCTCAGTGCCTGGGAAGACGGCCGCTTGCCCGAGCTGCCGGAAATGACTGCCCCCTTGACTGCCATTGCCACCGAAAAAGGCGGCAAATTAGGGTTTGCCCGCTACCACGACATCATCAGTCCATTTCCCCAAGCATAAGCTAACCCTTTTTCTGCATTTCTGTTTATAATGACCGGCAGAAAAAGGAAAGCAGGGATCATCATGGCCCAATTCGATTATCGCATTGACGAACAAACTGAGTACAACTTGGGAGACACGCCGTCGCTGGTAATGCTGACAGAACGGAATTACTTAATGTTCCAAGGCACCGGTGAAGCGCAGCTGGCCAATCCGGAGTTCAAGGATGCGGCGGCCGCAATGTACGCCTTCGCGGCGGGCATCAAGGAACAGGCGCGGCACAGCAAATTGATCGACTGGTTCCGGGACTATGTCCCCTATCCGCTGAGTGTGTACCGAACCCCCCACGGCGCGTACACAATGCTGATCAAACAGCCCAATTTCACCGTCCCGGAGCTGCTGACCGCGGCGCAGGCCGCCGCTGGTCCGCTCACAGCGGCGGCCCGGCAAGTGGCATATCGCCGCACTGAAGAAGGGGTGGAAGTACAGCTGCTGCAAAAGGGCCCCGTTACCGAGGCCAGCTCAGTCTTCACCACTTTGACGGACTTCATGCAGGCCCACGGGATGACCCGGGCCCAGGACGGCTACCGGACGGTGTATCTGGATAATATTCTCACCACGCCGGCCGATCAAGTCCGCACGCTGGTCCGGATCCCGGTCACTGTCCGGGATCCGGACGCTGGGGATTATGAGATCGCCCGTAATTAGTCGGTCAGCCGTCAAGAAAACCAGTTAAAAAACAATATTCGCCCTTCAATTCCGAACGACACCCATCGTTCGGAATTTTTTTATGGCAAAAGATGTGGAATATACCATTTCAATTTTGTCATCGTTCGGTTTTATCTGATTTCCACGGACACTAATACTCCTATACCGACCGCCCATCCGATGATTCTTTTGTTCTCAAGAAAAACGGTTTTGACGCCGTGGTGATGTTATTGTTCGGTATCTGGCCCGCTCGAAACCGAGAACCAGATTAAAATATATAATACGAACATTCAATTGATTAAACCTAATTATAGTTAAGAATTTAGTTGTTTTTCAAGAACTCGTCTGGTATGCTGAACCCAACTTCAATCAATGGAGGTCAATTCATGGCAAAAGTTGCAGTCGTCATGGGTTCAGCATCCGACTGGCCCACGATGCGAAATACGTGTACCACGTTACAGCAATTGGGCATCGCCTATACTGCCAAAGTCATTTCCGCCCACCGGATGCCAATGGAGCTGCAGGCCTTTGCCAGCGGTGCCCGGGCCGCCGGCTACGCGGTGATCATCGCCGGTGCCGGCGGCGCGGCCCACCTGCCCGGCATGCTGGCGGCCAACACGACTCTGCCGGTCCTGGGCGTGCCGATCCAGAGCCACGCCTTGAGCGGGATGGATTCGCTGCTGTCCATCGTTCAGATGCCCAGCGGCGTGCCCGTGGGCACCCTGGCCATCGGCAATGCCGGCGCGATCAACGCCGCCCTGCTGGCCGGTCAGATCCTGGCCTTGCAGGATCCAGCCTTAGCCGATCAGCTCACCGCATACCGTACCGCCCAGCACGATGCAGCGGTGGAAAGCGGGGCTCAGCTCAGTGACTAGGGAAATGTTTCTGCCGCCGGCCACCATCGGGATCGTCGGCGGCGGTCAGCTGGGCCAGATGATGGCCCTGGCGGCCAAAGCCATGGGCTACCGGATCATCGTCCTCGACCCCACGCCCAACGCACCGGCGGGTCAAGTCGCCGACGACCAGATCGTCGCTGCTTACGACGACACCGCCGCTCTGCTGCAGCTGGCCCAGGCCAGCGACGTCCTCACCTATGAGTTCGAGAACGTCAACCTGACCACCCTGCGCAAGGCCCAGCAATACACCGCGCTGCCCCAGGGGACTGAACTGCTGGCCATCTCCCGGGACCGGATTCGCGAGAAGACTTTCTTGGAGAACCACGGCCTGCCGGTCACCCCGTTTGCCAGCGTGCCCACCGCGGCTGCACTGCCCACGGCCATCGCCCGCATCGGCTATCCCGCCATTTTGAAGACCACCACTGGCGGCTACGACGGCCATGGCCAGCAGGATTTGACCAGCCCCGCCGATCTCCCGGCCGGGCAGGCACTAGCCGCCAAGCAGCCCTGTATTTTAGAAAAGCGCCAGGCCTTCTCCCGGGAGTTATCCATCATGGTCACCCGGGACGGCCACGGTACGGTCCGCTGCTTCCCGGTCGTGGAGAACCGCCACGCCCACCATATCCTGCACACCACCCTGGCCCCGGCGCCGCGGCTGTCCGCCGACAAAGCGGCAGTCATCGCGGCGATGGCCGAACGCATTGCCGCCAGCCTCGACCTGGCCGGGGTGCTGGGT
The DNA here is from genome assembly GCF_000425885.1 of Schleiferilactobacillus harbinensis DSM 16991. Taxonomy (GTDB): domain Bacteria; phylum Bacillota; class Bacilli; order Lactobacillales; family Lactobacillaceae; genus Schleiferilactobacillus; species Schleiferilactobacillus harbinensis. The sequence goes on from NZ_KE384471.1 coordinate 117,501, forward strand.
ATCGAACTATTCGATACCCCCGCCGGCATCCTGGTCAACGAATTGGCCCCGCGACCCCACAATTCCGGCCACTACTCCATCGAAGCCTGCAACCTGTCCCAGTTTGCCGCCCATATTCTGAGCATCTGCGGCCTGCCGATCCCGCCGATTCGCCAGCGCAAACCGGCGGTGATGCGCAATCTGCTGGGCGCTGACCTGACCAAAGCCAAACAGCTCTGGCCGGCCCATCCCGAGTGGCATTTCCACGATTACGGCAAGGCCGAGATCCGCCCCGGCCGCAAGATGGGCCACATCACTGTTGTTGCCGAAGACCGCCAATCGATGACGGCTTTGACTGAATCCGTTAATTGGGAGGATACATCAACTCATGACTGAAGCCACTTTGATTTATACCGGTAAGGCCAAACAACTCTACAGCACCGCTGATCCCGACGTTTTAAAGGTCGTTTACCTGGACCAAGCCACCGCTTTGAACGGCAAAAAGAAAGTGCAGATCCAGGGCAAGGGCCCAGTCAACCTGCAGATTTCCAGCCTATTATTTCAAACCGTCGCGGCGGCGGGTATTCCCACCCACTATATCGCCACCGACAACGCCACCACCATGCGGGTCTACAGATGTGCGATGCTGCCGCTGGAAGTGGTCTTCCGCAATTTTGCCTCCGGTCATTTCGAAAGCAAATTTCAAGTCCGCCACCTGCGGCCTTTCTCCCCAGCCATTCATGAGTATTATTACAAGTCCGACACGCTGGATGATCCGTTCATGAACGATGATCAGATCAAAGCCCTGCGGATCGCCGACCAGGCCACGCTGGCGCAGCTCCGCACCCTGACCGATCAGCTGAATGCCCTGCTCACTGCCCGCTTTGCCAAAGCCGGCATCACGCTCGTGGACGGCAAGTTTGAATTCGGTCGGCTCAGCGACGAAACACTGGTCTTGGCCGATGAACTATCCCCGGACAACTTCCGCTTGGTGGACAGCCGAACCAAAGAGTCCCTGGACAAGGATGTCTTCCGCCAGGATGAAGGCCCGTTAGTCCCTGTCTATGAAGAAGTGCTGCGCCGGTTAACCGAAAGCGAGGAATAAGCGATGTTTAAAGCCAAGATTTACGTCAATTACAAGCCGTCTGTTCTGGATCCGAAAGCCGAAGCAATCAAGACTGCTCTGACCCGGATGAACCACCAGAATGTTCAGGACGTCCGCTACGGCAAGTACTTCGAACTGCTGCTGCAGGGCGACGATGAAGCCGCCGTCCGAGCCCAGGTGGAAGAAATATGCGACCAATTGCTGGCCAACGTGAACATGGAGACCTATCGCTTCGACCTGGAGGTGGCTTAAATGCGAGCCGCGGTTATCACGTTCCCCGGGTCCAACTGCGATGAGGATCTGCAATGGGCTTTGGCCCATGTCTGCGGCATCCCCGCAGATCTGGTCCCCGCCAGCCAGGAGACGCTGGCCGGCTACGATGCGGTCTTTCTCCCCGGCGGTTTTTCCTACGGCGACTATCTGCGCAGCGGCGCCATCGCTCGGTTCTCACCGATCATGACCGCCGTGCAGGATTTTGCAGCCGCGGGCGGTTTCGTCGTCGGCATCTGCAATGGCTTCCAGATCCTCACCGAAGCCGGTCTGCTCCCCGGTGCCTTGCAGTGGAACACGTCGCTGCACTTCATCTGCGCCCCGGCCCCGCTGACGGTGGTCAACACCGCCACCGCGTTTTCGAATCACTATGCCGACATGGAGAGTGTCACGCTGCCCATCGCCCACGGCGAGGGCAGCTACTACGCCGACCCGGCGACCCTGGCCGAGCTGGAGGCCAATCACCAAGTGGTCTTCCGCTACCAGGACAACCCCAACGGCAGTATCCACGACATCGCCGGCATCACCAACCGCGCCGGCAACGTGCTGGGCATGATGCCCCACCCGGAACGCGCCGTCGAAGCCCTGCTTGGCGGGACTGACGGCCGGGGGGTCTTTTATTCCTTATTGAACGCCACGAAAGGAGCCGCCGCCCATGTTGCAGGTTGAGCTGAGTCCTGAAGAAATCCGCACCGCCAAACCATACCGCCAATGGGACATGACCGATGCGGAATACGACCGCTTCACCCAATTGATCGGTCACTTGCCCACCTTCACGGAAGTCGGCTTAGCCAGCGGGATGTGGAGCGAACACTGTGCGTATAAATACAGCAAGCCCGTGCTGCGCCAGTTCTGGACCAAGAACGAGAATGTCGTGATGGGCCCGGGCGAAGGCGCCGGGGCCATTCGCATCGGCGCGGGCAAGGTCGTCGTTTTTAAGGCCGAGAGCCACAACCACCCCTCCGCAGTGGAACCCTATGAGGGCGCGGCCACCGGTGTTGGCGGCATCATCCGGGATATTTTCTCCATGGGCGCCAAGCCCATCGCCGTGCTGGATTCCCTGCGCTTCGGCGAATTGACCGACCCCCGCACCCGCCAGCTGCTGGACCAAGTGGTCGCCGGCATCGCCGGCTACGGCAACGCCATCGGCATTCCCACGGTGGGCGGCGAGACCGCCTTTGACCCCACCTACGCCCGCAATCCCCTGGTCAACGCCATGTGTGTCGGCATCATGGACGAAGACCAATTGCAGAAAGGCCGGGCGGCCGGGGTGGGCAACGCCATTCTCTACGTTGGCGCGAAAACCGGCCGGGACGGTATCAACGGCGCTTCCTTTGCCTCCGGCACGTTCTCCGACAGCGAAGCGGCTGACCGGTCGGCTGTTCAAGTCGGCGATCCCTTTATGGAAAAACTGCTGGTCGACGCCTGCCTGAAAGTGACCAATGATCACCAGGACATTCTCGTCGGCATGCAGGATATGGGTGCCGCCGGGCTGGTGTCTTCCAGTGTGGAAATGGCCGGCAAATCGGCCAGCGGTATGGCCTTGGATCTGGACCTGGTGCCCCAGCGGGAACCGGACATGACCTCCTTTGAGATCATGCTGTCTGAATCCCAGGAACGGATGCTGTTGTGTGTGGCGGCCGGCCATGAGGCCGAGATCCAAGAAATTTTTGCCCGCTACGGTCTGGATGCGGTCGTGATCGGCCGAGTCACTGCTGGTCACCAGTATGTATTGACCCACCACGGCGAAACCGTCTGCGACATCCCCGTGTCATCCTTGACCAGCGATGCGCCGGTCTATCACCAGGCCGGTCAGCAGCCGGCCCGCTTGCAGGCCCCCGCGCCCGACTGGCAGCCGGTGATCACCGATGTGACCGCCACGTGGACAAGGCTGATGAACCAGCCGACCATTGCCAATAAGGCCAGCCTGTTTAGCCGCTATGATGCCCAGGTCCAGACGAATACCGTCGTCCTCCCCGGCAGCGATGCCGCGGTGCTGCGGATCAAAGGAACCGACCGGGCCATCGCCATGACCACCGACAGCAACGGCCGCTATGTTTACCTGGACCCGTACATTGGCGGTCAGCGCACGGTCGCCGAAGCCGCCGCTAACCTGGTGGCCAGCGGCGCCACCCCGTTGGGCATCACCGATTGCCTGAATTACGGTGATCCCACAAAACCGGAAATCTTTTATGAATTGGAAACGTCCGCCCAAGGGATCACCGCCGCTACGAAGGTTTTCAATACCCCGGTGATTTCCGGCAACGTGTCGCTGTACAATGAAACCAATGGCACCGCCATTTACCCGACGCCGATGGTCGGGATGGTCGGACTGATCGAGGACATGACGACGATCACCACCCAGGACTTCAAGCAAGCCGGCGATCTTGTCTACCTGGTGGGCACCACCCAGCCGGATTTCAGCGGCAGTGAGATTCAAAAGCTGCTCACCGGCGATATTGCCGGCCGGTTGGCCGACCTGGACCTGGCCACCGTGAAGCACCAGCAAGACCTGGTTCTGGCGGCCATCCAGGCCCATCTGGTCACCGCTGCCCATGATTTGAGCGAAGGCGGGCTGCTGACCGGTTTGGCTGAAATGGCCTTCGCCAACCAAATCGGCGCGGACCTGCGGGTGGCTGTGCCCACCAGCTGGCTCTTCGCCGAAACTCCGGGACGCTTCCTGATCACCATTGCGCCGGAGAATCAGCCCGCCTTTGAAAAGGTCCTGGGCAGTGCGGCCACTCTATTGGGCCGGACCACAGCGGCGCCGCAAGTCACCATTGCCGCGCCGAACCGGACGTTCTCCGCGTCTTTGGCTGACTTGCACCAGGCTTGGGAGGAGGGCATTCCGTGCCGCATGAATTAAAGGAACTCAACGAAGAATGCGGCTTATTCGGCGTCTGGGGCAACCCCCACGCGGCCGCCATCACCCACCTCGGCCTGCACACCCTGCAGCACCGGGGCCAGGAAGGGGCCGGCATCGTCGGTCTCACCCCCGCCGGGCTGCGCCGCCACTACGGCCTGGGCCTGCTCAGCGAAGTCTTCACCAAACCCGAAGACATCGCTGAGTTAGCCGGTCCGGCCGCGCTGGGCCATGTGCGCTATGCCACTGCCGGCGGCCGGCTGCTGGAAAACATCCAGCCCCTGCTGTTCCGGTTCAGTACCGAAGCCATGGCGCTGGCCCACAACGGCAACCTGACCAACGCCCGCACGCTGCGCCGCGAATTGGAAGACGACGGTGCCATTTTCCATACCACCAGCGACACGGAGGTCTTGATGCACCTGCTGCGCCGCTCCCCAGCTGCCACGTTCACCGGCCAGTTGATCGACGCCCTGAATCAGGTTCACGGCGGTTTCGCCTTTGAACTGCTCACCGAGCATGGCCTGTACGCCGCGGTGGACCCCAATGGGTTCCGGCCGCTGGTGCTGGGCACTTTGCCCGATGGCGGTACCGTGATCTGCAGCGAAACGGCGGCCCTAGACGCGGTCGGCGCCGACTTTGTCCGGGACATCCAACCCGGGGAATTGGTCAGTGTCACTGCCAACGGCGTCACCACCCAGCAGTACACGACCAACACTACGCTCAGTGTATGCTCCATGGAATTTATCTACTTTGCCCGCCCTGACTCCCAGATCCACGGAGTTAATGTCCACCAGGCCCGGCTCGCCATGGGCCGGCGTTTGGCTCAGGAACAGCCAGCGGATGCGGATATCGTCGTCGGGGTGCCGAATTCGTCGTTATCAGCGGCCCTGGGTTACGCCCGGGAAAGCGGCATCCCCTATGATTTGGGGCTGGTGAAAAGTCAGTATGTCGCCCGCACCTTCATTCAGCCGACCCAAGCGCTGCGGGAAGCGGCCGTTAAGCGCAAGCTCAGTGCCGTCCGGGCGGTCGTTGAAGGCAAATCCGTCGCCCTGGTGGACGATTCCATCGTCCGGGGGACGACGTCGAAACAGCTGGTCCGGTTACTAAAAAACGCCGGAGCCAGGGCGGTCCATTTACGCATTGCCTCGCCGCCGCTGCGTTTTCCCTGCTTTTACGGCATCGACATTCAGTCCACCCGCGAACTGATGGCGGCGAATCACTCGATCAGTGAGATGCGGGATATTCTCGGGGCCGATTCCCTGGGTTTTCTCTCTACCGAGGCCTTGGAAGAAAGCGTCAATCTCGATCCCACTGCGCCCCACCGCGGCTTGTGCGTGGCCTACTTCACCGGTGAGTATCCAACGCCGCTGTATGATTACAGCGCAGAATTACAGAAAGAATTGGCTCTGCTGCACATTAAAGTATCGGAGGTTTCTGCCTAATGGCCATCGATTACACCCAAGCCGGCGTGGATATCGCCGCGGGGGAAGAAACGGTCCAGCGGCTGACCCCGCTGGCCTCGAGCACCTATGACGCCAATGTCCGCACCGGGGTGGGCAGCTTTGCGGCCGCCTACGCCTTGCCGCAAGATTCTAGTCAGCTGCTGGTCAGCGCCACGGACGGGGTGGGAACGAAACTTCTCGTGGCTCTGGCTCAAAACAAAGTAGACACCATCGGCATCGATCTGGTGGCGATGATCGCCAACGATCTCTTGACCACCGGCGCCCAGCCCTTGTTCTTCCTGGATTATCTGGCCGTGGACAAACTGCGGCCGGACCAGGCCACGCAGATTCTCGCCGGCATCGTCGCCGGCTGCCGCCAGGCGCACCTGGCCTTGATCGGCGGAGAAACCGCAGAAATGCCCGGCATCTATCCAGCGGATCATTTCGACCTAGCCGGCTTCGGGGTCGGCCAAGTGGCCGCCGCCGAGCAGCTGCCTGCCGGTATTCAGGCCGGCGATGTGCTGCTGGGTCTGCCCAGCAGCGGGCTGCACAGTAACGGCTTCTCTCTGGTCCGGCAGGTCTTGCCGATCACCGATGGCGCGCTCCTGACGCCGACCCGAATCTATGAACCGGTTATCCGGCCATTGCTGGACCAGCACCTGCTCCATGGCTTGGCCCACATCACCGGCGGCGGATTGCAGGAAAACGTGCCGCGGATGCTGCCCAAGGGGTTAGCGGCCCGAATCGATCCGGCGGCCTGGACCTGGCCGGCGATTTTCACCCGCTTGCAGCACACCGGCGGCCTCTCGCTGGCCACCATGCGCCAAACCTTCAACTTAGGTATCGGTATGGTTCTGGCCGTTGCCCCGGAAAAAGCGACCGCTATCCCCGCCGCCATTCGCCTGGGCGCGGTGGTACCCCGCACCCAGGCTGCCTTGGAATGGGGGCCGGTTGCATGAAACGGCTCGCCGTCTTTGCCTCGGGCAATGGCACCAACTTTTTAGCCTTAGCCGAACACTTCCAAACCAGTACCCACGGGGCCGAAATCGCCGCCCTGGTCTGCGACCAGCCTGGCGCCCCGGTGATTGCCAAGGCCGCCCGGTTCGGCATCCCCGCTCATGTCTTCAATTACCGCGACTACCCCACGAAAAAAGCGGCAGAACAGGCCATACTGGCTGCTCTGCCCCCCGTGGACCTGGTCGTCTTGGCCGGCTTCATGCGGATCATCGGTCCCACCTTGCTGGCCGCTTTTCCCCGGCGCATCGTGAATCTTCACCCCGCGCTGCTGCCAGCGTTCCCCGGGCGCACCGGTATTGCCGATGCGTATGCCTATGGGGTAAAAATCACCGGCGTCACCGTCCATTACGTAGACGCCGGCATCGACACCGGCGAGATCATCGCTCAAGAACCGGTCCGGATTCTGCCAGGAATGACCGAACCAGAGTTAGAGCAAGCAATCCATGCCACTGAACACCGTCTCTTACCTGCCACTATCGAACAGCTCATTACGAAAGGATGATCTGACTTGCGTCGTGCATTGTTAAGCGTATCGGATAAAACTGGTTTAGTAGAATTTGCCCAAGGGCTCATCGCGCAAAACTTCGAACTGCTCACCACCGGCGGCACCCGGGCAGCCCTCACCGCCGCAGGCGTCCCCAGTACCGAAGTGAGCGACATCACCGGCTTCCCGGAAATGCTGGACGGCCGGGTGAAGACCCTGCATCCGGCGATCCATGCCGGTATCCTCGCCCGCCGCGATCTGCCGGCCCATATGGCGGCTCTGGCCGATCAGGGGCTCGCCCCCATCGACCTGGTGTGCATTAACCTCTATCCCTTCGCGGCAACAATTAAGAAGCCTGGTGTGACCCGGGCCGAAGCCATCGAACAGATCGATATCGGCGGTCCCACCGCTTTGCGGGCCGCCGCCAAGAACGGCGCCAGTGTTTGGGCGGTCGCTGATCCGGCTGATTATCCCGCCGTCCTCACCGCTTTAGCCGCGGACAACACCGATTTTCGCCAGCAGCTGGCCATGAAGGTCTTTCAAATAACGGCCGCTTACGATGCCCAAATTGCCGCCTACCTGGCCGATGATCCGTTCCCGGACCGCTTCACCCCGACCTACACCAAGCAGCAAAGCCTGCGGTATGGCGAAAACAGCCATCAGCACGCCGCCTTCTATGCGGCCCCCGATGCCCCGGCGGATTCGTTAGTCAACGCGGCCCAACTGCACGGCAAAAAACTTTCGTATAATAATATTAAGGACGCTGACGCCGCCCTGCGCATGCTGGCGGAATACCCTGATCGGCCCACCGTTGTCGCCGTGAAGCACATGAACCCCTGCGGCATCGGTCAGGGGGCGACGATCGAGGCGGCTTGGGACAAAGCCTACGCCGCCGACCCAATGTCCATCTTTGGCGGCATCATTGCCCTGAACCGGCCGGTGGACGCGGTGACGGCCGAGAAAATGCACAAGCTCTTCTTGGAGATCATCATGGCGCCGGCTTACGACGCTGACGCGCTCAAGATTTTGGAAAAGAAAAAGAACCTGCGGGTCCTGACGATTGCCTTGCCCGCAGAAGATGCCGCGCCGCGGTATGAAACAGTTTCTGTCACCGGCGGCTTGCTGGTTCAGGAAAGCGACACCCGCTTGGAAGGACCCGATGATCTGACCGTCGTTACCACGACCGAACCGACGGACGACCAAATCGCCGCGCTGCTGTTTGCCCAGAGTGTGGTCAAACACGTCAAGAGCAATGCCATCGTGGTGGCTAAAGCCGGTCAGACATTGGGTATCGGTGCCGGTCAGATGAACCGGATCGGTTCTGTGGAGATTGCGCTGAAGGAAGCCCAGCAGAACCCGAATTTTGCCGGGGCGGTCTTGGCTTCGGATGCGTTCTTCCCAATGAACGACTGTGTGGATTATGCGGCGAAGCATGGGATTCGGGCGATCATTCAGCCGGGGGGGAGTATTCGGGACCAGGAGTCGGTGGATAAGGCGAATGAGTATGGGATTGCGATGGTGACGACGGGGGTACGGCATTTCCGGCATTAGGCGTTGAGAAAATATCTCTTGCTTCGTACGCCGTGCCAAGTGCTCCGCAAGCTCCGGCTGAGGGGGCTGGCGACGCGCAGCAAGTGCGAAGCCGAAGGCGTAGCTAGTGGTGACGGCGCTTTGAGCCCATTTTACCTCCGCTTGCTACGCACTTGGCAATAGACACGTCAGAAATACAAGTTTTGTCTCAAGCAACATTGATACTCCATTTTCCCTAGAGGAGGATTTTACTGAAGTCAACTACCCGCCACTAAAGTAGCGGGCTTGTGACTCACGCTGCCTAACGGGCAGCAGTAGTGCAAACGCCTAATGGCTCCTACTTTAGTGTGGTCACATCTCAGGTCGTGTCTCAACGGCCTCGGGGGCTGACGGCTCCCGCAGATGCAGTTTTTCTCTAGCCGGTCCGCTTGCGCGTGTAGCGCGGCTTAGCAGTACCGGTCAGCCACTGGTTGCCCAGCTGCTGGATGTTCATGGCGGCCGACTGGTCGTCATTAGCCTGGAAGCCGCAGGCACACCGGTATTCATGGTGGTCGTGATCCCGCTGCTGCTTATTGATCGCACCGCACTGCGGACAGCGCTGGCTGGTATAATCAGACGGCACTTTCAACACAAGGCTGCCCTGCGCGGCGGCCTTGTAAATCAGAAACTGTTCTAACTGGTAAAATGGCCAGCTGACCTGTTCATAGCGACGGTCTTTAGCGACCTGTTCAGTCGCAAAGCGAACATCAGTCAAGTCTTCCAGCACAAACAGGGTCTTTGGTCCATAGTAGTCAGCGAGTGCCTTAGCCGCACGATGGTTTTCGTTCGACACCCAGCGGTTCTCTCGCTGACGGATCCGTTTCAAGACTCGTTTCGCCGATTTAGTCCCCTTGGCTTGCAGTTTGGCCCGCAAGTGTTTGTACCGCCGCCGCTTGTTGAGTGCCCGGGTCCCTGACCGGTAGATGGTCCGACCGGTCTCGTCAAACGCAGTGGCTAGAAAGCGCAGCCCCCGGTCAACGCCCACGACGTGGACAGTCTGGTCCTGGGTATAATCCGGCACTTCTTTGGTCGCGCCGATGTGCAGATACCACTTCCCACCGCTGGTCAGTACCTTGGCGGTACCGAGTTTCCAGGTGCCGTCAAAATAGTCGCGCCAATGGTTCAGTACCGGCCAAACAGTGATGCGGCGGTCTAATGTGTTCAGGGAAAAGGAGCCGTCCTTGCGGATGGCCCAATCCCGCCGCCGGACCAGATCCAGCTGCGGCCGCTGGAAGCTGATCGGGTGCCACAACCAGGTCAAATCTTTAGCGTGTTTTTGCCATTTGCCGGCTTCGTCTTGATAGCGGTAGGGCTTCTGTTTCAGCTGAGTGCGCACTGCTTTATAGCGAGCGGTCACGGTTCGCAGGACCGACTGTGCCATTTGGGCTTTCAGCCCAAACTGAGTTCGCAGGTCGCGATACAGGACGATTTGCAGTTTCGTAGTGTTGAGTACAAAACCATGGTCAAACACATAGCGGCTGACGGCGTCACAGGCCAAGCAATACTGTTCCATGGCCTGACGCAGCAAGTCCCCATCTGCTGCCGCAGTCAGCTTGATCTGTATTTTGACCGTCTTGGTCAGTTCCACCCGAGCACCTCCTTAACCACACGTTTGTTCTTATCGGCTAAGTAAATTATATCAAAGAAAGAAGGGTCGGGGCAATTCCTCCCATGATTGAAATCATGGGTTTCCTTGCCCCATTTATCATGAACAACATTCTGATCATCGGTAACGGCGGGCGGGAGAGTGCGCTGGGGTTGAAGTTTCTGCAGTCGCCGCAAGTGGCGGCGGTTTATGTGGCGCCGGGTAATGCTGGGATGCCGCGGCTGGGTTTGGTGCCGGTGGATATTGACGTTGACGACTTTCCGAGTCTGATTGCTTTTGCGCGGCAGCATGCGATTGCTTTGACCTTTGTTGGTCCGGAAGTGCCGTTGGCGGCGGGTATTGTGGATGCGTTCCAGGCGGCGGACCAGCCGGTGTTTGGGCCGACCAAGGCGGCGGCGCAGCTGGAGGCGAGCAAGGCCTTTGCCAAAGCCTTCATGGAACGTCATCAGCTGCCCACGGCGGCGAGCCGGACGATCCATTCGTTGGCGGCGGGTCAGCAGACCTTGATTGAAGCCGGCGTGCCGCTGGTCTTCAAAGCCGACGGGCTCGCCGCTGGCAAAGGCGTGATCGTTGCCAAGACCAACACGGAAGCAGAGGCAGCGCTGGCGCAGCTTTATGCCCGGGACCCCAATGCCACCGTGGTGGTGGAGGAATGTCTGACCGGTCAAGAGGCCTCGGTGCTGGCGTTGTATCACGACGGTACCTATGTGACCTTACCCTTGGCCCAGGACCACAAACGCCGCTTCGATCAGGATGCCGGGCCGAATACCGGCGGCATGGGCGCGATATCTCCGGCCCCGCAGTTTACCGCCGACGAACGGGAAGCTGCCCGCCACTTAGTCGCTCAAACCATTGCCGGGATGGTCAGTGATGGCCTGAACGGTTCCGGGGTACTGTACATTGGCTTGATGTTCACGCAGAAAGGCCCCAAAGTCTTAGAATACAACCTGCGTTTCGGCGATCCGGAAACCCAGGTGCTTCTGCCGCAGATCAAGAATGATTTCTATCAGCTGATCACAGATCTGCTGGCGGACCGGCCCACACCGTTAGAATTAGACGGTAAAACCTACGTCGGGGTGGTCGCCGCCCATCCGGAATATCCCGGCGGCGCGATGAACGCCTTACCATTGGCCGACGTTCCCGCGGATTGGCCCATTGGCCGCTGGCTGCCCGCCGGCGTTCAGGAAAAGGACGGCCGGCTCTTCTCCCATGGCGGCCGCGTCTTCACAGTGATCGGGAGCGGACCGGATCTGGCCAGCGCGCAGGGCAACGCTTATGGGGCGATGGCTGAAGTGCAAGGCCCGTTGGCAATTCGCAACGACATTGGCGACAAGGGATTGGATTAAAAACAGCTTCATCAGCCGCCGGCCGTGTCGTTCCAGACATGGACCGGTGGTTTTCTTTGACGGCGTTTTCCTCTTTGGTAGACTGACCATAGCATCAGCAGTCTTTAGGAGGTGGGAACCGTGCGAACAGAGAAAAACTTCAAGCAGCTCACATTGCAACCGCGTATATTCTTGATTATTGCCATTTTTTCCTTCAGCACCCAGTTTGTTCGACCGTTGGTGCCGCAACTCAGCGATTGGTTGTTTATCCTGCTCTGGGTCATATTGACCATCGTTGTCGCCATTGTCCTCAGCATCACCGTCACCCGGGTGGTCGTCCCGCCAGTCAACGACTATGATCAGCCAGGAACAACGCTGGGATCCATGATACTGGTCGGCGCGTCCACACTGATTTATCAAAACCCAACTATCACCGGCACTTGGCTCTTTGCCCTGCTTTGGACGATTGCCTGTCTTCTGGTTACTTTTTTAATTGGCCGGATTCCCCGCTTACCCCGGTATTTGCGTGATAAGACCCTGCCCATGATGCTGATTTTCCCCGGAACAGCGTTCTTCGTCCGCAGCCTGGTGCCATTTACGCACCGCTTACCATTTTTACTAGGCTGGACTACTCTTGGCTTTTATGCGGCCATCCACATTAATCTCTGGCTGACTCGCCGCCGGCCGCGCTGGTAACCCCGGTATACGGGTACAAAAATGGACGAAAGCCGCGTTGGCCTTCGTCCATTTTCATACCGCTTGAATGACCGGTTAGTTCTCCGCCCCATTCAATCCGTTCCAATTAAATTGGTTGCCATAAACCCGCAGTCGGGCCGCATAGCTGGGATGGTTCACTTGGTCCTTGATCGTCTGCTGCAAATCACTGAGGTTGTCCGTGATGATCCCGTCGGCACCCATGAAAATCATTTCCTCCATCTTGTCCGGATCATCCACCGTCCAAGCCCAGACTTCTTTACCCTGATCCTGAGCCTGACTGATGAAATCAACATCTAAGGTCGTGTACTCCATGGTGTAGGCGTTGGCCTTGGTTTGGGGAAAGACAATGTCGTAGGGCAGGATGAAACTGGCGTACAACTTGGGCTCTTGGGCTTTAATGGCCGCAATCACTCGATAATCCAACGAGTGGACCCGGTTATGGTCTTTGATCAGGCGGGCCCCATACTTTTGGATAAAGCCGTTGATCGCGCCCTTTGAATCGTGAGGTGTCGTTTTGACTTCCACGACTAATTTTTGGTGCAGCCGTTCCGCCGCTGCCAAGTAAGCATCGAAACTAGCCACTGGCGCCGAATGGCCGTCTTCTTTGGCCGTCAGCTGAGTTGCCTGGGCCAAAGTCAGTTGCCGCGGGGTCTTATCCACGCCAGCTAAGGCTTCGTAATTTTCATCATGCATGACCACCCACTGACCGTCCTTGGTCTCATGGATATCCATTTCGACATAATCCGGCTTCTCTTTGGCAGTTTTCTCCAAGGCGGGAATGGTATTCTGAACACCATTATGGTCGTCCACGCCCCGGTGGGAAATGGTGATGGGGTTGTAATCAAAGCCGCCAGCCATGTAGACGGCGTTATAAATCAGGTAAGCAATGGCCACAAGCACAATGACCACTCCGGCGATGACCCGGGGCCAGCGCTTGCGCTTCTTCTGTTCCTTAACACTGATCGGTGCGGGTGCCGCTTTGGTCACGGCGTCCGGACTGACCAGAACGAGATAATACAGTGTGGTCGTCAGCGCCATGATGAACACCCCGCCGACCTGCAGTGTCGCCATGGTAATAATTGAACCGGCATAGGCAAACGTCTGCTGGGAAGTATCCAGGTACGTCTGGATACCCACCAGACCTTCCGTCCACAAGACTTGCACGGCGGCCACGACCGCGGTCAGCCAAGTGACCCGCCAGAAGTAAAACCAGAAGTGCTTCTTGGTTTCCCGCCAACTATTGCGCAAGGCAGTACCGGCCGGCTGGTCGTCCAAGATCATGTGGGGCAGGACGCGAATCAGCCGAATCCCGACGTACAGCATGATCAGATAAAAGATACCGATCAACATGGCGTAGAAGTTATTTTCGTTGAGAAAATCCAGAATAAACTCTGGGATCCGCACTTTATCCAGTAATGCCGAGTTGATGATCCCGCCAGCAAAGGGAATGACAAGAATAAAGTAAAAGACAAAGAACAGCACCGTCGTTGGCCGAATCCGCTGCAGATCCCGGATGGCTTCACCGAAGACCGACCGCAAATTCTGCTGGCGCTGGTGGACAATATTATCGACCCCCGTCAGCAGCATGGCAAATTGGGCATAGACTAGTAACAGCACTAGAAAAAACATCACCAGCAGCTCGAGCGCGCCCCAGGTGTGCTGGGTGATGATCTCGCCCAGATTGTTGTAGGACACATACGCGATGCCGCTGGCCTGCAAAATCATCTGACTGGACCAGCGCAGGAGCGGTACGATGATTTGGCTAATTGCTTCGCCGACAACGAAGCTTAGAATAAAATAACTGCCCCAGTGGCGGAAGAATTCCCGCAGGGCTTGACCGGTATAGCGAATACTACGAAATCCCATTAACTATTCCCCCAAAAATGTAACGTCACCCGCTATTATGCCATATTGGCGGCGGGTAAGCATATTTGACGCCTTTTCAGTAAAAACGCCGTATAATAACCGCGCAATGTAAAGAGCTGGATTGGGATGGAAGTGTCGTCTGGCCCTTCCGTGCCAAGCGCTCCGCACTTGGCACTAGGTACGCTGAAACTCAAGATTTCCAGTCCCTTCTAAGGAGTGATTTCTAATATGACCGATGTCAAAATTACCAAAGATGTGATCTATGACCCAACGCACCAATTACCTACCGATATCTACACCACCGAGGTCGTGACGGCGCAGTCGCCGGCGATCATCATTATCCATGGCGGCGGCTGGTTCCGGGGCGATAAGTCCAAGGAGTCTGACTTGGCGGAGATTCTGGCTGAAGAAGGCTACTTCACCATCGTGCCCAATTACCGGTTGGCGCCAAAGGACTTGTTCCCCGCGTCTCGGGATGATATCGAGACTGTTTATACCTGGTTGAAGCATAGCGATTATACCTTCAACCACAGCAAGATCGCGGCCGTTGGCGCGAGTGCCGGCGGTAATTTGTCCGGCGAGCTGGCGTTGAAGTTCGGTATTCCGGCTGTTTCCTGGTCGGGGATCTTCGACCTGTACGATTGGGTGACAAAACACCCCGACGTTGTGGCTGAGCCGGATACCAAGCAGGACGCCACCGTCTTAGCCAGTGCCCAGATCGACCAAGACGGCGCCCACGATGCGTTCTACAAATGGTTCGTCCTGAACTATGTCAACGGCGACCTGGATCAATTGAAGGAAGCCGATCCGATCCAACGGGTGTCGGCTAAGTCCGGCCCGATCTACTTCGCTAATTCCTTGAACGAATTGGTGCCGATCAGCGGCGTACAGAAAATGCAGGATGCCCTGAGCCAGGCCGGGGTGCCGACCATCAGTCAATATTTGACGGGAGCCCGCCACGGCAAGGCCTATCAAGCTGATGTGCTGAACAACACGTTGGATTTCTTCAAGAAAGCCTTACAGTAAACTAATAAGAAAACACGCCCTTGAATGCCCGCGATGCGCATTCAGGGGCGTGTTTTCGTCTAGCTAGCGCTTAATTCAGTTTGCTGGCCGCCTTTTTGGGAATGTCTTTTTGCTGGACCTCTTCATAACTCAAAATTACGCCGCGGGTATGGTTGTATGCCACCTTCAGGTATGCATTCCGGCGTAACGGATTGTCTCGAAACGCATCGAAGGTGACCTGCCGCTGCTGACCGGCTTCGTTAAAGGCTGGCAGCGCATACTCGTAATAAACTTGATACGCCGCTGGGGCTTCGGTGTCCCGCAATTTTTCACCGTTGGTGGTGATCTTCACGTAATAATCCTCACCGGTGTAATTCTCGTGGTAATACCAGCCCCCGCCGATTGCCATGAGTCCCAAAATCACCAATAAAACGATCCCTGCTTTTTTTAACATCCCTTATTCACCCCGTTGGAAGTCTTCGGCCCCCCGGCCTTGTAACACGATGCCGCTGTATAGCTGCACTGTTAAGAAATAATACAAAACATACAGTACTAAGAAAATCAGAAACGGCAGCCAAATGTTGTGGTACGGCTGCGGCAGCAGATCGGTGACCTTGAACATCTGCAAGCCGAACAGCACATGGATGATGCCCAACACGCCTGGCAGTAAGAACAGTACGCCGATTTCTTGGCGAATCGAACGCTTCAACAAACTGCGCCGCGTGCCGATCTTTTCCAGCATCTGGTAGCGCAGGGCATCACTGGCAGCGCTGGACAAGATCTTGAACATTAGGCAGGACGCCAGCATGGCCAAGAAGGCGATACCCAGGAACAGCCCCATGAATTCGAAGCCGGACATCATGCTGTTGTACAGTGCATAGACTGAATACTTCTGGTTCATATCCATGGTGGCGACTTTGCCCCCTTGGCGGGCGGCATCCGCGGCCACTAGCGCCTTCAGCTTGTCCTTGCTGGCCATGAAATCCTTCGTGACGTACAGCGAGACCGTATGCGCCTGACCGGCAGTCTTCGCGTAGGTCGCTGCATCGACCACTTTGATTGGTGCCGCATCAGCGCTGGCGACGGCTAAGCCGCGCAGTGTGCCGGTGTAACTATCCGGTTTCTTCAGCATTTCCGTGCCGGTATAGGTCTGTTTTTGGACACTGAAGGAACCGTCCGCGTTTTGCTTGGGATTAAACATCTTGTAAGGCGCCTTGTTGAAATCGTCAGCCAGGAAGTAGATCGTTTTGCCGTCGACTTTATAGCGGTAGGTGCTGACGCTGGTCGGCTTCAGCGCGTCTGCCTGACTGGCCGTTTTACTGGTTGGATCATGCAGGACTAAATCATAGGGCGATACCTGCGCGGCCATGGATTGAATCTGGTCGTGGAAGCCTAAGCCAACCGTGATCGCCCCCAGCGCCAAGGCGAAGACAATGGACACCATGGACAGCAGCCGGGTGAAGTCCCGGATGCGGAAGCTCAATTGACCCAGGGTAAAACTGTGTAAGCCCGTTAACCGGAATTTGGTATTCCGCCGCAGCAGCTGAATGATCATCAGGAAGAAAGCATCGAACACGAAGTAGGAGCCCAACACGATGGTCACCAGCGCGATACCGATGCCCAGCAGCTGCAGCGTGTTCAGATTGGCCATGCTTAAGTAACCAATGGCCAGTAAGCCCAATCCAGCGACGACTTCAATGCCCCACAGGACCGGATTGCGCTTGAAACGGGTCGGCGTCTTATCCTGATTCAACAGATTCAAGACCGGCGTCTTCACCAGCTTGCCCGCATTATACAGCGCGGCAATGGCGAAGAGGACCAGGAAGAACACGCCAGTGACGATGGCTGCGTTGGTGCTCCAGGGTGAAAACTTCGTGATCGAAATGTCCATCTGTTTGACCAGTACTTGACTGATAATTTGCGTCAAGCCCACGCCGATGGCGCTGCCCACCACGGTGGCAATCAACCCGACTGCGACAGTCTCGATAAAAATCAACTGGGCAATTTTCCGAGATTTAGCCCCCAGCATCATAAACATCGCATAGGCGTGCTGGCGCATCGTCAATAAGAACGAGTTGGCATACAATATGTAAACCAAAGTGATGATGCCTAACAAAACAGACCCGAAGTAGAAAATGAACACGATCATCCCCAGAGTGGAATTAGCTTTCAAGAACTCCGGATTACTGGCCAGCGATTGGAACATGTAGAAAATCGCGGCAGAAATCGTTAAGCCGGAAAAGAGCACGACATAATCTTTGAGACGGCTCTTAATGCCGCCGAGTGCAAGTTTCCAAAGCATTACTCGTCTCTCCCCTCCTAGTCCTCAAAAGTCCCAAGTTCGTCCAGAATCTGGTGATAAAATGCCGTGCGGTCCTGATCTTTCCGCTTCAGCTCCTGACCGATCACGCCATCTTTAATGAACAGAATGCGCTGGCAGTAGCTGGCCGAAAACGGATCATGGGTGACCAGCAGGATCGATACGCCGTCGTTTTGATTCAACGATGTCATCGTATCCAGCAATTCCCGGGCGCTGTGGGAATCCAAAGCACCGGTGGGTTCATCCCCGAACAGGATCGCCGGTTGGGCGACCAGGGCCCGGGCCGCCGCGACCCGCTGCTTTTGGCCGCCGGAAATTTCCGTGGGGTATTGATCCAGAATCTCAGTGATCGACAGCTTTTCCGCAATGCTCTGTACCTGAGGCGCGATCTTTTTAGCGCTGACACCCTGCAATGACAAAGGCAGCGCAATGTTTTCCCGGGAGGTGAGATTCTCCAGCAAATTGAAATCTTGGAAAATGAACCCGACTTCATGGGAGCGGAAGTCCGCCAACTGATTGCCCTTCAAGCCGGTCACGTCCTGCCCATTGATCCGAACATCGCCGGCCGTCGGTTTATCCAGTGTCGATAGGATATTCAGTAAGGTGGACTTGCCTGAACCGGACGCTCCCATGATACCGATGAATTCCCCGGCCTGAACATTGAAGGAGACATCCTTCAGCGCCATTGTCTGCTTTTCATTCGCTTTACCGTAAACTTTCCGTACTTTTTTAACTTCTACCACATTGGCCATGAATTACGCTCCTCATTTGTTGATTTCTCTATGGTTACCAGTGTAGCAACGGAATGACTGGCGTACGCGAACGATTTTGTAATGTTAGGTCGGTCAAAAGGCGGAGAAAAAGGCCCCGGCACGCGGCCAGAGCCCATTATGATGGCAATTAGAAGGGAAAGAAGACGATCAGCGCGATAATCAGAATCACGTTCACTGACGAAAGAATGGTTAAAATCACGGCGGCCAGACGGTACAATAGGCGGGGCAGGTGGTCTTTCCAGCTGATGACGATAAACAGCGACAGAATCGCCGCCAGCGGGGTAATGCACGAGAGAAACATCAACACCACGACGAAGAGCGTCATGTGCCGTTCCTGTTCAGTTGGTGCCGGCTTGGCATGGACCGATGTACCCAGCAGAGTTTCCAATGGAAGCTGATATACTTTCGCCAATTCGGCGATATTGACCCGATCCGGTGCTGACCGGCCATTTTCCCAATTGGAAATCGTCTGCCGGCTGACTTGTAACTTTTCTGCCAGTTCCTGTTGCGTCAGCTGATGCTGCTGACGCAGCGTGCGTAACCGTTCATCCATGCAGCCACCTCCCCTGTCACCGCATTTTAGCATGGATGCCAAACGAATGTAAAAGCGTTTTAGCTCGCTATCCCGCGGAATTTCGGAGATAATTGAGGTAGAAAGAAATCAGGGGGTGGCGACATCATGCGCTCATTACTATCATTCTTGTTGTCCCAAGCCGACACCATTTGCATTGTCTTACTGTCTATCGCCTTAGTGAGTATGAGCATCACCCAAGACCAGTTGAAGAAAGAAGTCAACGAGTTAAAGAACCAAATCGCCCAATATGACCAGCACATCCAGAATACAATGTAGCAGATCAACAAACGGCCAGCCTCCCATCGTGGAAGCTGGCCGTTTGCTCTGCATCCAATTAGTGGATAAACGATATAATGAACGATAATCCGGCAAAAAACAGAATAATTCCCACCACAACGATGTGCCGCCGCTTATGCATCAGCGTCACGGCAATCAG
This sequence comes from Schleiferilactobacillus harbinensis DSM 16991, assembly GCF_000425885.1. Taxonomy (GTDB): domain Bacteria; phylum Bacillota; class Bacilli; order Lactobacillales; family Lactobacillaceae; genus Schleiferilactobacillus; species Schleiferilactobacillus harbinensis. The sequence continues at coordinate 136,852 of NZ_KE384471.1, forward strand.
TTCCCGCAGAATAGCGTTCGGCAGGTAATAAAACGATGTGTGGGCGCCGCGACCATTCGCCTGCAAGCCCTCCGCCCGAGCGTACATGCCCGCCCGAAAAATATGATAGTTATTGGAAACAAAGATGGCGCGAATGCGGCCTTTCCCAATTTCCCGTTTCTGCATCAAGGCCTTGGAGAAACGCAAATTTTCCTGGGTCGTGGTGGACATATCTTCCAACAGTGTATCCCCCGCCGGAATACCATGGGCAATAGCGTAATTCCGCATCGCTTCGGCTTCGGATATTTTTTCATCAGCGCCCTGCCCGCCAGAGAAAATGATTTTTGGCGCCGGCCGACCCTTATTAATTTGACGGTAGTAAAACTTCATCCCCCGCTCGATGCGGGCCGCCAGCAATGGAGAAACCGTGTCCCCATGGAGCAGGCCGGCCCCCAAGACGATAATGTACTGCTGCTTGTAAGGAATCGGGTACATTTGATACAGAATCAGACTGAAGACGAAATTGAACAGCAGCAACGTACCGTAGTACATAAGGGCATTGCCCGTCCCCACGATCACCTGCAGCCAGGCGGGCAGCCGATTGAGAAATGCCGTCAGCGCCCAAAGAATCAGCAGACCCAAGCCGGTGAACAGCGTCAGCATGTTGGCCAGCGTATGGCTTTCCCGTCGCCAGACGATCCAAGCGTTCCATAGCAGCCAAATAAACGAAGTCCCCCAAATGAGCCCTAGAATTACCATAGTGATTAGGAATAGGCCCCCAGTGATGTAAATCAAGAGTATATTCCTAGTGTAAATAATCGTCGTCCCCAGCCAGAGCCAGAAGATAACAAAAAAGGCCATGAACAGCGTCCCGTTCAGCAACCGCCGCGGTTCAATCAGCCAGCACACCAGAAACAAGGCAAAAAAGGCCAGCACTACTAATCCCCCGTATCCGAAAACCACGGGTAATTCCGCACTATTGAAGATTGCCAGCATCGTTTCAAGACCCCTATTCGCCCGGTTTGCCACCGAAAAAGTTATACTGTAATGGTACCGATATTTGGGGGGATTGTCTATGTCAATTAGTCGGTTTCAGGCCTTCAGCGATGGCGTTTTTTCCATTCTGATCACCATTCTTGTTTTAAATTTCAGCATTCCTGCATACACAGCGGGGCACTTGGCGGCAGCGGTTGTCAACCAGTGGCCGACCATGGCCGCTTATGTGGTCTCTTACTTCTATGTGGGCACCCTGTGGCTGTTTCACCACGACTACTTCAACACCTTGACCCGGATCGATCGCAACGTGAATATGCTGAATCTGCTGATTTTATTCAGCATCACCCTGATCGATTACCCGATGTCCCTGGTCGCCCATACGCTGGCCATCCGGAACACCCAGGACATGCGGGTCGCTTTTATCCTGTACGATCTGGTTGCCCTGTTCGTGTCGCTGACCTTCTTTCTGATGTATGTCTATCTGCATCGGCACATGGATCTCAAGGCGCCCCACGTGACCACTGATTTTTACACCACCATCAAGTTCGACCCGCTGCGCAGTGTGGCGATCTACGGGGCTTCCATCATCGCCGCGTTCTTTTCCATCCCCTTGTCCGCCCTGCTCCTTGTTCTAGGGATTCTCTTCCACTTCTTTGCTTACTTGCGGATGAGCGGCAATCTGCGCAAGGCTAAGCCGATACCCGCCACGAAGAACTAGCCCAGCTGAGTTGAAACGGGCACAGGCCGACAGAAGCGTAAGCAGAAGGGCCAGAAGACATAAAACCTAAGACCGGGTTTTCTGTCTTCTGGCCCTTCTGCTTACGCTTCTGACCGTCGGCCTGAGCCCTCTGCCAAAAAAGTCCCGGCACAGCCGCAGCCGTCCCGGGAAGAAAAGAAATAATTATTTATTGGCAGAAGCCGGAATCTCATTCAACTGCTTCGCCATCCATTGCACATAGTCCACACCTTTAGGTTTGGTTTCAGTGACCCGCACGATGGGCACATCGTTCTTCTTGGCTAAGTCTGTCAATTGGGTGATCACCTTGCTGGTGGTCTGGGTATTGACCACGAAGAACTTGATGGATTTATCCTTGATGGCCTTTTCCACCTTGGCATAAACCGCAGTGGACGGATCATTGCCGTCTTCAGTGGCGTTGGCGAAGGCTTCGTCCATCACCTTGTAGCCCAGAGCATCCAGCATATTGCCAAAGACCGGCTCCGTCACGGCAACTTCCCCGTGATTGCTGGTCTTTTTAGCATCGATCAGCGGCGTCAGTTTGGCCAATTCTTTCTTGTACTTAGCACCATTGGCTTCAAAGTCCTTCTTGTTCGCGGGCTGCAGCTTGCTGAATTCTTTGACCAGGGCATCCGTGACCTTGCCCATGGTTTCCGGCCGGTACCACAGGTGCTCGTTGTCGCCGTTCTTGGCGCCGACGATCGTCGACACCGTTAGCAGCTTAGCCTTGCTGTTGGCCGCCAGCTTATTCAGCCAGTGGTCATACCCCAGCCCGTTGACCAGGACGACGTTTGCTGCCGCGACGGTCTTGCCGTCGGCCGTGGTTGGTTGAAAGTCGTGGGGGTCCACACTGGTGCTGTGGATGATCGGTTCGGCTTTGCCGTGACTGCCTAAGACCGCCGCGGCCGGCTCCGCATAGAAATCGGTACTGGTTACATAAGTGATCTTGCTATTGGCTGAACTGGCGTTACCGTTCTGAGCACACCCCGTCAAGACCAGTAACAGGCCCGCCATCAACACAAATAATGGTTTCAATAATTTACGCATGAAGTTTTTTCCTCCTAAAAAATGAAAAAGGATACAGCCTTTTCTGAAAGTCTGTATCCCAGTATACCCAGCCTGAAAAACCGTGCGTGCAAATATGCGCACATGAGCACCCGTTCATAGGACTGTATGATCATGACCCATGTAATTATGGTCGAAATCGATCTCCGTCGTCACATTCGGATAGTACCGGCGCAAGTCTGCCAAGATTCGCAGATTCAGCGTCTTGTCGTCCTCAGGATAGTCATCCGGCACGACGACATCGAACTGGACGATGCGGGTGTGGTGCGGCCCATGCTCAATGTGAAAATCATGGGTGTGCAGGCCCCCGCCGATGGACTTGATGATGGCTTGCAGGCGTTCGTACATCTCCGCCGTCAGCCGGTCATCAATATCGATGGGATCGATATGGGCCACCAGCTCCACGTTCAGGTCCTTCTGAAAATCCCGCTCAATCTTGTCGATCGTTTCGTGGGCCTGGTTCAAAGACCAGCGGCTGTCCAGCTCGATATGCACAGTAGCAAAGATCTGAGTCGGACCGTAATGGTGAATCATTAAGTCATGGAAACCGAGAATTTCATCGTAAGTCGACAACTGATCGGTGTACCGCTGCACTTCTTCTTCGGACGGGCGGCTGCCGACCAGGTTATTCACAGATCCGCGAATACTGTCGACCCCTTCATAAATCAGATACAGGGCGACAAACAACCCAATCCAGCCATCAATGTTCAAGTGGGCAAATTGAGACAGGCAGGCCGATACCAGGACGGCAAAAGTCGCTACCACGTCAGTCTGACTATCCAAGGCGGTCGTCTTCAGTGTGTCGGATTCAATGGTGGCACCCATCTCTTTGTAGAATAAATTTTGCCACAATTTAATTAAGATGGAGGCGACCAACGTCACCAGCACGATCAGCGTAATATTGTCCGCGGTGGGGTTTTGAATTTTTTCAATAGAACTCTGCACGAAGTCCAAGCCGGCAAAAATCATTAACATTGATACCAGCATGCCGCTGATGTATTCGAACCGCTCATGACCGTACGGATGACCGCGGTCGGCGCGCATGCCGGCCATGCGGAAACCAACCAGCGTGACAATGGAACCAGCGGTATCAGACAGGTTATTGAATGCATCAGCCATGATGGCGATGGACCCTGAGAAGAGACCAATGGCCAGCTTGATCGCAAACAACAGCATATTCGACAATAGGCCGACAAAGCCGGCCACTTTGCCCAAACTGGTGCGCTTTTTCTCTTCATCCGCTTGAGGATGACGCTTGTCGTATAACATCACGATGCTCTTCGCAACCATGGGGATCTTCTCCTTTCTCAAAAAAAGAAACTACTTCCATTATACCGGGTTCGAGCCGAACATACTGTAAAAAGACTTACAATCTTGCGCTGAGCCGGAATGTTGGTAGACTGAATAAAAGAGTCTAACAAAGGGGTCAACATCATGCAAGAAAAACGTAAAAAGTGGTCATTACGCAAGAAACTCACGGTCATCATCAGTATATTGGTGGTGCTGTTCCTGGTCGTCCTTACCGGCGCCAGTCTGTATATGTACAATTACGGATTCGTCCCGGGGAAGAAGGACTTTCTCAGCAATAAGAAAGACCCGGTGCTGGACCGGAACAAACGCTGGTTAGCGGCAACGAAGAAATTCACTTGGCATGAAACCGCGGCCAACAGCAACTTGAAACTGGTGGCGGATTATGTCCCGGCAGCCAAGGCGACGAAGAAGACGATCGTCGTCGCCCACGGGTATATGGGTAAGAAAGAGGATATGGCGAATTATATCCGGATGTTCCACACCATGGGCTACAACGTCCTCGCCCCCGACGATCGGGGCCATGGGGCCAGTCAGGGCAATTATGCCGGTTATGGCTGGCCGGACCGGCTGGATTACATTAAGTGGGTCAAACAGGTAATCGCTAAGGACGGCCAGCAAAGCAAGATTTCGCTCTTCGGCGTCTCCATGGGCGGTGCGACCGTGATGTTCATGAGCGGCGAAAAACTGCCCAACCAGGTCAAAGCGATCATCGAAGACTGCGGCTATTCGTCCATCCACGATGAACTGGCCTACGAGTTGAAAGAACTCTTCGGCTTGCCGCCCTTCCCACTGATCAACACGGTGAATATCGTCGCTCAAATCCGCGCCGGCTACAACTTTGATGACGGCGACGCACCCACTGCATTGAAGAAAAACACCCGCCCAATTTTCTTCATCCACGGCGCCAAGGACACCTTCGTCCCGACCAAGATGGTCTACACCAACTACAAAGCGGCCAAACAACCCAAACAACTCTGGGTCGTTCCCGGTGCCGCCCACGCCCAATCCTGGGCCAAGCAGCCGAAGGAATATCAGCGGAAGGTTACGTCTTTCTTAAACGAATACGGACAATAATCTGGTCGAAACACGAATGGGACTAGGATGTAGACTGAATTCTGGCACGGCAGCCAGAGCACAGTCTTCGTCTCAGTCCCATTTTCTCCCACCGCTGCTAAGCGTATTCAACCGTGTATTGCCAAGCGTTGTGTTAAAATCGGGATAGACGCTGAAGAAGCAAAAAGAATAGGAAGTGATCGGCGCTTGGCCACCGAAACCGAGAAAATCACCCCAACAGATCTCCACACCGGGTTAACCACTGCCCAAGTAAAAGAACGCAACCAACAGGGCCAGCGCAATATCGCGCCGAAACCCTTGACCCGCTCGATCGGTCAGATCTTGCGGGAAAACATCGTCACCCTGTTTAACATCATCAACATCGTGCTGGGTATCTTGATCGTCAGCACTGGTTCCTACAAGAACCTGTTATTCCTGCTGGTCGTCGTGGTCAACACCGTGATCGGTACGTTTCAAGAAATCCGCGCCAAACGCCAGGTGGACAAGGTCTCTCTGCTGGCCCAGCATCCGACCACCGTCTTCCGGGACGGCCAAGCCCAACCCATCGATCAGGAAGTCATCGTCAGAGATGACCTGATCCAATTGACCCGCGGCGACGCGGTCCCTGTAGACGGCATCGTCCGGGCAACTGCGGGCATCGAAGTGGACGAATCGCAGATTACTGGCGAGTCCCGGCCGATCCGGAAAAACACGGGCGATTCAATCACTTCTGGCAGCTATCTGGTCAGTGGGAATGCCACGGTGCAAGTGACTGCTGTGGGCAGTGCCAGTTTTGTCCACAAACTGGCCAGGGAAGCCAAACAGGAAAAGAAAAACAACAACAGCCAGCTGCTTAATACCATCAACCAGATCATCCGGTTCATCACGTATGCGCTGGTCCCGCTGGGTCTGCTGCTGTTTCTCCGCAGCTGGCAGCATGGCCGCACGCTGAACTATTCCATTCTGCGCACCAGCGCGGCGATGGTCGGGATGATCCCCGAGGGATTGGTCCTCTTAACTTCCGTTGCTCTGGCTGTCGGCGCAATGAACTTGGGCAAACGCCGGGTGCTGGTCCGCTCGCTAACCGCCATTGAAGCGTTGGCCCGGGTCGACATCCTTTGCTTGGATAAGACTGGGACGATCACCACCGGCAAATTATCCGTCACTCAGCTCAAAGCCTTTGCCGGCCAAACGACGGACCAAGTCCGCGCGTGGCTGACCAATGCCGTTTACACGATCGGCGACGACAATCAGACGGCCACAGCGCTGAAACAGTATCTGACCAAACCCCAGCAGCTGCCCGCGGCCAGCCGGGTCACCCCTTTCTCGTCATCCCGCAAGTGGAGCGGCGCAGCGTTCGCCGACGGCAGTGTGCTCTTGGGAGCACCAGAGTTTATGTTCAAATCCCTGCCCGCCGATATTTCCCAGGAAATAACGACCGCGGCAAAGAACGGCTTTCGAATCATCGCTGTTGCCCATAGCAATATCGTGATGACCGACGACGAGATTCCTGCGGACCTGCAATTGGTGGGGCTGGTGTATATCGCCGACGAGCTGCGCAAGGAAGCCGTTGGCACTTTTGACTACTTGCGCGCCCAGGGCGTAACCATTAAAGTCATTTCCGGCGACAATCCCCTGACCGTCGCCAACGTGGCCGGGCGGGCGGGCATTCCCCACGCCGATGCGGCTATTGATATGAGCACGGTGGGCGAGCAGGCCAACTTCGATGATTTAGTCGCCCGCTATACCGTTTTTGGCCGGGTCACCCCGACTCAGAAGCGCAGTCTAGTCCAGGCCTATCAACGGGCCGACCACACCGTGGGGATGACCGGCGACGGCGTCAACGATATTCTGGCCTTGCGAGAATCCAACTGTGCCATCGTGATGGCCGGCGGTTCTGAAGCCGCCCAGGAGATTGCCGACTTTGTGCTGTTGGATGCCGACTTCGACGCGATGATCTTCGTCTTGAACGAAGGCCGCCGGGTCATCAACAATATTGAGCGGGTTGCCTCTCTGTTTCTGGTCAAGACAATTTATTCCATCGCATTGTCGCTGATCAGTGTGATCTTCAGTTTGGAATATCCGTTCATTCCCATCCAACTCACCCCGATCTCTGCCTTGACGGTGGGCATCCCGACTTTCTTCCTAGCTCTGCAGCCGGATTATCGGCCCATTGCCCGGAAGTTCTACGAGAACGTGATGATCACCGCTGCTCCGGGGGCCCTCAGCGTTGTCTTCTATGCTCTGCTAATGAGCTGGATGCGTGGTCTGCTCGGGTTGAATATGGATACCACGGGGACTTTGACCGTCCTGCTCACGGGGCTGGTCGGCTTCACCGCTTTGGCTGCCGTTTCCCAACCGTTTGATCGGCTCAAGATCCTGCTGATCAGTGTCCTGGTGGCTGCCTTTGCCTGTATCTTCCTCTTCCCCGTGGGCCAATCGTTCTTCTCCCTGGTCTCCATCTGGGACACCGGCAGTCTGCTGCTCTGGATCCCACTGGCGGTTTCGGTTCCTCTCTTGTTCATCATTCTGCGGAATGTGCTTAGTGATTATGTATTACCAAAAATTGCGTGGCGTTAAGTTGTGGGACAGTCCGGACGAACACCCTTGGCGGGATAGAAAGCAGGTTTAGCCATGACAGTTTACAATTTACAAACAACCAATGGTAAAGACGTGGCCGTGGATATTGTCATTCAAGGCAGTCAAATTGTGCTGACGATTGGGCAGAATACACTCACGTGGCAGGCGGAGGACGCCGGCAAGGCGTTTTTAGCCACTCCCGAAGAGGCCATCTGGCCCGGCGGTGAAGGTGCTGGCACCCCGATTCTGGCCAATGCCGTCGGCCGTGCCGTCTTCACTGAATTGAAGCGGCCAGTGGATCTGGGCAGTACCGAAACCGTCAGCCAATTTGTGGACCGAGGCAATACCGCTGGGGTCATTCCGGTGCAGATCCGCGCCTACCGATTCACGGATGACGACGTCTATCACGTTCATTTCTTCCACGAAGACAATACCGAGCGCCGCCATTATTCGCTGTATCGGGAACTGCCCCAGGTGCTGGTGGACCAGATCATCGCGGCGGATCGCTTATTCGCCTTGGACTTCACCGACAAGGTCCGCGCCGCCATCAGCGGTAAGGCTTTGGGCGCGTTTCTCACCCACTTGGCCGCGCTGCAGCCGGGTGAACAGAAATCGTAACGAAAGGACGGTTTTCATCATGAAAATTGGTGTCATTGGCGCTACTGGCCGAGTGGGCAAACTCATTACGGCGGAAGCTTTGAACCAGGGGCATCAGGTGACGGGCTTTGTGCGCCACATGACGCTGGCCCACGATCCTCGACTGAAGATGGTCCAAGCGGATCTCTATGCGCTGGCGCCCCGGGATATCGAAAACCTGGACGTCTTGGTTTCGGCCTTCCGGGCCCCCCGTGGTCAGGAGCGGGACTACGTCACGTCGGTAGAATCCTTAGCCAACTTGTTGAAAAATAAGCCGGTTCGCTTGCTGGTCGTGGGCGGGGCCGGCAGCAGCTTCACTGATGCCCAAAAAACGATCCGCTTTTATGAAACACCTGGGTTCCCCGAAAGCTTCTATCCCACCTCCATGTACATGGCCCGCAGCACCCAAGTGCTGGATTTAGCCCCCGGATTGCACTGGACTTACGTCAGTCCGGCGGAGTACTTCCTGCCGGATGGCGATCGCACAGGCCACTACCAGAGCAGCCCGGGCATCCTGCTGCGGGATAAAAATGGGAAATCGGCGATCTCCATGGCTGACTATGCCATTGCGATGCTGGATGAAATCGAGCAGCCCCATTTTGAAAATTCTCAGATGAGTGTGGCCTGGTGAGTCTCAGGCATACTAAAAGGGACCAGCGTTTGCTAGACGGCGCTGATCCCTTTTTTGTGTTTAATTAGCGGTCTTCTTGTTCCACCGCGGTGTCCTTGCTCAGATCATTGATCATGAACATATCCTGAGCACTGCGCGCATCATACAACTCATCCACCGATTGATTTTGGAAAATCATGCGGATAGCTTGGCCAATGAGCGGGCCCACCGACAACTGCACGAACTTGTCCCGCACTTTATCCTTGGGTAATTGAATGGTATCGGTGAAGACGATTTGTTCCAACGGTGCAGCCTCGATCTTGTCCACCGCTCCGGCAGAGAATACGGCATGGGTGATGCCGGCCAAAATCCGGGTGGCGCCGGCCGCCTGCAATGAATAGGCGGAGGCTGCCAAACGCGTGCCGGTATCGATCATGTCATCAACAATAATGGCTGTTTTGCCTTTGACATCCCCGATAATGTCCATCGGGTCAATGGTCGTATCCGTTTCGTCCCGCTTATCCACAATGGCGATGGGCGCCCCAAAGTATTCGGCCAAAGCCCGGGCCCGCTTCGTCGTCGAGTGATCCGGCGCAACCACGACCAGGTCATCCTTATTCTCACAGAGGTTCTGCTTCAAGAAATAAGTGGCGATCAGCGGAATGGCCTGCAGGTGATCCACGGGGATATCAAAGAACCCTTGAATCTGTTCTGCATGCAGATCCAGCGCAACGATCCGGGTAGCCCCATCCATCTCGATCAAGTTGGAAACCAGCTTGGCCGTGATCGGTTCCCGCGAACGGGTCTTGCGGTCTGCCCGGGAGTAGCCGTAATAGGGCAGGACGACATTGATCGTCCGGGCACTGGCCCGGCGCAGCGCGTCAATCATGATCATCAATTCCATGAAGTTCTCGTTGACCGGATCGGCCACGGACTGAATCACATAGGTGTCATCGCCCCGAACACTCTGATCAATGTTGACCTGAATTTCACCATCACTGAAATGCTTGATCGTTGCGCCGCTCAAGGGTAACCCGACCGCGTCTGCAATACGTTGGGCCAAAGAAGGATTGCCGTTCAGCGCGAACAACTTCAATTCTGGTACATTACCGTTCTTAACCATGTCAGCCTCCAAATTTTCCATGTCTGGTCCTATTATAATGGAAATCGCCGGCGTTGGCGACCATCTGCCCAATGAGAAACAAAATTGTGGTACAGTGAGAGCAATCACATTTTGGAAGGATGATTCGATGACTGAACCGACTGCCCTGCTCCGGCGCCAAGACGTGCCCCAACAATACACCTGGGACCTCACCGCGCTGTATCCCACAGAAGACGCCTTTAACCAAGCGCTGCAAGAATTTGCTGCCTTGACTAAGCAATTTATCGCCGATTACACTGGCCAAATCACGGATGCGGCGAGTGCCCTCAAAGCTTTGCCCGCGTATGCCAAGATTCAAGAAATGCAGGACCACTTGGGCACCTATGCTTTTCTGCCCCAATCCACGGATCTGACCAATGCCCATTACCGGGCCTTAAGCGTCAAAGCCGAGGATGTGTTGACCCAGGCGAATACCGGCTTAACTTTCTTCATCAGTGCGCTGTCTGAATTGAGCGATGCTGCGCTGGATCAAATTGCTGCAGCCAATGCAGATTATGCCCCCTTGGTCCGGCATATTCGCCGGGATAAGAAAATTCGGCTGGCCCCCGCCACTGAAGCAGCCCTGGCGCAACTAGAACCAACGCTGGACGCCTTTGCGACCATTTATGGCCAGACCCGCTCCGCCGACATGCATTTTCCAGACTTCACAGTGGCCGGCAAGACCTACCCGCTGTCCTTCACGATGTATGAGGATCTGTATGCTTACAGTCCGGACACCAAAGTCCGCCGGGCGGCCTTTGCGGCTTTCTCCCACGTCCTGGCCCAGTATCAGAATACGGTAGCAGCAAATTATTATGCCCAGGTGATGAAAGAGAAACGGCTCGCCACCCTGCGCGGCTTTGATAGCGTTGTCGATTACCTCGTCTACGACCAAGAAGTGCCCCGGAGCATGTTTGACCGCCAAATCGATTTGATCACCAATGAGTTCGGCCCAATCATGCAGAAATACGTCAAACACCTGCAAAAGAAACGCGGCTTAGACCAGATGACCTTCGCCGATCGGCTGATCGACCTGGACCCGGACTTTGCCCCCAGCGTGTCCATCGATCAGTCCAAAGACTACATCAGCAAAGCCGTCGCCCAACTAGGCCAGCCGTACCATGACATAATCATGCACGCTTATCCCGAACGCTGGGTGGACTTTGTTGGTAACCAGAGTAAAGAAACCGGCGGCTTTTGTGCCCAACCCTATCGCGTCCATCCGTATATCCTGATGTCCTGGACCCATGAACTGGCCGATGTGTATACGCTGGTCCACGAACTCGGCCACGCTGGCCAAGGCATCTTGTCCGCCGAGAAACATGGTCCGCTGGCGTTCACGCCTTCCGGCTACATCATTGAAGCCCCCTCGACGTTCAATGAACTCTTGCTGACGAACAGCTTGATCAAGGGTACGGACGATCCGCGGATGCAGCGTTTTGCTTATACCAAGCTGCTGACCAACACCTACTTCCACAACTTCATTACCCACTTGCTGGAAGCCGCCTATCAGCGGGAAGTATACGCCATGGTCGATCGCGGCGAAGCGTTCGATGCCAAGGATTTGAACGCCATCACCCGCACCGTGTTCAAGCGCTTCTGGGGCGATGCCCTCCAGCTGGATGACAACAGCGACCTGACCTGGATGCGCCAGTCCCACTATTACATGGGCCTGTATTCCTACACGTATTCCGCCAGCCTCACTGTATCCACCCAAGCCTTCCTGCGCATTCGCGATAACCAGCCCGGCGCAGTGCAAAACTGGCTGGACTTCCTCACCTTAGGCGACAGCAAAGACCCAATCGACTCGGCCAAAGTAGCCGGGGTCGATATCACCACAGACGCGCCGTTGCACAATACCATTCAGTATCTGGGCAGTGTCGTGGATCAAGTGATTAAGCTGTCCCAGGAATTGGACCATTAACAAGATTCTCTAAAGAATCACCTGAATAATCAGCAAAACGCTCTCTTGGTCATAACCTAGACCACAGAGAGCGTTTTTGTTGTCCTGAGGAGGCAGAATTCAACATGGGTGCATTCTTTTACAAAATTAGTTATCTCCTGTACCGCTGGCGCTGGGCATGGGCCGCGCTGGCGGCGATCCTCTTCGTTCTGTTTTGCGGGTGGACAATTTCCAGCGTCGTTCACGATTTAGCGGCACCGATAATTGACCCCCAGGTGGCAGCCAGCAAACAGCTCAACCAGATACTCAATGAGCAGTCACCCAAAGAATTGATTAAAGTTAGCCGCGGGGCCGATACGTACACCTACCGTTGCTTAAAACCATACCGGCATCACCACATCAGAGTGGTGAATTTCAGTGATGATATCGGCCGCGGTTATCACTACGGTAATCTGGGACGTTACAAGGGGGCACATATTCAGATGCGCCATCTTAGCGGCAGTCAGTACAAACTGCTGCGTATCAAGATTTCACCGAATGACGACTAGATCACCAGCCGCCGCTTGATCGGCTCCCGGGGATCTGCAATCACCACCGCCATATCCCCATCCTGCAAGGCTGATTGGTGCACCCGCACTCCCGCCTGGGTAATCAAAGTAAAGGGATAATCCGCCGCCAGTGCCAAGTGCAGCAGCTGATGCTGGACCGTCGACCCCAACCGGCCATTAATATAAATATGCCCCGTCGGATAAGCCGCCATCGTCCGCTGCACCAACGCCACCGGCACCGCCCCAACGACCTGGCCCACCGTCAACGCCAACGCCACATTTTCCCGAAAGTTGCCCATAAACTCCCGCTTGTCATCAGGATTCACCGACGGCGTGCCGTACATATGGGCTTTGATATATTTTTCCACATCCATAGGTATCCCTCCTTCTACAAAATGCAGGATGACGCAACTAGTGCCAATGCGTAGCAAGCGGAGGCAAAATGGGCTCAGTGGTGGAAACCACACGGCGGCTTGCCGCCGATGTGGTTAGGCGTGTTTGAGACCGCGGTCCTCAGCGGGCTCAAACCGCCGTCACCACTAGCTACGCCTTCGGCTTCGCACTTGCTGCGCGTCGCCAGCCCAATTTTGCCGCAGCTTGCGAAGCATTGGCACGGCAGCAGAACACCAACTTTCAATCCGAAATCGACTGCTTCGACTTCTTACTCTGCCGTTCCCGCCCCGCCGCAATAATATGCTGCATCCGGGCATTCACCACCATAATATCCCGCGCCTTCTTCGTCACCGTTACACCCGTATGAATCGCACTCCCGTCGCGCTGCACGTAATGATACAACGGCGTGTTCTCAATGTAATAGTGCTGCCCATGCATGATATACCGCGTATTAAACAGCGCGTCCTCCATCAACTTCACATCATCATCAAAGGTCAGGTGATGTTTCTTGATAATGGCCGTCCGGTAACACTTATTCCACGTATACCCGCGCACCGGGCCGCTGGGCCGGCTGACCAGAGACAGCATTTCTTTCTGATCCACCATCCCCCGCTTACGCGACTGATTCCGCTTGCCGCTGGGCTCAATGACAAATCCGCAGGCGACCATCGCGGCCTGGGGGTACTTCGCAAACCGATCCATGTACCACGCCATCTGAGTCGGTTCAGTCCAATCGTCACCGTCAGAAAAAGTCAAAAACTCCCCCCGGGCTTCTGCCATACCGGCATTACGCGTCTTCGAAATGCCCACGTTGCTCGGCATCTGCAACGCCCGTACCCGGGAATCCAGTTGGGCGAACTCCTGGGCAATACGGTACGTTTCGTCGGTGGAGCCATCGTCCACGATGAGCACCTCAATATTCCGGTACGTTTGTTGCAGCAAGGCCTGCACACTGCGGTTCAGCAGGCCCTCCAGATTATATGCGGGGACGATTATGGATATGAGCGGTTCCAAAAAAATTCCACCTTTCGTTGATCATCGGGATTATTATACCAGACGAAGCGCTGCGGGTCTGTCACCGCTTACCGCGCACGGTATAATGGGGGTGTAGACAAAAAGGAGTTGAGCGAAATGACTGAGTTAACAAATCGGGTCGTCCCGGTGGCAGGAAGTGTCAATCTGCGGGAGCTGGGGGGCATCCCGACCGCGGACGGGCACCGCATCGTCCCCAAACAAATTCTGCGCTCGGGCAGCCTGAGCGGTGTGACCGAACAGGGCAAGGCCCAACTATGGGACTATGGGGTGCGGGTCGTCATTGACTTCCGCTCCAAGAGTGAAACCATCATGGCCCCAGATCAATTACCCGGCCGCGTTCACTACTACCATGATCCGGTCTACGCTATGACTGCCGGCGACCAGGACAGCGCCTGGCAGCGGGTGAAGAATTTCTTCAACCACAGCGAAAGAAGCCGCGCGGCGGACTTCGATTACGCGCCCGGCTTGGCCGGTCTGTACCAGCAGATCATTTTGGATCCTTTCAGTCAGCATGCGTATTCTTTCATGTTCCAGCAAATGCTGGCCAATACGACACCGGGGCACAGTGTCGTCTTTCATTGTGCCGCGGGCAAAGACCGCACCGGCATGGGTGCTGGTTTGATTGAAAAGGCCCTGGGCGTCTCAGATGAGCTGATTACCCAGGACTACCTGCTGACAAACCTGGTGCTGGGCGGCATGAGCGATGCGGCCATCGCTAAATATCTGCAAGATCCCCATGTCGACGAACGCATCAACAAGATGAACTTGATGATGGGCGAAAGCGACGCGATGCCGGGTATCTTCCAGGCAATTGACACCGTCTACGGCAGTTTCGCTGCTTTTTGGCGGGATGCCCTGCGATTATCCGATCAGGATCTCGCCGATCTCAAGCATCATTATTTAGAATGAGTCTCTTTTTTCGGGTCATCAGGCTGCTGGGAAGCGGCCTTTTCTTTTGCCAAGCGGCGCTGCATGTGGTTGCCCACGACAAATGAAGCCACAAATCCCGGCAGCAGGGAAATCAGCGCTAACGTCCCAAAGCCCGACCAATAGAACCGATTGCCCTCTAAGGCATAGGCGTCGATCAAAATGATTATCCAGAAAATGGCCGAATACAGCAAAAAGCGTTCGTTCGTTGACCACTTCGGCAGCGGCAGGAGCACTGACAGCGTGATCACTAAGGTCATGTACAGGGCATTGACCGCCGGCTGTTTAATAAACAGCCCCGTCAGCGGCTGGTGCAGGATCCAGCTGATCAGCACGGTCAGCGCCATGAAGCCAACGAAAAAGATCAGCGTAAAAAGCCACGGGTGGCGATACGGCCACTGGGGGTTATTGATTTCCGTCGTCCTCACCTGCTTTGTCGATAGCTTGCCATGAACTGATGACAGCGTCCTCAGTATACCCTTGGGCCAGGGCCAAAGACGTTTTCTGGGCCGTGTTTAAACTTTTTTTATGCCCTAGGAGCGTTTTGATTTCGGTCGCGAACTGCTGGGTATTCGCCGCAGGCACGATGGCGCCGTTTTCTCCCGGCCGGACAAAGGGGGTGACGGCCCCGGCGTGGTCTGTGGCGGCCACGACGGCCAGGCCGTGGGCCAACGCACTGATCATCATCGCCGCCGCCGGAAAATCAGCGACACTGACGTAGACCTGATGGCTGGCCAAAGCAGCGGTCCATTGCGCCGCCGTACTAATAAACTGGACACTGCCGCCCTGCTCATTACTGGCGGTGGGCAGCGGCGTACTGCCCAAATGCGGCTGGTAGATCGTCAGCCGGACATTGGGGACTGTTTGGCGCAGCGTGGTGAACAAGGTCATCAAAGCCTTCAGCCCGCTGCCTTGGGGGTCATCATCCAAGAAAGCGAGTACCGAAGCCGGCGTGCGCTTGGGCAGCGGCAGTACCGCCTCAGTGGGAAAAATGGCATGTTTGGGAAACTGGGCCACCGTCATGGTTTGTCCGGTCCGGGCCGCCCATTTTGTGGCCAGCAGCTGGTCGGGCACGATCACCCCGGCAAATTGACTGAACAAAGTCTGCACATGGTCCCACAGCGCATTGGTCTCCACCGTTTGGGTGAGATTGCTATGGTGGGAAAAGACGTAGACCCGCGGCAGGCTCATCTGGGCGACTGCTGCCAAGACCGCGGGGGTGTCTTGCGCGACCATTGTCGCCGCCCCGGCCTGATGCGTTTCCACCACCGCCGCTTGGGCCAAAGCGCCCAGCGCCGCTGCCATAGCTGGAAAGATCATCTGCTTACCGCCAAAATGCGGCAGCAGCACCATCCCGCCCCGGGGTGCTTGATGGGCAACCGGTTCAAAGAAATGCTCCAGGACCGCCTGGCCATGGACATCCCAATAGATCTCCTGCTGCACTTCGCCGGCCGGATTCAAATACTGACTGACGGACAGAAAGCCGCGACGGTCGTAGAAATCCCGCTTGCGTACCTCGTCCGTCCCGCCATAATAATCGACATAATCCAGTTGGGGCGAATCCGCAATCGTGTGTACAACCGCCCAGCGCTGGCCGGCCACGGTATATTCCTGGGTCGCCAAATTGATCTGCCAATCCTGTTTATTACCCAGGTGCAGATCCCGAAACGTCAAGGTCCGCTTGGTCTGCTGCCCGACTTTCTGCAATTCGTCCCACAGATTCAGGCACAGTGCGGCCGCGTCGCCGCTGACCGGTGTGCGCGCCTGCATCCGATCATAATTCAAAGTCAGGACCCGCGCGGCCACCCCGCGGGCCGCCAAACTGAGCGCGAGGTCCACGCTCTGGGGGATAAACGTATCGGTGGTACTAGGGGTTTCATTACCAATAAAGAACAGCATAACGTGGTCCTTTCTGCGTATTTCGATGCGTTGGCGCACCGTGTTAAAATTAGTGTTAGGTTTATTAATGTCAGTGAAGGAATGGTGACGGTTATGGCAAAATGGACAATAGACGCGGATTCGACCCACGGGGTGGGCTACTGGCTGCGCTACTGGATACTCTTCGGCGGATTGATCGCCCTCCTGTTGTGGTGGGCCAGCTGGCTTTGGTTCGGCGCGTGGTCAGTGGTCACCGCGGTGCTGGTCTGGGCCGGCACTGCAGTCATCTTGGCCATTGCCACCTTACTGCTCAGCCCCTTCGTCATTACGGTGGGGCTGGTGCTGAGTACGGTCGCCATATTAGTGCTCGCCATCGGCTCGCTCATCCACGTTATCTTCTAAAGGAGGTCTTTCGATGCCAACCATGAAAAAAATGCTTCAAGTCGGCGCGCCGGTGGTGCTCACGACCACGACCGCTGTCATTTCCGCCTTGTTATATCAATATGCCTTCAAGCGGGCGGATAAAACCGTCATGACGACGCCGTTACCGCCGGATTCACCCTATTATGACGCTGATCAATGGTTCTTGAACACCCCCAAAGAAAAATGGTGGCTGAACCATGATGACCCGGATCAGGAAATTCAAGCCTTTTATTTACCAGCCGCGCAGCCGTCAAAGAAGGCCGTCATCATTTCCCATGGCTACAAAGGCCAGGCACGGAAGATGGCCGCCAGTGCTCGGTTATTCTGGGAGGACGGCTACAATGTCTTGATGCCGGATAACCGGTCCCATGGCGGTTCCGCCGGCAAGTACATCAACTTTGGTCTGCTGGACCGCTTGGATTACCTGGACTGGATCAACCAAGTCATCGGCCGGTTGGGACCGGACTGCGAGATCGTCCTCTTCGGCATCTCCATGGGCGGGGCCACCGTCATGATGGTCAGCGGCGAGGAATTACCGCACCAAGTCAAAGCAATCATTGAAGACTGCGGCTATTCGTCTGTGGAAGAGGAACTGACCTACCAGATGCGCTCCCAGTTCCACCTGCCTAAATGGCCGTTTTGGCCGATCATCAGCGGTATCAATCGAATCACCCTGGGGTTGTCGCTGGCGGACAGTGTGACCAGTATCAGTCAGTTGAAGAAGAATACCCGGCCGATTTTCTTCATTCACGGCACCGCTGACACCTACGTGCCCACGTCCATGTGTATTGACTGTTTCAATGCCACCTCAGCGCCCAAGGACATGTGGCTGGTACCCGGAGCGACCCACGCCAACTCGTTTGCGACGGCTCCGCAGGAATACGCCGCCCGGGTCAAGCGCTTCTTGGCGCAGTATGTGCCTAGTGAGCAGTCACCTGCATTACCGAGCGCGCAATCATCACTTCTTCGTTCGTCGTCACAACCAGGGCCTGCACAGCCGACGCCGGCGTCGTGAGAAAAGCCGTGGCCTGGGCGTTGACTTGGGCTGGATCTTCCACGATCCCCATGTAGGCTAATTGCTGTAAAACGCCATGGCGCAAGGAGCCGCGATGCTCCCCAACGCCGCCGGTGAAGACAATGGCATCCAGGCCGCCCATTTCGGCGGTATAGGCGCCAATGTATTTCACGACCCGGTTAATGAAGACTTTTTCACCCAAGATGGCCCGTTCATTGCCTGCTTGGGCGGCCGCGTCAATGTCCCGGAAATCAGATGAGAGACCCGTCAATCCCAGCATCCCCGATTTGTCGTTCAATATTTGGACCATATCGGCGAAGGATTGATGGGTCTTGTTGGCTAAATAAGCCACCAGGGAGACATCAATATCCCCGCTGCGGGTGCCCATGGTCAAGCCGGCCAGCGGCGTGAAGCCCATGGATGTATCAAGGGACGCGCCGCGCTGAATAGCCGCGGCGGAGGCCCCATTGCCCAGATGCAGGGTGACCAGCCTCAAACTCGCCAAGTCCCGGTGCAGCAGCTTAGCCGCCTCGTGGGCCACATAAGCATGACTGGTGCCATGGGCACCGTAACGGCGGGCACCAAACTGGCGATAGTAAGTCATCGGAATACTGTAGAGATAATTGACTTTGGGCATAGTTTGGTGGAACGCTGTGTCGAACACCGCGACGGCCGGCGTCTGGGGCAGCCGGCGGGCAAAGGCTTCAATATAAGCTGCTTCGCTAGGGTTATGCAGCGGTGCGTATTCGGCTAATGCGGCAATGTCCTTTAAGACCTGGGGCGTCACCAGCGTCGGCGCGGCAAATTTCTCGCCGCCGGCCACGACCCGGTGACCAATGCCGGCCAATTCGTCGGGACTGGTCAGCACCCCCTGGGCGACCAGGGTGGTGAGCAGTGTGTCCACCGCGTGGTCAATATTCTCTAAGTGCGCGCGGCTCTCATGGGTCTGACCCTGGGCATCTTTGATCGTCAAAACGGCATCCGGACTGCTGGCCCGATCGATACCGCCGGACGCGAGGAGCGTCTCTTCAGGCATGGCGATAACTTGAAATTTCAACGTAGAACTGCCGGCATTCACGGCTAATACTTTTGGCATATGGCCCTCCTGTAATGATCGAGTAAAATTCTTCCGGTTAATTATACCATCATGCCGGGCGAGCACGCTGACGCTTATTATTGACTGAACATGCTACTATATAGACTAACGAGTTCAAGAAGGAGCAATCATCATGAAAATCGCAATTATCGGGGCCGGCCCCCGGGGGTTAATGACCCTGGAGCGTCTGGTCGCCCGGCATAACCGGGATCATTTCCCGCTTTCGGTCACATTATACGATCCAGCCGGTATCGGCGGCATGGTTTGGCAGCCGGAACAGCCGCTGGCCTTGATCATGAATACCATCCCCATTCAGATCACCCTGTTCACGGATGCTTCCGTGACTTTGAGCGGCGGTCCCCTCACCACTGGACCCAACCTCTACGAGTGGAGCAAACAGGTGGCCCCGGACTGGCTGCCCAAACAGACCTGGTCCACGACCCAGGCCCTGCGCCGGGAAGCGGCCCAACTGTCCGAACGCGGCTATGCCACCCGCGCATTATACGGTGCCTATAACCAGTGGTTCTACGAGTTCGTCCGCGGTCAGGCGGCCGACGCCGACATCACCTTCCAACCCGCCCAGGTCACCGATCTCCAGTGGCAAAGCCCCACCGCGGTGCGGCTCACGGCGGGCCGCCAACATACCACCGTCAATGGGGTCGTCATGGCTCTGGGCTACAGCGAAAACAAGCTGACGGATGAACAGGAAAAGTTTGCCCGCCATGCGGTCCAAAACGATCTGTTGTATATCCCGCAGCGCAACCCAGCCGACGCGGCGCCGCTGCTCAAAAAAATCGAAGTCAATAACAAAAATGGCGAACGGGTCATTCTGCGCGGGCTGGGGCTGAGCTTTTTTGACTACGTCACCCTTTTAACGACCGGCCGGGGCGGCACGTTCGCCGCCGATAAAGACGGCCGCTTGACCTATCGGCCCGCCGGCAACGAACCGCATATTTACGCCAGCTCCCGCGGCGGCTTCCCGTACCGGGCCAAAGGTTACAACCAAAAGGCTGATGGCGAAGAGGACGTGCCGCAATTTCTGACCCCGGCCAAATTGGCCGAATGGCAGGCGGCCGGGCACGTCTCCGGATTGACTTTCTGGCATCTGCTGCAAGCCGAAGTGGAGTACGTCTACTACAGCTTGCTGGTGCAAGAACAGTATCCGGCCATTGACTTGGCCCAGCTGCAGGCGGCTATGCGCGCCACGGCCCATCCGACCCGCAGTGCCAACCAGTTCGGCGTCCCAGCCGCTCAGCTCTGGGATTGGCCGAGTTTGATCAACCCCGCCCAAAATACGGACGCCGCCAGTTTCCCCCGCTACATTCAAGATTACTTAACCCGAGATTACACCGAAGCCGCCCGGGGGACCAAGACCGGCCCCCTGACCAGTGCCTTGGAAGTCTTCCGGGACATGCGCGACCCGATTCGTCAGGTGGTGGAAAAGGGGCTGCTCAGCGATACGGACTATTGGCAGATTTTCTTAAAGGAATTCCAGCCAATCAATGATTTCCTGTCCATCGGTCCGCCGGCGCACCGCATCCAAGAACTGGCCGCCCTGGTTTCCGCCGGTATCGTGACCCTGGTGGGTCCGGCCATGACGGTTGAGACAGAGCCGCTGGGTTTCACAGTCCGCTCCATGAAATACCCCGCCCGCCAATATCGGGCCAGCAGTCTGATCGAAGCGCGGCTGCCAGCCGTCAATTATCCCACCGCGGACAATCCGCTGATTCAGAGCCTGAATAAAAACGGCCTGCTTCAGCCCCACACGCTGCATCTCAACGATCAAGTCCAGCCCACCGGGGCAATCAGCGTGGATCGTCAAACCGACGCCTTGATCACTGCCGCCGGCGATCCGTTGGCCAACGTCTACCTCTACGGTGTCCCCACCGAAGGCCTGCACTGGCTGACAACTGCCAGTCCCCGGCCCGACGTGAACGACGTCACCTTGAAAGAAACCGACGCTTTGGTCAATGCGCTCGTGGGTCAGTTAACTCGGTCGGAAGACTGATTTTGCTTATGCAGACCTTAAGAACGCCCGTTACGGAACTCCGCAGCGGGCGTTCGCTGGTATACTGGACCTACATCATCGAGAAGTGAGGAAAGAAATCATGCGCAAGTTATTTCGTTTTCTAGCGATTTTGATCACCGCCGTGGCTGGCGCGCTGCTCCTGTCCACCCCAGCCCACGCCGCGGATAACTGGAGCCAGCCCATTGTTACCCTGGGCACCAGTCTAACGGATAGTCAAAAGAGCGGCACCATCAGTACCTTAACCGCCCCGCTGAATGGGGCCAGCTATAACACGATCACCGTCACCGGAGATACCCTGGTCAAATACCTGAACCCCAGCGGTTCATCCTTCACCAGCAGTTCCGGCGTCTGGTCCAGTGCCGCCGTTCAAAAGACCAGCAGCGGCAGCGGTATCAACGTTCAGATCCTGCCCTATAACGGCAAGAACAACATTACCCAGATCACCGCGGATCAGTATAAAAACGCCGCGCTGACCGCCGGCGTGACGGATGCCAATATCTACGTCACTTCGGCCGTGCCCATTGACGGTTCTGGCGCCCTGGCCGGCGTTTACGCCGCCTTTGCCCAAAACGGCGATGCGTTGAACCAGAAACAGGTCACTGCCGCTCAGAACGAAATGAGTACCCTGAACGACATCAACCAGGCCAACAAGGGTAAGGACGGATACTCCGATGCCCAGTTGAACAATGCCGTGGCCGGTGCTAAGGAAGAAATGGCGCAAAAAGGAACCAGCATTTCTACTGGCGACATCACCACCATCGTCAATAACCAGCTGAACAAGAACAATCTGGGCACCATCATCAACAATAACCAGAAGCAGCAGATCATCAACATTCTGGTGGAGATCCGTAATTCCGGTGCCCTGAACAGCAGCAGCTTCAAGGAACAGGCCAGCAAGGTCATGAACGATATTCAAAGCAATGCCAAGGGTATCTTTGATAAGCTGAATACTCAGGAGAACCGGAACCTGCTGCAAAAGGTCTTGGACGCCATCGGTCAGTTCTTCCAGAACGTCTGGAACCAGATCGTGAACTTGTTTAAGTAGTGCTTTTAAGCTTCCTTTTACGCAACTAAACCAATCACTTCACAAATTTTTGCAGTTTGTGAGGCTGATTGGTTTTTTTAATTCCCATTTCCCACTATAATCAATACGAAAGATAGTGAAAAGAGACGCAGTCCGTTCGGGGAACGGGCTGCGCCAACTAGGGGGACTGACTTATCATGGAAAAAGAAGATTTCTTGGAACCGCGCGTGCGCCAAGATCTTACTTTCGTTCAATACCTATACACCCATAACGGCCATGCCACCCGCAAACAAATGGCCACTGATCTGCAGGTGGATCCGCGCTTAATTGCCGACCACATGGCGATCCTCGGGGATCAGCTGAATAACCTTTTCCCTAACGCCCCATTCCACTTAGGGTCGCCGGAAGCCGAGTATATTCTCGACCTGATCAACCTGCCCACCCTTGATGACGTGACGAACATGCTGATTCGAGACAGTTCTGCGTACCAGATATTGATCTACATTTTCTGGCACAACGAGTTCACCATGACCGCCCTGCAGCGGGCCTTATTGATGAGTTCATCCACTTTGTTCCGCCACGTGACTCGCTTGAACGAGTATTTGGCAGAGTTCCATTTGGTGATTCGCAATAATCGTTTGCAAGGCCGAGAATTGGATATTCGCCACTTTTATTACCAGTTGTTCAGTGTCGTCAACGGACATGATGCCCGCTTGACCAATGCCAACAATCCGCAAATTGAGGAATTTATCCATGACTTTCAAGAAGAAGTCACCGGCCGATTGCCCCAAAATACGCGGCAGTCGATCCGCATCTATTTGCATGTCGTGCTCCAGCGGGTTTCGCTCAACCATCCGCTGAACGACAACACCGGGGCCTTCAAGCTGTCACTGATCCAAGACCTGCCCAAAGTGCAGGAAATGTTTGCCATTTGGGACCGGGTCTTCGCCAAAAACACCCACATTGCCACGGAATTTTGAAGTGCAACAAAAAAGTTAGACAGTTTGGAAATTAATTACGCAGCGGTTTGATTCCGATATTCAATCGGGGTCAGGCCGTTTTTGTTCAGTGAAATTCGATCATGATTAAACCATCTGGCGTAATGCGTCACGATTTGTTTCAGCTCCTTAATATCCTTAATCGGTTGTCGATTGAGACGTTCACGCTTAAGCAGGTTGAAGAAACTTTCCATTGGGGCATTGTCATGACAGTTGCCTTTGCGGGACATGCTTGGAACGATTCCCATGGCGTGTAACCGGATCTGGTATTCACGGGTTTGGTATTGCCAGCCTTGATCGGAATGCATGATCGGTGTGACGCCAGAAGGCAGTTT